>DVOW01000033.1 GCA_018713335.1 Candidatus Merdivicinus intestinigallinarum | reverse complement strand
ATGGCACAGCTGTTGAAGGATACGATCCCTTAATTGAATTTGACTTTGATGAAGTGGAAGTTAAACCCGGACGAAAACAAAGCGGGTATCTGGCAGTAGAAATTCCTGAGGATTGGGAAACTTTGGAGTTTATTTACGCTGATGATGATATCCACACATTTACAAAATAAGAGGGCCTCCCATGAAACAAAAAACATCATTTCTCTCGGTTTGTCTGTTGCTATTTGTTATGCTGGTATGCAATAGCTGCGGAATTTTTGAAGGAAAACCCTTGACCCCATTTACAGAGCTGGACTTTGACAGTACAGTTGGGGATATGTTGGAAGCCTATGGAGAAACGAACGAAATAAATATAAACGAGGAAGAAGGTTTAACAGAATATTTCTATCCCTATGAACATGAGGGCAGAACAGGACAGCTGCGATTTTCTGTCAATTCGGAAGACAAAATCGAAAGGATTTCCTGGATATATCAACCTTCTGCCGCTGAGGAAGTAGTTGCCTGTGCAGAGGAATGGGGAACTTTATTTACCGATACATATGGAGAACCTGATTTTGAGAATCCGGCAGGAAAAGTATGGTATACCCCAAGAGCAAACATTGGAATATTTAGGGTATCTATTTTATCCAATAACATTGTACGGATTATGTTCTACCCTCCTGCGGAACAAGAAACAAGTAATGTAACACAATAAAGATGGAAATCCCACTCCAATGATTGATGGAGTGGGATGATTTTTAGAGGGCGAGTTTTACAAAAATTGGAATCATGCCGGGGTTACAGTCTAGGCCGCTTGCCGTACACAGAAGCCAAGCTATTAAAGATTTGTTCAGTTGGAATTTTTTCAAATAAACAAAAAACCATTGTAAATCGTGAAATTCACGAATCTACAATGGCGTTTTTTGTTAAATAAGCTGAGAGGACCTGTAAGCCGAGTTCTGTCGTGTGTGACAATCTATCTCGACAAGACGTTGCCGCCTTGCTCCAGCCACCCGTCGGGAGCGTCGGACCAACGATAACCCCCCAGTCGGTGTTGCATCGGATAGGGTTTACATGGCAGCGGGGTTCCCCCCGCTCCGGTGAGCTCTTACCTCGCCTTTCCACCCTTACCGGAAAAATCCGGCGGTATCTCTCTGTTGCACTTTCCCTGAAGTCGCCTTCGGCTGCCGTTAGCAGTTATCCTGTCCTGTGATGCTCGGACTTTCCTCACGGCTAATGCCGCGCTGCCACACAGTCTTCTCAGCTTTTTTATTTTACCTTATTTTTCCGGGTTTGTCAACCGCTCCAGCCGCCAGATTTCCTTGTTCTTAGAAAAAATCGCGCAGACCCCGATTCCGGCGAAGGCCAGAATTAGAAAGAGCAGAGCAGCCCCCGATCCTTTGCCGCTGCCCAGCAGCAGCACCAGAAAACTGTCCGGCTTCTGGGCCGCCATCAGCGGCTCGCAGACCTGATCTACCAGCAAACCTCCCAGCAGGTATCCCAAGGGGATGGTAAAAAACTGGAAGCTGTTGCGGATGGCATACACCCGCCCCTGGATTTCCGCAGGGATGTGGCTCCGCATCAGGGCGTTTAGGTTGGTGTTCATAATGGGGATCAGCGCCCAGCCCAGAATGGCCCCCAGGCACCAGACCGGAACGGCCCTGCCAAAAGCCAGCAGGAAATTTTCTGTGCTCATGGAGAAAAACAGAGTAACGCAGATGACCTTCACCCGGCTTTTGGGCGTTTTCAGCGCAGCCGCCAGAATGCTGCCCAGCAGGTTCGCCGCGCCGGTGCAGGAATTGACCCATCCCAGGGCCAGCTCCCCGCCGCCCTGCCGGGAAAGCAGCATGGGAGGCAGGGCCGCCTCATACATGGACGCAACCAGGTTGATGGCCGCCAGGAACCACATCAGGTTGAGGATCCCCCGGTTTTTCATCAGGAAGGCAAGTCCGCCGGAAATGGAGTCCCGCAGCTTTTCCCGTTTTCCCTCCCTTTGTTCCGGCTTTGGGACCCGGATGAAAAGGGCCAGGGTGAGGAAGGCCATGAGGAAGGTAAAGAGGTCGAAGAAAATGACCGCCTCCATTCCCGCAAAGGCCAGCACAGCCGAAGCCACAGCGGGCGTCAGGATACTCACCAGGGAACCGGAAAAATTCTGGAACGCCCCGATGCGCTGGTACTGCTCTTTGGGCACCAGCAGGGTGACGGACACATCAGACGCTGGCTGCTGGAAGGTATTCATCAGGCCGTTTAAGGCGTTGATAAGGTACAGGTGCCAGATTTCCAGGTGTCCCGTTTTCAGCAGGAAGAAAATGGACAGGGTACACACTGCGGCCACGGTGTCGCAGGCCAGCATGATCTTCTTTTTGTCCCACCGGTCGCTGATTGCCCCCGCAAAGACGCTGAACAGCACATAGGGGGTGTAAGAGCATACCGTCAGAAGGGCCGTCATTAAGGCGGAACCTTCCTGCTCGTAGGACCAGATAATCAGCGCGAAGCTGGTCATGGAGCTGCCCAGGGCCGATAGCGCCTGGGACCCCCACAGCAGCAGAAAATCGCCCATACCTTTGAATGGATTTGTAAAATGTTTTTTCATGACTTTGCTCCTTTGATTTTTGATGAATCAGGGTGCAAAGTCCGGCTGGACGGATCTTATCAGGCGATCCACCCCATGCAGTCCCGTCCAGGCTCAGACTCTGCATGGAGCGTTGACAATACAAAGACGCATCCGCGTTCCCTCCTTACAAAAAAGGGCGGCATTCCGCCGCCCCCAAATCACTTTTAGAAATTAGCAGTGCCGCCGTTCTGGTTGAACTGGCTCATATTGTAAGCGTTTGCAAGGTTATTGAAGTTTTTGATAAACAGGTAGATCCCGATGTAGGAGCCAATGCCGCAGATCAAAGCGCCCACTAAGATCCACACCAGGTAAGAGGTGCCGTTTTCCTGACAGGGAACATTGTTGTAATCCGCCAGCGCTTTCATCCGGTTGCCCTGGACATAGTACCAATAGAGGCTGTAAATGCCGCAGGTGATGATGCTCAACAGCACTACTGTCGTCGGATCGGTGCTGCGGCCGTCGTCCCCCACCATGGAGTTGATGTCCCGGGTCATGGTATACAGGAAATAGAAGCTGTAAATACCGCAGGTGATGATGTTCAAGAGCAGATAGGTGACAAAATTTCGTTGTTGGATCATAGGGGAAAGCCTCCTCAAAATAAAATCATACCGGCAAATCCACCCCAAAAAGGGTCAGCAGCCAGCCAACCAGACTGTCCGCCTGGTATTCCATGGGCGGCGTATCCGGGAAATACAGGACCATCCGCACCGCGTAAACGGCCAGCACCAGGATCAGCAGCAGGACCGCCAAGGCGTTGTTCCACTTCCGTTCACGGAAAATGCCCCTCGGGAAGAAAAGCTGGACTGCCGCCAACGGAATGGGCAGGAACCACAGGGGGTGGTAGAAAAAGGCGCTTGGAAAATCAAGCCTCAGCGCCGCCAGGTGCGCCCGGGTCATGCCGCAGCCGGGGCAGGGGATGCCGGTGACTTTCCGGAAGATACAGCCCAAATCCAAAAACAAAATCAAAACCGCCAGCAAAAGGGTCCACAGCAGGACCTTTTTCCAGTCCGGCTTCACCGGCCGGCTGAAGGACACAGGGCCATCGCTCCTTCCAGTCTGAATGTTACTAAAATTTTAACATTTTACGGAAATTCTGTCAACAGGATATTTGAATTTTTGATACATTGGTGAATCGGCCTGCAAAAAACTGGTGAAAACATCAGTTTACGAAAGCCCTTCCAGAATTTCCGCCAAGCCTTCCTCCACCGGATACGCGTCGGCGGCGGTGCAAAGCAGCCCTTCCTCCTCCAGGTACGCCATCCGCACTGTCAGGCCGTTCTGGAACCTAATCCGAAGGAACTGTTCCCCTGTTTCCTCCGGCGGGGTCCCCTGGCTTTCCAAGGCGGTGAAGGACTGGTAAAACTCCTCCAGCAGCTCCCGGTCGCTGGATGCGATACCGATTTCGGTATCCTCCAGCGACACATAGGACAAATCCTCCGCTGAAGCTGCGCCGTAAAGGGAGAAAAGCTCCGCGCCGGTGGAGGCTGGACCGGTATAAAACGCGTATTGCAGGACGCCGTCCTCTGTTTCCAGGATGCGGACAGCCGGCACGCTTTCCAGGGGAGCGTAGGCGTAAAGTTCCCCGGCCCCAGCAGTTCCAATGAGGCTGCCCAGCATATCCTGGGTGATGGGTTCCGGAAGCTGGTTCTCCGCCAAAAGGGAGCTGCCTTCCGCGATGGGTTCATATGCTTCCAGGTCCAGAGAGGCGCTGGAATTGCTGTATTCTTTAGGAGAGGCATCGAAGAACGCCGCGTTGGGCGCCGGGGAACCGGACGCGTCATCGGCCGTCCGTTCTTCCTCCGCGGCGGAGGCAGCCGAACCGGTGGAATTTGAGGCGCTGTCGCCGGTTTCGATGGGATTGGTCCGCAGGTAGACCGCCCCGGAAACCGCTAAAACCGCCAGGCAGGCCGCGGCGGAAATCCAGCGGGTCAGGCGGAGCTTCTGAGGCTTCGCCCGGTAGTTTTCCGCTTCTTCCACGAATTTGTCCTGGATCTCGCCAAACCCCTCCAGCAGTGACATGGGATTCATATGGATACCCCCTCCTTTTCCAGAAATTTTTGCAGTTTGTTCCGTGTGCGAAAGAGAATGGAGGTGACCCGGCTTTGGCCCATGTTCATCCGCAGGGCAATGTCGGCGATGGGGTCGGCGTACCAGTACCGCCGGACGAAAATGACCCGGTGTTCTTTGGGCAGGCCCTCCAGGAACCGGTCCAGCAGCTCCCCTACCGAACGGGAATCCATGGTTTCATCCAGGCTCCCCGGCGAGGCAAGGCAGCCTTCCAGCTCCGAAAGCAGCAGGCCGGTTTCCCCGCCGCCCCGTTTGGCCGCGTGGTTTTTCTGGTACCGGTGCAGGGAGAGGTTGCGGGTGATTTTTCCGATAAAGGCAGCAAAAAAGGTGGGGCGCTGGGGGGGAATGGCATTCCAGACGCCCAGGTAGGCGTCGTTCACACATTCCTCCGCGTCCTCATCGCTGTGCAGGATGTTCCTGGCAATGGTGCGGCAGTACAGGCCGTATTTCCGGTCGGTTTCCGCAATGGCAGATTCCGAACGCGCCCAGTAAAGCTCGATGATCTGGCTGTCGTCCATGGGACAGCCTCCTTTCTCTATTCTAAAAGACCTGAAAACAGGAGCTTTTATTGTATTCCGGAATAAAAAAAGTCTTCCCGCCCATACTGTTTGGGAAAGGGGCGAGAAGCATGGGGGAAAAAAGGACCGGCGGGGCCGGCATTTTCTTTTTATCGTTTGGGATCACCTTTGCCATCCTCATGGCGGCGGTGACGGGGATCTTATACTGGATGCTGGGAAAAGGGGAAGAGCGCCGGACGGAAACCGCGTCCTCCCAGCCTGCTGAGGAGGTCATGGGCACGCCGCCTGGAAAAGAGGAGGCCTTGAACCTGGTGTTCATCAGCTGCCGGAAACGGACGGACGCCCCCTTTGCCTACACCCTGTGCCGGTTCGACCCGGCGGAAAGCAAGGTGATTTTGGTCCCGGTGCCGCCGGAAACCCTTGTGACAGTTTCTGCCAGGGAAGACACCTTCGCCGGACATTACGACTATGCCGGGTGCGCCAACGTGGTACAGGCGGCGGAGAGCCTGCTGCTTTCCAATTTTGACCGGTATGTGCGGGTGGGGCAGCAGGGGGCCGAAAACATCATCGACGCGTTAGGCGGGCTGGAACACACCTTTGAAACCGGGTACCAGACAGATCGGGTGTCCGTCCCCGCCGGGGAGCACCTGCTAAACGGCAGCCTTCTCTATGAAATCATGAATTCCCCGCCGGAAGGGGAGCCCCCGGAAACCTGGCGGCTTGGGCTTTGCGGGGAACTGCTGGTGGACCGGCTGGATGAAACGGCGGATGACCGCATGGATTTCCTCATGGAGGTGTTCTGGAACAACACCGACACGGACCTGTCCCAGTTCGATTACAATACCCGGAGGAAGGCCGTCACCTGGTTCCTGAAAGATGAGGAAAAGCAGGTGGAAATTATCCCGCTGTCCGGGGAATGGAATCCGGAGCACACCGAATTTATCCCCGGGGAAACGGCAGTGACCCAATTGCGGGAACAGTTCGGACCGCTGGACCGGGATGTATCAGAATAATTTGTAGGGGACGGGTTTCCCGTCCCGCGAATCCCGTACAACTGTCCGTAAATCGCCGGGCGAACATAGTTCGCCCCTACAAATGCTGCGGATGTATTGGTAGGGGACGAGGCCCATATCGTCCCGGAAAATCGGAAAGCAGTGAGAATCTGCCGGGCCGGGCGACCCGGCCCCTACAAACGCATAACCTGTAGAGATTTTTGCCGAAAAATCCGTAAATACGGGGACCCTCTGTCAGAGGCGCGACTAGTTCGCGCCAGCCGAAGCCTGACGCGGGACATAATGGCCGCGTCGAATTATCAGCGGCGATTCGCCGCAGACATCCACTCCCGGTCTAAAACAAATTTGCCGGTGCGGGGGTCCCGGTAATAAGCGGAACCGATCTCGCTGTCCAAATACGGGATAATCTCCCGGTCGTAATTGGCGATGGTGTTTAAGCAGAACACATTGCTGTTGTCCGGGTCGTCCAGGTATTCGTCCGACTCATCCCCGGCGAAAAACCGCCAGCCGGTGTCCGGCAGCCCGTCACTGGGCTCTTCCCGGTAGAAAAAGCCCACCCGGCAGCCGTCCACCGTGATCCGGTCGGTGGCGATGCAGCCCATTTTCGTCGCCAAAAGGGGGCGGATGTCCGACGCCCCCAGCAGATATTCCTTCTCTTTCTTCTTTTTGCCGAAGCCAAACATGAAGATATTCTCCTTTGCGTGTGGTTTAGTCGATGATCCCGTCGCAGGCCACCCGGTCCTCCATGGAACGGTGCACCAGGGCCTGCACTGCTTTGTGCAGGGGATGGATCTTGTAGCCTTCCAGGGCTTCCATGCTGGAAAATTCGCTGTAGAGGCACAAGTCCATGCCGCCGGGGACGCCAACCATGACCTCCGCCTTCAGCAGGCCGTCGATTTTGCCTACCAGCCCTTCCAGCCCCGCTTTGATGGCGGCGGCGTTTTCCGCTTTGGAGCCGTCCTCCGTTCGATCTTTCAGCTTCCACATAACAATATGACGAACCATTACAAATTCCTCCTTACAGGTTTTGGGCAATGCCTTTCAAATATTCCCGGAAGGCCGCGCCGGTTTCCGGGTGGGAAAGTCCCACTTCCACAATGGCTTCCAGGATGCCCAGCTTGTTGCCCATGTCGTACCGGCGTCCCTCAAAGTCCACGCCGATCATGCCCTCCTCCCGGGCAAGGGTCTTCATAGCATCGGTCAGCTGAAGCTCGCCGCCGACACCGTAGGGGGTGTTTTCCAGGATGGTGAAGATCCGGGGCGGCAGAATGCACCGGCCCAGGATGGAAAAGAGGGAAAATACCTGGTCCGGCTTGGGCTTTTCGATCATGTCGGTGATTTCGTAGTGATTGCCGCCCAGAGGGGAGAGCTTCATGGAGGAGTATTTCTGGATCTGTTCCAGGGTTACTTCCTTGATGCCCACAACGCCTTTGCCATATTTCTCATAGGCTTCGCACAGCTGGCCGCAGACGGGTTTTTCCCCCAAAATCACGTCGTCGCCGTACAAAACTGCAAAGGGTTCATCTCCGACAAAGGCCTTGGCGCAGAGGATGGCGTGACCCAGGCCCTTGGTTTCGTGCTGGCGGACATAGGTGATGTTGGCCAGCTTGGTGATATTGACGATCTCGTTATAAACATCGATCTTGCCGGAATCCAGCAGCTTCTGCTCCAGCTCCGGGGAACGGTCGAAGTGATCCTCTACCGTGGTTTTGCCCCGGCTGGTGATGATGAGGATGTCTTCGATGCCGCTTTTGGCCGCTTCCTCCACAATGTACTGGATAGCGGGCTTATCCACAATGGAAAGCATTTCCTTTGGCATGGCCTTGGACGCGGGCAGTACGCGGGTGCCCAGACCGGCGGCCGGGATCACTGCTTTTCTGATTTTCATAGATGTTTCCTCCGATATGAAAATTTCTGATTAATACAGGCTGGAGATAGACGCCAGCAAAAGGGTCGAGGACAGGAAGGAAAAGAGCAGGGTTGCCACGATGCACAGGACCACTGCTTTGACGGAAGTACCGCCCTTGGCAGTGAGCATGGTGGAGTAATCCGGCGAATCTTTCCGTTCCCGCAGCTTTCCCACAGAACGGAAGACCCGGCGCTGGTAAAGGTAATTGCTGAACAGGGCCAGGGCCGCCTGCATGGCCAGGGACAGAATGTAGAAAATGTTGCTGAGCTGGTACATGAGGGTCAAAGTTTCTTCCCCACTGGGCATTTCCAGCCCCATTTGCAGGAAGAACATATTGTAAAACAGCACAAGGCCGGGGATGGCCAATGCAAACTTCAGCACTGCCGTCACAATAGCCGGGCCCCACATCTTCCGGTAAAACAGATAATAGCTGTCGAAAAGGAAGGCAGCCCAGTTCCAGGAAACCTTTTTGCCCTTGGTGACCATGTCTTTAAATTTGGGCAGGAAATAGTGGGTGTTCTGGCCCACGAAAAGGGCCAGGTCCTTGACGGGAATGTCCTCGATCTCCTCGTCGGGGCTGAGGCCGCCGAAGGGGGTGGTGTAGGGGTTATAAGCCATAGTGTGAGGAGGCTGCTGCCATCCTGTGTTCCGCGGCCCTTGGCTGCCGGGAGCGCCGTTTTCCGGTTCATCCCGGTTTAGGGGGGTGCCGCAGACCTCGCAGAACAGCTTATCCCGGGAGTTTACCGTCCCGCACCGGCTGCACCGCAGGGGCGCCCGGCTGTCGTACTTGGTTTCCTCCTCCTCGTGAGGGGCTTTCTGGGGCGGCTGCCAGCTTTCTCCCTTGGCGTGCAGGTCCTGGAATTTGCAGGCGCCTAATTCCTCAATGCAGCGGCGGTGGTAGGGCGCGCCGCAGTCCGGGCAGATGAGGATTTCATCAGTGGGCTTGAATTTTTCCCCGCAGTGGGGACAGGAGATGCCTTCATACTTAAACATAGAAACCTCCATTGGGGCTGTGGTCACAGAAATGAGGGTTCCCTCATCCATAACGGGGAAACCCAGTCTATACCTTCCCATATTATATCATAAGTATCAATTTTTATCAAACAAATCTTTACAGAATTCTAAATCTCCTTTATAATAAGAGAGAATGAGATAATTCTTCCAACGGAGGTACCATATGCTACAGCTTGACGAACAAAAACAGGCCGTCCGGGCCATTGAGCCGGATCTTACGGATCTGGGCTCCGCCCTGGGCATTGAATCCATCAAGGCGGAGGTAGCCGAACTGGACAAACAGGCCGCCGATCCCAATTTCTGGAACGACATGGAACAGTCCCAGAAGGTCCTCAAAAAGGCCGGTTCCTTAAAGGCCACCCTTTCCTCTTACCAGAGCCTGGTGTCCCTTTTGGAGGACACTCAGACCATGCTGGAAATGGCGGAGGAGGACGGGGACGAGTCCATGCTGCCGGACATTGAACAGATGATCCAGGAATTGAACGCGAAAATCGAGGAGCAGCGGCTGTCCACCCTGCTTTCCGGGGAATATGACGCCAAAAACGCCATTTTGACCTTCCACGCCGGGGCCGGCGGCACCGAGGCCCAGGACTGGGTGGAAATGCTTTACCGGATGTATACCCGCTGGGGCGAACGCCACGAGTTCAAGGTGTCGGTTTTGGACTACCTGGAAGGCGAGGAAGCGGGCATCAAGAGCGCGTCCATTATGATCGAGGGCCATAACGCTTACGGCTATCTGAAATCCGAGGCCGGGGTGCACCGGCTGGTGCGGGTCTCCCCCTTTGACGCTTCCGGGCGGCGGCACACTTCTTTCGCGTCGGTGGAGGTCATGCCGGAAATCGACGACACCATCGAGGTGGAGATCCGGCCTGAGGACATTCAGGTGGACACCTACCGTTCCAGCGGCGCAGGCGGACAGAAGGTCAACAAGACCGACTCCGCCGTGCGGATCACCCACCTGCCCACCGGCATCGTGGTTTCCTGCCAGGTGGAACGGAGCCAGTACCAGAACAAGGATGTGGCCATGCGGATGCTGAAATCCAAGCTGATCCAGATCAAGGAACGGGAGCACCTGGAAAAGATCGAGGACATCCGGGGCGACCAGAAGGAGATCGCCTGGGGCGCTCAGATCCGTTCTTACGTTTTCATGCCCTACACCCTGGTGAAAGACCACCGGACCGGCTTTGAAATGGGCAACGTCAATGCGGTCATGGACGGCGATCTGGACGGGTTCATCAACGCCTATCTGAAGGCACTGGCCCATGGGGAACTGAACTAAATATGCCGATCCGGCGCGGCCGCAGGTTCCCGCCATTTTCCGGTTGTAGGGGGCGGCGTCCTCGACGCCCCTTGGTAAAATGTTCATTCTGCTGAGATGTCCGTTATCAATTCGGCGGGCGCGCAATGCGCGCCCCTACAAATGTGCTTGAAGGTGATGTTCATGCAAAAACGTTCCGAACAAGAGATGTTTGACGAGATCCTCTCCTTCGCCCGGGAGGATGAACGGGTCCGGGCGGTTTGGATGAACGGCTCCCGGGCCAACCCCAATGCGCCCCGGGATGGGTGGCAGGACTTTGACATTGTGTTTGCTGTGACGGACATGGATCCTTTCCTGGCGGACGATTCCTGGGTGGACCGGTTCGGGGAACGGGTGATGATGCAGTCCCGCCGGGACCAGTATGACGCTTATGATGAGCAGGAAATCCCGGATTTTTCGGATTGGTTCATTTATCTCATGCAGTTTGCCGACGGCAACCGGATGGATTTGAGCTTAATCCCCGTAAAAAACGCCGCCAAAGAGGTTTGTTCCGACAGTATGTGCGTGGTTTTGCTGGACAAGGACGGCCTTCTGCCGGAAATCCCGCCTGCTTCCGATGAGCAGTACCGGGTCAAAGGGCCTTCTGCCCTGGAATTCCACTGTTCCGTCAACGAGTTCCGCTGGGTTTCCTCCAATGTGGCCAAGGGACTTTGGCGGGGAGAGGTTTCCTATGCCCAGGCCATGCTTTCCATCCTCCGGGAGGAGCTTCTGCGGCAGCTTTCCTGGAAAGCCGGTATCCTGACGGATTTTTCCGCAAATCCCGGCAAGTGCGGGAAATTTCTGCCAAAATTCTTGCCGGAAGGCGACTGGGCGGAATTTTTGGAAACGTACGCCCGGGGAGATACGGCGGATCTTTGGCGGGCCATGGACGCCGCCTGGGCGTTATTTAGCCGGGTTTCCCGGGAAAACGCCGCCGCTTTCGGCTTCCCCCTGGATTTGGGGGAGGAAGCCCGGATGGGGAAGTATCTGCGCCGGGAAAGATGATTTTTAAATTTTTCGCGAATCCCTTGCGTTTTTTTGTGTGGTTCGTTATAATAGAAAAGACGCAACTTGAGAAAGGTTTGATTACAGCATGAAAATCTGGAAAAAAGCTGCCGCTTTTCTGGCAGCCTGTACCCTTTGCGTTCCAGCCCTGACTGGATGCAGCGAGTCCATTGACCCGTCCACCATTGACTATATCCAGTTCGAGCAGCCTGAGGAGGGCCAGGACATTGCCATTGTGGATACGTCCATGGGGGAGATCACCATCCTGCTGTATACAGAGGAGGTCCCCACCCTGGTCAATGAATTCAAGGCCCTGGCGGAGGAAGGCTTTTATGACGGCCAGATTATTTTCCATGTGGAGCCGGCGGTGGGCGCAGTGGTAACCGGCAGCAGCACCCCGGACGGAAACGGCGGCGATTCCACCACCGGAAAGCCCATAGAAGCCACTTATTCCAACAACCTTTGGCCCTTTTCCGGTTCTGTTTCCATGATCTGCTATGAAGCGGGGATGCTTTGGAACAAGAGCAACTACTTCGATTCCCGGTTCTTCTTTATGGGGGATGTGCCTGTAGACGAGGATACCCTGGCGGAAATGGAACAGTATAATTTCCCGGCTATGCTGAAAAACGGCTTCGAGGAATTCGGCGGCGTGCCCCAGTTCGGCCGGTATCACAGTGTGTTCGGCAAGGTCATCGACGGCATGGAGGTGGTAAACGCCATCCTGGAGCTGCCGCTGACCTATGAATCCATCGACCCCACCGATGCGGAGGCTTCCGCGGAAAATGAAGCCCAGCTCAACAACAACCGCCCCAAAGAGGACGTGGTGATCAATTCTGTCACACTGGACACCTTCCGCGCGGCGGATTACCCTGAGCTTGACAACACCCCCACCGAGGACGAGCTGGCGGAGCTCAAACGCCGCAGCGCCGAGGAAGAAGCTGCCAAGGAGGCGGCCCTGAACGGGGAATCCACCCCCGCCCAGTAAAATCAGGCAGGATAAGGAGGATTTTTATGAGCGCATTTTTGAATTTTGAGCCGGTGAAATCCGGCGACACCATTGTGACCATCCGCACCAACCGGGGCGATATCAAGGTAAAAATGCTGCCGGAGGCGGCCCCAAAGGCTGTGGAGAACTTTGTGACCCACGCCAAAAACGGCTACTATGACGGCATTATTTTCCACCGGGTCATCCGGGACTTTATGATCCAGGGCGGCGACCCCACCGGCACCGGCATGGGCGGCGAAAGCATCTGGGGCAAGGAATTTGCCGACGAGTTTTCCGACAAGGCCCGCAATTTCCGGGGGGCCCTCTCCATGGCCAACGCGGGCCCCGGCACCAACGGCAGCCAGTTCTTCATTGTCCAGGCTGGCCCGGAAACCATGGATGAGCGCATGTTCCCCATGCTGAAGCGCCAGGGCAAGAGCTTTTCCGAGGACGCTGTTTCCGCTTACATGGAAAAGGGCGGCACCCCCTGGCTGGACGGCGCCCACACTGTTTTCGGACAGGTGATCGAGGGCATGGACATTGTGGACAAGATCGCGGCTGTGAAGGTGGACCGCAATTCCAAGCCTTACGACGAGGTTTCCATCACCGGCATGGATGTGGAAGCCGCAGAATGATTTTCAGACGGCAAAGCTCCGGGGCGGTCCTCGCCGCGGGGCTTTTCTTTGAAGAAAGGATGATCCCCATGAATATTGCAAAACGCTGCGCCGCTTTCTTAGCGGCCGCCGCACTCTGCGCCGGGATGCTGTCCGGCTGCGGCAACCCCGAATACAGCCAGTTCACCGTTGGGGAGGACGGCTCCGTTACCGCTGTCACCGATTACAGCGGCCTGCCGGTGGCGGTGATCGAGGTCAGGGACTACGGCACCATCAAGGCGGTGCTTTTTGAGGAGGACGCCCCCAAGACGGTGGAAAACTTTATCACCCACGCCAAAGAGGGCTATTATGACGGCGTGACCTTCCACCGGGTCATCGACGATTTCATGATCCAGGGCGGCGACCCCGCCGGCGACGGGACCGGCGGCGAGAGCATCTGGGGCGGGTCCTTCGAGGACGAATTTACCGATAACCTCTGGAACTTCCGGGGAGCTCTGTCCATGGCCAATACCGGCCAGAAGGACTCCAACGGCAGCCAGTTCTTTATTGTGCAGGCCGGGGATACGGAAAGCATGACGGAGGAATATTTTGAAAGCATTGAGGACGAAAACGGCAAATCCGTCAATGAAAAGGTAGCGGACCAGCTGGAGATGTATGAGCTGTACGGCTACAGCGGCGATCAGCTGGATCAGATCGA
Organism: Candidatus Merdivicinus intestinigallinarum; assembly: GCA_018713335.1. Classification (GTDB taxonomy): domain Bacteria; phylum Bacillota; class Clostridia; order Oscillospirales; family Ruminococcaceae; genus Merdivicinus; species Merdivicinus intestinigallinarum. The sequence continues at coordinate 57,896 of DVOW01000033.1, read as the reverse complement.
AAGTATCTTAAAGCAGCAGTACCAAAACGCCAACAAGGGCGAAACGGATTTCCCTGATGAAGTGAAGGAGTTTTACCAGCAGGTGGGCGGAACCCCCCATCTGGACAAGATGCACACGGTCTTTGGCCAGGTCATTGAGGGGATGGACGTAGTGGACGCCATCGCCGGCGTCCCCAAGGAGGACGAGCAGCAGGGGATCCCCAAAGAGGAGATTGTCATTGAGAGCATCACCATTGAAGAATGAGTAAAAATAGATAATATTTGAACGTTCTGCATGGATTGCTTTTTCTAAATGCAAATTATTGCCGAATCAATATGATTGGCGGAGATTTTTCAACGATTTTGCAGGAAAAATTCAAAAATCTGCAAAAAACGGCTTCTCTGTCAAAATGTTCACAAATTGGCTATTGATTTTTTGCAGGAAAAGCCGTATTATGGTAATTGTAGAAAGTTGCGGAACTTGATTCCCGATTTTCAAATATGTGAAAGGGGAAAGAACAATGCTCACGAATAACAAAAATGTTCTGGCTTGGGTTGACGAGATGGCCGCCCTGTGCAAACCCGCGAAAGTGGTTTGGATCGACGGTTCCGACGAACAGCTCCAGGCTTTGCGCGAAGAAGCCGTTTCCACCGGCGAAATGATGTGGCTCAACCAGGAGAAGCTGCCCGGCTGTATGTACCACCGCACTGCGGTCAACGACGTTGCCCGCGTGGAGGACCGCACCTTCATCTGCTCCACTAAAGAAGAGGACGCAGGTCCCACCAACAACTGGAAATCCCCCCAGGAAATGCACGGCATCCTGACCCCCATGTACTACGGCGTTATGGAAGGCAAAACCATGTACGTTATCCCGTACTCCATGGGCCCCATCGGTTCCAAAATGTCCAAGGTCGGCGTTGAGGTTACCGACTCCATCTACGTTGTCCTGAACATGGACATCATGACCCGCGTCGGCAAACGCGCTTTCGAGCAGCTGGGCGATGAGTCCAACGACTTCGTCCGCGGCCTCCATGCCAAAGCTGACATCGACGACAAAAAGCGTTATATCGCTCACTTCCCGGAAGAAAACACCATCTGCTCCATCAACTCCGGCTACGGCGGAAACGTGCTGCTGGGCAAGAAATGCTTCGCTCTGCGCATCGCTTCCTACCAGGGCAAGAACGAGGGCTGGATGGCTGAGCATATGCTCATCCTGGGCATCGAAAATCCCCAGGGCGAAACCAAATATATCTGCGCTGCTTTCCCCTCTGCCTGCGGCAAAACCAACCTGGCTATGCTGATTCCTCCGGAAGTTTACGCCAAAGAGGGCTACAAGGTTTGGACTGTCGGCGATGACATCGCTTGGTTGCGTCAGGGCGACGACGGCCGTCTGTGGGCCATCAACCCCGAGAACGGCTTCTTCGGCGTTGCTCCCGGTACCAACCTGAAATCCAACCCCAACGCTCTGCACACCACTGAGAAGGGCACCATCTTCACCAACGTTGCTCTGAACAACGAGAACAACACCGTTTGGTGGGAGAGCCTGGACAAGAATCCTCCTGTGGATGCTACCGAGTGGAAAGGCGCCAAGGTGAACGGCCCCGAGTATGTGGCTGCTGGCAATAAGCTGGCTCATCCCAACTCCCGGTTCACCGCTCCCGCCAAGAACTGCCCCTGCATCAGCCCCGAGTTTGACAATCCCCAGGGCGTTCCGATCTCCGCTATCGTCTTCGGCGGCCGCCGCGCGAAAACTGCTCCCCTGGTTTACCAGTCCTTTGACTGGAAACACGGTACCTTCGTCGGCTCCATCATGGCTTCCGAAACCACCGCTGCCGCTGCCGGCGCTGTCGGCGTTGTCCGCCGCGACCCCATGGCTATGCTGCCCTTCTGCGGCTACAACATGGGCGACTACTGGCAGCACTGGCTGGACATGGGCGAGAAACTGGGCGACAAAGCTCCCAAGATCTTCCATGTCAACTGGTTCCGCACCGACGATGAAGGCCACTTTATCTGGCCCGGCTTCGGCGACAACATGCGCGTCCTGATGTGGATCCTGGCCCGCTGCGAAGGCAAAGCTGACGCTGTGGAAACTCCCATCGGCTACGAGCCTAAACCCGAGGATATCAACATTGAGGGCCTGGACATCTCTGTTGATACCATCAAAGAGCTGCTCAGCGTGGATAAGGCTTCCTGGATGGATGACATTACCCGCGAAGGCACCGGTATCGAAGCTTTCTATGCGAAATTCGGCGACAAGCTGCCTGCTGAAATGCGCAAACAGCTGGATGCTCTGAAAGCACGCCTCGCGTAATTCCCCTGTATAATCGAAACGGCATGGCCTTTTGGTCATGCCGTTTTTGCTATTTATAAACGATTTTCCGGATGGTTTCCGGCGAAAGGGAATATTCTTCCGCAAGCTGATCCAATTTCGCGCCCTGAAAAAATTTCCGGCGGATTTCTTCGTTTCGCTGGGCGTAGAATACCCGCGCCCCAGACCCCTGCCCCCAGGGCTTACGCTTTTGAGGGGATGGGACATACAGGATTTCCCCCGGCGCATATTTTTGCAGTTCCCGCAGGAGCTGGTCGGGGAGGATATCCGAAGCGTTGCGGTACTTCATAAAAATCTCCCCCCTTTACGGGTTATGGGCCGCAAATTCCGCGAAATCCCGGTATTCTGCCAGGGAGATCCCGTTATCCGCCAAAATGCCGCGGATCTGCTGTTCCAGTTCCCGGGCCTTTTCCGCAAAAGGCGCCAGGTTTTGCGCGTCGTAGCAGGAGAGGAGGTCCATGGCCGGCAGCTGAAATTCTTCCGCCACTGTGCTCAATTCCTCCTGAAGCATGATCCCCCAGGCAAAGGCCCGGCGCGGGTCGTTTTTTTCCGTATAATACGCGATCCGCAGCCAGGTATAGCTGAGCTCTTGGTACCAGTCGGCCAGCCCTTTGAAATTCGGCCTTTCCCGTTTGGGACGGGGCGGGCGGCGTTCTTCCACGAATTTCCTGGTCATCTGCACCATAGAGCCGGCCAGCTCCCGCAGTTCCTCAATGGACGACGCAAATAAGATTGTTTCATAGGCCTTGGAAAACCCTTCCGGCTTTTCCAGAGGCTCCAGTTCTTCCAGCTGGAAAACCTGGCTATAGCGGAAATAGGTGTGGTTCAAAAAGGCGATGGCGTTGGACAGGTAGTCGGCTGCGTATCCCGCCGCCAGCCGGGCCTGGCCCGGATTTGGCTCAAAGAGCAGTTTTTGGTAGAGACCCTGGGCAACATCCAGTTTTTCCAGGGCCTTCCGGTAGACAAATTCCGGGTCGGCCAGGTTTTGCCGAAGCCGTTCCCGATAGGCCTCAAACCGTTCCCGGTCCTGGGGCGATCTGGCCCAGACGATTACCGCATCGGCCAGGCAGGTGGGGTTATAGTCGTCCAGGTTGGACATCTCCTCGATCCGCTGCCAGGAACGGGGATATAGGTCGTAGCCGACGCCGTCGATGATAAAGGTGCGGGACAGGGTATCGGCAAACCCGTCTTCCGGAATGAAATAATCGACGCCGTCCCCCTGGTCGAAGCCGGGCAGGCGGAGATTGGTGTTTTCAATGAGCAGGCAGATTTGCCCGGGGTAATCCCGGTTGATTTTCTCGATAGTCCAATCCAGGATTTTCTGCGGTGTGGATTTCATGGTAGTTCATCCTTTCTGTGTTGAATCCGTACGGCTTACCTTTATCATAGCAAAAGAAAAGCGGCGCCGCAATCCCCAATATTTTTTAAAAAATGCGTGCAGAAAAAATCCCCGCAGACCAAGAATCCGCGGGGATTTTGCTTTTATTTCTGCTTTAAAACATCCAATGTGGAATAATCGCCCAAGGGGAAGGTCACCGGCTTGCCTTCCGCGGCGGATTTATAAACCGCCAGCACCATTTCCAGTGCTTTCATGCCCTCCTCCAGGGGAACGTAAGGGGCGCGGTGGTTTTGGATGGCGTCAATGACATCCGCGTAAAGGAAGCTGTGGCCGAACCCGTAAACGTTTTTCGGTTCGGTGTTGACCTGGGCCGACAGTTCCTCAAAGGGGCGTCCGTCCCCTTTCACCTGATATGCCACCAGTTTATTGGTGGCCACGCCGCCGATGCGGACGGTGCCGTTTTCCGCGTAAACGGACAGGGTTTCGTCCAGATTTTCCGGATAGGTGTTGACGGAGCCTTCCAGTACGCCGTAGCTGCCGTTTTGGAACTTGAAGATGGCCAGGCCGATGTCTTCCGCCTCGATGTAGGGGTGATTGAGGTTATCAGTGACAGCCATTACCTCTGTGGGCTCGCCGCCCATCATCCAGCGCAGCAGGTCGATGCCGTGGATGCACTGGTTCATCAGGGCGCCGCCGTCTAAAGCGTAAGTCCCCCGCCAGGAGGGTTTATCATAATACGTTTCGTCCCGCATCCAGTGCATCTGCAAAGTGCCGTGGAACAGCTTCCCCAGTTTTCCTTCCTCCAGGTCCTTGCGCAGGAGCTGGATGGGGGCGTTGAAGCGGTTCTGCTGGTTGATGCAGGCCACGACGCCCATTTCGTCCCGGGCGGCGATGACCCGGCGGGCGTCCTCCATGGACAGGGCCAGGGGCTTTTCAATGATGACGTTGCAGCCATGGCGGATACAGTCTATGGCGATCTGGGCGTGATAGCCGCTTTCCGTGGCCACGGCCACCAGCTCCGGCTGGATCTCATCCAGCATTTGCCGGTAATCCGTGTAGATTTTTACGCCGGAGAGGCCGTACCGGTTCAAAAGGGCGGCGGCTTTTTCTTCCTTTACATCGCAGACCGCCTGGATGTCCAGCTTGTGGTCCAGGGCGGAACCAATGTGGTTGGGGGCGATGCGGCCGCAGCCGATCAAGGCATATTTCATAAAATCGACTCCATTCCTTTTCCCATATGGGGACTAGTTTTATTATAACGCGGAGCAAGGGCGCAGGCTATGCGAATCTTGCGGTTTTTTTTGCGTTTTTTGCGGCGGCTCCGTATTACAGGAGTCCTTTGTTCCGGTAGATTTTGACGGCGTCTAAGATACATTCCTCGCTGACGCCGAAATATTCCGCCAGCTCCCAGATTTCCGTATAGCCGTGCTCGGCGGCTTCCAGCAGCTCGTCGATGGGGACCAGGTATTTGACTACCCACGCGGCGCACCGGTATTCGCTGCGGAGGATCTCCAGCTCGTCGGCCCCGGGCCGGTGGAGGGTGCCGGTTTCGATGTGTCCCATTTCATGGGACAGGTGCTCCAGTTCCTCCCGTTCGCAGCGGTTGTCCCTGGGATTCAGGGCGATGGCGCAGAAGTTTTCCCCGGACACTGTGGCAGCCGCCGTATCTCCCAGGTCGTAAAAATAAACCCCGACTTGATGGGATTCTGCCATGTCATATAACTTTTGCAGCTTCTCCATAGATGTCCTCTGGGTTCATCTCCCTTTCTTTTCCTGCTCTTTGGCGAACCGGGCAAACTCCAAGATCCGGGACAGGGTTTCGTCTGACACGTCCGTTGTTTCATGGTACAGGGCGTACTGGATGTCGTTCATTTTTAAGCCCGTGGGATTGTCGTACAGCAAAACGTCCGCGGTGACCCCCAGGTAATCCGCCAGCTTTTGCAGGGTATCCGACCGGGGCGCGCCTCCGTTTTTCCATTTGGACAGGTTCCCGCTGCTCAGGCCCAGTTCTTTAACCATGTTGGTAATGGAAATCCCGCGGTCTTTACATAATGCACACAATCTGTCATAAAACATGAATTTTCACTCCGTTATTTGTATATTCCTCCAATACATTCCAAAACAGCGTGATATCTCTTGACAAATGCACAAAAAGAATATAAAATAGCTATCACACGGAACGAACATTTGAACGCATTCTGTTTGGAATGTGGAACGTTAGTTCTATTCTAACTCATTTTTGATGGAATTGCAAGAGGTTTTCTAAAAAAATCAGGAGGTTTTGGAAATGAAAATGAAAAATATTTTTGCAAAGCTGCGGGGCGTCGTCTTAAGCGACTGCAAAGAGATGCTCTTTGCCGACTGTTCCGAAAAGGACGGGGTGTTCCTCATCCTGTACCGGGATGGGCTGGGCCGGAAATGCGTCATCTCTTTCCGCCGGGAGGAAAATCATGAGTAAAAATTCCCTGGCCAAGCAGCGGAAGGCCGCGGCGGTTTTATCCGGTGTTGCTCAGGAGGAGCTGGTGAAAAAGGCGGCGGAAGCCTCCGGCGTCAGCGAGGACACGCTGTGCGGGTGGCTTGCCGACGGCGGGTTCCGGGAGCAGTTCCGGAATTTGGCCGACCGGGAAAGCGACGCGGAACGGGGAGCTGTTTGGCGGTCTTTGGTGGAACAGTGCGCCCAGGGGAATTTGGCTGCCATCAAGCTCTACTTTGAACTGAAAGACGGGGACATGAAAAAAGGCGGCCGGGGCGGCGTAAAGATCGTGGACGACATTTAGGAGGGTTTCATGGAGAACAAAGAGCTTTCGGCGGTGCTGGCGCCGTCCTTTTACGGGCTGCACCGCCAGATCCGAAATGAAAGGGCCACCCATTACTGGATGGCTGGAGGGAGAGGCAGCGGCAAATCCTCGGCGGCCAGTGTGGAGGTCCTGCTGGAGGTGATGCGGCACCCGGACGCCAACGGGGCGGTCCTGCGGAAGGTTGGGGCCACTCTCCGGGACAGCGTACTAGGGCAGCTTTTATGGGCGGCCGGGGCTTTGGGGGTGCGGGATCTGTGGGAGGCGCGCTTTTCGCCTTTGGAGCTGGTGTTCACTCCTACGGGGCAGAAGGTCTTTCTCCGGGGAGTGGACGACCCCAGGAAGCTCAAGTCCCTGCGGGCGGAAAAGGGATACATCCGCTGCATCTGGTACGAGGAAGCGGACGAGTTTTCCGGCCCGGCGGAGCTGCGCTCCATTAACCAGACCCTCATGCGGGGCGGGAAGAAATTCACCGTTTTTTATACCTTCAACCCGCCCAAAAGCCCGGCACACTGGATCAACCGGGAGGCGGCCCAGGCGGCCTGCCGGTCCGGGACGGTGGTACACCGGTCCGATTACCGGGGGATGCCCAAGGAGTGGCTGGGGGAGGCGTTTTTGGCAGAAGCAGAGCGATTGAAGGCCGAAAAGCCGGAAGCCTATGCCCATGAATACCTGGGAGAAGCGGTGGGGACCGGCGGCGAGGTCTTTACAAACCTCACCCTGCGGAAAATCGCGCCGGAGGAAAAGGCCGGGTTCTGCCGGGTGAAGCGGGGCATTGACTGGGGGTACGGGGCAGACCCTTTCGTGTATCTGGCGGCGGAATACGACCGGAAGCGGAGGCGGCTTTTGCTCTACCACGAGTTTTACAAGCACAGGGCCGGTTATGAGGAGATCGCCCGGGAAATCCAGGAGGAGAACCCTTTGCGGGAGCCGGTTTTGGCGGAAAGCGCGGAGCCCAGGTCCAATGACGAGCTGAAAGCTCGGGGCATCCGGGTGGTTCCCGCCAAGAAGGGGCCGGGCAGTGTGGAGCACGGCATCACCTGGCTGCAAAACCTTTCGGAGATTGTCATTGACCCGGAAAAGTGCCCCAACGCCGCCCGGGAACTTTCCGGGTATAGCTTGGAGCCTGACCGGGAAGGCGGGTTTTTGTCCGGGTTCCCGGACCGGGACAACCACTGCATTGACGCTTTGCGGTATGCCTGCGAGAGGGAGATGCGGAAGCCGGGACTCAGTTTTTAAGGAGGCAGGATATGACGGAAACAGAACGAATCTGCGGCCAGCTGCAAAAATGCGCCCCCATGGCCAAGGAAGAAATCGGGGGCAGGGAAGTACAGGCCTTTCTGCGGTCCCCGGAACGGGAATGGATGATGAAGGGCCAGCGCTACTACGAGAACCGGGGGGACATCCTGGAGCGCAGGCGGTGGGTCATTGGGGAAAACGGCCTTCCCAAAGAGGACCGCACCCTGGCTAACTGCCGGATTGCCCACGGGTTTGTGCGGAAGCTGGTGGACCAGAAATGCCAGTACCTGTTTGGCAGGCCATTTACCATCCGGACGGAAAACCCGGATTTTGAAAGGGCCCTGGCGGGGTTTTTCGGACGGGAGATGCGCAACCGCATGAAAAACCTCTGTAAGGAGGCTGTGAACAAGGGCATCGCCTGGCTGGCGGCCTATGTGGAGGACGGGGAGCTGCGGTTTGCCAAAATCCCGTCCGAGCAGGTGGTCCCTTTGTGGGCCGACGAAGAGCACACCCGGTTGGATGGGGTGATCCGGGTGTTTTCCCGGGAGGAATTTACGGGCCGGGACAAAAAGGAGGCAGTGCGGGCCGAATACTGGCACAAAAACGGGGTGGACCGGTACCTGTACAAAGATGGGACCTTGATTGCCGACCCGGAGGAATGGGGCAGCTCCCATTTGACCATTGACGGCAGGCCCTACAATTTTGAGGAAATCCCCTTCATCCCGTTTAAGTACAACGAGGAGGAAATGCCTCTTTTACGGTTTATCAAACCTTTGGCGGATGATTACGACCTGTTAAAAAGCGAGGACGCCAATAACCTCCTGGACAGCCCTAATGCAGTGATGGTGCTGACCAACTACGACGGGGAGGACTTGGGGGAATTTAGGCGGAACCTTTCCCAGTACAAGGCTGTCAAGGTCAGCGACAACGGCGGTTTGGACATTAAAAACGCCCCTCTTTCCACAGACGCAGTCAACGCCCATTTGGAGCGCACCCGGAAGGATCTATACGAAGCGGGGCGTGGCGTGGACACCCAGCGGGAAGGCTTCGGCAACCTAAGCGGGGTGGCGCTGAAATTCCTTTACGCGGATCTGGATTTGGATTGCAGCGGGCTGGAAACGGAATTTGCCGCGGGGTTTGAGAAGATGCTCCGGTTTATTAAATGCTGGCTGGCTTTATCCGGGAAGGGTGACTTTTCCGAGGAGGACGCCCAGCTGATTCTCAACCGGGACATCCTCATCAACGAGGCGGAGGCCATTGAGGGCTGTGTGCAGTCGGCGGGGATTTTGTCCAAGGAAACGATTCTGGAGAACCATCCCTGGGTGGAGAACCTGGGGTTTGAGCTGGGGCGGCTGGATTCCCAGGCAGTGGAGGAGTAAAGGCGGCGGTTTCCCCGTAAGGCCGGAGGCCCTTGGGGCAAATGAGGATTTTGCGGCTTGAAAACGGGGATGCGGTCTTTTTCAATAAGGAGGTATTCAATTGGAAGAAATCAGGCAGCTTGTGGAGAGCATGACGGACGAAGCCGGGATGGTGGACGCGGCGGCGCTTTTGGAGGCCCTGGCGGAGATGGAGCTTTCCAAAAAAGAGGCGTGGCAGGAAGAAAAGAAGGAATTTCTGCTGCGAGAGGTTTTCTGGAAGGCCGGGGCCAGGGACGCGGCTTATCTGGCGTATCATTACCGGGAGGACGCGGTTTTTGACGAGGCCGGCAGGCTTATAAACGGTGAGGAGCTGGCGGCCAAGGCGAAAGAGGAATATCCGGAATTTTTCCAGCGGCGGCAGGCCCGGTTGTCGGGGGTGAAGCCTCAGGAGGGCAAGAGCGTTCTGCCGGGAAAGGAGGCTTTTTCCGGCATGGGGTACGCGCAGCGGGCGGAGCTTTACGCCAAGGATCCGGAGCTTTACCGGAAACTGCGGGGCTTCTAGCGGGGTAACCCCGCAGTTGATTCGACGCGGCCGCACAGCCTCATTCCGACCGCTGGAACGGCGGACAAGCCGCCGTTATGGGGAGGTTTTGCGGGGACGTTAGTTTGCGGGATTAGGGGCGTCGGGGACGCCGCCCCCTACAACCTTTATTCGTTCGCTGAATTGCGAAGGTTCTCACTGTAAGATTGCGGGCGAACAAAGTTCGCCCCTACAGACAGAGATTTGCAAATTTCCAGAGATGCAATTTTGAAAACTGAAAGGAGAAAAAATATGGCTGAAAATACAACGATGCTCAATGATTTGATTAACCCTCAGGTGGTGGCCGATTTGGTCAACGATAAGCTGGTGGATGCCATTCAGGTGCTGCCCCTCTGCGCTGTGGACCGGGCTTTGGAGGGCCGGTCCGGCAGTAAGGTGTTGCTGCCCAAATTCGCATACATCGGCGACGCGGTGGATGTGACCGAGGGCGCGGCCATTCCGGTGAAAAAGCTCACCGCTTCCACTGTGGAGGTTTCCATTAAGAAAGCGGGCAACGGTGTGGAGCTGACGGACGAGAGCATTTTAAGCGGCTACGGCGACCCTTTGGGCGAGGCGGTGCGCCAGCTGGCGGTGTCCATTGCCAACAAGGTGGACAACGACGCCATGGCCTGTCTGGAGGGCATTGAGGCGGATATGACCGTGGACAAATCCACTGCCCCCCTGTCCGCCGACGCCATTGCCGACGCTTTGGTGAAATTCGGCGACCAGTCCGACGGGGAGAAGGTTCTGCTGATTGCTCCGGCCCAGCTGGCCCAGCTGCGCAAGTCCGAAAGCTGGATCAAGGCCACCGACATGGGCGTCAGCGCCCTGATGCAGGGCACTGTGGGCATGATCCACGGCTGCCAGGTGGCTTTGTCCTCCAAAATCAAGGCGACAGAGGGTGTATACAACAACTACATTGTCATGCCCGGCGCTCTGGCCGTATTCCTGAAGCGGGAAACGGAGGCGGAGATGCAGCGGGACATTGTGCACAAAACCACTGTAGTCACTGTGGACAAGCATTACACCGTGCATCTGGCCAACGACGGCAAGGCTGTGAAGCTGAAGGTCAAGGAGACGGCGTAATGACGGCGGAAATCATGGAGATGGCCAAAAAACTCCTGGAAAAGGAGGTCCCGGAGGAGCTTTTGCAGATTTACGCCAAGGATGTGGAGGCGTACATCTGCGCTTACTGCGGGGTGTCCCAGATCCCGGCGGGGTGCGAAACTCTGGCGGCCCGGATGCTGGCGGCGGCTGCGGAAGGGCAGGAGGGCGGACAGGTGAAATCCCTTTCCCGGGGAGATTACAGCGTGAGCTTCACCGACGGGGACCGGGAAGGGCTTTCCCAGTTCGACCAGCGGCTCAACGCCTTCCGCCGGGTCAAATGGGGCGGAACACTTTGAAGCGGAGGAGGCTTTTGATGGGGCTTCGGAGTATCATTGAGGCCACTTACGAGGGGCGGCTGACCGCTTACCGGCGGGTTTTCCGGAAGGAAAACGGCCGGACGGTGCAGAAGGATGAGGCGTATCTCACTGAGCAGCCCTGCGCCCTCAGCTGGGGCGGCAATTACCGCCAGCGGGGCGCATCCTTAAAACAGGGGCTTCTGCCGGAGATTCAGTATGAAGCCCGGGTGTTTTTAAGCCCTGACGCGGAGATCCCGGCGGGGAGCCGGATCGTTGTGGCCCAAAACGGCGTCATCCGGGATTTTGTCACCTGTGGGGAGGCGGTGAAATATCCGACCCATCAGGAGATCATTGTGACCAGGGAGGATAAAGCTTAATGGAGGAACTGCTGTTTCAGGCGGCTCTTTCGGCCCTGGGGGAGGCGTTCCCCGATATTCCCGTATTTACCGAAAAGGTCCGGCAGGGGTATGAGGAACCGGCGATGTTCCTGACCCTTTCGGAATGCGCGGTAAAGCGGGAGATGGGGAACCGGTTCCGGGGGGAGGGAAAATTCTCCCTCCGGGCCGGCCCGGGCAAAGAGGACGCTTTGGCGGGGGCGGAGATGCTGTCCCGGCTGGAAGGGGCTTTCCGGGGAAAGGACGGCATGGCCCTTTCCGAAGGGAAGGTTTTGGCTGACGGAACGATCGAGGGGACTTTGACTGCCAGGGCCATTGGGTTTTGGCAGGAGGACGGGCCGCCTTTTATGGGGAAAATGAATTACACCCTGGAATTGGGCGGCGGAAAGGATTGATTTTATGGCTGGCGGAACTTTTTTGACAACCAACAAGGTGCGGGCGGGCGTGTACATCAACTTCCGCACCAACGATACAAACGGCGCGTCCGTTGGGGAACGAGGCACGGCGGCGCTGCCCATGGCGCTATCTTTCGGCCCGGCAGGGCAGCTGATCCCTGTGGACCGGGACACCAATGTCAAGGAGCTTTTCGGCTTTGACAGCGGCAGCGAACAGCTGCTCCTTCTGCGGGAATGCGCCAAGCGGGCAAGCAAGGTGCTGGTTTACCGGTTGAAGGACGGCGTAAAAGCTACGGGAACCGGCGGCGGATTGACTGTCACCGCCAAATACGGCGGCAGCCGGGGCAATGACTTTACTGTAAAAGTCGCGGCAGAGGACGCTCTTTTCCGGGTGGAAACCTGGTTGGACGGGGAAAAGCTGGACAGCCAGCTGGTTTCCGACATCAGCGGCTTAAAGGCCAACGCCTGGGTAGAATTTTCGGGCGAAGGCCCTTTGACGGCCCAGGCGGGCATCCAACTGGCAAACGGCAGCGATGGGGAGGTTGATCAAACTTCCTATGAGGCATTTTTCAAGGCCCTGGAAACGGCGGATTATCAGACTGTGGCCGTCCCGTCCCAGGACGACGCGGTGAAGCAGGCGGCGGCCGCTTTTGTAAAAAAAATGAGAGAGGAGGAAGGCGTCAAGATTCAGGCGGTAGTGGCAGGGTACCCCCAGGCGGACTACGAGGGGATCATTTCCGTGAAAAACGGCGTGGTCTTGGAGGACGGCACCGTCATTTCCAAGGAGATGGCCACCGCTTATGTGGCCGGCATGACCGCCGGGGCCCAGGTCAATGAATCCAACACCTACGATGTTTACGACGGGGCGGCGGATGTGACGGAGCACTACACCAATTCCCAGATCATCGCGGCCCTGGAAGCCGGGGAATGGGTGTTTATCCCCAAGGACGGCAAGGCTGCGGTGGAGCAGGACATCAACACCTTCACCTCCCACACCCCGGAAAAAGGGGCGGCTTTTTCCAAAAACCGGCTGGTGCGGGTCATGGACACCCTGGCAAACGATGTGAAAAAGCTCTTTGAGGAACGGTACCTGGGCAAGGTGGGCAATTCCGCCGACGGCCGGAGCCTGTTCCAGGCGGAGCTGGTCAACTACCTGGGGCAGCTCAATGAAATCGGGGCCATCGACGCCTTCGACAGCCGGGAGGACATTGAGGTCCTGCCGGGGGATACGGCGGATGCGGTGATCGTCAACCTTTCCATCCAGCCGGTGGACAGCATGGAAAAACTTTATATGACGGTGGAGATCCAGTAAGGAGGGGACAGCATGTTTTTAAAGGCGGAACAGATCGTCAGCGGTCAGGCCGGCCGGGCTTACGCCAACATTGACGGCCGGAACCAGGAGCTTTTGTACCTGAAATCCATTGACGCCACCGTGACCAAGCGGAAAACCGCGGTGCGGACCCTTGGCCACACCGGCGACCAATACAAGGCGGCCGGATGGAGTGGCAAGGGGAAAATGGTCATTTATTACATGACCACCCTTTTCCGGGAGCAGATGCTCCAATATATGAAAAGCGGCAAGGACAGCTATTTTGACATCGTGGTCATCAATGAGGACGACAACGCCGGGGCCGGGCGGCAGACGGTGGTGCTCAAAAACTGCAACCTGGATTCGGTGGTGCTGGCAAAACTCAACGTGGAGGCGGACAATCTGGACGAGGAGGTCTCCTTCACCTTTGACGGCGCGGAGATCCTGGACAGCTTTTCCTAAGGAGGGGATTTTGTGGATCTACAGGCGTTTTTCATGGAGAATGTCAAGCCCTTCCGGGAAGAAGTTTTTCCCCTGCCGGAACGTTTTTCCCAAAACGGGGAACCGGCTTGTTTCCGGCTCAAGGGGATTTCCGAGGAGGAAAACGCGGCCATCCGGAAGCAGTGCCGGAAGGGCGATATGGGGGAGATCGACGCTGAGGAATACCTGACCCGTTTGGCGGCGGCCTGCGTCATGGAGCCTGACCTGAACAACGCCGCTTTGCAGCGTTCCTGGGGCGTCATGGGCGCCGACGCGCTGCTTAGACGGATGCTGGCGGCGGGGGAGTTCGCGGCTTTGCTGGAACGGGCTCAGGCGGTGTGCGGCTTTGACGTGCCGGTGCGGGAGATGGCGGACGAAATAAAAAAAGAACCATGCAGGGCGATGCCGAACTCAATTACGCCTACTACGCCCTGCATGAACTGAAGATCACACCCCAACAGTTTGCCCGGATGCCCCGCAGGGAGAAGGCCGTTCTCATGGCCTTCATCGACCTGCGGGTGCAGGAACGGGAACGGCTTTTGCGGGAATGGCTGGCGTAGAAAGGAGGGCGCATGACGGCAAAGGAGATGCTGGCGGTTTTTTCTGGGGATCAGGTTCCGGCCTTGAACCTTTGGCAGGCAGTTTTTCCGGTTTGGAAAAGGAGAACCGGCGAAACCCGGGAGACATCCTTTCCGGCTTTGCAGAGTTTGCCGGGATTTTCCGGCACTTCGTCCATGGCAGGACCGGCGGCAGGTACGATAGAAAATCCGGCGGAACCGGGCCGGAGGGCAGCCGGTTTGGCAGAAATTGCAGAAAGCGCCGGAAGGACGGCTTTCCGTTTGCGGATGCCCGGCCCAGTGGGAGATCCCCTGCTGCGGACGGAAGAAAGGGGCGGCGTTTTGCCGGTATCCGGTTCGGTTCGAAGAGGCCTTTCCCTTTGGCGGGAAGATACCGGCGGGACCATAGGCGGCAGTTTAGCTGGAAGCGGCAATGCCGTTTTCAGAAGGCTGCGGATGGGGGATATTTCCGAAACGGCGGTGCTGCTTTCCGGGCTGCGGGAACAGGCGGGGAGATCCGGCGGCATGGACGCGGAAGGGATCTTCGCGGAGCTGGAACGGCGGCTGGCCATTGAGCTGGGGGCCGGATAAGGAGGTTTTATGCGAATTTATTTGGGGAATACGGAATTTCCGGCGGCGCCGGAAAAGCTGGAAGCGGAACGGGAAGGCGGCTGGGCTTCGGCGGAGCTGGAAACCTTGGGGGAGATTTTGCAGCACCGTCCTTCCCGGCTCAGGGCGGTGCGGTTTTCGGGGATCTTTCCCGGCTCCCGCATGGGCTTTGTGACGGCGGGGACCCTCCTTTCCCCAGGGGAATATTCCGCCAGGATGGAGGCGGCTCTGTCCTCCAAGGAGCCTTTGCGGCTGGTGGTCAGCGGCGGGGCGGCCCCTTTTTCCATGCTGGCTGTTGTGGAAAAGTTCCTCTGCTGGGAGCAGGCGGGGGAGGACGGGGACCTTTACTTTACCCTGGCTCTGCGGGAATACCGGCCTTACGGGACCCAGTCGGTGGCTGTCAAGGTGGTTTCCCCGGATGGGAAGCCCGTTGGAAGCGCCGGGAGCTCCTCCGGGCGGACCGGCTCCCCCGCCGTCCCGAAAACATACACGGTGCAGAAGGGGGACAATCTGTGGAGCATTGCCAAGCGGTTTTTGGGGGACGGTTCCCGGTACGGGGAGATCGCCAAATGGAACAACATCGGGAACCCAAGCCTGATCTATCCGGGCCAGGTCCTGCGGCTGGAGTAAGGGGGCGTCTATGGAACTGAGGCTCACTCAGAAAACCGGCGGGTATGTGGTTCCGGTTTCCAAGATCCGGCTGCACACCTCCTTAAAATCCGCGGGGATTCTGGAATGGGAAACCCCCTGCCGGGACATCGCGCCCCAAAACGGGGACACGGTGAAATTCGGGGAGGTGTTCCAGGGCTATGTTTTCCGGTCCGAGGACGACGGCCGGGTGAAGCGGGCGGTCTGCTATGACCAGATCAAATATCTGCTTTACCGGGACACCAAGGAATTTACCGGCAAAACGGCGGCGGATATTCTGCGGGAGATCATCCGGGAACGGGAGCTTACCGCCGGGGAAATCGCGGATACAGGGGTGGTCATCCCCTCCTATCTCTGCGAGAACCAGACGCTGCTTTCCATGGTGCAGGGGGCTTTGGAGGAAACGGAAAAGGTTTCCGGGAAAGAATTTGTCTTTTTCGACCGGTGCGGCGCCCTTTGCCTGCTGGACGCGGCGGCCATGGAAACCCAGACGGCCTTGGACGGCTCCGCACAAATGACGGGGTTTTCCAAATCCTCAGATATTGAGGAAACCTTTACCCGGTTCAAGCTCTTGCAGGAGGACAAGCGGTCCGGGTTCCGGCGGGTGATGGAGGCGGAAAACGGCGGCGACCGGGAAAAATGGGGCGTTTTGCAGTATTTTGAACGGGTGGACCACAGCTGGAACCAGGCCCAGGTACAGGCCAGGCTTCAGGCCCTGCAGGATTCTTACGGCAAGGAACGGCAGGCTTTGGAAGTGAAGGGCGTCGGCGATTTTTCCTGTTTGGCGGGGCGGGCGGTCTTCTGCCGCCTGCCGGAGGAGGACGCCGCCCGGCGGTATTTGATTGAGGAATCGGTCATTACGGGACAGGGCGATGTGTTTCGGATGACCTTAAAGCTGCGGGAGGTGTAAGATTGCTGGCGGACTTAATGAAGCAGGCGGCCAGGGGCTGTATGGAGGAATCCGGAGCCCGGCTGCTGTTTGGTACAGTGATGGCGGAAAATCCATTGGAGATCCGGGTGGAGGACCGGTTCACCCTGAAAGGAGAACGGCTGATTCTCCCGGACACTCTGGTGAAACGGGAACAGGAAATCCGTTTCGGGGAGGAAGTACAGAAGATTGTCCTTTGTCCCGGCGTGAAGGCCGGGGACAAGGTGGCCCTGGTCCGGGCAGGGGAGTTTTTCCTGGTTGCCGGGACTTTGGGCGCTTGGCAGTAAAGGAGGAATTATGGCGGGACTTTTGCCGGAAACGGCGGCATGGACCCAAGGGGAGGAAATGCCTTCCCGGACATGGAAAATCAACTGGGAGGAAAATCGGATAGACGGTGTGCTGGACGGGGCGGAGGCGCTCAAGCAGGCGGCAATGCTTGCCTTGCTGACGCCCCGGTTCCGGCATTTGATCTACAGCTTCGATTACGGCAGCGAGCTGGAAAGCCTTATTGGCCAGAATCGGGATTACGCGGCGGCGGCAGCGCCTTCCATGGCGGAGGAGGCCCTCTCCGTGGACAGCCGGTTTTCCGAGGTAAAAAGCGGCAAATTCTCCGCCCGGGGGGATTCTTTGGAAGGAAGCGTTTCCCTTAAATCCGGCGGAGGCACGGTGCTGGTAGAAGCGGCGATAGGAGGGAGCAATGGAAATTCCAACTTATGAGGAACTGATGGAACGGGTACTGTCCCGGGTCCCCGGGACAGTGGACAAGCGGGAAGGGAGCCTAATCTGGACGGCGGTGGGGCCGGTGTGCGCCGAGCTTTGCCAGGCGTATCTGGAGCTTTCGGCTGGGCTTGACCTGGCTTTTGCGGACACCAGCGCCGGGGAATATCTGGACCGGCTGGCAAAGCAGGCGGGGCTTTCCCGGAAAGAGGCGTCCTGCGCCGTGTGCCGGGGCGAGTTTACCGCCGCGGACGGGTCGCCTATGCAGGTCCCGGCGGGGATGCGGTTCGGCTGCGGCAGTGTTTTTTACAAACGGGGTGATTTGGAACGGGAAGGCGTTTACCGGCTTATCTGCCAGCAGCCGGGCGTGGAAGGAAATTTGGAATCCGGGGAGCTTCTGCCGGTGGATTACCTGGAAAATTTCGGGTCGGCCAAGATTACTGGGCTGATTTCCCCGGGGGCGCCGGCGGAAACCGACGAGGAGCTGCGGGAACGGGTTTTGGGGCAGGCCCTGGAGCCTGCTTTCGGCGGGAACCTGGCGGATTACCGGGAAAAAGTGCTGGCCCTGGGCGGCGTTGGGGCCGTCAAGGTGACGCCGGTGCCCTCCGGAGGCGGGACCGTGCGGCTGACCCTGCTGAATGAAGCCTTCCAGCCTGCGGACGGGGAGCTGACGGCCGCGGTAAAGGCTGCGGCTGACCCGGAACCGGGTGCGGGCAAAGGCTTTGCCCCCATTGGCCACAAGGTGGAGGTGCAGGCGGCGTCCCCCCGGGCAATCCCGGTGACCGGCACGCTGACTTTAGCGGAAGGAGCTTCCTCCGAGGACGGCAAGGAAGCGGCCAGGGCGGCTGTGGAGCAGTATTTTTACAGCCTTCGGAAAAGCTGGGACCAGGAGGAACGGCTGGTGGTCCGGGTGAGCCAGGCGGTGATGGCGGTGCTTTCCGCTGAGGGGATCCTGGACGCTTCGGTAACGCTGGACGGGAAGGTTTCCAATCTGGAGCTTTCGGCGGAGGAGGTCCCGGTGCTGGGCGAGGTCACTTGGGAAATTGCGGAGGAAACAGCATGACATATTTGGATTATCTGCCGGAATTTCTGCGGGGGATCCGGGACTTTCAGGGGCTTGGGGCCGGGACGGAGCCGGAAACGGAATGGGTCCGGGACTGGTGCCGGAAGGTGCAGGATGAGTGCGGTGCGGAAACGGCCGGTGAGGAAGGACTCAGCCGATTTGAACGGATGCTGGGGCTTCAGGACCAGGGGACGCTGACCTTGGAGCAGCGGAGGATGCGGGTTTTGGGGATGCTGCGGAACCTGCCGCCCTTTTCCATGGGGTGGCTCCTGGAAAAGCTTCTGGCGGACTGCGGCGAAGGCAACTTTTACGCAACCCAGGACACGGAGCATTTCCGGCTTCAGGTAGGGGTGGATCAAAAGCTGGAGGGGAGCATTGCATCCCTTTATCACTCCCTCCGGCAGAGCATCCCCGCCAATATGGAGCTGCACATGGGGCTCCTTTACCGGACAAAAATGCCGGGGCGCTTCGGCGTGTTGATGCGGACAGGGGAAATCATTAGCGGAAAGGAACGGGAAGATGGCGCAGTTTGAAATTTGCATAACGGAAAAAGGGCGGGAGCTTTTGGCGGCTTCCGTCGGCGGGGAGCCTTTGACTTTTGCCAAAATGGTTTTGGGCGACGGCGGCTACGGCGGCGATCTGAGCCAGGTAGAAGGGGTGATTTCCCCGAAAATCCAACTGGAGATCGGTTCAGTGGAACGGTATGAAAACCAGGTGAGTATTCAGTCGGTGATCACGCCGGGGACAGAGGTCCCGCCGTTTTTCTGGCGGGAAGTGGGCGTTTACGCGCAGGACCCGGCATCCGGCGGGGAGGTTTTGGCGGTTTACGGTAACGCCGGCGACAGAGGGGACTATTTAAGCGGCGCAGGCGGGATTTTAGATGAAAAGATCATCAACATCACCATTTTGGTGGAACCGGATCAGGTGGTCACAGACTTTTCCGGGGTGCTGTTTGTCACCCAGCAGGAGTTTGCCGCCCATACCGGGGACAGCGGCATCCATGTGACGGCTGCCGACAAGCAGAAATGGGACAGCCGCACCGTTTTCCCCCTCGCCCATGCCAAAAGCGAAACCACTCACGCCCTGACCGGCCTTTCCGGGGTATCCGGGACGGTTTCCTGCGTGTTCACGGCTACGGCGGCCTATGCGGCCGGGGACACTTTCACGGTGGACGGGACGGCTTACACCATCCAGCTCAGTAACGGCGAGGAGCCTGAGGATAACCTTTTTGTTTCCGGAGCTTCTGTCCCGGTGGTCGTTGATACAGCGGGGAAAAAGGTAAATTTTAAGGCGGCCGGGGGCCAAAAGCTCCCGGCGGGAACAATGGACGTGTTAGCGATTCTTACTCAAAATGGGACTTTTATTG
This sequence comes from Candidatus Merdivicinus intestinigallinarum, assembly GCA_018713335.1. Taxonomy (GTDB): domain Bacteria; phylum Bacillota; class Clostridia; order Oscillospirales; family Ruminococcaceae; genus Merdivicinus; species Merdivicinus intestinigallinarum. The sequence continues at coordinate 38,406 of DVOW01000033.1, read as the reverse complement.
TTCCTCAAACTGGGATATATAAAATAACGGCTATAGGTCATGGCGGTTTTGGAGGGTTCGGAGCATGGGGACGAGATTCTTATACTTTGACAGGCGGTGGCGGAGCCGCCGGAGGAATCGCAACTGTAACAAAAGACTTAAAAAAGGGTGAATCTTATACAATTACAGTAAATGACAGTCAAAGCTCGTTTGGAAATTTAGTGACGGCAATAGCTGGAGGTAATGGTAGTGGTATAAACCCAGGCATAGGAGGTTCTGGCTCTGGAGATCAAGTATGGAACGGAGGAAACGGAATCATAGGAAATGAAATTTCTAGCGGAGGAGGTTTTGTAAACGGCGCCGATGGCGGAAGCACGTCTTCTCAAGCTCCTTTTGGAGGCGCTAAAGGTTCTCCAGGAAAAATAGCTGGCTTTAAAAATCCACCATATAATATGGTCGAAGATGATAGCATTAGACCGTATTTATTAAACGACCGTAATTTCGGTTCAATTCAAAACAAATATTTTGGATTTGGGGCTGGGTGCGGTTCCAGCGCGGCTGCTCGGACAGCTGATGGGGAATGGGTTCAAGTTATCACTGGGCATGACACAGATATTGATTATCCGATGGGGGCAAACGGAGCTATTTTTGTGGAAATGGTTTTAGATTAAGGAGGGATAACATGACCAAACGATACGCATTCGTAGAATACGGCGGGCAGGTAATGTCCATTGAAGCACGCTGTTCCGGTTTTAAAAAAGCAGAGGTGCAGCCCGGAGAACTGGCCATCGAGGACATCATCCACCCGGACCTGGTGAACCGGTATGTGGAGATCACCGAAGGGACCGGGGACGCGAAGCCCGGCATGATCTATTCCGACGGGAAATTTATGGAAAACCCCGTTGCGCCGGACAGCCGCATCACAGAACTGGAAACCCAGGTGGCGGCGGTAAACGACGCGGTGCTGGGGTTAATGAGCATGGTTTCCATGCAGTAAGGGGGATTTGTTATGGCGGCAAAAAATATGTTTTACGGTTTTTTATCCAATATGTGGGTGCTGGGCAGGCTGGACAGGGAAACCCTGACCGGTTATGTGCCGGTGTTTATTAGCGAGGAGGAACTGGAGCAGATCCTGGCTATGCCCCAGGAAGAATAAGGGAGGGGTTTTATGAAAGAACGCCTTGCGCGGCTGCTGACCATCAAAAGCCTGGTGACCCTGGCCCTTACGGCGGTGTTTGCCGTTGTTACCCTGCGGGGAACAGTGGCTGCGGAACAGTTTTTAATGATTTTTACCACAGTGATCGCCTTTTACTTCGGCACCCAAACCGGCGGGAAAGGGGAGTAAATGGAGGAGATATTGACTGCGGCCCTGGGCCAGGGACTTTATGCCGGGCTGTTTGTATTCCTCCTTTTATGGGTGCTCCGGAAAAATGAGGAACGGGAAAAAAGCTATCACCGCATTTTAAAGGAGCAGGCCCAGCTGCTTCAAAAGATCGCCCAGTCTGTGGAGCAGATGAAGGGGCAGCTGGACCGGCTGGAAGCACCGGTCCCGGAGCGGGACTGCTGGCAGGGACGCAGAGGAAATCACGAACAGCCGGTATCTTAAACCTTCTGACTGAAAACAAAAAATAAACAGCCCGTTTCCGCGAACCCTGACGGAAACGGGCTGTTTTGTTAAATTGCAAGCCGTTCTGGATGATCGGCGCCTTTGATGTAAAGCTGATATACCTGTGTATAATAGTGGATCAACGCCATCTCCCTGCCGATTTTTCTTTCTAGGCAGTGCAGATCCTTTGTGCTGCGGAGTTCTGTGCCGATAGTCTGTTTCTGTAACCGGCACAGCGTTTTCCAGTGATGTTCCAACAGGCAGGCTGTCCAGAGGCAGCGCAGCCGTAGTGTGAGTGTGTGTTGCTGTGTCATGGGATCATCCTCCTATTCAATTGTCAAATGCCCAAAATTTTATGCTATCTGTCGGGTTCTTACGCATTCTATTATACGGCTTGTCCAGAAAAAAATCTGTCGAAAACGGGCAGGGAACCGCTTTTTTTTTGTAAATAATTGGATTTGTGCAAAAGCCGCGGCCAAACCGCCGCCTTTGGGCGAACGAAGCAGATTTTCAGCCGGAAATATTCGGATTTTGCGCTTTTCTTGCGGATACTTGTTGCGTTTTCAGGGGGAATTGTGTTATAATAGCTTCAAGATGCTTTTGTGAAAGCAGTCCGGAATTTTTTTGCGGGAGGAACTTATCATGCTGACAGACATCGAAATTGCGCAGCAGGCAAAACTGCTCCCCATCCGGGAGGTTGCCGCCAAGGCCGGTATCCCGGAGGAAGCGCTGGAATATTACGGGAAATACAAGGCCAAAATTTCGGAGGAGTATATCCGTTCCATGGAAACGGCGCCGGACGGAAAGCTCATTTTGCTGACCGCTATCAACCCCACTCCTGCGGGGGAGGGGAAAACCACTACCTCTATCGGCCTGGGGCAGGCTCTGTCCAAAATGGGCAAAAAAACCATGATCGCCCTGCGGGAACCCTCCTTGGGGCCGGTGTTCGGCATTAAAGGGGGGGCTGCCGGCGGCGGCTACGCTCAGGCGGTGCCCATGGAGGACATCAACCTCCATTTTACCGGCGATATGCACGCCATCACTGCCGCCAACAACCTGCTCTGCGCCATGATCGACAACCATCTCCAGCAGGGGAACGCTTTGGGCATCGACCCCAGGCGCATCCTCTTTAAACGCTGCCTGGATATGAACGACCGGGCCCTGCGCTACATCAATGTGGGTTTAGGCGGCAAGGTCAACGGCGTTCCCAGGGAGGATGGGTTCATTATCACTGTGGCCAGCGAGATCATGGCCATCCTCTGCCTGGCAGACAGCTTGATGGACTTAAAGGAACGGATCTCCAACATCTTAGTGGCCTACACCTGGGACAACAAGCCCGTTTACACCCGGGATCTGAAGGCCCAGGGCGCGATGACGGTCCTGCTGAAGGACGCTTTGAAGCCCAACCTGGTGCAGACGCTGGAAAACACCCCGGTGCTTATGCACGGCGGGCCCTTCGCCAACATTGCCCACGGCTGCAACTCGGTGCAGGCTACGAAGCTTGCCATGAAGCTGGCGGATTACGCCATCACCGAGGCGGGCTTCGGCTCCGATTTGGGGGCGGAGAAATTCTTTGACATCAAGTGCCGCAAGGCGGGCCTGAAACCCGACTGCGTGGTAGTCGTAGCCACTGTCCGGGCGCTGAAATACAACGGCGGCGTGGCCAAGGCCGATTTGAACGCCGAAAACCTGGACGCCTTGAAGGCCGGCATCGTGAACTTGAAAGCCCATGTGGAAAACATGCAGAAGTTCGGCGTTCCTGCCGTTGTTGCCATCAACCGATTCCCCTCCGACACCGAGGCGGAACTGAAGGTCATTGACGATTGCTGCAAGGAAATGGGCGTCTGCTACGCTTTGTCCGAAGTCTTTGCCAAAGGCGGCGAGGGCGGCTTGGAGCTGGCCCAGAAGGTTTTGGAGACACTGGAAACCAAGGAGAGCCATTTCGCCCCCATTTACGACTTGGCCCTGCCGGTGAAGGAAAAAATCGAAACCATTGCCCGGGAAATTTACGGGGCCAAGGATGTGGCTTATACAGCAGGCGCGGAGAAGTCTATCGCGGAAATCACGGCCCTGGGACACGGGGACCTGCCCATCTGCATGGCCAAGACCCAGTATTCCCTGTCCGACGACCCCACGAAGCTGGGCCGGCCGGAGGGCTTTACCCTGCATGTTTCCGAAGTGAAGCTGTCCGCGGGGGCTGGGTTTATCGTGGTCCTGACCGGCAGCATTATGACCATGCCGGGGCTGCCCAAGGCCCCGGCCGCCGAACGCATCGACATTGATGAAAACGGCGTCATTACCGGGTTGTTTTAACCTCCTGGAGGAGTTCCATGAAAGATTTCTGGCAGGCGGTGAAAAATTATTTCCACCGCCTGGACAAGGCGCTGCTTATCCTTTGCGCAGGGGCAGTGCTGTTCAGCTTAACCATTTTGTATTCAGAACTGCGGGCGGGTTTTATTACCACGCGGCAGCTGAAAATGCAGATGCTGGCCGGGACTTTAGGCATCATCGCCATGGTTGTCATGACCCTCATCAGTTACCGGTTTTTAGCGAAGATTTGGTTTGTGCACCTGCCGGTGACCCTAGGACTGGTGCTGGCCACATTTGTGCTGCCGGAACCGTTCGTCATAAACCCGGGCGGTTCCGATGACGTGGCCTGGCTCAGCATCGGCGGCCTGAGCCTTCAGCCCTCGGAGCTTTTGAAAATTTCCTTTATCCTGACCTTTGCCCTGCATCTGTCCAAGGTGCGGGACCAGATGCACAAGCCGTTACAGGTTTTGCTTTTGTGCATCCACGGGGCCGTCCCCTGCCTGCTGATTTACAAGCAGGGGGATATGGGGTCGGCGCTGGTGTTTTTCTTCATTTTCCTGTGCATGATTTTTACCGCCGGTTTGCAGTGGCGGTATATCTTGGCGGGGATCGGGGTAATTGCCGTCGCGGTCCCCATTGTCTGGTTCAGCCCCAGTTTCCACGATTATTTGCAGCGCCGGATTTTGGTGCTGGCGGATATCGAAAATTCCACCCTGGCCGAGGCTTACCAGCAGCAGGTTGGGCAGAAGATTTTAGGTTCCGGGCAGATTTTCGGGAAAGGGCTTTTTTCCGATGATTTGAACCATGTGTACGCCATCCACAACGATTTTATCCTGGCCCATATCGGCCAGACCTTGGGCTTTGCGGGATGCATTTTTGTGATTTTGCTGCTGGTGTCCATCTGCGTCAAGGTGCTGTTGGTGGCCAGAGGCAGCGCGGACCCGCTGGGCTGTTATATCTGCGTCGGGGTATTCGCCATGTTTTTCTTCCAGTTTGCCATCAATGTGGGAATGGTCCTCTGCCTGGTGCCGGTAATCGGCATTACGCTGCCCTTCATCAGCTACGGCGGGACCTCGCTGCTGGCGTCCTTCTGCGCCATGGGGCTGGTCATGAGCGTGTATTCCTTCAATTTGAAACGCAGCTATTGATCTAGAAAGGATGAAGCTATGAGAGTAATTACAGGCTCCGCCAGAGGGCGGAAGCTGAAAACATTGGAAGGGCTGGATGTGCGGCCCACTACGGATATGGTCAAGGAAGCGGTGTTCACCATTATCCAGTTCCGGGTCCCTTATGCGTCCATGCTGGACCTGTTTGCCGGCTGCGGCCAGATGGGCATTGAAGCCTTGAGCCGGGGCGCGTCCCGGGTGGTGTTTGTAGACCGTTCCCGGGAATCCCAGGCAGTCATTAAGGAAAACCTGACTGCCACCGGATTAATGAAGCAGTCCCGGGTCATTGCCGACGACGTGGTTTCCTTTTTGAGCCATGCTTCGGACAAATACGACATTATTTTCCTGGACCCTCCTTACGACGAGGGCTATGCCCCCAAGGTGCTCCCCTTGCTGGAGAATGTCCTGGCCCCGGGCGGCATCGTGCTTTTTGAGCACCGGTATAAAGAGGAATTCCCGGAAACAGTGGGCGGCCTTGTCCTGAAAAAGAATTACAAATACGGCAAAATCGCGGTGACGACCTATGTCCATGCGGAGGACGCCCAGTAACACCGTCAGAAAGGAAGCATGACCCCATGAGAATCGCAGTCTGCCCAGGGAGCTTTGACCCCATCACTCTGGGCCATTTGGATATTATCCGGCGGGCGGCCAAGCTCTTTGACCAGGTGATCGTGCTGGTTTCCATCAACGCCGCCAAAAACAGCTGCTCCTTCACCAGGGAGGAACGGCTGCACCTGATCGAAAAGGCCATCGTCGGTATGGAGAACGTCCGGGTGGATTCCACCGACGGCCTGCTGGCCGACTACCTGCGGGACGCTCACGCCTGCGCCATTGTCAAGGGCCTGCGGGCGGTGTCGGATTTTGAGTACGAATTCCAGATGTCCCTGGCCAACAAAAGACTGAACCCCGACGCGGAAACCATCTTTTTCACGGCGGCGGCTGAAAATATGTATCTAAGCTCCAGTATCGTCAAGCAGATTGCCAGCTTCGGCGGGGACATCAGCGAGTTTGTCCCCGGATGTATCCTGGAAGAAATCAAGGAACGCTTGTGCCAGAAACGGCCTGGGGAATAAAGGAGGCAGCAAAAAACATGACCAATAACCAAGACACCATTGACAGCATCATCCTGATGCTGGAAGAAATGCTGGACGGGGCATGGAGCATCCCGCTTTCCGGCGGAAAGGCAGCGGTTGACGTGGACCGTTTCCGAGAGCTTCTGGATGACCTGAAGATGCACATCCCCATGGAAGTGGCCAAGGCCAAGGAGATCGTCAACGACCGGAAAATCATCCTGGATGAGGCCAAAAAGGACGCGGAAATGACCGTCCGGGTGGCAGAGGAACGGGCCAAAAAGCTGGTTGATCACGATGAAGTGGTGAAGCAGGCTCAGGCCAAAGCCAACGAGATCCTCAGCACCTCCCAGCTTCAGGCGAGAGAGCTGAAAAAGGCCACCAGCGATTATGTGGACAGCGTGCTGCGCTCCACAGAGGAACAGGTGGCCAAATCCCTTTCGGAGCTGCGCTCCAAGCGCCAGGCCATTAAAGCGGCAAAAATCAACTAAATAATAAAAAGCAGGCGGAAAACGCCTGCTTTTTCGTTTATCTGAAGAAAATTGTAGGGGACGATGCCCGCATCGCCCCGCGTATTAAAACGTCACAAGGTATCGCCGGGGTTTTTGGTTAGGTATCCTGCGGCTTGCTCAATTCCTTCCGCCACACCGTCAGCATCATGGCCGTGAAAGAAGCCGTGCCGCCGATGATGTTGGACACCGGTTCCGCCCAGAAGACCCCGTCCGCCCCCAGGCCCCAGAGCTTGGGCAGCAGAAGGGTCAGGGGGATGACGATGAAGGCCTTCCTCAGAAGGGAGAAGAAAATGGCCTGTTTGGATTTCCCCAGGGCCACAAAGGTGGTCTGGCCGCTGAATTGCAGGGTCATGAAGATGAACCCGAAGAAATAAATGTGCAGGGAATGGACGCCGGTTTCCAGCAGGGCCGGGTCGCTGCTGAACATCCGGATAAAAATTTCCGGGAACAGCAGCACGGCCGCCCAGGCGATGCCGGTGTATATCACGCCGATAATGGAGGTAAAGACAATGGCCTTCTTGACCCGCTTATATTTCCCGGCCCCGTAATTGAACCCTAAAACCGGCTGTGCCCCGTTGGTCAGGCCGGTAACCGGCAGGGAGAGGATCTCCCGCACGGAATTGAGTACCGTCATGACGCCGATATACAGGTCGCTGTACTGCTTCAATGTGGCGTTGCAGACCACCTGGACAGCGCAGTTTGTGGCCGACATGATAAACCCGGACATCCCCAGGGAGATGATCTCCTTTGTCATGGCCCAGGTGGGGCGCAGGTATTCCTTCCGGAAGGTCAAAACCGGCTTTTTCCCCATGAGGAAGGCCATGACCCAGATGGCCGAGGCGGTCTGGGACAGGATAGTGGCCAGGGCCGCCCCCGGTACCCCCATGTCAAAGAGGAAGATGAACACCGGATCCAGCACCAGGTTCAGTACCGCGCCCAAAAGGGTGGTGGTCATAGCCGCCCGGGGGAAGCCCTGGGAGTTGATAAAGTAGTTCATGCCGGTGCCGATCATGACGCTGACTGTCCCCAGCAGGTAGACTTTCAGATAACTGCTGGCGTAGCCGTAGGTGGCGTCGCTGGCCCCAAACAAATACAGCACCGGTTCCATAAACAGGTAGCACACCGCCATAATCACTAAAGAGGATCCGGCCAGGAGGGTGAAGGAGCAGGCCATGACCCGTTCCGCCCGTTCCCGGTTCCCGGCTCCTCGGGCAATGGAGCACAACGGCGCGCCGCCCATGCCGAACAGGCTGGTAAAAGCGGTGACAAAGAGAATGATGGGGAAGGTGAGCCCCACGCCTGTCAAAGCGGCGGTGCCCACGCCGGGCAGGTGTCCGATGTAAATACGGTCCACAATGTTGTAAAGCAGCTGGACCAGCTGGGCAATGGTTAAGGGGATAGCCTGGGCAACTACATTTTTCCAAACAGGCCCTTCCCCGAAATTCTGGTTCATGGAACGCCTTCTTCCTGTTGTTTTTCCTTATATTATACACGATTTTGAAGAATCCGTAAACCCCCGGAAAAATCTTGACAATTTTCCGGGGAAGTGTATAATAAAGTCATACAAATTGACCAGCGGATCAAAGCCGGGAGGTGCGGATCATATGGCGCGATATTGTGTGGAGAATTTTGGCCTTTACCAGTACCATTTGGCGGAAAAACGCCTGGAGTCCATGGCGAAAAAGGGCTGGATGCTGCAAAAGCCGGGGAATCTTTTCTGGAAATACCGCCCCTGTGAGCCGGTAAACGCCCGGTTTTCCATGATATACAGCCCGGAGGCCGCCGGGAACCACCCGAACCCTGCCGGGGAACTGGAAAAGCTGCAAGATCACGCCCGGGATAAGGGCTGGGAATATGCGGGCCAGTGGCGGAAAATGCAGGTTTTCCGCACCAGCGACCCGGACGCGCCATCTTTGCAGGAAAACGAAAAAATCCGGCAGGATACCTTTGCCTACTCTTTAAAGGAAAGCAGGCTTGCTGTGGCGATCCTTCCGGCGCTGTGGCTTCTGATTCTGGCGGGATGGATTGTTTCCATATTGGATGACCCAGTGTGGATGCTGTCCCGGCCGGGTGTGCCGGGGTTTCTGCTGGAAATCAGCCTGCTGGTCATTTGCTGGGCCATGCAGGCGGCGGATTACCTGATTTATTCCCGGAAAGTCTTAAAAAACGGGGAAAACGGCGTCCTGCCCTGGAAGATCCTGCCCCGGGTCACCCCGGTGTTTGTGCTCGTATGCACGGCCGTCCTCCTGGCCCTGGTGGGGCTGCTGGCCTTTCCGGGAATGGCCTGGTGGGGGAGCGCCGGCATTATGCTGGGGGCAGTGGGGATTTCTCCGGCTTGACCTTTCTTTGTCAGTCCCTTCTGCGGAAGCTGGGCGTCCGGTCCCAAGGGTGGTATACGGCGGTCCACGTTTGCTGTCTGGTGGTCCTGCTGCTTTCCATCGGGGGCGCCTCCAAGGAGTACCGGGAAAACTACCGGCCGCCGGAAACGCCCGTCCCCCTGACCGCCGCGGATTTAACCGGGGAGGAAACGGAGCCGGAATACACCAGCCATCAAAGAGGGGCGTCGGCTGTGCTCCAAATGGAACGGGTGTACCAGCGGATGCCGGGGGATGAGGGGATGCCGATCCTTTGGTATCAGCGGCTGTCTACCCCATTTGACTGCCTGCGCCGGTACCTGGCGGAGGAAAGCGCCCAGGACGGCGGGGAGTTTTTGCAAATGGAATCCGCGCCTTCCCCGGCGGAAGCGGCTTATCAGCTTTGGATAAACGGGGAGGCTAAACAGGAATATCTCTTTGTCCGGGGAAACCGGGCGGTGCAGGTTCGGTTTGGGTTCCCGGCGGACCAAGGCCAGCTGGAAACGGCGGTGAAAAAATTGCTGGCTGGTTCATAGTAGGGGCGAACTGTGTTCGTCCGCCGATATTGCAGAGATGTACAGTGCGGCCTTTTCGTTGGGATTGCAGAGGTTTGTAAGAATGATGGATGGGACGATGCCCACACCGTCCCGCGATTCTCCCGAAATGTTTGTGCAGAACCGCGGGCAGGGAAACCCGGCCCCTACGACCGGCGAGCCGCCGGCGCCAATTAGCCGTGGTTGTTGTACCCCGCGCCGGGTTCGTGAACGGCGGGATGAACCGCCGCGCCGGATTTCCCCCGGCGTAAGATGGATTAGAAAATATTCTCCAGGGTGGGCATTTCCTGATGCGCCAGATTTTTGACGGCGAAAATTGCGGTGCGCACCGACGTTTGAAATTCCTCCAGCCGGTTCAGCTGCAAAAGCACCGCACATTCCTCGATTTTCTCGCTGATTTCCCGCAGCAGCTCCTCATGGACGAACAGGCCGATTTTGTGCTCCGTCTGATGCCAATTTTCCTGGACTGCCTCCATCTGCGCGAGGGCTTCCTCCGAGTTGCTTTCCGCTGTCTGGGCCACTGCGGCCAGCTCCCCGGCCAGCTGATTGGTATACTGGTCCAGCCACACCAGGGAGAAAATCCCCGCCGCCAGGATGACGGCCAGCAGGGTGAGGATCACCGGCATCCGTTTCATTTTGCCCCTCCTTTGGACGCGGCCGGAACAATGTAATACTGGCGGTTCCGGTCGGCGGTCATTAAAAAGACGTCCTCCACCCGCAGTTTTTTCTCCCGGAGAACGCTTTGGAGCCACGGTTCCGGGATGGAATAAGCCTCCATGGCGGCCGGTACTTTCTGCCCGTCGCTGATGATGACGGCGGGAGGGTCCGTGTCGCTGCCTTTGACATCCAGCATTTTGGCGGTGACAGTCTGGGCGTCGTGCTTTTGGAACACGCTGACCTGCCCGGTGGTTTCCACAATGGCGTACTGGACGTCCCGAATGTCAAACACGGATTTCCCCCGCAAAGACTCCATCAAATCGTCGATGGAGAACCGCAGGTCCTTCATGGCCTTCTGGTCGATTTCCCCGTTCCGTACAATGATGACCGGCTTGCCGGACACCAGGGTGCGGAATTTTTTGCTTTTTAAGGAGATATTGGAGGTAATCAGCTCAAATCCCGACAGCACCACAATGGGGACAATGCCCATAATCATGGGGATGGAGTTGTCCTCAATGGGCAGAGAGGCGATGTTGGAGATCAAAATGGTGATGACCAGCTCCGAGGGCTGAAGCTCCCCCAACTGCCGCTTGCCCATGAGCCGCATACAGAAAATGATCAGCAGGTACAGTAAAACGGCCCGAATCAAGACGATCATGACGCTGCTCCTTTCCGAATTGCATATTTTTTCTCACAGCCGCCCATACTGGAAACAGACGCCCGGCGGCATTTTTTATTAGTATCGCATGGCTTGCCGGGATTTATTCTGATTTTGCTGGAAAGGATGGGCCTATATGAAAAAAAACGCGCCGAAAACACCGCTGCCGTCCCAATCGCCGCCGCCGGAACCGATAAAAGGGGACGGACACCTGACCGGGGAGCTGGAAAAGGACTTAACGGCCCTGCGGGAACGGGCTTTTAATACCTCCGACCTGATTACCCGGCCCATTACCGTCTGCGGCATCCGGATGAACCTGGTGATGATGGAGGGGATGGTGGACTTAAACAAGCTGGATGAGGCCATGATCCGTCCGCTGCTGAGCCGCCAGTTCCCGGACGGCCCGGCGGTGTTCGACTGGATCGAACAGACGGCGGTAGTGGGGGATGTCAAGGACGTTTACGAGTACGACCAGATCCTCTCCCTGGTCATGACGGGGTTTCTGGCCGTCCTGGTGGACGGGGTGGCCAAGAGCATCGTCATGGGGGTGCAGGGGTACCCGTACCGATCCATTTCGGAGCCCAACGCCGAGGTCAACGAAAAAGGCTCCCGGGAGAGTTTTACGGAGCCCATCAAATTGAACCTGACCATGATCCGCCGCCGGATGCGCTCCGGGGCTGTCAAGTTTGAGATGATGGAAACGGGCTCGGACAGCCGCACCCTGCTGTGCCTGGTGTACGATCCCCGGGCCGTCAGCCATAAACTGCTTCAGGAGGTGCGGAAACGCTTAAATCGGATCCAGATGAAAACGGTGCTGGACGTGGGCTACCTTCAGCCTTACCTGGAAGGGAAGCCCCTGTCCCTGTTCAGCGAGGTGGGGACCACGGAACGGCCGGACACCGTCTGCGCCAAGGTCCAGGAGGGGCGCATCGCCATTTTGATGGACGGCACCCCCTACGCCCTCATCGTCCCCTTTTTGTTTGTGGAGAATTTCCAGAGCTTTGACGATTATTCCCGCCGGCCTTATTTCGCCGCCTTAATCCGGCTTTTGAAGTACGCCTCCTTCTTTATCAGCATGCTGCTGCCGGGGCTTTATGTGGCCGTCGCCACTTTCCATCCGGCGGTGCTGCCCCATGCCTTGCTCTTCAACATTGCCTCGGCGGTGGAGGCCACGCCCTTCCCCCTGATGCTGGAGGCCCTGATCATCCACTTTATTTATGAGATCATGCGGGAAGCGGGCCTGCGCCTGCCACGCCCTGTTGGCCATGCCGTCAGCATTGTGGGGGCTCTGGTCATTGGGGACGCGGCGGTAACGGCGGGGATCATCGGCGCGCCCATGGTCATGGTGGTGGCCCTGACCGCCATCAGTTCCTTTGTGGTGCCCTCCCTTTACGAGCCGGTGGCGGTGCTGCGGTTCGCCTTTATCCTGCTGGGCGGCACCACGGGGCTCTACGGCATTGCCCTGGCCCTGGCGGCGCTGCTGGTGAATATCTGCCGCACCAACAGCCTGGGCGTCCCCTATACTGCCCCGGTGAGCCCTTTCACTCCTTCCGCCATGCGGGATGTGTTTATCCGGGCCGGCTGGAAACAGCTGGGACGGCGGGTCATGCACATCCAGGATATGCGCGGCGGCGACCTGTAAGGGAGGGTTCCTTTTTGAAAAATACGCAGATATCATCCACCCAGCTGGTTTTCCTGCTGTTTTTGTACCATTCCTTCAATATGTTTACCGCTGAAACCCACAACGTCACGGGGAATTACGGCCTGCCTCATCTGCTGGCCATACCGGCGGCGGTCCTTATGCAGGCTTTGGTGGTGCTGCCCGCCTGGATTTTGTGCCAGAAATGCCGCCGGGGCCCCGCCGAAGCGGCCCTTTGGACCATGGGCAAGGCGGGAGTGATCTATCCCCTGGCCAGCAGCCTTTACCTGCTGTGGGTCATGGCCTTTACGGTGTACAGCATGTCGGATTTCATGGTCAACGCCATTTACCCCGGTTCCGCCCGGCTGTTTTTCATTGTCACCATGATTTTGGGCGCCCTGTACGCCGCCTATTTGGGGCTGGAAGGGATTGCACGGGCGGCCTTCATTATTTTCGCCCTGTTTTTGCTTTCCCTGCTTCTGACCTTCGGCGGGGTGATGGACCGGGCTCACTTGATTAATATTCCGCCCATGCCTTCGGACGGCTTGGCCCTGGTAATGTCCGGGGCCTGGAAAATCATGGCCCGTTCTTCCGGCATTGTGATTTACCTGCTGCTTCTGCCCTATGCTGGCCCCCATAAAAAGCGGGGGTTCTGGATCACCTTAGTGAGCATTGCGGTGCTGATGGAGCTGGTTACCTTTTTGGTTTCGGCGGTGCTGGGGGATTTGGGCCGGACGGAGGCCTATCCCTTCTTCATGCTGACCACTGTGGCGGAGGTGTCCATTTTACAGCGGATGGACGCCCTCCATGTGGCGGTGTGGGTCATGGTGAGCTTTTTGCGGATCACCCTCTGTCTGTGGCTGGTGCGGCAGCAGCTGCGCCTCTGCCTGCCCTTAAAGCAGCAGGCGGCCAAATCCAGGTGGCTTCTGCCCATCCTGGCGGCCATTGCCCTGCTGTTGGCGGTGGCCATGAATGAAAACCGGGACCTGTCTGCTCAGACCCTGGCCCTGTTCACAACCGGCGCGCCTATCATTCTGCTGGGGGCGGTCCTGCCGCTTGTTTGCCTCATTGCCGGCGGCATCCGGAAACGGTTGATTCCCAAAAAACAGGAAGGGGGAGAATCATGAGAAAGTGGGCGGCATCCATCCTGCTTGCAGTATTGCTTCCCTTTTTGCTGACCGGCTGCGAGCTGATCCGCACCGTCAATCTGCAAAACCGCGCCATTGTCCAGGGGGTGGGGGTGGACTGGGAAAACGGCCGGTATGTGGTCACCATGCAGATTTTCAGCCCTGAGGGCAGCGGCGGGCAGACCATTGTAGACCCCTCCAAGGAAAATGCCCAGATCATTACCTGTAAAGGTTCTTCTATCGCCGAGGCGGTGGAAAACTCCGCTTTAACCCAGGGGAAAGATTTTTATCTGGGCCATAACCGCATTTTGATCCTGGGAGAAGAGGCGGCCAAACAGCCGCTGCGGGGGCTGTTTTCCTATTTTGTAAACAGCCTGGACTCCAGGCCGGATGTGAGCCTGCTGATCACCAGCGGCAAGGCCGCTGATATCCTGAACGCCGGGATCAAACAGTCCATCCTGCCGGCTATGAGCATTGAAAACACAGTCCGGAACGCCCAGGAAAGCGGCCTTTCCGAGGAAGTGTACCTCATCGACGCCATGGAGGGCCTGGCCCAGCCCCACCGTTCCATCCTGATCCCGTATATCGAGCTGGTGGAGGAAGGGGAGGAGGAATCCCTCCGTTCTGTTCAGATGGAAGGGATGGGCATCTTTTCCAGCGACGGATTTTTAGGGAAAGTAGAGGGATCGGACGTAAAGGGGCTGCTGTTCCTCCGGGACACCATCAAAAACACGGTATACACCCTGGACAGCCAGGAGTACCAGCGGGCAGCCGTCCAGCTTTATCAGGGAAAAACCACCATCACGCCGGAAATTACCGGGGACCAGGTGCATTTTACCGCCGACATCTACACCCGGTGGACCCTGCTGGAAAAGAATATGCGCCCCGGTGCGGAGTTTACGGAGGAATCCCTGCGGCGTCTGGAAACCCAATTGGAGGAGGAGATCGCCGAAGAGTGCCGGGAAGCCTTTGAAATCACAGTGAAAGAGTACGCCAGCGATGTTTTCTATCTGGGAGACCTGGTCTGGCGGGAGCAGCCGGAGCTATGGGAAAAGCTGCGGGAGGACTGGCCGGCGGGGCTAGTTAATTCGGAGCTTACCTGCCGGGTGGACGTCCGCATCGACCGCACCGGGCTGGAGAGTGTCGAATAAGCTCGAAATAGTTACAAAACGGTGTCGGTTTGCTGGAAAATTCCGCCAAATCCCGGCGTTTGTTTGGAAAAGCCGGAAAAATAACGACAAATGTACAGTTTTCCGCAGAACTGAAAAAATTTGAACGCGCTCACTTTTCCGGCTGTTTTGCGGCATTCGGAAATGAAAAAAGGAAAGCAATAAATTTTAGCTTATTTTGATAGTATAACAGAATATTCTTCGATTAATTTATTTATGTTGTATGCAGCGGAATCCCATTTTTTCAAAAGCGACGATTTGGCGAATCTTCCAAAAGATCACGCGAAAACTTCAAACGCAAAGGAAATATAACATTCAGAACAAGGGGAAGAAGGGAGATTCTGCAAAATATTTGACAGCAGATTCTGCAAATTGCACAAAATGCCTGCGGATTTTATCCTTGACAAACTCCACCTTGATGAATACAATGGAAACAAATCGGTAACAATGATTACAGCAATCGTTATCATTGGGAAAACAGCCGGCGCGGATGGCAAGCGTCCGCCGCACTCCGGTTCCTCCCGGGTTTTTCCTCGGGAAATAAAATTGTGAAGGAGCAGTTTATGAAATCCAAATGGATCAAACTGGTAACTGTCACGTTGACCGCCATTTTAGCAGCCCCCGTCTTAATGGGCGCGGTGACATTCCACAACATCGTGCGGATCTATGACAACAGCGAGGATTATGAAATGGTCCTGACGCAGTTTGACGACCCGCAGGCAATTTTGGAAGAAGCCGGGATCGCCTTGGGGGAATCCGACATTTTTGAATTTACGCAGACCAGTGACAGGACCTACGAACTGGAAATTGAGCGCGCATTTGACGTATCCTTTGTGAACGGCGGCGTCCAGCAGACGGTAGCCATGCTGGAAGGCCAGACTGTGGCCCAGCTTTTGGAAAAAGCCGGCGTGACAGTGGGGGAGGAGGACATCCTGACTCCGGCCCCGGAAACTGTTGTCACCCCGGACACCAAGGTTCAGCTGCAGCGGGTGACTTATGAAACCCAGACCGTTTCGGAAGTCATCCCTTACGAAACCATTGAGCAGCACACGCCTCTTCTGAAAAACGGCCGGACCCGCCAGATGTCCGCGGGCAGCGATGGTTCAAAGACCACCACTACCGTGAAAAAATACATTGACGGCGTGTACCAGGAAACTGTTTCCGAGGAAGTGACCGTGACCAAGGAGCCGGTCAGCGAGGTAGTGCTGTACGGCGACAGCTCCGCCGCCGTGACTACCCTGGAAACCCCCGCTAACCTGAAGCTGGACGCCAACGGCAACCCGGTGAATTATGTGAAGAAGATCACCGGCAAGGGCACGGCCTACAGCGCCCGGGACGGGGCCAAAACCGCCAGCGGGCGGTACGCCATCCCCGGCCATGTGGCGGTGAACCCCAACGTCATCCCCTACGGCAGCAAGCTGTATATCAAGTCCTCTGACGGCAGCTTTGTGTACGGCTACGCTGTAGCGGCGGATACCGGCATCGCCCTGATGGACGGCCGGGTCACTGTGGACCTGTTCTTTGACACCTACCTGGAAAGCTGCCTGTTCGGCGCCAAAACCATGGACATTTACGTTTTGGAGTAAAACGAAACCGCCCTACCAGAAATGGCAGGGCGGTTCAGTCTGTTGAAAAAGGCGTGTGGTTTGCTGACGCAAATGAACCGTGGAGAAAAACTTGGAAAATTCTAACCCGCCATTTTGCTTGCAAAATGGCGGCGCGGTGTCATCCGCGGGCGGCTTGCGAGCCGCCTCTTTTTCTTTTGTTCGCGCCCTGGGCGCGAAGGGATAGGAATTTCGCACTCTGCGGAGCGCGACCAAAGGCTTTGCCTTTGGAAACCACAAGCTTTTGAAAAAGCTTGACCAAAACTTTTCTTTTTCTCTATTTTTGCAGTTTTACTTTCAAAAGAAGTTTTTCGACCAGTTGACCGCCCTGTCAGAAATGGCAGGGCGGTTCTTTTGCGGGTTTATTCCGTTTCTGTCAGAATTTCCGTTACCTCCAACGGGATTTCGTAAGAGGCTTGCTCTCCCTGAGGATCGGTGATTTCCAACTGAAGGAACAGGTTGTTCTCCAGATGTTCCTCATTTTGAGTAAGGGAGCCTCCGGCACCGGAGAGTTTTGCCGGGCTGTCTTTGACCAAAAACACATTTCCTCCCGTTTTATCCTCCACGCCGGAGGTCAGCAAAGGCACCGGCTCCTGCTCAACCAGCAGGTAAATGGTCTTGATATAAGCGGAAACGGCAGGGGCTGGCTCTGTTTTTGCCCGTAAATCGCCGCCGGTAATGACTTCCTTGTCCTCTGTCAAAACGATGATGCCGTTTTCCAGGGCGAACTGCTCATTTTCGCCGCAGAAAGAATATACGGATAATTTTTCAGGCTGCTCGCCGCATCCTGCCAAAAGGCCGCAGGAAAACGCCAGCGCCCCGATCATTGCTGAGAACCGCTTCATCCAGCCTTTCCTCCTATTCCACCGTGTAGGCGAGGTTCTCCCACAACAGCTTGTCCCCCTCGTCAATGCCCGGAGGCAGCAGGGCCATGGCCACCTGGTTTTCCACCCCGTCCTCGCTCAATAAAATGGCGTAATCGCCGGTGATCTGCTTGACGGTGTAATGAATGGGTCCCATAAAATCCCTCCTTTGCAGAAAACCCCGTCCCGGGCAAACCTGGGACGGGGCGTTTTGCATATTCCTTACGCTTTGTTGATGGAGCCGAAGAGTTCCATTTTCTCTTTGACGGTCGCTTTGATGGCTTCCGCGCCGGGAGCCAGCAGCTTGCGGGGGTCGAAGCCTTTGCCTTCCAGGTCTTTGCCAGCCTCGATATATTTGCGGGTGGCTTCGGCGAAGGCCAGCTGGCATTCGGTGTTGACGTTGATCTTGGCAACGCCCAGGGAGATGGCTTCTTTGATCATCTCAGCGGGGATGCCGGTGCCGCCGTGGAGGACCAGGGGCATGTCGCCAACTTTTTCCTTGATGGAAGCCAGGACGTCAAAGCGCAGGCCGGGCCAGTTGGCGGGGTATTTGCCGTGGATGTTGCCGATGCCGGCAGCCAGCATGGTAACGCCCAGGTCGGCGATCATTTTGCACTCAGCGGGGTCAGCGCATTCGCCCAGACCTACAACGC
This sequence comes from Candidatus Merdivicinus intestinigallinarum, assembly GCA_018713335.1. GTDB lineage: Bacteria > Bacillota > Clostridia > Oscillospirales > Ruminococcaceae > Merdivicinus > Merdivicinus intestinigallinarum. The sequence goes on along the minus strand of DVOW01000033.1, from coordinate 20,485 downwards.
CGTCTTCCTCGCCGCCGATGGAGCCGACTTCGGCTTCCAGGGACAGGCCCAGCTTGTTGCAGGTTTCTACCAGCTCTTTGGTTTTCTCAATGTTTTCCTCGATAGCGTAGTGAGAGCCGTCGAACATGATGGAGGAGAAGCCGGCCTCGATGCATTTTTTCGCACCTTCATAGGAGCCGTGGTCCAGATGCAGGGCAACGGGAACAGTGATCTTCAGTTCTTCCACCATGGCTTTGACCATGTCGGCAACGGTTTTGAAGCCGCACATGTATTTGCCTGCGCCTTCGGAAACGCCGAGAATCACAGGGGAGTTCAGCTCCTGGGCGGTCTGGAGGATGGCTTTGGTCCACTCCAGGTTGTTGATGTTAAACTGGCCGACGGCATATTTGCCTTCTCTGGCCTTGGTGAGCATTTCTTTTGCGGAAACTAACATGGTTGAAACCTCCATTTTAAAATTCCCGGAAAACCGGTGATAGGTAATCCCATATAAACCTATTATACTGGATTTCCTTGGGAAATGCAAGATATAACGCAAAAAACATTGGATTTTTCCGGAACATCTCCATACGGCGAATCCTTTCGCCGTCCAGCGGTCGGATAGAAATTGAAACGCCGCGGCGCGCCATCAAGCAAGCTTGCTGGCTAAATCGCCGGCGATTCGCCGGTGCTGTCAGCCTAAGTCCTGGACGTCGGTCAGGAGGATCTCCGGCTTTTCAAATCCTTCCAGCTCCAGCACCACGATTTCGTTTTCCCCATCCTTCAGCAGAGGGGCCGGGAGGTACAGGGTTTTCTGGGGACCCGCCTCGTTCCAGTACCGGCCCAGGTTAAAGCCGTTGATGTAAACGCAGCCTTTGGTAAAGCCGTTCAGCCGGACGAAGGTGTCCGCCTTTTCCGAAACCTGGAAGGTCCCTTTCAGGAAGGCCGGGCAGCTTTCGGCTTTCACATCGCTCCGGTATTGCAGCCCGCTTAAATCGTCGCAGGGCAGGGAGTACATCTTCCAGCCGAACTGGAACTGATACCCCACCTTGACCCCCTGGAGGATGCCCTTTTCGTCCCGCAGCTTGGGCCCGTAATTGACCCGGCCCAAATTTTCCACCAGCAGGGACAGCTTGGCGGTTTCTCCGGCCTTTAAGCCCAGCCTGACGGAATCGTCCCGCTTGCCGGTGCGCTCCTGGACGCCCATCTTTTTGCCGTCGATATAGATGATGGCCCGGTCGTGGAGACCCTCGATGACAATTTCCGATTCCTCGCAGGGGCCTTTGACGGTGGTTTCATACAGGACAAATCCGAAGTCCTGGCCCAGCTCCTCCATGGTCTTGGTGTGGGCGCAGGAAACCGGCTCCGGCAGATTTTCAAACAGGGGGGCAGCCTGGGTGAGGGCTACGGGGCCGTAGGCCTTTTTGGGCAGGTTTTCCACATGGAGCTCCGGCGCTTTGCCCAGGTATTTCTCCACCACTTCCTTGACGGCGTAGTATTTGGGGGTCAGGTCGCCGCATTCGCTGACCGGCGCGTCGTAGTCGTAGCTGGTGACAGTGGGCATGATGCCGCCGTCGTAGTTTGCGCCGTTCATAAAGCCGAAATTGGTGCCGCCGTGGAACATGTACATATTGACGGAGCCGCCGTCGGAGAGCATTTCCTCCATAGTTTTGGCGGTGTCGTCCCCTTCCCGAAGGTGGTGGGACTCGTACCAGTGGTCAAACCAGCCGTTCCAGAACTCGGTGCACATGGCGGGCTGGCCGGGCCGGAAATTCCGCAGGATGGCAAAGCTCTCTTTCCCGCGGCTGCCGAAATTGGCGGTGGCCAGGTATTCGGGCAGGGCGCCGCCGGCCAGCATCAGCTGGGTGGGGCCGTCGGAGGTAAAGTAAAGCTCATGCACATCGTTTTCCTCATAGATTTTGGCCACGGCCCGGAGGTACTCTTTGTCGTTGCCGTAGCTGCCGTATTCGTTTTCCACCTGGACGGCGATGATATTGCCGCCGTTTTCCCCGAAATAGGGCCGCAGCTGCCCGAAAAGCTCTTTGTAATACCGGGAAACCTTGGAAAGAAATTCCTCGTCATAGCAGCGCAGGTGCATCTTCTGGTAGGTCAGGAGCCAGGAGGGGAGCCCGCCGAATTCCAGCTCCGCGCAGATGTATGGGCCGGGGCGGAGAATGACGTAAAGCCCCAGGTCCTTGGCGGTGCGGACAAAGCGGGCGATATCCAGGCCGCCTTCAAAGTCAAAAACGCCCTCTTTGCGTTCATGCAGGTTCCAGCAGGTATAGGTTTCCACACAGTTGAAGCCGGCGGCCCGCAGCTTTTTTAAGCGGTCCTCCCAGTATTCGGGGACCACCCGGAAATAATGGATGGTGCCGGAAACAATGCGGAAGGGGTTTCCGTCCAAATAAAATTGTTTTTCATCAAAGGTCAGTCTGCTCATAAGTTCCTCCTTGTAATTCCCCATTTTTCAAACTGGGGAAGGTGCTGTTTCCAGTATAGCCGCAGCCACGTTTTTTTGCAAGAGAAAACGGAAAAATAGTGAAAAATGCTGAAGCTTCTGCGGGACAGGATTTTGGGTCTTGCCAAAACCGTCCGGATATGCTATACTATCTCAAGATTCAAAGCGAAGTCCTGCCGCCGGGTAGGGCATAAAACGCGTTCGGGTCCATGCCGGTAGGCCGTAAGCAGGCATGGAGGTCCCGGGCGCTTCTTTTTTGGAGGTTTTTATGGAAAAGCATGGGACTTTGAAAACATTCGCCCGTTATGTCAGCCTGAACGTGGCCGCCATGATCGGGCTGTCCTGCTACATCCTGGCGGACACCTTTTTCATCTCTGCCAGCATGGGGGCAAACGGGCTGGCGGCTTTGAACCTGGCTATCCCGATTTACAGCTTTGTCAACGGCACCGGGCTCATGATCGGCATGGGGGGCGCCACCCGGTACGCCATCTGCCGCGCCCAGGGGGACGAAGAGGAATCCAACCGAGTTTTTACCCATTCGGTGATACTGGGCCTGGCCTGCGGCATCGTTTTCCTGCTCATTGGTCTGTTCTTCGCCCGGCCCTTGAGCCAGCTGTTAGGCGGCGAAGGGCAGATTTTGGATATGACCGCCACCTATCTGCGGACGCTTTTGGTTTTCGCCCCCATGTTCATCCTCAATAACACCCTGGTGGCCTTTGTCCGCAACGACGGCTGGCCCAATTACTCCATGGCGGCCATGCTGTTGGGCAGCGGATTCAACATCGTCATGGACTATGTGCTGGTGTTCCCCTGCAATATGGGTATTTTCGGCGCGGCCCTGGCTACGGGCTTTTCGCCGGTGGTGAGCATGGCGTTTTTGGCGGTCACCGTCCTGCGGAAAAAGCGGAAGTTCCGGCTGATGAAGACGTCCTGGTACTGGAACCGAGCCGGGCAGATCGCAGCTCTGGGGCTGTCCTCCCTGATTACCGAGGTGTCCGCCGGGATCGTCATGATCGTCTTTAACCTGGTGATCCTCCGGCTGGAGGGCAGCCTGGGGGTCGCGGCGTACGGGATCATCGCAAACCTCGCCTTAGTGGGCACCTCCGTGTTTACCGGCGTCGGCCAGGGAAGCCAGCCGGTTATCAGCACCAGTTACGGCAAAGGCGACCACGCCGGGGTCAAGGCCGTTCTGCGGATGGCCGCGGTTGCGGCGCTGGGCCTTGCGCTGCTTTTGAACATCGCAGTCTGGCTTTTCCCGGAACAGATCGTGGCGGTATTCAACGGGGAAGGGGACCCGGTTCTGGCCCAGCTGGCCCTGCGGGGACTGCCCATTTATTTCGCGGGATTTTTCCTGGCAGGGATGAACATCGTGCTGGCGGCGATTTTAAGCGCCGTAGAAAAGCCCGGCAGCGCCTTTTTGGTGGCCATCCTCCGGGGCGGCGCGGCCAGCCTGCCCCTTCTGTTCCTCCTGTCTGCGTTTTGGGGCATGGACGGCGTATGGCTGTCCTTCCCGGCGGCGGAGCTGGTCACCTTCGGCGCGGCGCTGTGGTCGGTGAAAAAATCCGGGTGGATGTAAACGGGCCGCCCCCTGCATTCCCGCTGAAACATCCCGATAAAATTGTAGGGGCGCGCATTGCGCGCCCGGCGATGAACCACGACGTTTTTGTGGAATCGCGGGCGGGGAAACCCCGCCCCTACAAATGCGTTTTCTGTTCTGTTTTACAAAACCGATAGAAATGGAACCCTTTCAATACGGCGAATTTATTTCGCCGCCCGGCGGTTGGTTAGGAATTGAAACGCCGCGGCGAATTACCAGCGGCGGTTCGCCGCCCCCTACATTCTTACCGAAACATTCCGATGAACATGAAAAGGGACGTCCTTGCGGACGCCCCTTTCACATTTTAGGCTTATTTGGCAATGGGCAGCCAATTTATGACCGTCTGGATCTTTTCGTCCCAGTATTTCCACTGGTGGTCGCCGGGGGACTCCTCGTAGGTCAGGTCGTAGCCCAGCTTTCGCAGGTGGTCCCGCATTTTCAGGTTATCCTCATAGAGGAAATCCTCCGTGCCGCACCACTGGTACATTTTGGGCAGGGGCTTGCCAGACTCCTTGAGCTTTTCCGCCAGATAGAACAGGTCGTTTTCCGAGCCTTTTACCTTACTCAGATCTCCAAAAATGCCTTCAAACAGAGCGTTGCGCTCCTGATGCCGCCCGCCCAGACCGGTGACGTCCAGACCGCCGGACAGGGAAGCCACTGCGCTGAAGGTTTCGCTGGCCCTAAGCCCCAGCTTGAACGCGCCGTATCCGCCCATGGACAGCCCAGCCGCGAAGGTATCCTCCCGGCGGGTGGACATGCCCTTAAAGAAGGAACGGCAGATTTCCGGCAGTTCCTGCGAGATATACGTCCAGTAACGCATGCCATACTGGGTGTCGGTGTACCAGGCCAGGTGGGTGGTGGGCATAACTACGGCCAAGCCCTTTTCGCTGGCGTACCGTTCAATGGAGGTCCGCCGCTGCCAGATGGTCTGGTCGTCGCTCATGCCGTGGAGCAGGTAAAGGGTGGGGTAGTTGTCCGACGCCGTCCCTTCCATGCCAATCTGGCCGACGGTGCGTTCGGGAAGAATCACGTCCGCCTGGACGCACATCCCCAAAACGTTTGAAAAAAAGTGTGCATGCATCAGTGCCATGATATCATCTCCTGTATTTTGCAGTTTTCTTCTATTTTACCATAAAATTCCGATTTGTTCAAGCGGTTTTAGGGGAATAGCACCGCGCCGCTGCTGTCGGTGATGATACAGGCCCCGGTGGGGAGATAGCCGCCCGCGGCCGACTGCCCCTGGGGGTTCAGCAAATAGGCTTTGCCGCCGACATTTTGAAGCCCTGTGAGCATTTTGCCCTCCGGGCCCAGGCGGTACCACCAGCCCCCGTCTTTGAGCCACCTGTTTTTTACCGGCGCGCCGTTTTCATACCAGTACCAGCCGGAGTTTTCCCAGACCCAGCCGGTTTTCAGAAACAGCCCGGCGTAGCCCTCGTCCAGGTCCACCAGGCTCGTGACCCCGTTGACAGTGCCTTTACCGGTGTACTGCCAGGCCACCAGATTTTGGCCGGCGTAGCTGCACCGGCTGGCATACTGGGCAATCCACACAGGGTAGGCCGACAGTCGGGAAGAATCCACCCAGTTCTGGTACCAGTCGTAGGAGCAGTAAAGTCCCGGCCGGTACCCCGCCTGGCGGACGGCCTCCAGAAAGGCCAGGCACAGCTTGGTGCGGGTTTCCTTGGTCTGGGCCTTGATGCCCGGTTCATACTCCTGGTCAAAAAACACCGGCAGAGCAATCTGCCCCCGGTAAGGCTCGATGATTTTTAAGCAGATTTCCGCCTCCCGTTTGGCCTCCGCTTCTGTGACGGCATAGCTGTACCAGTAGACCCCCACGGGGACCCCGGCGGATTTGGCACCCTGCATATTGGCGGCAAATTCCGTGTCCGCCTGGTTCGCGTACATTCCGTACCCGGCCCGGATGACGGCAAATTCGATTCCGGCGGCCTTGACCTTTTTCCAGTCTACGGCTCCCTGATGCCGGGAAACGTCGATGCCTTTGCTCATAGTAAAACCTCCTTTCGGTTCCGGTTCATCCTATGACGCGGCGGCAGGATTTGCCAGGCTGTCCCGGATTTGGGGTAAATTCTTAGAAAAACCGGGCCAGGGCGATGCCCATAAGCATGACCCCGCCCAAAACGGAACAGGCCCCCGGCAGTTTCCCGGCGGCTTTCCGTCCCAGACGGTAGGAAAGCAGGATGGCGGCCGGATGCAGGAGGAGGGACAGCAGCGTTAAGTATAGGTAATGGTGCTCTGTAAAGCCGCTGCCGAAGCCGATGCCTAGGGAATCCAAGGACAGCACCAGCCCGAGAACTGCGGTCTCCTTGACGGACAAGGTCTTGGAACGGTCGGCGTCCGCCTGGGTTTCGTCCAGGTAGACGGTGAGGGCAAAGGAAATCCCCGCCCACTTGAACCGCAGCTTTTTCCGGGCGTCCTGCTTGGAGGATAGGAAGGCCTTCAGGGAATTTTGGCACACGGACAGCAGCCCAATCAGCAGAAGCAGAACGCTCCCCGCCGTCTGACAGGCTTTTTCCGGGAGGAGCTGCCGGAAGGGCGCGGAAAGGAGCATGGAAACGAGCAAAACACCCGTCCCGATGCCGCCCATGAGCAGGGCCGATTTTACGGGAATCCGGATTTTTTCCGCCCCGTAAGCGAAACAGGCCAAAAATGCGTCGGTTATTAAAGCCAGCACCAGTAATGTATCTTGCAGCAAAAAATCACCCCGTCCTTCTCTCTTATCCTATGCGGCCGGAGAGGGCGGGGTGAAAATCAGTCCTGAATTTGATAAGGGGCCAGGGCCTTCTGGTACTGGCGGTTGATGGACGCCTTGACCCGGATGCCGTCGGACTCGTAGCTTTCGGACAGAACCTGCCCCTTTTCCCGGATCAAGTGGAGCAGGGAGCCATCCGAATAGGGGAGCAGAAGGTCCATGGTGCAGATGCGGCTAGCCAGGGCCTCCTCAATGGCGTGGAGCAGAGGGGGCAGGGTTTTCGGGTCCTTCGCCGAAATGAACACCCTGCGGCTGTTGGATTCCGGCGCCGGGTTGTCCAGCTGGTCGATTTTATTGCAGACGGTAATCATGGGGATTTCCCCGCAGCCCAGCTCATCTAAGAGCTTTTTGGCCACGTCCAGCTGCCGTTCCCGGTCGGGGCTTCCGTAATCGCAGACTAAAAGGATCAAATCCGCGTCGGCGGCCACCTCCAAAGTGGAATGGAAGGCCTCCACCAGCTGATGGGGCAGCCGCTGGATCAAGCCTACTGTGTCCATGAGGATGACGCTCTGGCCGTTTGGCAGGGTCAGTTCCCGGGCTGTGGGGTCCAGAGTGGCGAAAAGCTGGTCCTGGACATAAACCTCGGAGCTGGTCAGCTGGTTTAACAGGGTGGATTTGCCCACGTTGGTATAGCCCACTAAAGCCACGGTAATGGCGTTGTTTTTCTTCCGGCGTTCCCGGGTCCTGGCCCGCTGGGCGGAAAGCTCCTCTAAGGCTTCTTCCAAAGCGTGAATCCGGCGGCGGATGTGCCGCCTGTCGCTTTCCAGCTTGGTTTCGCCGGGACCTCTGGTGCCGATGCCGCCGCCCAGCCGGGAAAGCTGGGTCCCAAGGCCCAAAAGCCTTGGCAGGCGGTATTTCTGCTGGGCCAGCTCCACCTGGAGCCGCCCTTCGTGGGAGCGCGCCCGCTGGGCGAAAATATCCAGAATCAGGGTGGTCCGGTCCACCGCCCGGATGCCGGTAAATTCCTCGATGTTCCGGGTCTGGGAGCCGGTCAGCTCATCGTCAAAAATCAGCAGGCTCACCTGATTTTCCTGGCAGAAGGTCTGGATTTCCGAGAGCTTCCCTTCCCCCACATAGGTGGCGTTGTCCGGGGAGGGGCGGTTCTGGATAAAGGAATCCACCACCTCGGCCCCAGCGGTTTTGGCCAGTTCCCGCAGCTCCGACAGGGAGCTTAAGTAGTCGTAAGCGCCGGTATCCACGGCCACCAGGACGGCGCGTTCGGGAGGTTTCAAACTGTCTTGCATAATTTCTCCTTTTTGATTCTCAATAAATAGGTTTTTTCATCTTCGGAATGGATATATCCGCCGTTTCCCAAAATTACATGGAGAGAAGCGGGGTTATCCTTGTTTACCTGAAGATAGATTTCTTCTTCCGGGATAATGTCTTTGGCGATTTGCAGAGTGAGCCGGAGGCCCTCTTTTCCATATCCCTTGCCCCGGTATTCCTTTTTAATAAAATACCCAATATGTCCCGCGCCATTCTGCAGGGAGTCGTTCAGATAGTGGCGGATACGGAACAGGCCGACGATTTCATCGTCCTCCCACAAAAAGAGGGAGGTTTGGGGCACATAGCACGCCGGTACATTTTCCGCCTTGGAAGCGGCAATCATTTGGAGCAGGGCTGTTTGCGCAAAATCCTCCCGGGAAACGCCGGGCCAGGGATTTGTGAACCCGCTTTCATCAGCGGGGATCTCCCGGACAAAGAGATATTCTTTTTCCATGTTCTCAAAATTTGCTTCTTTTAAGTACAGCATCGGCTTTCCACCTCGATTTTAGTATTTTTTGAAAGGCCAAGCCTTTATCCGGTAATGGCGTTCCGGGCCCAGATTCATTTGGCCCGGTCCAATGAATCCTGCATAGTTACTCCTTTTTGATTCTTACAAAATAATGATCAGCATCCTCAGAATGGATATGTCCGCCATTCCACAGCATGACATGGAGTGAGGCGGGGTTATCTTTGTTGACCCGGAGAAAGAATTCGTCTTCCGGGATGATGTCTTTGGCGATTTGCAGAGTGAGCCGGAGGCCCTCTTTTCCATAGCCTTTGCCCCGGTATTCCTTTTTGATACAATACCCAATATGCCCCGCGCCATTCCGCAGGGATTCGTTTAAATAGTGGCGGATGCGGAACTGCCCAACGATTTCATCGTCCTGCCATAAAAACAGGAAAGTTTCCGGCACATAGCCTTCCGGCAGGTTTTCCCCTTTGGAGGCCGAAATCATCTGAGCCAGGGCTTTTTGCGCAAATTCTTCCCGGGAAACGCCGTGCCAACTATTTCCAAACCCGTTTTCATCAGCGGGGATCTCCCGGACAAACCGATATTCCTTTTCCATGTCCTCAAAATTGGCTTCTTTTAAGTACAGCATCGGTTTTCCACCTCGATTTTAGTATTTTTTGAAAGGCCAAGCCTTTATCCTGTAATGGCGTTCCGGGCCCAGAGGATCCATTTGGCCCGATCCAGGGGATCGATGCCCCGGCGGGGGCAGGTTTTCCCCAGTTCCAGGGGGCATTCCTGGTACCCGTCGAACCGGGTGGAATAAAGCCCTTTCCCGGAAGTCAGGGAACGGAAGGCAATGGGGTAGTCGATGGAATCCGCCGCCGGGAGCCGGGCTTCCAGGGTAAATTCCCCGTTTGCAATCACCGGCGTGTCAAATTCCCCCCGCATGGCGGTGATGTCCCCCAACACCCGGCCCAACACCTCCTCCGGGGCCGTCATCTGCACCGCCAGCATGGGCTCCAAGAGGATGGAACCGCATTTGGTCAGGCCGTCCAGCAAGGCCACCGGCGTTGCCACGAAAAAGTCCAGAGGATGGGTGTGGATGGTGTGGTGGCTGCCGCCGACCAACGTAATTTTGGCGTCGGTGACTTCCCAGCCGTACACCCCCTGTTTCAGATTCTGGAACACGCTGGTTTTGATGTGGTTCTGGTACCGGTAAAAAATCTGCTTTTCCTTGATGGCGGATTCGTACTGGATGCCGCTTCCCCGGGGCAGAGGCTCGATTTTCAGCTCCACCTGTGCCCAGCAGGGCTTGGGCCAGGTGTAGCTTTCGTAGCCGATGCCCTCATGGGCCGGCGTTTCCTTGTAAATCACCGTGGGCTTGGAGAAGGCGGCTTTCAGCCCGAACCGCTGGGCAATCAGCTCCTCCAGCACTTCCAATTGGATGACCCCGGTGATTTTAATGTGCAGCTCCCGTTCCTCCGGCAGCCACAGCAGATCCAAAAGGGGGTCCTCGTCGGAAAGCTGGCGCAGAGCTTCTACTAAAGCCGGAAGCTCCTCCGGCTTTTCCGGGTAAACCTGCACCTGCAAAAGGGGCGTGGCAATGGAACAGGCCCGGTTCAGGGGCTCCGTCCCGATGATATCGCCGGTTTTGATTTTGGAAAGGCCGTAAACCACGCCAATGTCCCCGGCGGTGATTTCCCCGATGTCCTGGGTCTTTTCCCCCATGCGGCGGCGGATTTGTGTGATTTTTTCCGGCTCCTCCTGCCCAAGAACCGGAACCGGGTCCCGGTTTTGGAGCTTCCCGCCCAGCAGCCGGATGTGGGCGGCCTTGCCCATGACCGGGTCGTATTCCACCTTGTAGACCAGCCCGGACAGGGGCGCGTCCGTGTCCTGGGGGGCCGGAGGCAGCAGGGAAACCATGCCGTCCAAAAGCTCCCGGCAGCCGACCCCTGTTTTGGCGGAGCCGAAAAACACCGGCGTCATCTGCCGGGCGGCCACGGCTCTTTTCAGGCTGTCCTGCAAATTGGAGAGGGGCGGCTGTTCTTCATTTAAGACCGCTTCCTCTATTTCCGGGTCAAAGTCCGCCAGCTCCAGCAGAAGGTTCTCCTGAAAGGAGGCGTCCTCCCAGTCGGGCCCCGACACAGCGGCGTCGATTTTCCCTTCCCCCCGGACGGACTGCATGGGGAAAAACCGGCTGCCGGGAAATTCCCGGGCAAGCTGGGAAAGAACTTTTTTGCAGTCGCTTCCGGCCCGGTCGATTTTGTTTAGGAAAATAATGCCGGGCAGACGCAGGGTGTCCATGGCTTTCCAAATGAGCTTGGTCTGAGCCTGCACCCCTTCCACAGCGGATAACAACAGGACGGCCCCGTCCAAAGCCCCCAGGCTCCGTTCCACCTCGCCGGAAAAATCGGCGTGGCCCGGCGTGTCAATGAGGTTGACGGCCGTATCGCCCAAGGTCAGCCGGGAGGAGGCCGCCCGCACCGAAATGCCCCGGCGGCGCTCCACATCCAGCCAGTCGGTCTGGGCGGTGCCGTCGTCTACGCTGCCGGCCTTGCGGATAGCGCCGGCTATGTATAAAAGCTGCTCGGTAAGGGTGGTTTTCCCGGCGTCCGCATGGGCCAGCAGACCGGCACAAATCACTTTTGCACCTTTTTTCGGTTCCTGTTCGTCCATAAAAACGCCCCCTATGATAGCATACTTCTCAGTATAGCACAAAAAAAGGCGCAAGTCGATATTTTCCGCCTGAATCAGGGGATTTTTTTGCCCGGTCCATGGGGGTAGGAGAAAATCTCCTTCTTTTTCCGCTTGGCGTACTGCAAAGTGGTCGCCGCGCCGCCCCATTTGCGCAGAACATAAGCCACCACAACATCCGAGGCGTCCACCATCCATTGGTTCCGCTTGGAAATGGCAAAGCGCGGCGGCGCCGATTCCAGGGGCGGGTATATCGTTCCGTCATATCCCAAAGCGTCTTTGGAGGCGTTCAGGTAGGGGAGCACCAAGATCAGTTCGATTTGGGGGTACTTCTTTTTCTGTTCCCGCAGCACAGCCGCCGCCAGGCTGTCAAACTCCCCGTATCCGCCTAAGTAAAAGGTCGTTCCGCCCCGTTCAATCAGATCCTGGGTGACGGCCCGCAGCCAGCCCATTACCTCGGCGAGATTTGATACCTGCGCATGACCGCAAAATGTGATTTCCATTTGATTCCATCCTTTTTTCAGATTGTATCCATTGTTTTGATTTAAGCTATAAGCTAATACTTTATAGTCTAACAGAATCTACCGGAAACAGCAATCATATTATAGCCTTATAGTGTACATAATAGTCACTGCTAGCTAATGGATGGTGGTCTTATGGAAAAGAATGGATTGGGAAAGCGGATCAATTCAGTGCGGAAGGACCGGGGCTTGACGGCTGACAAGCTTTCTGAAATGTGCAGCATCAACGCCACCTATCTGCGTCAGATCGAGGGAGGCGTCAAGGTGCCCAGTCTGCCGGTATTTATTGACATCTGCAACGCTTTGAAAATTTCGCCGGATTATCTTTTGCAGGAGGAACTGGCGGAAAACGAAATCAGCATGATCCGGGAAATCGAGGCCATTTGGAAAACGGCTTCTCCCAGCAAGCAGGCCCTGGCCCTTGCCATGCTCAAGGCGGTTTTGGAATATGAGGAACCGTAAAGGAGAAAACTGGTCTGCGGCATAATCCGGGGTTGACAAGCCCCGGGGAAGGCCGTACAATAAAAGCAAACGGACAATGGGGGAATCAATATGGAATGGATTCTGTCGGGCTACAGCGGCATTGGGCTGTTTCGGGATAACCGGCTTATGTGGAAGGAAGCGTCTGCCGGACTGTCCTATTGGGTGTCCGGGGACGGGTGTCTCTTTGCCGCGGAGGAATTTTCCGGAAGGGCCGCCGTGCGCCTGTACCGGCGGGACAAGGACGGCTGGACATTGGGGGACCGGCGGGAAATCCCCGGGGGCGAGCTGTGCCACCTGGCCTATTCCTCCCGGAACCGGGCCTTGCTGGGGGCCTGCTACGGGGACGGCGTGGTTTTCTCTCTGGGCGTGGAGCCGGAATCCGGCCGGTTCGGAAAATTGCACAGCTGTTTTTCCCAAGGGGACGGCCTGACCCGGGCCCACTGCGTCCTTCTAAACTCTGCTGAGGACGCCGTTTATTCTGCAAATATCGCCCAGGACCGGATTTACCGCTATGCTCTTTCCGGCGGCGTCTTAACGGAAACCGGCTTTTTCTCCCTGCCCGCCGGCGTTGGCCCCCGGCATCTGGCTTTGCGGGAGGATTTGGGCAAAATTTATGCCGTTACAGAGTATTCCAGCGAAATTTTCACGCTGGACCTCCATAACGGCGAAGTATTGGGCCGGATCTCCACCCTCCGGCCTGATTTTGCTGGGGAAAGCTATTGTTCCACCCTGGCGTTTTCCCCGGACAACCGGTTTTTGTATGCCGCCAATCGGGGGGAAAACACCCTGGCAGTGTTTGCGGTAGATGAGCAGGGGAACTTGTCCTTTGCCTCCCGGCAAAGCTGCTTTGGGGACTGGCCCCGGGATTTTGCCCTGATGGGGGACGGAAACTTTGTGGGGATTGCCAACCAGAAATCCGGGGAAGCCGTCCTCTGCCCCCGGAACCTAAAAACCGGCGAAATCGGGGAGCCGGTTTGGCATCTCCCTTTGAAAGAAGCCTCCTGTATCCGGGAGATTTAAGGCGTGTACACCGCCCCCAGGCTTTCAGCAATAGCTACCGCCTGGTTTAAGTCGATTTTGGCGTTTTTTAGGTTCAGGGAAAGGAAATCCACCTGGGCGAACACGCTCCCCCGCAGATCCGCCCCCTGGAAGGAAACGCCGTTTAAATTGGCTTCGGAGAAATTGCAGTCCCGGAGGACGGCTTTTTCAAACTTGCACCGGCTTAAATCCGCGCCGGTAAAGTTGACCTGGGTTAGCTTCCGTTTATTAAAATCCATTTCGGCAAGATAGGTGTAGGACCAGTCCCCGGAAAGGAGCTGCATGGCGGTGCAGTTGGTGGTATCGAAAACCGAGCCGGTCATTTTGCAGTCCTCAAAGGAGGCGGCAAAGCAGTCCGCGAAACGGAAGGAGCAGTTTAAAAAGGCGCACCGCCTGGCAGTGATGCCATTCAACGAAGCCGAGGAAAAATCGCAGTTCTCAAAGCGGCAGCCTTCTAGGATGATCGCGGCGAAATCCGCCCCGCGGAACCGGCAGTTCCGGAATGCCAAATGGGACAGCTGTTCCTCTAAGATTTCCGCTTCGGAAAAGTCGACGCCTTCATATTCTGTCTGGTCGAACATATTATCCCTCCCGGCATCCGGGGCAGAGCCCGTAGATCTGGAAAGAGTGGCCGGTGATCTGGAAACCGTAATGCTCCGCCAGCCGGTGGAGATATTCCTCCGCTGGACATTCATCCAAATAGATCACCTTGCCGCACCGGGTGCAGATGAGCTGGTGCTGGTGCTCATGGGCGGCGGGGAAGTAGCGCTGGCTGGCGCTGCCCGGGGCGTCGGACTTGTCTAAAATCCCCTGCTCCTCTAATACCGCCAGGGTTCGGTAAACCGTGGCCAGGCCGAAATCCTCCCCCTTGTCTTTCAGGGTCAGAAAGACTTCCTCGGCGGACAAATGCTGCTTGGTGTCCAAAAACAGCTCCAAAATCACCTGCCGCTGCCGGGTGATTTTCAGCCCGGCGTTTTTGAGCAAAGTGACCGCGTCTTTGTGTTCCATATCCTCACCCCGCAATCAGCTGGAGCACCATGCCCCCAATGGCAGCCGCCAGGTAGGTGCACCCCACGATTTTCCCAATTGCTTTCCAGTCTCTGCATTCTTTTACCAGCACCAGGTACCCAAACCCGGCCCCGGTGGCCAGCCCCGCCACAGCCGCGCCGAAGCTCAGATTCCCCGCCAAAAACAGCTGGGTCAAAATCACCGATACGGCGCACCCGGGGATGAGACCGATGAGGGCCGTAAGCAGGGGCTGGAAAACGCTGCCGTTTAGCAGAAGTTTATTTAATAGATCCTCACCCAGCCCATGGACGGCCAGCTCCACAACTGCGGAGGTGACCAGCAGGAAGACCCCGATATGCAGGGTGCGGCGCACCGCCTGCCAGAGGATGGCCCATTTCCCGGGAGTGTGGGAGTGGTGGCCGCAGCAGTCGTGGTCAATGGTTTCCTGGATGGAGGTTTCACCGGGGACAGAGGTCTCCCTCCGGAACAATGTCCACTGGAACAGGTATCCCGCCCCAATGGCCAGAATCAGCTTGGCCGCCAGCAGGGGGATCACCTTGTCCCAACCGTCCGGGGAAGCCAGCAGGATGGGCAGAGCCTCGTCGGAGGTGGAGAGAAAAACGGCGATCAGCGTCCCGGCCGACAGAAATTTCTGGCTATACATAGAGGAGGCCGCCGCCGCGAACCCGCACTGGGGGATACAGCCCACCAGCGCCCCGGCAGCCGGGCCGATTTTTTCCACTGTCCCGGCCAGGCGTTCGGTGATCCGCCGGGACTCTAAAAATTCCAGCAGCAGGTAAACGGCCAACAGGATGGGCAGGGTTTGAAGGGTGTCCCAAAAGGCGTGGGAAAGAGCGTGAATCATAGGTAATCTCCTTGTTCTAAATGATAACGATTCTCATTATCGTTTATTATACGCTCTTTTCCCTCTTTTGTCAACGGGATCCCGTCACATTTTCGTCACATTTTTATGATACCATTGGAAAAAAGGAGGCGATCTGGATGGTTCATATTTTAGTTGTGGACGACGAGGAACAGATCCGCAACATTATCAAAAAATACGCCGCTTTTGAGGGGTACCAGGTTTCCGAAGCGGTGGACGGCATGGAGGCCGTGGAAATCTGCAAGCAGAAGAAATTCGACCTGATTATTATGGACGTGATGATGCCGGAACTGGACGGCTTTTCCGCCTGCCGGGAGATCCGGAAAACCTCGGACACGCCGGTTTTGATGCTGTCGGCCAGAGGGGAGGAGTACGACCGGATCCACGGCTTTGAAATCGGGGTGGACGACTACGTAGTGAAGCCCTTTTCCCCCCGGGAGCTGATGATGCGGGTCCAGGCCATCCTGAAACGGAGCCGTCCGGCCGCGGAAAACAACAGGGAGGTTTACCAGTTCGAGGGCTTGACGGTGGATATGACCGGCCGGATTGTCACCGTTGACGGCCAAAAGGCGGAGCTGTCCCCAAAGGAATACGACCTGCTTTTCTACCTGGTGCGCAACCGGGGCATCGCCCTGTCCCGGGAAACCCTCATCACCAACGTGTGGGGCTACGATTTTTACGGGGACGACCGCACTTTGGACACCCACATTAAGCTTTTGCGGAAAAGCCTGGGGGTTTACAGCAAATTTATTGTGACGCTGCGGGGGGTTGGTTACCGTTTTGAAGCATAAATTCCGGGAAACCCCCATGAAATGGAAGCTTCTGGGGGCCTTTGCCGTCTTTACTCTGGTGATGCTGGCCCTTTTGTGGACCTTCCAGGTGGTGCTGCTGGACCAGTTTTACAAGGGGATCAAAACCCGGGACATTAACAACGCCGCCCAAACTCTGGTGCAGCACGCGGATGAGGGCGGCGTGAACGAGCTGGTGCAGAGCCTGGCCGCCCAGTACGAGCTTTGCATTATGATCCTGGACACGGAAAATAATGTGTACGCTTCCGCCGATACCCTGCCGGACTGCCGCATCCACAAAATGCAGACGCCGGAGCTGTTCCGGCTTTATCTGCTTGCTTTGGAAAACGGCGGCAAATATGTGGAGCGGTCGGTGAACGAACGACCGGTGGTGGTACTCCAAAATCACGGCTATTTCCTGGCTGCTTCCCAGCCGGGGGAAAAGGAAAGCATGATCCTGGTCCAGATTTTGGAATCCCAAAGCGGGCCGGATAAGATTTTGCTGCTAAACTCAGTGCTGTCCCCGGTCAGCGCAACGGTGCAGACCTTGAGGATCCAGCTGCTGCTGGTCACCTTCTTGATGGCGGGGCTGTCTTTGGTCATCTCCCTCTTTCTGTCTCGATGGCTGGCCCGGCCCATTGCCCGGGTCAACGAGTCGGCCAAACGCCTGGCCAAGGGGGATTACGACACCCGGTTTGAGGGAAGGGAATACCGGGAAATCGCGGAGCTCAATGACACCCTGAACCACACGGCCGTGGAGCTTTCCAAGGCGGAGGGCCTGCGGCGGGAGCTTTTGGCCAATATTTCCCACGACCTGCGCACCCCCCTCACCATGATCACCGGCTATGCCGAAATGATGCGGGACCTGCCGGGGGAAGGGACGCCGGAGAATATCCAGGTGATTATCGACGAATCCAACCGCCTGACCCGGCTGGTCAACGACCTGCTGGACCTGTCCAAATTACAGGCCGGGGTCCAGGAGCTGAACGTGGTCCGCCTGAACCTGACGGAGATGATCCACGGGATTTTGGGCCGGTACGCCAAGCTGACGGAACAGGACGGCTACCAGCTGGAGGTTTCCTTAAAGGACGGCGTCTGGGTGGACGCCGACGAAAGCAAGCTGTCCCAGGTGGTCTATAACCTGATTAACAACGCCGTGAACTACACCGGAGCCGACAAGCGCATCATGGTGCGGCTGTTTGAAAAAGACGGCTGGGCCAGGGTGGAGATCCAGGACACCGGCGTGGGGATCCCCAGCGACAAGCTGGAATACGTCTGGAACCGGTACTACAAGCTGGACCGCACCCACAAGCGGGCCGCTGTGGGCACAGGCCTGGGGCTGTCCATTGTGAAAAATGTGCTGGAGCTGCATAAAGCCCGTTACGGCGTGGAAAGCGCGGTGGGACGAGGCAGCACCTTCTGGTTTGAACTGCCCATTTCCGGGGAGCCGGATTAACGGCCCCCCTGTTCTAAGGCAAGCAGCCGTTCCTTTGCAGAAAGGCCGCCGGCGTAGCCCGTGAGCTGCCCATTTGCCCCAATGACCCGGTGGCAGGGGATAAAAATGGGCAGAGGGTTCCGGTTGTTGGCCATGCCCACTGCCCGGCAGGCTTTGGGCTGGCCGATCATAGCGGCCACCTGGCCATAGGTCCGGGTTTCCCCCCAGGGAATTTGCAGAAGGGCCGCCCAGACCTTTTGCTGGAACGGCGTGCCCTTCGGCTGGAGGGGCAGGGTAAACCTGCGGAGGCTCCCGGAAAAATACTGCTCCAGCTGGTTTCTCGCCTCCGCCAAAAGGGGCGTTTCCGGCCCGGCCTGGCCCTTTTTCCCAAAATCCAGCCGGATCAAGGCCCCGTCCTCCTCCGTCAGGGTCAAGGGGCCGATGGGGCTTTCTAAATGGAAAAGATACTGCATGGATGGTTCCTCCCCGTTCTTGTTTGTTCCATTTTGGCACAGTTTCCGCCTTCTGTCAAGGCGGAAAAAATTTTTTGAAATTTGTCGAACATTTTTTCTAAAACCTCTTGCAATTTTTCATCGTCTGTGTTATCTTATTGGTGTAAGGAACATTTGTTTAAATTTGGGAGTCGGAAAGAGGATGAGGAAATGGGAGAGGTTTTGTTCATTCTGGCGGGGATTTGCGGATGCGGATGGATGTTTTTCCGGGTGGCGGGCTATATCGAGGGGCGGCCGGTGCTGTCCATGAAAGCCCGGCAGGCGCTGACCATTCCGGCGGGACTGGGGATCTGGCTGTTGAATCTGTTGCTCATGCGGGGATGCGCAGGTTTTTCCGCCCATCTGCTGGGGGAGGCGGCCGGCTCCATGGCGCTGTCGGCCTTGGCTGCGGCCCTGGCCTGCGCCATGGGGGAAATGAGCATCCGGCGGCGCATCCGGACAAAGCCCCAGGCCCGGCAGTATCAGGGATTTTTTCACTAGGAGGGGAGCTCTATGCGGGAGGAAGTCCGCGTGAAAATCCAGCAGGCGGCGGAACCGAAGTACCGGGAGTTTTCGGCCAGGCTGCTGCCGGACGGCACGGATCTGCAGGGGGTGCGGCTCCCTGCTCTGCGGAAAATGGCTGGGGAGATCGTCAAAGGCGGCCGGTGGCGGGAATATTTAGAGGAATACTTCCAGGGCAGGGACTGCTGGTTTGAGGAGGATCTGCTGGCCGGGTTCTGTATTGGAAGGGCAAAAATTCCGGTGGAAGAACAGATAGAATGGATCCGGCGGTTCCGGCCCCGCATTCAGAACTGGTCCGTGTGCGACAGCTTCTGTGTGAGCTTGAAGGCGGTCCCCAAAAACCGGGAGGAATTTTGGCCCCTGGTGCTGGAATCCCTAAGGATAGAGGAGGAATTTTCCGTTCGGATGGGGGCAGTTCTGATCCTGGATCATTATCAAACGGAAGAATGGGCGGACCGGGCCTTGGAGTGCCTTGGCGGGATCACCCATCCCGGATATTACGCCCGGATGGCGGCGGCCTGGGCCCTGGCGGAATTTTACCTGGATTTCCCGGGAAAAACCCTGCCTTTGCTGCAAAGCGGGGAAATCCCGCCGGAAATCCTGCGGAAAACGGTGCAGAAGATCCGGGAATCCAGGCGGCCGTCCCCGGAGGAAAAGGCGCGGCTGAAGGAAATGCTGGAGGTATCGCCATGATTATAAGCGCAAGCCGCCGGACAGACTTGCCGGCTTTTTATGGGGAATGGCTGGAAAAACGGCTGCGGGAGGGCCGGGTACTGGTGCCGAACCCCTATAATCCCCGTCAGGTGCGGGACCTGCGCTTTACCCCGGAAGATATCGGCTGTGTGGTGTTCTGGACTAAAAACGCCGGGCCGTTCCTGCCCCGGCTCCCCCGCGTCCGGGAAATGGGGTACCCCTTTTATTTCCAGCACACCCTGACCCCTTACGGCCCGGAGCTGGAACCAGGGCTGCCGGACAAACGCCAGGTGTTGTCCGCTATGCGGCGCATTGGGGAAACTTATGGGCCCCATAGCTTGGTCTGGCGGTACGACCCCATCCTCACCCGGGGGGAATGGACGGTGGAACGGCATCTGGAAGCCTTCGGGCAGCTTTGCCGGGGGATGAATGGGGCCGCCGGGCGCTGCGTCATTAGTTTCCTGGACATTTACGCCCGGATGGAACGGGGATTTTCACCGGTTCCGCCGGAGGATGTGGAAAAGCTGGCGGCAGGTATCGGAAAAATCGCGGCGGAATACCAACTGCCCGTATCGGCCTGCTGCGAGGCCGGGGATTTTTCCCGGTGGGGCATTGGGAAGTCCGCCTGCATCGACCCGGTCCTGGCGGAAAAAGCCGCCGGGCGGCCGGTTTCGGCCCAAAAGGACCGGAACCAGCGGGAGGGCTGCGGCTGCGCGGCCAGCGTGGACATTGGGATGTACGGCGCCTGTCGCCACGGGTGCCGGTACTGCTACGCCTCCGGCGGGAAGCGGCTCCGTTCGAGCCGCCACGACCCGGCTTCTCCTCAGCTCCTGCTCTCGGCCGAATCGAAGAAATGTTGATTTTGAAAGATTTGGTCGAAATGCCTATAACATTTTTGGGAAAAAAGGTGTAAAATAAAAATAGAAGCAATGCGTGGTCTGCCGGCTGGAAGCGAATCCGCTTGGCAGGCCGCTTTTTTTCGCGCAGAAAAGGAGGAACAGGCTGTGTTTGAAAAGATTGTTGTGCGATAATGGGACTAAATCAGAAAGACCTTGAAAATCAAGGGATTCTGGCTTAGTCCCTTCTTTTTTGACCTGAAAGAGGAACAATCGCACTACAATCGGCGCACCGGATCAAAACCGGCTGGCGGTGGCTATGGAGGTACACTGCGTAAGCCCTTCCCGTTGCGCTGCCCACAACGAAAGGAGTCCATCATGAAACAGGGAACTTTGGTTTATGACCACGCAACGGATCGATACGACATTCGCTTTGACCTTGACTGTTACTACGGCGGTCTGCACTGCGGGGAATGCTTCGATGTCATGGTCGGGGGCAAGTGGAAACCCACCCGGATCGAGATGGCTGCGGACTGGTATCTCGTCGGCATCCGCACGGACGATTTGCAGGGATTGAG
>DVOW01000032.1 GCA_018713335.1 Candidatus Merdivicinus intestinigallinarum | reverse complement strand
GCGATCCAAAGGGTAAGAACCGCACCCAGGAAATTGACATCTACTATAAGGGCATTGGAGCCCTGGAAGTATCCAAAGTCACTTCATCAAGGCAAGAATGAGAAAAACGGCATAGCCGAAGCTATACCGTTTCTCTCTTGCCTCACGATGTTTTCTTATCGGGAGGCACCTTTTGGATGTCCCGTTTTTTTGCTGTATTTCCCAAGGATTTACGCTTTGGATGTTCCCCGGTAAAAGGGGCTTGTCAGGGCAATGAGGGCCTCCTCCCCCTGAACGTCCCCGAAAAGCTCCGCCCGGCACCACAAGGGCATGGACGGCAAAAGGGCGGTCTGGGGCCGTCCCTCCCGGAAGGGCAGCCGGTAAAGGATTTCCCCTCCCGGCCCTGCGATCCGCCACTCCCGAGGGATGATCTGCCATTTCCGCCAGATCTCCCCCCGGCGGTCCAAATCGGCGGCCAGCCTGATTTCCGCAGGCCCAGGCGGAACTGTTTCCCCAGGGTAATGCTCCTCTCCATTCTCGAAAGCGGAAACCAGAGGCAGAGGGCCGGTGCTGACGGCAGTGCAGCCCCGCTTCAGCGCCTCCCTCATAGCTTCCGGCGTCAATTCCCCGGAAACGCCCAGCCAGGTGGAGGCGTACACAGCCCCTTCCAAAAGGGGCCGGTGCCAGTCGATGCCGGAGGTGGGCGCGATTTTGCACCCCTGGTCCAGCAGGGATGTCCAATGGGCCAGTGCCCGCTGGTTGTAATAGCGGCGGGCGGGATTTTCCCCGGACAGCACCTCATAAAAGTCGAAGCAGTCCCAGTTCCGGATGCGGTATTCCCAGTGGCAGCCGGTGCCGAAGGGGTTACCCGGCCGGAAGGGATGGGCCGGGCCCACAACTCCCCCGGCGCGCTGGATCAAGGGGATAAACTCCTCCAGCGTATCCTTTGACACAGCCTCCCAGTCCAGGCAGCTGACGCACCCCTGCACCAGCATATGGCCGAAATAGGTGGTCCATTCCGTTCCCGGCAGGACGCAAAGCCCGTTTTTGGCGGCTTCCGCCTGAATCTCCTCCCGGCCGGAAACCGTATTGTGGTCCGTCAGGCAAAAAGCGTCCAGGCCAAACTCCCTGGCGCTGGCGGCCAGCTGTGCCGGTGTGAAGTTTCCATCGCTGTGCACCGTGTGGCAGTGCATTTCCGCGGCAAACCATTTCATAGATCCATCCCCCCTTCCCCAGCTTCTGCCTGGATACGGCAGCGGCACTCCGGGGTAAAGACCCCGTGGACCTGCACTGCGATCCTCCATTCCCCGGCTTTCACCGGGCAGGGAAGGAACCCGGGGGAAGATCTTTCCGCCGTGATCCGGTGGATCTGCTCCGGCGCGGGACGGTGGGCGCAGCCCACAAAGCCCTCCGGCCCCCGCAGCCCTATGGTCACCAAGTTGGTTAAGGGTAAAAATTTTTCCAGCTCTTCCTCCCGCCCGTCTAACAGCTCCGGGACGCCGTATTTTTCCGCACCGGCAAGCAGCAGCTTCCGGCACAGTTCCCGGTCCTCCACTATTTTGGGCCCATAAGAAAAATGGATTTGGAGCATCCCCGCCGGTTTTTCCAGCCGGAAAGGCATCCACACCGTAGTGCCGGTGTCCTCCGGGCGCAGCAGGACTTTCTCCTCCAGCAAAATCTCCATATAAATTCCTCCTATCGCAAAAACGGCCCCCGTAAAAAGGGCCGTCCTTTTCTTTATTTTTGCGCCTGTTTCCATGCCAGGTAGCGGCTCGGAGTATTGGTTTTGAAAGCCGCCGCCCCGGTAGTTTCCAGGGTCTCCCACCAGCTTGGGGTATCCCCCAGGTTTGCGAACACCCGGATCCCCCGATCCGCCAGGCGCTTTACGTCCCCGGCGGAAAACTCCCCGGCGTTCAGTCCCAGTTCCCAAAGGTCGTAGCCTTCGAGTTTGGCCAGGTGCTCCTCATCGCAGTACCGGATATTGACGCCCAGCCGCAGGCCTTGGGGTTTCCCCTCTTTGGCGGCAAATCTCTGCATTTCCCGGACATGAGCAATGTCCCCGGACATGAGGATGCATTTCCCCGCCGCGCCGGTCTTTTCCAGCAGTTCAAATACCTTGGGGGTCATGCCCAGGCCCTTGTACTCGATCTCCGCGAAGAACCCCTCCGGCTGCCCGGCTGCCCACCGCAGAAATTCTTCCAAAGTGGGGATGGGTTCCGAACGGGGATCCTCCTGGCTGGCTTTGTAAAAGCCGTCCTCGTAATCCGCCAGCAGCCGCCGGACCCGTTCTTCCTGGGAAAGGCCACTGTAGCGCCCGGCCCGTTCCAAAATGGCCTCCTCGCTGTCCAGCGCCCAGGGGTAATTGAACCATTCTTCCTGCTCATACCCGTTTTTCGGGAAGAAATCCCCCGTCACATGGCCGCCGTAGGGGAGCCGGATGCGGGAAAGCTCCTCCCAGGTCAGCTGCTCAATAGGGGTTCCCGGGATGTCCCGGAGCCCCCGGCAAAGGCGCAGCAGGTTCTCGTCGTGGAATATGACGATTTCCCCGTCCGCTGTCATGCGGATATCCGTTTCCACCGCGCATCCCGCCTGGGCCGCCGCCCGGAAGGCGGCCATGGTGTTTTCCGGCGCGTTTTCATGCATCCCCCGGTGAGCCACCGGAAGGAGCTTCAGTTTTTCTCCCATTGATCTTTCCTCATGTTGACGTAGATGTACATAACCGCTGACAAAGCCGACAGTATGAACATGATCACGGACAACGCCGCCGACCGGCCGAAATGCTGGTTGCCGTACAGGTTGTACATGGTGACGCCCATCATGGTGGGGTAATTGCCTCCCATCAGGTAAGGCGTGGTAAAGGAGCTGATGTTGCTCATGAACACAAAGGTGGCGCTGATGAAAATGTCCCGGTAGGTCAGGGGCAGGATGATCTTATAAAAGATCTTCAGCTTCCCGGCCCCTACATCCTTGGCGGCCTCGATCTCCGAGTCGTTGATGGCGGACATGGCCGCCCCCATCATCATGGCCGCAAAGGGGATGTTGAACCACAGGTTCATGAGGATAATGCCCTTGGCGTCGTACATGAGTCCCAGCTCCCAGTCCATGCCGAACAGGCGGGACAGCCGGTTCAAAAGCCCGGAGTTGCTGATAATGGTGATCATGCCGTTGACCGCTACCAGGCCCGGGATGAACCGGGGCAGCAGGTAGAGCTTCCCGATCCAGCGGCTGACCCGGGAATTGGAAAACCGCAGGTACATGGACAAAAGGTAAGCGATCCCGACAGCCAGCACTACAGTGATCACGACAATGGCCAGGGTATAGCCGATATTGGTCAGCTGCATGGGGTCGGCCAGGAAGTACAGGTAGTTTTCAAACCCGAACCCGCCGGCCTCCTCCTGGGTGAAGCTGGTGACAATGCAGGAGAAGATGGGGTAAATGACCACGATCATCATCACCGCCATGGCCGGCATCAGCATCAGGTAAGGCAGCACCTTGTTTTTCCGTTCTTGATCCATAATCCGGTTCCTTTCCGCCAGCGATCAGCCTAAAGTTGCGATTTCCCGGTCCCAGCGCTCGTTGATCTGGGTGCCCAGGTCGCCGATGCTGGAGCTGCGGAACTCGCTGATATTCAAGGTTTCGATGTTTTTCACCAGCTCCTGATCCAGCAGGGAGAAATCGATGACCGGCAGGGCCGCCATGGATTCCAGGGCGATATTCTGGGCGTCCGGAGAAAGCATGTAGTCCATAAACGCCTGAGCGCCCTCGTGGTTCGTACCGAAGGAAGGAGCGATAAAGCCGCAAAGATTGCCGGTAAAGGCCGGGTCGATCTGGACCAGCTGGATGCTCTCCGGCATGGTCCCCTGCATTTTCTGGGAGATGACCATATCCGCCCAAGCGGGGCACATGTCGATCTCAAAGTTGGCCAGAAGGTCCAGGGTGCCCTGGTTCTTGTTGGGGTAAACTACCTTGCCCGCGGACTGGTACATGTACGGGTGCAGGCTTTCCAGCAGTTCAAAGCCCTGATCCCATTCCTCCGCCCATACTTCGTCGGGGGAGCTCAGCGCCTCTTCCGGCAGGAAGTTATAAATGGACGTCTGGACAAAGGAACTGCCCGCGCCGCCGGATCCGGGGGTATTGTAGGCGAACCGGCCGGGGTTGTCCTGGATCCACTGGTAAAGCTCCTCAGCGGTAGTGGGGGGATTGGGAACGGTGTCGCTGTTATAGGCCAGCAGGACCGTGGTGCCCCGGTAAGGAATATAATATTCCTGACCCACGGAAGGCTGGTACTGCAAGTTGCTGTAATTTTCCATAGATGCGGTGTCCGCTTCTACAAAGAAGTCCTCGCCGCACTGGTTCAGATAATTGATGACCTCAGAATCGCTGGCCTCCACCAAATCGTAATCCGTATTGGTCTGTCCACTCTGGTAAGCCGCGATCAGGCGGGAAGAAAGGCTTTCCGCCCCTGTCCCGGAAGTGATGAACTGAAGCTCCGCTTCATATTCGTCCTGGATCTCGTTAAATTTGGCTACCTGCTGCTCGAACTGTACCTTGACATTATCGGAGCCGCTGGCCCAGATGGTGAAAGTTTTTCCGTCGTCCGCCGCGGAAGAAGCGGTGGTGCAGCTAGTCAGGCTGGCAATGGCCATAGCGCCCGCGATCATACCCAGCATCAATTTTCCTGCGATTTTCATTGCATGAGACCTCCATCTTGGTTATAAACATATTTTTTGTGGAACGTAAGGGAAACGGTATCGTTGACCCGCAGGGACGCGGCGTCGGTTTTGGGGACGTAAGCCCGGAGGAAATGCTCCCCGGCTTCCAGCCCCACCTTGGTGTAATGCCCCAGAGGCATAATGGTGCGGACCACCGCGCTCAGCTCCGGCTCCATGGCGTCGTCTAGCCAGATATCCTCCGGCCGCACGGCGATCTCCGTGCCGTTTTCACCGGGGAGGAAGTTCATTTCCCCGATAAAGGACGCCACATAGCGGGTCTTGGGGCAGTCGTAGATTTCCGTCGGCCCCCCTACCTGTTCAATGACCCCTTTATTCATGACCACGATCCGGTCGGAAAGGGCCATAGCCTCCTCCTGGTCGTGGGTGACGAATACCACGGTGATTTTCAGCTCCTGCTGGATGCGCTTCAGTTCCTCCCGCATCTGGGCGCGGATCTTGGCGTCCAAGGCGGAGAAGGGCTCGTCCAGGAGCAGGACGGAGGGCTCCAGCAAAAGGGCCCTGGCAATGGCGACACGCTGCTGCTGGCCGCCGGACAGCTGGGTGGGGTATTTTTTCTCGTGGCCTTCCATGTGGACCAGCCGGAGCATTTTGTCAATGCGGGCGGCGATTTCCTTTTTGGGCATTTTCTTGATTTGCAGCCCAAAGGCCAGGTTGTCGTAGATGGTCATGTGGGGCCAGAGGTTATAGCTCTGGAACACCATGGCGGTGGGGCGTTTTTCCGGGGGAAGGTGCTGGACCGGCTTGCCGTCGATGAGGATCTCCCCTTTGTCCACCCCGATGAATCCGCCGATAGTCCGGAGGATGGTGGATTTTCCGCAGCCGGACGGGCCTAAAAGGGTGACAATCTCCCCTTCTCTTACATCCAGGTCGATGTCAGAAACACCGTCGCCGTTGTGGTAACGCTTGGTCATGTTTGAAATGCGCAGTTTTACGCTGTCTGATTGCGGTTTATACTCGGTCATCACGATTCTCCTTTAATGCAGGTTGTAGCCTTTGGAAATGGCGTCCACGCTGATATATTTGCGGCCCAGGATCAGGATCAGCAGGGCGGGGATCAGCAGGATAAAGGACAGCACCGGGCCCGCGGTAGTGGGGTACTGCATAATGATGCCGTACAGCTCCACCGGCACGGTCTTGATATCCGGGAAGCCCACCATCAGGGTCCCTTGGGCCTCCTCGATGGAGGCCAAGAAGGTGAAGATGGACGCTACGGTAATACCGGGCAGGGCCAGGGGAAAGGTGATCTTTAAGAAGGTGCGGAAGGGTCCCGCACCCACATCCCTCGCAGATTCCTCCTGCTGCCTGTGTACGCTGCGGAAAGCCCCCATGGGGATCCAGGTCATAAACATCATGGTGTTTATGACGTGGAGCAGGATAACGCCCAGCCAGGTGCCCATCAGGTTCAGCTTGTAGTACACAATGGCGATGGCGATATAAAGGCCCATTTTGGGGAAGGCATTGCTGAACAGGAACGAAAACTGGAACACTCCTTTTCCCGGGAAATCGAACCGGGCCAGGGCATAGGCCGCCGGGACGCAGATCAGAAGGGATACTGCGGTCACGATGATGGCCAGTACAAAGGAGGTGAAAATGGAGGAAACCAGGCTGCTCTGCTGGAACACGAATTTCCACCACTTGAGGCCGAATTCCTGAGGGATAACGGCCGGCATTTCGTACTTGTTCCCAAAGGCCAGCATCATTAGATTCGCCAAAGGCAGGTAAAAAAACAGCAGAAAAACGGCGAAGATAATGTACTGGATAAAGTTTGCTTTTCCCAGGCCGTAGTACAGGCTGCGGGGGGTGGGGATCTTCATTTTACGGGACTCCTTTCCAGTTCCTCCCGCACCCGGCAGGCAAACACCGGCATCCGGGTGGTGAGGTTTTCCAAATCATAGGCCAGCAGGTTCCGGATGGTTTCCTGGTCATTGGCCGTCCACAAAGAGAAGGCAATGCCGGCGTCCGCCATTTTCTGCCAAAGGCCCTTGTGAAAGAAACGGTAATTCATGTTCAGGGAGGTAATGCCGTATTGGCGGGCTTTTTCCAGCAGGAGGTTCTCTTCCTCCTCCGTCATCCGGAGCTCCCCCCGGGCTTCCGCCCCTTCATAAACGCCGGGCAGCAGGTTTTCCACGTTCATGGAAACCATGACCCATTCCGGCATGGTTTTCAGAAGCTCCGGCTCCACTGTTCCGGTGAAGATGATCCGGCCCTGCATGTTTTCCTCCTCAGCTAAGGCCAGGACGTCCTGTTCCAGCCCCTCATGCTTCAAGTCGCAGTTGATCCGCATCTGTCCGGACAGCTCCTTCACCAGCCGGAAGCATTCCCTCAGGGGCACGCAGCTTTCCGGGTCCTCCGGCTCGTTGTGGGTCAGCAGTAATTTCCCCTGCACCCGCCGGATATCCACCTCCAGCACATCTGCGCCGCTGGCAGCCGCCGCCCGGATGTGGGCCTCGGAATTGTCCGGCTTGCCCTCGCACCCGGAATGGGCTGTGATCCATTTGCAGCTCCCGTAACGTTCACCTTTCATCATATTTTCTTCATCCTTTCGTCATGATTTACTATACCACAGGACGGTATTCCCCAAAAATCACATCTCTGTAAAATCCCGGCAACGTTTTCCATTGCCCCTTTCCGCCAAGGCCGCCTTTCCGGAGTCATCCCGTATAGTTCCTTTTTATTTCCTTTTGATAATTTATGCAAACCGTGCAGGCTTTCGCCGTCCGGCCTGCCTCCTTGGATTTTCCATACGCAAAAAATTTACAGAAAACACAGGCAGCTTCTAAATACCCGCCCCATTTTATGCTTGAACGGGAGGTTTTTTCACGCAGCAAGATGGTTTTCCGAAGGCTTTTGGATAATGAAACGCAAAAAACGGTAAAATCCCGCTGAAAAAAATATCCGGATAGGAAAATAAGCCCCTGCTGCCAGGGGCTTATCCGATAAGAAACTTTTATTTTGCCAAATGGAGGCGGATCGTTTTCACCTCAAAGGGACGGAAATGCAGCTTGACGCCGTTTCCTTCCACTGCCAAAGCCTGGCAGCTGTCCGCTGCTTCCAGCATATTGCAGGTGCATGCCGCTTCAACCGGCAGATCCCAGCGCAGGGTGCAGCCGCTGTCCGCGTGCTTGCTTTCGTACAGACGCAGGATCAGGTCGCCGCTTTGGTCCTCCGCGGGTTTTACCGTATCCAGCACTACGTTGGGCGCGCCGTCCAGGGAGAAGAAGCTCCGAGAACCGGCCTGGCCGGACACCAGCATGGGGGGAACGTTCAGCTCGTAGCCCTGTTCCACAACGGGGCTGTCCAGGAGGCTACCCTCCCAGGCGGTAAAGGCGTAGGTGAAATGATGGGTGCCGTTGTCCGCAGCCATTTCCGGGGAGGCGGCGGCCCGCAGCAGGGTCAGGTTGATGGCGTTGCCCAGCATGCTGACGCCGTATTTGCAGTCGTTCAGCACAGCCGCACCGTGGCCCTCATCGCAAAGGGCGGTGTAGCGGTGGTTGCAGACCTCGAAACGGTCCTTCTCGTAAGCCCGGGAACGGTGGGTGGGCCGTTTCACATAGCCGAACTGCATCTCGTTCACCGCTTCGGTGGCAGTCACATCCACCGGGAAGCTGACCTTCAGGAGGCGGTGCAGCTCGTGCCACTGGACAGTGGTGTCGAATTCCACCCGGATGGCGCCGCTTTCCAGGGAAACAATCTGGGTGAAGGTGGAATTGCCGATTTCGCGGCTGATTTCCACAGCGCAGCGGTAGGGGTTGTCCTCCACAAGGCGGATGCCGGTGCAGCGGCCGCTTTCCACAAACTGCTGCTCATAGGGGCTGTCGATGTCCCAGGCGTCGAACACACGGGGCACATCCTTGTAAAGGAGCAGGCGGTTCATGCTGCCGGCGGCAAATTCCCGGCCGCTTTCCTTGAGGACAAAGGAGGTCATCTCGCCGTTTGCATCCAAAACGGCCCGCACCTTGCTGTTTTCCAGCACAGCGCCTTCCGCGGTGACGGAAACATGGACTGCTTCTTCGGAAGCAAGGCCGTTATCTTCAGCAGGCGCATAGCCGCAGGCGGGGATGGTCACCCGGGCGTAGCTGCCGTCGGCTTTTTTCACTACAGCGTCCCGGTCCCAGGACAGGGAGTTGAAGACCAGCTCATCCTTGCCGCTGCCGGCAATGGAGCCAGCCGCAGTGTTGGCCAGGGCGGTCCCGGACGCGATAACCTCGTCATGCAGCTCCTTGGCCTTTTTGTAGACCGCCGCAATGGAGGATCCGGGCAGGATATCGTGGAACTGGTTCAAGAGCACCTTTTTCCAGTCGGCGTCCCATTCCGCATAAGGGAACGCAAAGCCGTTCTGCATGGCCAGGGAGCCCCACATTTCGGCCTCCCGGAGAGCCAGCTCGGATTTCCGGTTGCCTTTTTTCACCGAAGCCTGGCTGGTGTAAACGCCCCGGTGGCAGGCGAAATAAAGCTCGCCCACATAGGTGTTCTCCGGGCCGCCTTCCGCTTCCAGGTCCTCGAAGATCTTGCTGGGATGGGCCATTTCAAGTTTGGGGCAGCCTTCCAAATCCTGTTCCCGCAGGGCGAACTCGATGTAATCCCGGCTGGGACCACCGCCGCCGTCGCCGTAGCCGTAAGGCAGCAGGAATTTGTCCAGGCCGTCCTTCTGGACCCGGTTGTCCCAAACGTCAATGAGCTGTTTGGGGTTGGTGGTATAGGTGTAGTTGGTGGGCAGGTAGGAAACAATCTCGCTGCCGTCCATGCCCTGCCAGGTGAAGTAGTGGTAGGGGAACTGGTCGCCGCCGTTGTAGCTCCAGAAGATCTTCTGGGTCACCAGGTACTTGATGCCGCAGCTCTTTAAAATCTGGGGCAGGGCCGCTGTATAGCCGAAGGTATCGGGCAGCCAGAGGATCTCGCAGTCCACGCCCAGTTCGTTTTTGAAGTACCGCATACCGTGGACCAGCTGGCGCACCAGGGATTCGCCGGAGGTCATATTGGTGTCCGGTTCCACCCACATGCCGCCTTCCGCGATCCAGCCGCCGGTTTTGATGGCCGCTTTGATGCGCTCGAACAGCTCCGGATAATATTCCTGGCAGAAGGCGTAGGTCTGGGGCTGGCTCTGGAGGAACTTATAGCCGGGATATTTTTCGATGAGCCGCAGCTGGGCGGCAAAGGTCCGGGCCACCTTCCGTTCGGTTTCAGCCAGGGGCCACAGCCACACCACGTCCAGATGGGCGTTGCCGATGCCGTAGAAGGTGGGGGCGGTGCTGCCGTTGACGCAGGAAAGGGCGTCTTTCAGGACTTCCCGGCCCTTTTTGTAGTCGGCGACCCGGCCTTCCAGGGGCTGCTCAAAATCTACGGTCAGGGTAAAGCTCTGCAATGCCTTGGCGATTTTCGCGGCCCGCAGACTGCTGTCCGGCAGGCACTCCATGACCTCCGCCAGGGTTTTCACGTCCATCCAAAGCTGATAGGCGTCCTCGTTCCACACGCCGTAGGTGTTTTTGCCCATAGCCGTCCGCAGCTTCCCGGCTTTGGGGTCCTGATAGCTGCCGGGCAGCACAGGGCCGGTTCCGCAGTAGGCGATCTTCCCATTGGGGAAGAAATGACCGGCGTAAGCCTCCGCCAGGATGTCGAACCGGTCGCCGGCTTTGGCGTTCTCGGTGAGGATGTTGTCCTCCATAAAGTGGTGGGGAATGGAGACCCAGTCGGCCCGGCAGGTGCCGAAGGCCTTCCCGTTGACAAAAAGGGTGGTTTCGCCGCCGGGGTTCAGGTCCATTACGATCATCTTGCCTTCCGCTTCCGGAGGCAGGGTGACAGTGCCCTTCAGCCACATATATTCCCATTCATTGCCCCAGACGGTCCCTTCGGGTACCGGCGCGTAGCCGGGCAGCTTTGCCGCGTCTTCCGGCTTGAAGTGCTCATAGGTGCAAAGCCCCTCAAAGGAAATCTCGCCCAAAGGCTGATAAAAATCTTTCTCCAGCGTGGCAATCCAGTGCCGCAACCGGTCGTGCCATTCCGGCGCCATTTTCATTTCGATCATCTCCCATAACCTGTCGTTTGTGTGCGCTGCCCCGGGCAGGAATGCCTGCCGCGGCGCAGTTTTTCATGATATTTCATCTTATTATACAACACAGATACCGGAAAGTTCGTGTAGAATCTTTCTGTTTTTTTTAATTTCTACCAATTTTTTTAAAAAAACACGGAAGCAGGATCCTGCCTCCGTGTTTGATGTCTAATATTACAGCCGGATGATCTCGCCGTTTACAGCGCCTTTGCAGCCAGCCGCGTTGGACTCGTCGGTGTCGATGTGCATGGCGCGGGCGAATTTCTCGCTGACCCGGCAGACCACGTCGCCGAAGATCAGGCTGCGGTCCTCGGTGTTGACCCGGACCCAGACCACTTCCTTGTCGGAAACGCCCAGTTCCTCTGCGTCGGCAGGGGTCAGGTGGATGTGCCGTTTGGCGATGATGACGCCCTCGGAAAGCTCAACTTCGCCGCAGGGGCCGACCAGCTTGCAGCCGGCGGAACCAGCGATGTCGCCGGATTCCCGGACAGGGGCGGTGACGCCGATGGAACGGGCGTCGGTGGCGCTCAGCTCCACCTGGCAGTCCTTGCGCTCCGGCCCCAGGATGGAAGCCTTCAGCTGGCCTTTGGGGCCCACAACGGTGACCTTTTCCTCGCAGGCGAACTGGCCGGGCTGGGAAAGGTCTTTTTTATTGGTCAGGGTAGCGCCGGCCCCGAACAGGACCTCCAGCGCCTCTTTGGTGACATGAACGTGTCTTGCAGATGTTTCGACAATAAAAGTACTCATTTTGATAATCCTCCCACAAAATTGACTCTATTATCCATTATAACCCCATTGCTCCGGCAGGTCAAGCGCCGGGCGGAATTATTCTTCTGTTTTGGTTACGGAAATCCCAAGTTCCTCCAGCTGTTTGAAGTCGATGGGAGCAGGGCAGCCACTCATGAGCTCGCTGGCGTTCTGCACCTTGGGGAAAGCGGTGACGTCCCGGATGTTGTCGGCGCCGCACAGCAGCATGGCCAACCGGTCCAGGCCAAGGCCCAATCCGCCGTGAGGCGGCGCGCCGTATTTGTACGCTTCCACTAAGAAGCCGAATTTGGCCTCGATTTCCTCATCCGTAAGCCCTAACAGCTCAAACATCTTCTGCTGAAGCTCGTAGTCGGTGATGCGGATGGAGCCGCTGCACAGCTCGATGCCGTTGAGTACCAGGTCGTAAGCTTTGGCCCGGACAGAATCGGGGTCGGATTCCAGGGAGCCCAGGCACTCGTCCATGGGCATGGTGAAGGGATGGTGCATAGCGACCCAGGTCTGGGACTCGTCGTCCCACTCGAAGAAGGGGAACTCGGTGATCCACAGGAAGGCGTAGCCTTCGGGGATGATGTCCATGCGTTTGGCGCAGATCTGCCGCAGAGCGCCCAAAACAGGCAGTGTCACCCGGTCCTTGTCCGCCACGATCAGGGCCACGTCGCCCTTTTCGCAGCCCATGCGGGCCAGGATGGCGGCCAGTTCTTCCTCGCTCATGAATTTGGCGAAAGAGCAGGCGGGTTTCTCATCCACCCAGCGTACCCAAGCCAGGCCCTTGGCCCCGATGCCCTTGGCGTGCTCGGTCAATTTGTCGATTTCCTTGCGGGTATAAACGGACGCGCCGTTTTTCACCGTGATGCCCCGGACGCTGCCGCCGTTTTCCACCGCGGAAGCGAAGACGGAGAAGCCGCAGTCTTTCACCAGGTCGGACAGGTCGGTAATCTCCATGCCGTAGCGGATGTCCGGCTTGTCGGAGCCGTACCGTTCCATGGCGTCTTTATAGGTCAGGCGGGGCAGGGGCTCGGTGATGTCAATGTTTTTCAGGCGTTTCATAATGTACCGGACAAAGCCTTCGCCCATATCCAGCACGTCCTCCATGTCCACAAAGGACATTTCCATGTCGATCTGGGTAAATTCCGGCTGGCGGTCCGCCCGCAGGTCCTCGTCCCGGAAGCACCGGGCCAGCTGGATGTACCGGTCAAAGCCGGAGATCATCAGCAGCTGCTTGTAGATCTGGGGGGACTGGGGCAGAGCGTAAAAGCTGCCGTTGTGGACCCGGGAGGGCACCACATAGTCCCGGGCGCCTTCCGGGGTGGATTTGATCATCATGGGCGTTTCGATTTCAATAAAGCCGTTTTCCGCGAAATAATCCCGGGCGGCCCGGGCCAGCTCCGCCCGGAACATGAGGTTTTTCTGCAAAGCAGGCCGGCGCAGGTCCAGGTAACGGTAGCGCAGCCGCAGCTCCTCGTTGGTGTCGCTTTCGTCGCTGATGTGGAAAGGCGGCGTCTGGGCTTTGGAGAGGATCCGCAGCTCGGTGACGAAGATCTCCACCTCGCCGGTGGGGATGTCGTGGTTGACGCTTTCTCGGCGGCGCACCAAGCCCTTGGCCATGAGCACATACTCGGAGCGGACCTCTTTTGCCTTGGCAATGACGCCCCGGTCGGATTTCTCGTCAAAAATCAGCTGGACGATGCCGGTGCGGTCCCGCAGGTCGATAAAGACCAGCTCGCCCTTGTCCCGCTGCTTCTGGGTGAACCCCCCTACCACGATTTCTTTTCCAATATCCGCAGTGGAAACCTGGCCGCAGTAGCAGCTCCGTTTCAGCCCGCGCATTGTTTCTGCCATATCATTCACCATTCTTTCATTGATTCTAAATATCCAGGGAAAAAGGGACCCCGTCCAGAGCGCCGCTTAATTCCGACAGCTCGCTGTCATAGAAAAAGCGGGTCAGCCCGTCGCCCAGGGCCACGGATGCGGAGGTCCCGTCCTCCAGGGAGAGGATGGAGATTTTCCCGTCAGCCGCCGTTCCGTCCACGGCGCAGAAATACCGGGCCCCCTTCTGCCGGGCTTTGGCGATCCCTTCCTCCGGAGCGCATCCGGACCAGTCCGCCTCCGCGGAAAATCCCTCGCTCCGCAGTTCCTCCGCAATGGAAAGGGCCGCAAGCTCACCTTCCGGGCCTGCGGGGCAAAGATAGAGCATCAAAGGGTCCGCCTTGGGCAGGGACGCTCCCTGCTCTTTGACTGCCTCCAAAACCATCCCTGTATCCAGCTCCATCCAGAAACCGGAGGGCTCCAAGCTTCCGCCCCATCCGATTTCCCGGGGGCCTGCCGCCAGGCAGAAAGAAAAATCATCCCCGTCCATGGCGGTATACTCCAACTGCAGGGCAGACAACACATCTCCCAACCTGCCAATCAGCTTTTCCGGGCCGAAAATCACAAGGGAAACCTCCTGAAGGCCCAAAAAGCCCAGGAAATCCCCGGCCATTGCCGCCAGCTCCGCCGCTGCGGCCGGACTGCCAACGCCAACCGCCGCTGCGCCCATTCGATGGGAGGGCATCACATAACTGTATTTCGCCGGCTCAAGTTCTGCAAAATCCGGCTTCTCCCCGGCAGGGAAGCGGACTTCCTCATACCCGGCCAGCCGGGCCGTATCCAGAAAAAAGCGCTCCGCAGACTGCCATCCGGCGCTTTCCGGGGGGCGGATGACAAAGCCGCCGGTGCGTTCCATATTCATGACATTCCCACTTTCTAATTCTATACAAGCAAAGAAAGGGATACCCCCGCCCGTTTTCAGACAAGCGGCACCCCTTGGCTATTCATTTGCAAACAGCGTCAGCGCTGGCTGACAATGATCCGCCAATCCAGATCGCCCCGTTCCAGGCCGTGGATCAGCACTTCCGCCGTGGCGATATTGGTGGCCACCGGGATATTGTGAACATCGCAGAGCCGGAGCAGGTTCATTTCGTTGCTCTCATGGGTCTTGGTGGTCAGGGGGTCCCGGAAAAAGAGCAACAGGTCGATTTCATTGCAGGCGATCAGGGACGCGATCTGCTGGTCGCCGCCCTGAGAGCTGCTCAAAAAGCGTTTGATGTCCAGGCCGGTGGCTTCCGAGATCAGCTTGCCGGTAGTGCCGGTAGAGCACAGGCGGTGGCGGCTCATGATCCCGCAGTAAGCAATGCAGAACTGCACCATCAGTTCCTTTTTTGTATCATGCGCAATCAGTGCGATATTCATTTTACAGTTCCTCCTTATGACAGGTTAAATTGGGTGGCTGTTGGATTGAAATGCTGCGTTTTGTTTCGGGAAAGGGATAGTTCTTAGTCGCCGTTTCAAGGAAAAACAAGGGGGACATATTCCCCGTCTAAGCGTCTGGAAACCGCCTGCGCGATGCGAAGCGCCGGATGGTTCCCTTTCAGCTGAAGTCCTCTGGAGAGCCGCAGGGGGATCTCCTCCGCATAGGGGAAAACGCCCAATAGCTGGGACCCTACGCCGTCGATCACCGCGTCCAGATCCGTCAAGACCGCGCGCCGGAGCATTTTCTCCTCCACCCGGTTGATCAGGAGCCGGTGCCTGTAAAAGCCCCGCTTTTCCAGCGTCTGCGCCATTTTCGCGCCGTCCCGGACGCACACTGGGTCCGGCGTTACGGCGATCAGGGCAAGATCGGCGGTGCAGCCGGTGATCCTGGCGGAAAAGCCTAAGCCCGCCGGCATATCCAAAATGAGCCGGTCGAAATGCCCCCGCAGGCCGTCCACCAGCAGCTGCACATCCGAAAGGTCCATAGGCGCTTCCAGGCTGACCGGGGCCACGATCGCGTTCAGGTTTTCGTGCAGGGGGGATTCCATCACAGCCTTGCTGATGGTGCAACGGCCCTCCAGCAGATCGCCCAAATCGTACACCACCCGGTCCGCGATCCCCAGCATGAGATCCAGTCCCCGCAGCCCTGCGTCAAACTCAATGAGCAGGACCCGCTTTCCCCGCAAAGCGTCCCCAAGGCCCAAAAGCACGCAAAGGGTCGATTTCCCCACGCCGCCTTTCCCGGAGGTCATGGCGATTACTTGGTTTTGCTCCGGTTCCCCGGGACGATTTGACGAATCCCAAGCCATAACTGCGTCTTCTCCATATGAACGAAATCAAGTGAACACTTCGGCATACATATCCAGATTACACTTTTAAAAAATTATATCACATTTCTCTTATTTTTTCCATAGGCTCCCAAAATTTTCTGTCATTTTCATAAAAATTTATCCCGTTTTCTATGCATTCTCAACTCTCCGCATCAGACGCCGCGGCGGGCTGTCCATACAGCTCCGTATAAGCGTCCAAAATGGGCCGCACCAGGTTTCTGGCGTCCGCGCCCCGTTCCAGAATAATGCCGATGGCGATGTCCGCGTCGTCCGCCGGGGCAAAGGCAATGGCCGAGGAGCTGAAGGTGGTGGCCGTTACCTGGGGGGTACCGGTTTTCATGGCCACGTCGTAGCCCAGGTCCGTCAGGCTAGTGTTCCAGCCCAGGACGCTGTACCGTTCCGCTACGCTTTCCGAAACGCCGATCATACCGGCCTTGATAGCCTCAAAGTCCTCGCCGGATATGGTAAATTCAGACATGACCTCCGGTTCCGTGCTGGACAGCACCTCCGCGTCGTCGTAGCTGCGGACTTCCTTGATGATATGGGCCCGGTACCGAAGCCCCTGATTGGCCAGGGTCATGGCCTGGACCGCCAGCTGGAGGGGAGTGACCGCTGTATCCAT
This sequence comes from Candidatus Merdivicinus intestinigallinarum, assembly GCA_018713335.1. Classification (GTDB taxonomy): domain Bacteria; phylum Bacillota; class Clostridia; order Oscillospirales; family Ruminococcaceae; genus Merdivicinus; species Merdivicinus intestinigallinarum. Next base: position 67,549 of record DVOW01000032.1, on the reverse strand, counting down.
CTGGCCGATGGAGGTCTGGCAGACGTTGCCCGGCTGCCAGGTGGTCCCCAGAAGCTCGGAACGGTCCGGCCCGGAGATGCCGCCCACAGCGTTGGAAAGCTCCAGCCCCGTGTCCGTTCCAAGACCCAGCAGATGGGCGTATTCCTGGATCTTGTCAATGCCAAGCCTGCGGCCCACATCGTAGAAGAAAATGTTGCAGGAAACGGTCAGGGCCTCCATGACATTGGTGGCGCCGTGGTAGCCCAGACAGGTGGGGCGGAATTGGTTCCCCGGGATGTAATCATAGTAGGTGTAGACCCGGCGGCAGTCCACCGTGTCGTAAGGCGTGATGAGGTCCTCTGTCAGCGCCCCGGCGGCCACCGCGGTCTTAAAGGTGGAGCCGGGCCGGTACAGGCCGTCGAAGGCCCGGTTCAGCATGGGCAGGTCCTCCCGGGAGGACAGCTCGCTGTAATCGGAAAAATACTGGTTCAAATCGTAGGTTGGGGCGGTCACTGCCGCCAGCACGCCGCCGGTTTTGGCGTCCAGCACCACCACTGCCCCGCCTACCACCTGATTTCCATTGTCGTCCCCGTCCGGATCGTCCGGCAGGGACCGGAGGTATTCGATGTACTGGTTCAGCACATCCTGGATGCGGCTTTGCAGCCGGGAATCAATGGTCAGGGCCACATTATTGCCGGATTCCGGCTCCTGGGTAACTGTTTCGCTCAAGATCGCCCCGTCCTTGCTCTGCTCCACGGTTTTGACGCCGTCCACCCCGTGCAGCTCCGATTCCATCAGGCTTTCCACCCCGAAACGGCCGATCAGGGCGTTCATGGGATACCCCTTGTCCCGATACCCGGCCACCCCGTTTTCCGGGTCGCCGTAATACTGCTCCGCGTACATCTGCCCGACGACGCCCACAATATGGGAGGCCAGGTCGCCGTCCGGATAGACCCGGATATCCTCGTCCACGATATCCACCCCGGGGAACTGGTAGGAAAGCTCCTTGATCTGGGTAACGGTTTCCGTGGAAACGTCCTCCGCGAAGGTGTACTGGTTATTGTTGACGGAAAAATCCGCCAGCACCATGCCGTACCGCACCCCGGCGATCTTCCGTGCCGTCAGGTCGTCGTAGGATTCGTCGATATCAAACAGATCCCGCAGCTGGTACATGCAGTCGTCCGCCGTGGCGTAAACGTTGACCTGGAGCTTTTCCTTTAAGGTTTCAATATCCGAGTCCCGGTTCTCCAAAAACTCCGGCTGCCCGCTGACCGTCATAGGCAGGGGGTCGTGCCATTCCTCGCCGTTGGCCTCCATCATCTGGATGAGCCGGGCGATGATCTCGTTGCGTTCCTCCGCCGGGAAAAAGGAGTAATAAAAGACGATATTGAAGCCCACTTTATTTTTGGCCAGGGCCACGCCGTTGCAGTCAGTAATTTCCCCCCGGGCGGCTTTGACGGCGATCTTGCTCACCGTCATCTGCTGGGTCTGGGCCTGAAATTCCGCCCCCCGCACCACCTGGAAATTCATCAGCTGCAAAGCATACGCCCCGCACACAATGGCAGATAAAATACTGAGAGTGATCAGTCTGCCCCGTTCCTTGGGCTTTTGCGGTTTATTAGACAGCATAAGCACCTCCTTTTCAATGCCGGAAAACAAAAGCTGCCCTGCCCGTTTGGGAACAGGACAGCTATTTCATACGCAAGGGCATTACGCCCGGACCACTTCGTTGAACCGGACCGAGATGAGCCGGATCAAGAAATACACCGGGGCGGCCAGGACGATGGTGTACACCAGCACCAGCAGCAGCCGGACCAGGCACATCCACACATCCTCATAGCCCCATATGAGGTAGTAAAACAGAAAGTTCCAAAGGGTGCATAAAAGCCCCGCGCACCCTGTCAGCAGCACGGCGTTGGTCCAGTTGACCTTGACAAAATACATGGACAGAAGGGCCACGCAGACACAGCAGATCATCAGCACCATGCCGTAAAAGCCAAAGAGCTTTGCCGCCGAAAGATCCCACAAAAGCCCGGCCCCCAGCCCGAAAGCGCCGGACCCCGCCTCGTTTTCAAAAAGCGCCACGGAAATGGCCGCCGGGACGATCAGGACCGGCTTGACCCCGCCGATGGAAAGCAGCCCCGGCGAGGACTGAAGGCCGAAAAGCAGCAGCAGGACCAGGATATAACAGCCCCATTTCAAGGCCGTCCTGGCATTATGTCCCAGCGTCACTGCTCTCCCCTCCTTCCGTTTCTGAGGAGCCTTTGCCCAGGAAGTCCGTCAGCACAAAGACGTTCTTGATCTCATCGATCTCGCTGACGGGCCGGATGACCGCATAGGAGGTGATGCCGGAGGTTTCCAGCTCCACCTTCTCCACTGTCCCAATGACGATATTTTTAGGGAACAGGCCGCTGGTGCCGGCGGTGACAACGGTGCCGCCCTCCTCCACCAGGGTATCCCGGGGAAGGAGCTCCAGTTTGGTGCAGCCTTCCGCCGCCAGCTCCACAGTGCCGGTGATATTGCCCGTATCTTTGGTGGAGATCTCCATGGCCCCCACATTGCAGTCCGGGCTCAAAATAGTGGTGACAACAGCGTAGGTGGGCCCCACCTTGCTGACATATCCCACTAAGCCTTCCCCGGTCACCACAGGGTCCCGGACGGAGATCCCATGGAGGTAGCCGATGTCAATGGTAAAGGCCCCGAACCGGTCCTCCGGGTCCCGGGCGATGACCCCGGCCGGCTGGAACTCGATGTCCGGGTTCAGCTCTTTGAGGCCGGTGATTTCCTTCAGCCGTTCGTTTTCGGTTTTGGTGTCCTCATAGTCCACCAGCTGGCGGCGCAGCTCGGCGTTTTCCTCTTTCAGGCGCTGGTTTTCCTCATAGTTTTCCCGGGCGTCCACAAAAACGGAGAAAAAGCCGGTAATGCTGTCGGAAACGGCCGCCGCCGCCCGCTGCACCGGGTACACCACATAAGAAAGGATTTGCTCCGGCAGAGTGGCCAGGCCGCCGGTGGTGGCGGCATACAGCATCCCGCCTAAAATCACGGCGACTACCGCCAGGATGATTTTAAAGCGCAGGCTTTTAAAAAACTCCCGCAAGCAGCGGCCCCCCTTTCAGCAGACCTGACGGACTCAATACCGGGGTTCCTCTTCGCTCAAAACATCGGTGAGCTTGTCGATGTTGTCCAAAACCATACCGGTGCCCATGGCCACGCAGTCCAGGGGGTTCTCCGCAATCTGCACCGGCATGCCGGTCTCATCGTGGATGAGCTTATCCAGCCCCCGCAGCAGCGCGCCGCCGCCGGTCAGGGTGATGCCCTGGTCGATAATGTCCGCGGAAAGTTCCGGCGGGGTGCGTTCCAAGGTGATGCGGATGGCGTCCAGCACCTGGGCCAGCGGGTCCTCCAAAGCGCTGCGGATCTGGTCGGAGGTGATGGTGATATTCTCCGGCAGGCCGTTTAACAGGTTCCGGCCCTTGATCTCCATGGACAGCTCGCCCTCCTCTAAGGGGCAGGCGGAGCCGATCTGGATTTTGATATCCTCGGCGGTGCGTTCGCCAATCAGCAGATTATATTTTTTCTTGATGAAGTTGATGATGGAGGAGTCGAACTCGTCGCCGCCCACCCGGACGGACTTGGAGGCCACAATGCCCCCTAAGGAAATCACGGCCACCTCGCTGGTGCCGCCGCCGATGTCCACTACCATGGAGCCCTGAGGGTCCGCCACAGGGAGTCCCGCGCCGATTGCCGCCGCCATGGGCTCCTCAATGATGGAAACCCGCTTGGCTCCGGCCTGCTCCGCCGCGTCCCGGACGGCACGCCGTTCCACAGCGGTGACGCCGGAGGGGATGCAGATGACCACCCGGGGCCGGACAAAAAAGCCGCCGCCGATGGCCTTATGGATAAATTCCGTCAGCATGCTGGTGGTCACGTCGAAATCCGCGATGACGCCGTCCTTCAGCGGCCGGACCGTGACAATGGAGCCGGGCGTGCGGCCGATGACATCCTTAGCCTCCTGGCCCACGCATTTGACCTTGTCGGTTTTGGTGTCCACAGCCACTACGCTGGGTTCCCGGATAATAATGCCCTTGCCCTTCATGTACACCAGGGTGTTGGCTGTACCCAGGTCGATTCCGATATCCCTTGAAAACATAAATCTCTGTACCCCTTTATTCAGTAATATATAGATAACGCGCTGCCTGCCGGTTTCCCTGCGTATGGGCAGGCCGATTCATGGTCATTCCTATGCTTATTATACCCCTTCCCGTCGGATTACACAAGGCATAATTTATGATATAAGTAAAAAAACCAATTTTTTCGTCAAACTTCTCTATAATTCTTCCTTTTCTTTGAAAAAGGCCGCCAATTCCCTCAAAAGCTCCGCTGTGGGGAGCCCCACCACATTGTCGTAGCTGCCGGAAATCCCTTTGACCAAAAGGGAGCCGTACCCCTGGATGCCGTAGGCCCCGGCTTTGTCGAAGGGCTCGCCGGTGTCTAAGTAGTCAGAAATCTCCGCGTCCGACAGGGGGTAAAACTCCACCCGGGTGGTGACGGCAAAGGACTTTTCCCTTCCCTTTGCCAAAAGGGTGACGCCGGTGGTCACCTGGTGTTCCCGCCCCGCCAATAAACGGAGCATCCGGGCCGCGTCCTGCCGGTCCTTGGGGATGCCGAAAATCTCCCCCTCCGGGGAAACCACCACCGTGTCCCCGCCGATGACCAGGCTGTTTTCCGGGCAGCCCAGCTCCTCCAAAACCGCCCGGGCCTTCCCAGCAGACAATGCCTTCACCAGTTCCTCCGGGGCCATAGAACCGGCATTTCTCATCAAAGGCTCCTCGTCAAAATGGGAAACTTTCACGGAAAAATCCTCCGTAATAAAGGAAAGCAGCTCTTTTCTGCGAGGGGAACGGGACGCCAGCCAGATTTTCCGGCCTTTTAAAAACTCTCCCATCATGCCCTTCCCCTCCTTAGTGAATTTTCCCGGCGGTTTTCACATACAAAACCACCGCGATAATCAGGCAGATCAGTACCGCCACGTTCATGGAAATAGTAATGCCGAAGTTAAACTGCACCACCGATAAGTCCACCGACAGGCTGTTGATGCCGATGGATTTGCCCCAGCAGAGCCAGGACAGCCAGGATACGTTCCGGGCAATCTCCGTCAGCAGGGTGCCGATGAGCAGCCCGCCGAACAGGTATAGGATCAACAAAAGAGCGCGTTTCAACGGCCGTTCCCTCCTTTTTCCCCGAAGCCCGTAGAGCCGAAGCCGCCGGCCCCCCGTTCTGTTTCATCCAATTCCGAAACCTCCGCCACTTCCGGCAGGAAGACAGGGCTTACCACCAGCTGGGCGATCCGGTCGCCGGGATGAATGGTGTAGGGGGTTTTCGAGTGGTTGGTCATGGCCACCTGAAGCTCCCCCCGGTAGTCGCTGTCGACGACCCCAACGCAGTTGGAAAGGGTGACGCCGAATTTGGAAGCCAGGCCGCTGCGGGCGTAAACAAGCCCCACCGTCCCCGGTTCCAAAGCAATGGCCAGCCCGGTGGGCACCCGCACCAGCTGGAACGGCTCGATGGTCAGGTCATGCTCTAAGCAGGCGCAAAGATCCAGGCCCGCGCTTTCCGGAGTGGCCCGTTTGGGCAGAACCGCCTCCGAACAGAGCTTTTTGATTTTCAGCTGCATAACATTCTCCTTTAGTCGATCCCCCGGTAATAAAGGCCCCGGGTGTATTCCCCGGCGGGCTTTGCGCCGGAATTGTACCGCCTGATTACCGCCGAAACTTCCTCCGCCGTTTCCCCGGTAAAGGAAAAGAGCCAGAAGTTCAAAAATCCTATTTCCGCCTTCCGGTCGGACATTTCCAAGGGCACGGCGTTGTAAATCAAGCTCACAGATCTATCGTAATCGCACCGCACCGGGAAGGAGATCCCCTTCCGGTCGGTGACAAAGCCCTTTTTCCCGCATTTTGCGCAGCCGATCTGGGCCTTCACCGGGCAGCTGCGGACCGCCATCAGGGGCAGATAACCGTATACCACAGCTCCCAGAGGGATTCCCGCCCGGATTTTCCGCATGTCCTCCAGTTTCCCCTCAAAGGACAGGAGGGCGGCGGTAAGCCCCAGCTTTTCCGCCTGGAGCACGGCATAGGAATTGTTGAGGTTCAAAAACGCCCCGCCTAAGGGTTCCAGGCCGGTTTTCCGGGCCAGCGCGATGTGGGCGGCGTTGTCGCAGTAGAGGTACCGCAGGCCCCTTTCTTTTAAGGCTCCCAGCCGGGAAAGGAACTCTGTTTCGCTGTCAAACAAAAACCGGGGCAGAACCGCCCCCAGCCGTTCTTTGGCGTCGGAAAGCGCCTCCCAATGGGCCTCCAGTTCCGGAACCGGCAGCAGGATTTTGGAAAATTCCCCAAGGACCTCTGAAGAAACCTGGGAAGCGATCTGGAATTTTCCCCATTTTTCCGGTGATGATGTGAAATCCCGGCGCTCGGGCAATGGAGGCCACTCCCCGTCCGTAAAGGGGACGGGCGGCTCCTTCCGGGCTTCCTCCAGCTTTTCCGCAGCATCCCGGCGCAGGGCGTTGAAGGCCGAGGCGGGCATGGTCAGGCCTTCCCCGATTTCCCCGGTCAAACTCTCCAGGTAAAAGGGAGTATTCCCCAGTTTCCCCAAAAATTTCCGGGCCTGCTCCAAATCCGCCGGGGCGGAAGCCGCTTCCCGGGGGATTTCTCCGGAAACGGAAACGATGTGCTCCCCGTCGGTCACAGTCAGCGCCGCCGGTTCTCCGGCCTTCATGGAAAGGTTCACGGAAACCGGCACCCGGGGCACGTCCTTGTGATAGAGCCCGGCCAGCTCCTTGAAAACCGGGGCGGCGGCGGTGACGTCCTCCTTCCGGCGGAAGCCGAACATCTCCCGGCCCATTTCCCCGTCAAAATAAGCGGAGGTGAAGCCGCTGCGGGAAAACACCGCCTGTAAGGTATCCAAATCCGTCTGTTCCCCGGAAAGTGCCTTTTTGCAGGCCGTCACGGCGGCGGCCACATATTCCGGCCGCTTCATCCGCCCTTCGATCTTAAAGGAATCGATCCCCATGGCCGCCAGCTCCGGCAGGCGTTTTACCAAGGACATGTCCTTTAAGGACAGGACGTTTTCCCCGGTTTTGGGCACAGAGGGGCACCCCGCCCAAAAGGGCAGGCGGCAGGGCTGGGCGCACTGGCCCCGGTTGCCGCTTTTCCCTCCGAACATGGCGCTCATATAGCACTGGCCGGACATGCTCATGCAGTGGGCCCCGTGGACAAAGGTTTCGATTTCCAGCTCCGTGGATTCCCGGATGGCCTTGATTTCCTCCCGGGAAAGCTCCCTTGCCAGCACCACCCGGGAAAATCCCAGCCGGGTGGCGGTTTCCACCCCCATGGGGGAATGGACGGCCATCTGGGTGGAGGCGTGGAGGGGCATGGAAGGTGCAAAAGCCTTGACCGCGGCGGCAACGCCCCAGTCCTGGACGATCAAAGCGTCCACACCGGCCTCGCAGGCGGTGCGGATACATTCTTTTAACGCCTCCAGTTCCCGTTCAAAAACTACAGTGTTTAAGGCCTGATGGATTTTTACGCCGAAGCGGTGGGCGTAGTCGGCGGCCTCCCGCAGCTCCTTGGCGTCAAAGTTCCGGGAATTTGCCCGGGCACTGAAATTTTTCTGCCCCAGGTACACCGCGTCGGCCCCGCAGCGGACCGCGGCCTCCAAGGCCTCCAAAGAACCCGCCGGGGCCAGGATTTCCGGTTTTTTCATTCCTTGGGCTCCTTCTGCTGTTTTTTGAGGGCGTCCAGTTCCCGCTTGGCCTGGTTCAGCTCCCGGCGCAGCTGGTCCGCCTCCAGCCGGGCGTTGGCGGACTCCTCCACATACCCCTTGATCTGGGAACGGATATGGTCCGCGTCCTCCACCGTTTTGGCGCTCTCGTCCATGAGCTCCAGCCCCACCATCACCGCGGCGGTAGTGACGGAGGCGCTCTCATTGGCGTCCATAAAATCATTGATGCGTTTGTCCAGTTCCTTGGACAGCTTCACCAGGTAAGAAGGGGATTCCTCTGTCTGGATGGTATAGGTTTTGCCGCAAACGACCACTTTTACTCGGTTCATCATCTTCACAGCCTCCCATAATCTCTATGCAAAAACCCGCCGGGATCGGGCAGGTTGCTTATCCTTCTATTATAAAATATTTTTAGGGTCGTGAAAAGTCCCTTTTTCGATAATTTTGCAAAAAAAAGCCGTTCTTCAGGATCCCTGAAAATTCCCGCCGGAATGTGGCAGACTATTTTTAAAAACCATGCAAAGGAGCTGCCGCCATGACCGCCGCGTTTGACTCCCAGCGCCTCCGGGTCCCGATTTTGGACGAGGTGCGGGGCTTTGATATTTTGGCCATGATCCTTTACCACCTGGCCTACGACCTGGTAAAGCTGGGAGTGTGGGATCTGCCCTTTTTCTTTTCCGGCTGGATGAACCTGATCCGGGACATTTTCGCCGGGGCCTTTATTGTGATTTCCGGCATCTGCTGCCTGTATTCCCGGAACAACCTGAAAAGGGGCGTTTCCTGCCTGCTGGCGGCCGTTTTTGTAGAAGGGGCCACCGCCCTGGTCCCCGGCATGTCCATCCGCTTCGGCATCCTGCACCTGCTGGGCTGGTCCATGACCCTCACCGGGCTTTTGGAGGATTTTCTGGGAAAAACCCCGGAAAAAAGGGGGCTTTTTGCCGCGTCGGCCTGTTTTTTGGCGGGATATCTGCTGACGCCCTGGATGCGGGCGCTTTCTTTGAACGGGGACGGCCTTTACCGGCTGGGGTTTCCGGGGGAAGGGTTTTCTTCCAGCGATTATTTCCCCCTGATCCCCTGGCTGTTCTTATTCTGGGCCGGATATTTCGGCGGGCGGCTCCTCCGGCGGCAGGGACTCCTTCGTTCCGGGAAACCGGCTTTCCCGTTCCTGTCCCTTTGCGGCCGGCACAGCTTGTGGATCTACCTGCTGCACCAGCCTGTTTTAGCCGTTTTTCTCCTTCTGATACAAAAATGACCCGGAAGGCGGCGTCCTTCCGGGTTTTGCAGATATTGTATTCTGGAGAATTAGAAAAGATTATTTGCCGAAATAGCGGTTATTTGTTAAAATAACGGTTCAGCAGGCCCTCGAAGGCTTTGCCGTGACGGGCTTCGTCGCGGGCCATTTCATGTACGGTGTCATGGATAGCGTCCAGGTTCAGGGCTTTGGCGCGTTTGGCCAGGTCGAATTTGCCGGCGGTAGCGCCGTTTTCCGCGTCAACACGCATTTCCAGGTTCTTCTTGGTGGAGTCGGTAACGACTTCGCCCAGCAGCTCTGCGAATTTCGCGGCGTGCTCCGCTTCTTCGTAAGCGGCTTTTTCCCAGTACAGGCCGATTTCGGGGTAACCTTCCCGGTGAGCGACCCGGGCCATAGCCAGGTACATGCCCACTTCGGTGCACTCGCCCTGGAAGTTGGCGCGGAGGTCAGCCATGATGTCTTCCGGAGCGCCGGCCGCAACGCCGACTACATGTTCCGCAGCCCAGGTCTTGCCTTCGCCCTGCTCTTTGAATTTCTCTTTAGGAGCTTTGCACTGAGGGCAGAATTCAGGGGCGGAATCGCCTTCGTGAACATAACCGCAAACGGAGCATACAAATTTTTTCATATGATTTTCCTCCTCATGTAATTTTATTGATCTCTTTTCCAGCCGTTTTGTCGTTTTCTTGACTGTGTCTTTATTATAGCGCAAAACGAAGACGTTGTCAAGCACATTTTAGAAAAATTCTAATATTTTTTCATCCAACTGATATGTGTCACAAAAGACGAAACAAAAGCGTTTATTTTGCGGGAAAATGTGAAAATTCAGCATCAAACATTGTGGAACCCCGAAGAATATGCTATGATAAAAGAAAAAGCAAAGGCGGATTTTTCAATGAAAATACTTTTAGCAGGCATCAGCGCAAAATTTATTCACTCCTGCCTGGCAGTACATCTTCTGACCCAGTACGCCCGGCGGCAGTACGGCATCCGGTGTTCCGCCGCGGAATACACCATCAACCAGTCGGAGGACGCCATCCTGGGGGAAATCTACCGGCAGGCCCCGGAGCTGCTGGGGTTTTCCTGTTATATTTGGAATTATGAAATAATCCGCCGCTTAGTTCGGTCTATTAAAAAGGTGCTGCCCGACACCCTGATTTTCTTGGGCGGGCCGGAGGTGAGCTTTGACGCGCCGGCGGCCCTTGCAGAAACCGGGGCGGATTTCATTTTATCCGGCGAAGGGGAGGAGCCTTTTTCCCAGCTCTGCCTGGCCCTGATACACGGGACGCCCTTGGCGGAAGTGCCTTCCCTGACCTGGAAGGACGGCGGCACTGTCCGGACAAACCCCATGGCCAAGCCCTTGGATTTGGACAAGCTCCCCTTTGTATATGAGGATTTCTCCCTATTTGAAAACCGCATCCTTTACTACGAGGCCCAGCGGGGGTGTCCCTTCAACTGCCAGTACTGCCTTTCCTCCACGGATAAAGGCGTCCGCTTCCAGCCTTTGGAAAAGGTGAAATCCGAGCTGAAGCGTTTTTTGGACGCCAAGGTCCCCCAGGTGAAATTCGTGGACCGGACCTTCAACACCAGCGGGAAATTCGCCATGGAGATCTGGCGGTTTTTGGCGGAGCATGACAATGGGGTCACCAACTTCCATTTTGAAATGGAGTCGGACCTGTTCACCGAGGAGCAGCTGGAATTTTTATCAACTGTGCGGCCTGGCCTTTTCCAGTTTGAAATCGGGGTGCAGTCGGCCAACCCGGAAACCTTGAAGGCCGTGGACCGCCGGACGGATTTTGAAAAGCTCGCCCAGGTGGTAAAACGCTTGAAAGCCGGGAAAAATATCCACCTGCACCTGGACCTGATCGCCGGACTGCCCTTTGAGGATTATGAGAGCTTCGGCCGTTCCTTTGATACGGTGTACCGGCTAAGCCCCGACCAGCTCCAGCTGGGCTTTTTAAAGCTGTTAAAGGGCTCCGGCCTGCGGCGGGACGCGGCAAAATACGGCATCGTCTGCCGGGACGAGGCTCCCTACGAGGTGCTGGCCACCCGGGAGCTGCCTTTTTCGGACCTTCTGCGCTTAAAGGAAATCGAGGAGCAGGTGGAGCTTTATTACAATTCCGGCCGGTTCCGGGCGGCTTTGGGGTACCTGGTCCCCCTGGCGGAAAGCCCCTTCCGCTTCTTTGAAAAGCTGGCACTGTTCCGACGGGAAAAAGGGCTCCACCTGGTTCCCCATTCCCTGCTTGGCCAATACGAAATCCTTTGCCGGTTCGGCCTGACCCTTCCCGGATGCGATGGAGAAGCCCTGGGCTTCCGCATCCGGTACGATCTTTATTCCCACGAAAAGGCCAAAAAGCTGCCGGTCTGGCTGCCGGGGTTAGACGGCCCCCAAATCCGGCAGGCCCGGCGGGAGTTCTTTCAGGACCCCCAAAACATTCAAAAATTCCTTCCGGAATATCAGGGCCAGGACCCGAAGCAGGTTGAAAAAACGGCCCATCTGGACTTTTTCCCCTTCCATCCCCTGACCGGCGGCCCGGCCTGCCGCTGCCTTTTCAATTACCGCAGGAAGGACCTGCTGGGCCAGGCGGCGGCCGTTTTCCTGCCCGTGGAAAATAGCTTGCCAGAGGATGGAAAATTTTAAAAATCACGCAACAGTTTCCCCTTTTCCGGACACTATATAAATAGCTGGCAGATTCGGAAAAGGGACAGCCCTGTTCCATACGAGGTGAGGAAATGGCAGAAATCCACAGCCTTGTGCCTGCGGCGAAGGAAGGCGATAAATCCGCCTTTTCACAGCTTTACCAGGAAATCTACAAGGATCTATACAAATTTGCCTTTTACTGCCTGAAAAACGAAACGGACGCCGAGGACGCCGTCAGCGAAGCGGTCATGGACGCCTGGGAAAACCTTCCAAAACTGCGGGAGGACGGGGCGTTCCGGGCCTGGATGTTTAAGATTCTCTCGGCCAAATGCAAGCGGAAAATGAAATCCTACTCCCAGAGGCGGGATGAAACTGAGCTGTCAGAGGTGGAAATCCCCGTTTCGGACTCCAGGGAGGATTCCCTGGAGCTCAGGCGCGCTATGGCGCAGTTAAGCGAAGAAGAACGGCTCATCGTTTCCCTGACGGTATTCGGCGGGTACGACAGCGGCGAAATCGCGAAGATGCTCAACCTGAACCGGAATACGGTACGGTCCAAGCACAGCCGCGCCCTGGCAAAACTTCGAGAGGCGCTTGCCTGACTAAAACGCTTTTATCCTTCGGAAAGGACGATCATCCATGAAACACACCCCGGAAAAAGATGCGCTGGAGCAGCGCATTCGGGAGATGGCGGACTCCATCAAGGTCCCGCCGTCGCTGGAACCGGAAAACTTCATAAAAAGGCTTCCGGACCGCCGGCAGGCTCCCATGATCCGTATCCGGCGGTATATCCCTGCCGCCGCGGCTGCGGCGTGCCTGCTTGTGGTTCTTTCCGGCACGTTTTTCCTGCGGGAATTTTCCGGCGACCCCATGATTCAGGCGGAATCCTCCGCCCCCGCTTCCCAGGCGGGCAGCGGCCCTTCCTCCGCGGAGCCTTCTGAGCCTTCCGCTTCTGATGAGGACCCCCAGGGATCTCTGCCGCAGCAGGACCCCGCAAACTCCGGCGAAACGCCGGAAAGCACTGAAACACCGCCGGCGGAATCAAGCGGCGGCGCCGCTTCGGATGAGGGGAGCGCGTCTTCCCGGCAGCCGGAGCCTCCCGCTTCCCAAGCGCAGTCCCCGGAACCGTCTTCTGCGCCGGCTCCGGAGCCTTCCCAGCCGGAAGACAGCCTCCAGCAGCAGGATATCTCCGCTTATGAGGACGCTTACCGGGCCATGCTGGCCTTCCGCCAAAACAGCGAAGTGTATGAAAACAACGATATTGCCGTCGCTTCCAGCCGCGGCACCTCCGTCCAGTTGAACAGGGTCGGCTCCGCCGCCCTGCCTGTACAGCAGAACGGAGCTGTGATCTGCACCCTGTCCTCAGACGCAGACGCCGATACGGTCCGCGTTTACTCCATGAGCAACCCTCAAGCCCCGGCCAGCGCTTTCCGGCCGGAATACCAGCTGCCGGTTTTTAACGGCATGCATTTAAGCAGCGTTTCTTTTTCCGGCCTTTATCTGGAAAAGGACACGTTAACAGTAGTGGGGACCGCCTATTACTGGTCCGACAACGGCACCCGCCAGCGGGAAGTCGCCGTACTTTCCAGCTATGACATCAGCAACCCCCAAAAGCCGGTATATCTCAGCACCCTGGCCCAGGACGGCCAGCTGACCGCTTCCTACAACCAAAACGGACGGCTGGCCCTGGTAACCACTTATACGGTTTCCCCCAGCCAGGCGCTTTCTGAGGAGCATACCAGCAGCTATCTGCCGGTATGCTATGTAAATGGCGAAGAAGTGCTCCCCTCGGAGGAGCAGATCCGGATCAGCGCGGAAGCCGACGCCCCTGTGTACACCTTTATCGGACTTATAGACCTGCGGCAGCCCGATGAGTTCCAGGATATCCTCTCCTATTTGGGGAAAGGGGATACCTTTTACCTGGACGAGGGCCAGATCTACATGGCCCGGTCCAGCCAGTCCCAAACCTGCCTCACCGCGTTTTCCTACACCGGCAGCCGGATCAGGCTGGAGGCGGAAGCCACTGTGGACGGCGTGATGATGGACGGTTTTTCCGAAAACCCCAACGGCCGTTCTATCCGGGTGTCTGTATCCACCGCCCAGAATTCCGTTTCCCTTTACCTGCTGGACAAGAATTTGAATATGTTAGGGAAGATGGAGAACTTTATTCCGGACACCAACGTGTCGTCCGTCTGGTACCACGGGTATTTTGCCCACTATCTGGATGCTTCCGGCAAATTTATCTGCTCGGTGGACTGCTCCATGCCAAGATCCCCGGAATTCCTCAATCAAACGCCCCAGGAGATGGGGGACTTCGGCGAGTATTACGAATTTGGCTCCCAGGTGCTGAAGGTCACCCCGGTTTACGATGAAACCGGCGTTCAGACCGGCTTGCAGCTGATCATGTACCGGGACCGGACCCCTGTCGGGTTTGAGGAGCTCCATTCCGTGACCCTGGAAGGGCCGGTAAGCCTTTTGGGCTGGGACGATCCGGCAAGCCTCTATCTGGACGAGGAAAACGGCCTGATCGGCTTCTCCGTGGTGGATTACGGCGCGGAGACCCCCATCCGATATGTCCTGTACTCCTATGACAGCCGGAACGGCTTTGTGAAGCTGCTGGATCAGCCCATGGAAACCGACGGCAGCCAGTACCTGGATTACCGGACCGGGATTTTTGACGGGGAAACCTTCTACCTGGCCGCGCCGGACCGGATGCTGTCCTTTGATATGGCGCAGCTGAAAGCACAAGCGGAATAATTCAGGATCCCCAAGGGACGGCGCTTCGGCCCGTCCCTTATTTTTATAAGATTAAAGGAATCTTATGATTTGCGGCCTTGCTTTTCTCCGGGAAATGGGCTATAATCAAAGCACAGGCATTTTTTCGTAACCGGGAGGTTTTATGCAGCGAGTTTTGGGATATATGCGGAAGGCCATTCAGGAATTTGACTTGATCCAGGACGGCGACCGGATCGCCGTGGGCATTTCCGGCGGGAAGGATTCCGTGGCGCTTTTAGTGGGGCTTGCCCGGCTGCGGCGTTTTATCGGCATTGATTACAGCCTGACGGCAATTACGCTGGACCCGCAGTTCCATGGGGCCCCAGGGGACTATTCCGCCATAGGAAAAATATGCGAGGAACTGGAGATCCCCTATGTGGTCAAAAAAACCCAGATCGGGGAGATCGTCTTTGACGCCCGGCAGGAAACGAATCCCTGCAGCCTCTGCGCCCGGATGCGCCGGGGGGCTTTGCATGACGCGGCCAAGGAAGCAGGCTGCAACAAGATTGCCTTGGGGCACCACTATAACGACGTCATTGAGACCTTTATGATGAATTTGTTCAACGAAGGGCGGCTGGGGTGCTTCTCCCCCAAGTCCTATCTGTCCCGGAAGGACCTTTGGATGATCCGTCCCCTGGTGTTCGCCCCGGAAAAGGAGATCCGCCGGGCGGTGGAACGGACGGGGCTTCCGGTTGTCAAAAGCAAATGCCCTGCCGACGGCCACACCCAGCGGCAGGTGATGAAGGAATTTCTGGCCCAGAAAGAACGGGAAAGCAGCGGCTTCCAGTACCGGGTGTTCGGCGCATTGCGGCGCAGCGGCCTGGACGGCTGGGGCTTTCCCGATCAGACGGAGCCTGTGAAGGAGGTTTTTTAAATGAAATCTAACCGCAACTGTTCTGGGGACGGCGGCATGACAGTCATGTCGGTCATTTCTCTGGTCCTTGGGATGCTGACCCTCATCATGGGCGGCGCTTACCTGATCAATCATTTCCTGACGGAACGCGCCTACCGCAACAAATGGAAGGACTACGAGGACTGCGGCGTCTTATAAAAGCCGCCGGACGTTTTCCCCCTTGATCCAAACACACAAAAGCCTCCGGAGAACCTTTCTCCGGAGGCTTTGTTTACGGCGCCATATTGCGGTATTTGACTCTGGCGTCGTCGATCTTCTGCTGTTCGGCGGCAGGTGTGGGGTACCAGCCCCGTTTGCTCATTTCCAGGAAAATACTGTTTTGGATCTCGTGCTCCTCCGACAGGAGGGAAAGAAAATTCTGCCTTACCTGGGGGGTGGCCGCTTCACAGCTGAAGGTATTGTAGCTGTCTGCGGCAAACTTCTCCGACGCTAAGGCGTCTGTCAAAATCTCCTTGTCGTCAAAATTCGCAGTGTTCACAGTGGCTTGCATAGCGGCTCCTTTCCTCAGCCCAGCAGGCCCAGCAGGGCCTGGTAGTGGTTCCGATGCTTGGCGGCGGTTTCCTCGCACTTGGTGCGGAGCTGCGGGTCGGCGCATACTTGGGCATACATCTCGTATTTTTTGACCAGGGAACATTCCATTCCCAGCTGGTCGCCCAGGGCGGTCAGCTCTTTGGCAGTTAATTGCGGCATGGCGACAGCCTCCTTTTTTGTACTGGGGGAAATCCCCTTGTTATTGTGGGAGCTTTTCCTCCAGATATTCCTGCCAGTTTTCCCCAAAAATTTCATCCGCGCCCCAGGCCGCCAGCCGCAGCTCCCTTGGGACAAGGGTGGGGAAACGGGACACGGCGGTTTCCAGCTTCTGTCCGGGCAGGGAAAGGGTGTGCTCCTCCCCGAAAGCCGTGACAGTCCAGCCGTTTTCCGCCCTTTCCAGGGTAAGGGAGGGCGTTTCCGGCATCAGGGCGGCAGCCGAACGGAGCCACACCGTCAAAATGCCCCCCACCAGCCCGAACAGGCACAGAGTGGGGATAAAGCCCAGAAGAAAATACCGCAGGTTCCACATCCATGTTTTCATAAAAATCCTCGTTATTCGGCAGTTTTCATTTCATTCAGCAGCCGCCCCAGGGATTTGCCGATGAGCTCCCCGGTATAGGCCGCCTGCTCTAAAGTGTTGCCGTGGCTGCCGATTTCCAGAAGCAGGGAGCCGGTGGTCAGCTGCTGGTTGTATTTCCGGTAATCAAAGAGAATGGGCCGGGTCAAGGTGGGATAGTCCCCCTCCAGCTGGTTTTGCAGCGCGGCGGCAAAGCTCAGATTTTTCATATAATCGGGATAGCCCATGGTGCCGTCGTCGCAGCCGGAAATGATCATCACCTGGGCGGCCTTTTTCCCGTCGATCTCCGTTTCGGCGGAGATCACCTGGTCCCCGGAGGCGATGGCGTCCCGGTGGACGTCCAGCACGATCTTAATGGAAGGGTATTCCGCCAAATACTGCTCCACGGTTTTCTGGGAACGGTCATAGGCCCCGTTGTAGGAGGGGTAATCGTGCTGGGTGGTGTCGTGGATGACCCCGATCCCCGCCGCCTCCAGCTCAGAGGCGATCCGGTCCCCTACCACCGCCATGTTCCGGCTGTTGTCGGTGGAACGGAAGGACATGGTTTTGTCGTAATAATCCCCGGTAAAGGGGACATAGCTTTCCGTTGTGTGGGTGTGCATAATCAGCACCTGGGGTTCGTCTGTATCCTCGATGGTAAAATACGGCGGGTTTTGGACCTGGGCCTCAATATCCGCCTTGGAAATGCTGGTGCAGTTTTTAATATATCCGTTTTCCAGGGGAATATAAATATTAGAGGGCGAAACCGTATAGGTTTTATGGACCAGCTCCGCTTTGTTTTCATCGGCAACGGCAGGGACGCTGACTTCAATGGGCGGATAGGAGGCTTCCGCCGGTTCGCTTTCCTCCTGGGGAGCCGGCTCCTCCGCCGCCTCAGATTCCTCCGGCAAAGCGGAGCTTTCCGGAATGGGCTCTGCCGCAGGAACCGACTGGGGCTCCTCCTGGTTCAGCCCGCCTTCCAGCACAGCCAGTCCGCCTTCCGGCAAAGCAAAGCCCGCCGAGATTACCCCCGCTTTTACCATATATCCGGAAATCCCCGGCAGGCTGTAAAATAACATGGCCGCGCACCCGGCCACTCCGGCTGCGGCGGCTAAAGCCGCGAAGATCCGCTGAAGCCGGTATTTCCTCCGCAAATGTGTCCGCATGGCAACCTCCCCTTTCTATGAACCGCTATTAGACTATGCGGCAGAGCGCTTTTCTATACCGGAAAAAATCCGCGCCGTTTCTTGTGGGAAATCTCAAAAAGGGGCCGTTTCCCTTGACAAACAGGCGGGTTTTGTTTAAACTGTATTATAAGAATGATAGTTTTCGTGATAAATTAAACCAGGGGGGTTCGATATGGTCAGACTGAAAAACCATCTGGGTACGATCTCCATTTCCCAGAATTTCTTTGTGAACCTTGTGGCGTCCGCCGCGTCCAGCTGCTTCGGCGTTGCCGCTATGGCCGGGGTCCATCCGGCAGCGGACCTTTTCAGCCGGCTGAAGGGGCGTCATGAGGATACCCGGGGCGTCCGCATCCGCACCCGCGGCAGCGGGCTCATTATCGACCTCCATATCATCGTCACCTACGGCGTCAACATCGCCGCCATTGTCAAAAGCATTATGCACAAGGTGAGCTATACCGTGGAGGATGTCACCGGCATCCCCGTGGAGCATGTCAATGTTTTTGTGGACGGGATGCGGACCAACTAGGCCAAAAGAAGGAGTGCAGCTGTTGTGATTAACGGAAGTCTGCTGCGGGACGCAATCCTTTCCGCGGCATATACCCTGGCCAGCCAGAAACAGTCGGTGGACGAATTGAACGTCTTCCCTGTTCCGGACGGCGATACGGGAACCAATATGTCCATGACCATCGGCGCGGCCGCCCGGGAGCTGGAAATGCTCAAGGACCCCGCGGTTTCGGAAACCTCCAAGGTGGCGGCTTCCGCCCTGCTGCGGGGCGCCAGGGGCAACTCCGGCGTTATCCTCTCCCTGCTGTTCCGGGGAATCTCCAAAGGCTTGCAGGGGAAAAGCGAGGCCAGCGGCGCCGACCTTGCGGACGCGTTAGTAGAAGGCGTTACCGCCGCGTATAAAGCGGTGATGAAGCCCACAGAGGGCACCATCCTGACTGTGGCAAGAGAGGCTTCGGAAAAAGCCCGCAGCGTAGCCATGGATGACAACGACGCCTTGACGGTTTTCCGGGCCGCTGTGGCCCAGGCCAAGGAAACCCTGGCCCGCACCCCGGAAATGCTGCCGGTCTTAAAAAAGGCCGGGGTAGTGGACGCAGGCGGTCAGGGGCTGGTGATTATCCTCCAGGCCATGCTGGACGTGTTCGAGGGCGGCCCTGTGAAAAAACCGGAAGCGGCCCCGGCAGGCGGGAGCGCGGCCAAACCCAAACGCTCCGCTGTGGCGGAAGCGGACGGGGACATCCTGTTTACTTACTGTACGGAATTTATCGTCCTGAAGGCCCCCGGCTGCGAGGACGCCTTGAAGCTCCGGGCCTATCTGGAATCCATCGGCGATTCCGTTGTGGTGGTGGACGACGAGGAGATCATCAAGGTCCATGTCCACACCAACCATCCCGGCAACGCCCTGGAAGCGGGGCTCAAATTCGGGATGCTCACCAAGCTGAAGATCGAAAACATGAAGGAACAGCACACCGCCCAGGTGACGGAGGCGGAACAGATGGCGGAAAACGCCAGCTATGTCCCCGTTGACCCGGATATTCCCTACGGCTTTGTGGCAGTGGCCGCCGGTATGGGGGTGCAGTCCCTGTTTGAGGATCTGGGCGTCAACAACGTGGTGACCGGGGGCCAGACCATGAACCCCAGCACCGACGACATTTTGAACGCCATCCATGCCACACCGGCCCAGACGGTATTCGTCCTGCCCAATAATAAAAACATCATTATGGCGGCGGAGCAGGCGGTGAAGCTGGCCGACCGGCGGGTCTGCGTTTTGCAGACAGTCACTATCCCCCAGGGGATCTCGGCCATGCTGGCCTTTGACCCGGAGGCGTCCTTTGCGGACAACCAGGTGAACATGACCGAAGCGGCCTCCAGGGTCCAGTCCGGGCAGATCACCTTCGCGGCCCGGGACAGCGATTACGACGGCCACAACATCAAGGCCGGGGAGATCCTGGCCATGGAAAACGGCAAGCTGGCCTTTGTGGAAAAGGACCTGGAAAAGGCGGTCTACAAGCTGACCCGTTCCATGGTCAAGCGGGATTCCAGCTTTGTCACCCTGATCTACGGGTCGGACGTGACCGACGGCCAGGCGGAGGCGGCCTGCGAACTGCTCAAATCCAAGCTCTCCCCCAATTTGGAGATCAGCCTCATCAACGGCGGACAGCCGGTTTATTACTATATCATCTCGGTGGAATAAGAAAACCAAAGCCCCCTGCCGGTATTGGCGAGGGGGTTTTGCCGCTTTGTGTTGAAATTGTCCGGAAGGAGGAATTTTTTGGAAAAAACCGTAAGCCTTTCGCTGGATTCCCCGGTGACTGCCTTAAAAAACGTGGGGGCCAAACGGGCCGCCCTGTATGAAAAGCTGGGGATCCGAACGGTTTCCGACCTTCTCCGGTTTTATCCCCGCAGCTATATCGACTACACCTCCCCCATTATGGCCGCCGACGGCCAGGAGGGGGAATCCTGCGTCATCAAGGGATACGTCCTGAAAAAACTCCAGCCCGCCCCCATCCGCAAGGGATTGGTGATTTACAAAATCCTGGCCAACGACGGCCTTTCCAACTTCCAGGTGACCATATTCAACAACGAGTACGCATATTATGGCATCAAGACCGGGGAGGAATATGTTTTTGCCGGGAAGTTTTCCGCCAAGGGCCGGGTGTTCCAGCTGGCCATGACCTCTTACCTGCCGGCGGAGGATGCGGGGATCCTGCGGCCTGTTTATAACCTGACGGAGGGGCTCACAAACGGCATGGTGGTCAATAACCTGACGGAGGCAATCGTCTGCGCCGACCAGCTGGAAGATCCCCTGCCCAAAGAGCTTTTGCAGGACCAAAAGCTCTGCCAGCTGCGGTACGCCATTGAGAATATCCACTTTCCCAACGGCCGGGAAGCCTACGAAATCGCCCGGCGGCGGCTGGTTTTTGAGGAGTTTTTCACCATGTCCCTGGCCCTCATCAAGCTCCGGGGAAGGGAAAAGGCGGCCACAGCGGTGCAGTTGGCCAACACAGACATCACCCCTTTTGAAGCCTCTCTGCCCTTTGCCCTAACCGGCGCCCAGCGGCGGGCCATTGGGGAAATTTTGGCGGATATGAAAAAATCCTATCCTATGAACCGGCTCTTACAGGGGGACGTTGGCTCCGGAAAAACCATGGTGGCGGCGGCGGCAGTTTACGCGGCGGCCAAAAACGGCTACCAGTCGGCGGTCATGGCCCCGACAGAAATCTTAGCCGCCCAGCATTTCGCCACCTTTTCCAAGGTTTTGGAGCCTTTGGGCGTCAAGGTCTGCCTGCTCACCGGCTCCCTGACCCCCCGGCAGAAAGAGCTGTTAAAAGAGGAAATCGCCGCCGGGACCTATGACACGGTGGTGGGAACCCACGCTTTGGTGCAGAATTCCACTGTTTTCCACAACCTGGGGCTGGTCATCACCGACGAACAGCACCGGTTCGGGGTGGAACAGCGGCGGCGGCTGGCGGGCAAGGGGGAAAGCCCTCACAGCCTGGTCATGTCGGCCACCCCCATCCCCCGGACCCTGGCCCTGATCGTGTACGGGGATTTGGATTTGTCCGTCCTGGACGAATTGCCCAAAGGCCGCCAGACGGTGGAAACCCTGGTGATCCATTCCGACAAGCGGAACCGGGCCTTGGGCTTTGTCAAAGAGCACATTGCCGCAGGCGAGCAGGCTTACATTGTCTGCCCCTTGGTGGAGGAATCCGACAGCGGCCTGCTGGCGGCCTCCCAGTATAAGGACCAGATCGCCGGGGCCTTCCCGGGGATTTCGGTAGGGCTTCTGCACGGCAAAATGCGCCCGGCGGAAAAGGACGCGGTCATGTCTGCCTTCCAGAAAAACGAGATCCAGCTCCTGGTTTCCACCACCGTGGTGGAAGTGGGGGTGGACGTCCCCAACGCCACCGTCATGATGGTGGAAAACGCTGAACGGTTCGGCTTGGCCCAGCTGCACCAGCTGCGGGGCCGGGTTGGCCGGGGCAGCAAAAAATCCTACTGTATCCTGGTTTCCGACAACGATGGGGAGGAGAACCGGAAGCGGTTAAAGGTCATGAAATCCACCGCCGACGGCTTTGTCATTGCCCGGGAGGACTTAAAGCTCCGGGGCTCCGGGGACTTTTTCGGGAGCCGCCAGTCGGGGATGCCCGCTTTGGCCATCGCCGACCTTTTTGAGGACGCCGGGATGTTCGCCGAGGCACAGGAGGCGGCCCGAGCCCTGTTAAAAGACGACCCGGAACTGGAAAAATTGGAAAATCATCCCTTAAAGGTGATTATCGACCGGATTTTTGACCAGAATAAAGACGGTTGGAATTAGACGCGACGGAAGGAGAATCACTATGCTTCTTGAGAATAAAAAACATATCCATTTTATCGGCATCGGCGGGTCCGGCATGTTCCCGCTGGCCCAGATTCTGCACGGAAAGGGCTATTACCTGACCGGTTCCGACAACAACGAAACCGACACCCTGCAAATGGTCCGGGAAATGGGCATCCCCGTCACCCTGGGCCAGAAGGCGGAGAACATTGAGGGGGCGGACCTGATCGTCCACACCGCCGCCATTATGGACGACAATCCCGAATTGATCGCCGCCCGGGCAAGCGGCGTGCCCACCATTGAGCGCAGCGTCCTGTTAGGGGAGATTTCCGCCTGGTACCCGGCGGCCATCTGCGTCAGCGGCACCCACGGCAAAACCACCACCTCCTCCATGACCACCCAGATCCTGCTGGACGCGGGCTTAGACCCCACCTGCGTCATCGGCGGCAAGCTGCCGGCCATCCACGGCGGCGGCCGCATCGGCAAAAGCGGCACCATGGTCTGCGAAGCCTGCGAATTTGTGGACACCTTTTTGAAGCTGCACCCGGATATTGCCGTGATTTTGAACATTGACGCCGACCATCTGGACTACTTCAAAACCATGGAAAACCTCATTGCCTCCTTCCACAAATTCGCTTCCATGGCCACCCGGGCGGTCATCGCCAACGGGGACGACCAAAACACTCTGAAGGCATTGAAAGATTTGGATAGGCGGATTATTACCTTTGGATACGCCTCTATTAACGACTATTATCCCGCCAACATCGAGCATGTGGACGGGGTCACCATCTCCTTTGACCTTTGCCGGGATTCGGAGATCCTTACTCCCATCCGGCTCCATGTTCCCGGGGACCACAACATCTTAAACGCCATTGCCGCCTGCATTGCAGCCCATGAAGCCGGGGCCAGATGGGAGCAGTGCGCCAAGGGATTGGACGCGTTCCACGGGGCCCAGCGCCGGTTCGAGGTGCTGGGGAAATTCGGCGGCATTACTGTGGCGGACGACTACGGCCACCATCCCACCGAAATCACCGCAACCTTAACCGCCGCCAAAAAGCTGCCCTTTAAACGGGTCTGGGCGGTGCACCAGCCCTTCACCTACTCCCGGACGGCCATGCTTTTGGACGATTTCGCCAAGGCCCTGTCCATTGCCGACCGGGTGGTGCTGTCGGAGATCATGGGGTCCCGGGAAAAGAACACCTGGAACATTTACGCCAAAGATTTGGCGGAGAAGATCCCCGGCTGCGTCTGGTTCCCGGAATTCCCGGAAATCGCCGGTTATGTGGTGGAGCACGCGGAGCCCGGCGATTTGATTATCACCCTGGGCTGCGGGGACGTGAACAAATGCGCCCATATGATGGTGGAAATGCTCTCTAAAAAATACGGCGGCTAATCCGCCGCGGGCGGGGTAACCCCGCTGTTAATTCGACGCGGTGTTTCATTTCCTATCCGCCCGCTGGACGGCTCGATAAACTCGCCGTATGGGAAGGTTTTATTTCCTATCGTTTTGGGAAATCAAACGAAAACAAACTTTGCAGGGGGCGTTAAATCTGGGCATCGTCCCCTGCAATTTTCTCCCTGTTTTCAGCGTTTGGCAGGCGGGTACGGTTCTTTTTTGTCTGTCCGCCCCAGCAGGTAATCCACGGAGGTGTGATGGTAATCCGCCAGCTGGCACAAAATCTCCGTGGGGATCCCCCGGTGGCCGTTTTCATAATTCGCGTAGCATTTCTGCGTAATGGAAAGAGCCTCGCTGATTTCTCTTTGTTTGATGTCCTGATCTTCCCGTAATTCTTTAATTCGCCTGTAATACACAGAATCCCTGCCTTTTCATAAAAAATTGCACCCCGTATTTTATCATAGCAAAATTTTCTGCTGAAGCAGAAAAACGATGCAAATTGCGTCAAAATCATAAAAATTTTGGTCCACCTTTTTTAAAAGGTGGCAGGGGTGAAGGGGACGGAGTCCCTTCTCGCTCGTCGCAACGAGCGAAATCTTTATGATAAAAAAATCAGGAAGGGAGGTGGAACAGTCCGGTGGACTGTTCCACCGTGGGGAACCCTATCAAGGGGTTCCCCAAATATTTAACGTCGGTACCTTTCAGAAAAACGGAAAAATAAATCTCATCAAAACCGCAGGGACGCCCTTTCCGGGCGTCCCTGTAATCTTTTCTATAAAACAGTTTATAAACCGTGCGTAAGGAACCAACACCTTCCCATACGGCGAACATTTTCGCCGTTCCAGCGGTTGGTGTGAGGCTGTGCGGCCGCGTCGGATTAGCCGCGGGGCTTCCCCGCCGGATTACCGGGGCAAGTCGGAGAGGATGATGCTCACCAGGCTGGAACGCGCCTGCCGCCGGTACCGGACCGTGTAGGCCGGCTGGTCGAATACGGCGGGCGGCTGCTCCGAAAAGGTCAGCGGCAGACGGAGGGTGACCCGAATGCCGGGTTTCCCGTCGGCCATCATGCACTGGCCGCCGCTTTCCCGCACAACCCGTTCCAGAAACGCCGCCGCCAGCCGGGAAAAGCCGCCGTTTTCGGCAATCATCCCCTCCTCGGCGGAAATCTCCCCTTTCTGCCGGGCAATGGCGGAAAAGGAAGTGGTGCTGTCCGAAAAGCTCAGCTGAAATTCCCTCTGGGTTTTGGAAAGCTCCACCCGCATCACGCCGCCCTTTTCCATCTGGCCCGCGGACAGGTCGATGAGGCAGAGAAGGGCGCTGACAAACTGCCGCCGGTCCAGCATACACACCGCCCCCCGGCAATGGCCCTTCCGTTCTAAGAAAATCCCCAAAGGGGCAAGGCGGAAATCTACATCCCGGAAAAGCTGCTCCAGAAGCTGCTCCATATCCACCGGGGCCGGGACGCTGCTTTCCTCCGGCCCATAGCAGCCGGACAGGACAAGGCCCAGCCGCAGGAGCTGCTGGCAGTGCCTTTCGATCCGCCCCAGGTTCTCCTCCCCCTGGGGGACGTTGGCCCGTTCCAGATATTCCCCCAGCTGGTCCAGATTATTAAAGATCCGGAACACGTTCTGGCGGATCCAGGCGTCCATCAGCTGGACCCCTTCCGGCCCGATGCCGTCCCGCCCCGGACAAAAGGACGTACCGTCCTGCCAGACGCCTGCAAATAAGCAAGGCTCGCCGGGATACGCGGTCACTGTCATCTGTCCCCCGCCTTCCGGGTCCTGCAAAACCCGGGACGGCGCAGGCTGCCCGGCGGCCAGCTCCTCAAATTTCAGCCCCGGAAAAAAGTCCTGAAGGCTTGCTTCCTCCACAATGGACGGGAACCGCTGGATGCAGGCACTGTTCATCCATATCACCCGCAGGCCGCTGTCAAACACCACAGCCGGCCGCTGTTCTTCCTGATACAGCTGGATCAATAGCTGTTCTTTTTTCACTTCTTGCCCTCCTTTGCCGTATTTTGTCGATTCCTGTTATTATTTGTCCGATTCATTTAAAAATCCTTATATCTTTTTCCGTTTGGCGTAATAAAATCATTATATAATACTTTGCCCCAAAAAGCAAAAGAAAATTGATAGAACCTCATCTTTACATTTCCCGGAAAACAGGTTAAAATAATGAAGATTACATACAGGAAGGGAGATTCCATGATTTTACTTGGAAATGATTGGCAGGATGAGCTGGATAAGTCCCTTTCCATATCCACCATGGGGCGGATCATGGCACGGGCCAACGCGGCATATCAAAACGGCGATGTCTACCCGCCCCGTCCCCTGCTGTTCCGGGCGCTGGAGCTGACCCCATTTTCCAAAGTGCGGGCAGTAATCCTGGGCCAGGACCCGTACCATGGCCCGGGACAGGCCAACGGCCTGGCCTTTTCTGTGCCCCGGGGCGTGCGGATCCCGCCCTCCCTGCGGAACATTTACAAGGAATTGGAGGCGGACTGCGGCATTTCGCCTCCAGCCCACGGGGATTTGACCGCCTGGGCGGAAAACGGCGTCCTGCTTTTAAACACTGTCCTGACCGTCCGGGCGGGAATGGCAAACTCCCACCGGAAACTTGGCTGGGAAACTTTTACAGACGCGGTCATCGGCGCTTTGAACAGCCGGGAAGAACCTGTGGCCTTTCTTCTGTGGGGAGCCAGCGCCCGGGAGAAAAATGCCCTGATCACCAATCCCGACCATTTGGTGCTGGAAGCGGCGCACCCCAGCCCCCTTTCGGCCCACCAGGGCTTTTTCGGCTGCCGCCATTTTTCCAAAGCCTCGGAATTTTGCCAAAAATACGGGGAGCCTCTCTGCTGGAAACTGCCGGAATAACCGGACTTTTTCATCTTTCCGGCAAAACAGCCCCTTTTCTCTTGTTTTTTTCTGAAAAACGGGGTATACTGAAGTGTCAGGAACTAATCAGGAGGGACCCATATGAAGCAAGTTACCCTGTACACCGACGGCGCGTGCAGCGGCAACCCAGGCCCCGGCGGCTGGGGTGCCATTTTAGAGTGCGAGGGCCATCGGAAAGAGCTTTCCGGCGGCGAAGCCAGCACCACCAACAACCGCATGGAGCTGACCGCCGTCATCGAGGGCCTTTCGGCTTTGAAATTCAGCTGCGCCGTGACGCTGGTCAGCGATTCCAAATATGTGATCGACGCCATCACCAAAGGATGGGTCTATTCCTGGAAGGCCAAGGGCTGGCGCAAGGCCGACAAATCCCCCGCCCTGAACGTTGACTTGTGGGAAAAGCTGCTCCCTCAGCTGGACCGGCACCAGATGACCTACCAGTGGGTCAAGGGCCACGCCGGCCACCCGGAAAACGAGCGCTGCGACCAAATGGCCGTAGCCCAGTGCCAGCGGTTCCGATAAATGAAAATTTTTTGTGAACGCTCTTGTAAATTATACCCGGCAGGTATATAATAAGATTGTCAACAGATGTTACCGCCGTCAAGGCAAGTCATAGAAGAAAGGAAATCGCTATGGATCGTTTTGTCTATCTGGACAATTCCGCAACCACAAAAATTTCGGACCGGGTTTTCAAAGCCATGGTCCCCTACCTTACGGAGCATTACGGCAACCCCTCCAGCATTTACTCCATCGGCCGGGAAGCCCGTTCCGCCATTGAGGAGGCCAGAGGAAAAGTCGCCGCCGCTTTTAACGCACGTCCCGAGGAAATTTATTTCACCGGCTGCGGCAGCGAATCGGACAACTGGGCCATTAAGGGCGCGGCTCGCCGCCTTGCCAGAATGCAGGGGAAAAAGCACATCATCACCACCGTTTTTGAGCACCACGCCGTCCTCCACACCTGCCAGGCCCTGGAAAAAGAGGGCTTTGAGGTCACTTATGTGCCGGTGGACAAGCTGGGCTTTGTAAACCCCGCGGATATTGAGGCGGCCATCCGCCCGGACACCGCCATTGTTTCGGTGATGTATGCCAACAACGAAATCGGCACTATCCAGCCCATTGGGGAAATCGGGAAAATCTGCCGGGCGCATAAAGTGCTGTTCCACACCGACGCGGTGCAGGCCGTTGGAAACATCCGCATCGACGTGCAGGAACAGAACATTGATATGCTGTCCCTTTCCGCCCATAAAATTCACGGGCCAAAGGGCGTGGGCGCTTTGTATATCCGCCGGGGCGTTTACCTGGACAACTTTATCGACGGCGGCGCCCAGGAATCCGGCAAACGGGCCGGCACGGAAAACCTGGCGTCCATTGTGGGCTTAGGCGAAGCCATTGTGGAAACCTATGAAAACTTTGACCAGAAGGTAGCAAAAATGACCGCCCTGCGGGATAAGCTCATGGACGGCCTGCTGCAAATCCCCTGCACCCGCTTAAACGGCGGCCGGGAAAACCGCCTGTGCACCAATGTGAACATCTCCTTCGGCGGCATTGAGGGCGAAGGCCTGCTCCTGCTGCTGGATATGAACGGCGTGGCGGGCTCCTCCGGTTCCGCCTGCACCTCCGGCTCCCTGGACCCGTCCCATGTGCTGCTGTCCATCGGGCTGGAACACGGCATCGCCCACGGCTCCCTGCGGCTGAGCCTTGGTGCGGATACCACGGAAGAAGACATTGACTACACCTTAAGCGTGGTGCCCAAAGTTGTGGAACGCCTCCGGGCCATGTCCCCGGTGTGGCAGGAATGGTCCGACGATGAACGGGCCGGTAAAAATCTGTAAGGAAAAAGGAAGGGAGAATCTTCATGTTATACAGCGCGAAAGTAATGGAGCATTTTGCGAACCCCCACAATGTGGGCGAACTGAAAGACGCCAACGGCGTCGGAGAAGTGGGCAACCAGAAATGCGGCGACATCATGAAAATGTATATCAAGGTGGAAAATGACGTTATCACCGACGTCAGCTTCATGACCTTTGGATGCGGCGCCGCCATCGCCACCTCCTCCATGGCCACCGACCTGATTAAGGGCAAACCCCTGAGCGAAGCCTTGAAGCTCACCAACAAGGCCGTTGTAGAAGCCTTGGACGGCCTGCCGGCGGTGAAAATCCACTGCTCTGTCTTGGCGGAGCAGGCCATCAAAGCGGCCATTGCGGACTACTACAAGCGTCAGGGCATCGACCCCACCCCCTTTGTGGGCAAGCTGGAAGAGTGCGAGGCCTGCGGCCACGACGCGGAATCCTGCAGCTGCGGCCACTAAGACGGACAACCAAAAACAAGGCGGCATGGTTTTTCCACGCCGCCTTTTTGGCATTAGGAGGAATGAGAATGAACGAAAATAAGCGGGTATTGCTGGCCATGAGTGGCGGGGTGGACAGTTCCGCCGCCGCGGTCCTGCTGCGGGAGCAGGGCTATGAGGTCGCCGGGGTGGTCTTAAAAATGTCGCCTGCCCACGGGCAAACGGTGGAGGACGCCAAAACCGCCGCCAGCCAGCTGGGGATCCCTTTATTTGTGAAAAATATGACCGCGGAATTTGACCGGGAGGTGGTCAGCTATTTTGCCGCCGAATACCGCAAGGGGCGCACCCCCAATCCCTGCGTTGTCTGCAACCCCAAGCTGAAATTCAAAGCCCTGCTGGATACGGCAAACGCAGAAGGGTATGATTGGATTGCCACCGGCCATTACGCCGGACTGCGCCGGGAAAACGGGGTCACCTACCTGACCAAGGGCGAAAACCTGGAACGGGACCAGTCCTATATGCTCTGCCGTTTGGGGCAGGACGTCCTGTCCCGGCTGATGTTCCCCTTATCCCATCTGCCCAAACCGCAGGTACGGGAAATTGCCGAGAAGGCGGGGCTTTCCTGCGCTAAAAAGCCGGACAGCCAGGAAATCTGCTTTATCCCGGACAACGACTACGCCCGGTTCATTGAGGAACGCCTGGGCAAAAGCGAACCCGGGGAATTTATCTCCCCGGAAGGCCTTCCCTGCGGCATCCATCAGGGGATCATCCACTACACCATCGGTCAGCGCAAGGGCTTAGGGATCGCCCTGGGCCGTCCGGTCTTTGTAAAATCCATCGACCCTGCCACAAACCGGGTATATCTGGCGGATGCGGCGGATTCCTTTGAGGAGGAAGTGTTCCTGACCGACCTGTCCTGCACCTTCCCGGATTCCATCCATAGCGGCATGGAGGCGGAGGTGAAAATCCGTTCCCGGGCCAACCCCGCCAAAGCCACTCTGACCCTGGAAAACGGCCTGGTGCAGGTGCGCTTTGCGGAACCTCAGCGGGCCCCGGCCCCCGGCCAGACAGGGGCTATCTACCAGGGGGATGTGGTGTTAGGCGGCGGATTCATCGAGTAAAAGGAGGATTTCATGGAAATTCCTGTTTGGGAAAGCCAGGGCTATGTGCTGCGCCCGGCCAAGGCCGATGACGCGAACGCCTATTTTTCCCAGAATTTTGACCCCCTTCCCCCGGAAACTGCCCGGCTGACAGGCTGCAAAACCCAATTCACCCGGGAAGAAGTCACCGGCTATTTTGCCCGGTGACTAGCGGACGAAAGCCGGTACGATTTTCTGCTGATTTCCCCGGACGGGCGGATCATCGGGGAAAGCGTCATCAATGAGATTGACCCGGAAACCCGCAGCGCCAATTTCCGCATCGGGATTTTTCATCCGGAGGACTGCGGCAAAGGAATCGGCTCCTGGGTTATCCGGAAAACCCGGGATTTTGCCTTTGAAACCTTAAAGCTCCACCGGCTGGCGCTGGATGTTTTTTCCTTTAACCACCGAGCCATTGCCGCTTACCGGAAGGCAGGATTCCGGCAGGAAGGGGCGCTACGGGACGCCGTAAAGGATGGGAACAGCTATGCTGACGACGTCCTCATGGCCATACTGGAGGATGAATGGCGGGAAATCCGGGCAAAGGAGGAGTAACCATGCCGGAATACTGGGATATTTACGACAAGGACCGCAGGAAAACCGGCCGGTTCCAGGAACGGGGCAAGCCCCCCGCATCCCCGGAGGACTACCACCTGGTGGTGGAGATCTGGCTCCGCAATTCCAAAGGGGAAGTCCTGCTGACCAAACGGCACCCGGAGAAACATTACGGCGGTTTGTGGGAATGCACCGGCGGCTCCGTTTTGGCCGGGGAAGAATCCCTGGCCGCCGCCATGCGGGAGGTCAAGGAGGAAATCGGGGTGGATTTGACTCATGGAAACCCCGGCGTCCTGCTTGCCTCCCTTTCCATCCGCCGGGAGGTACCGGGCCAATACAGCGCCCATTATGACGTGTACCTCTTTGAACGGGACATCCCACTGGAAGCCCTGACCCTCCAGCCGGAGGAAGTGGCGGACGCCAAATGGGTAACTGAGGAAGCCCTGCGGCAGATGGAAGAAGCCGGAGAGCTGGCGCCCTTTAAAGCGCAGCCCTTTGCGTTTTTCCCCTATTGATTTTTCCGCACGCAAAAGCCCCCGGGCCTTTCGGTCCGGGGGCTTTGTGATTCCCGTATGGGAAACTTATTTCTCTTCACCGTAGTAAGCTTTGATATACAGCTCTTTCAGCTCGGAAACCAGGGGGTAACGGGGATTCGCGGGGGTGCACTGGTCGCTGTGGGCCTCGTCCGCCAGAGCTTCCACGTTGTCCATGAAGGTCTTTTCATCAACGCCGCAATCCTTGATGGATTTCACAATGTTCATGGAGCGCTCCAGGTCAACGATGGCTTTGATCAGGCTCTGGACGCCCTCCTCCGTGGTCCGGCAGGGCAGGCCCAGCATCTCGGCGATTTCCGCGTAACGCTTGTCAGCCACAAACTTCTCGTACTTCGGCCAGGTGGCGAATTTCTTCGGCTTCTGGGCGTTGTAAGCGATGACGTAAGGCAGCAGGATGGCGTTGGCGCGGCCGTGGGGGATGTGGTAAGCGGAGCCAAGCTTGTGGGCCAGGGAGTGGTTGATGCCCAAGAACGCGTTGGTGAAGGCCATACCGGCGATGCAGGACGCATTGTGCATCTTCTCGCGGGCTTCCCGGTCGTTGCCGTTGTCGTAGGCGCGCTTCAGGTACTTGAAGACCAGCCGGATGGCATGGAGGGCCAGGCCGTCGGTGTAGTCGGAAGCCAGAACGGAAACGTAAGCCTCGATGGCGTGGGTCAGAACGTCCAGACCGGTGTCCGCAGTCACGGATTTGGGGACGGACATCACGAACTGCGGGTCAACGATGGCAACGTCGGGAGTCAGCTCGTAGTCGGCCAGAGGGTACTTGATGTTGGCCTTCTTGTCGGTAATTACCGCGAAGGAGGTAACCTCAGAACCGGTGCCGGAGGTGGTAGGAACGCAGACCAGCTGCGCTTTGTTGCCCAGCTTGGGGAAGTGGTAGGTTCTCTTGCGGATGTCGAAGAATTTCTGCTTCATGCCGGTGAAGGAGATGTCGGGGTGTTCGTAGAACATCCACATGCCCTTGGCGGCGTCCATAGCGGAGCCGCCGCCCAGCGCGATGATGACATCGGGCTGGAAGTGGTTCATAGCCTCAACGCCGCGCATGATGGTGTCAACAGACGGGTCGGGCTCAACTTCCGCGAAGATTTCCGCATGGCAGTAGGTGCTGCGTTTCCGGAGGTAGTGGAGCAGGATGTCCACGTTGCCCAGCTTTACCATGGTTTCGTCGGTGACGATGAAGGCGCGGGAGATATCGGGCATTTTCTCCAGATACTGGATGGCGTTATATTCAAAGTAGATTTTCGGGGGGATCTTGAACCACTGCATATTGACTCTCCTCTTGGCAATGCGTTTCACGTTGACCAGGTTCAGGGCGGAAACGTTGGAGGTGGTGGAGTTTTTACCAAAGGAGCCGCAGCCCAGAGTCAGAGAAGGCGTATTTTCGTTGTAGATGTCGCCGATGCCGCCCTGAGAAGAAGGCGAGTTGACGATGACGCGGCCGACTTCCATGGCCTCGCCGTAAGCCTCAATGATTTCCTCGCTGCCGGAATGGATGGCGGCAGAGTGGCCCAACCCCCCGTTGTACAGCATCTTCTTGGCCATGGCGAAGCCTTCCTCCGTGGAATTCACCACGATATAGGCCAGAATGGGGGACAGCTTCTCTTTGGACAGAGGCTGGTCGGGGCCAACATCCTGAATGCGGCCGATGAGGATTTTAGTGTCCGCAGGGACCTTCAGGCCTGCCTGTTCCGCGATCCAAGCGGCGGGCTTGCCGACGATGGCGGAGTTCAGCGCGCGGTTTTTCGCTTCGGGGAACGCGTAGTCCACCAGCTTCTTTTCTTCCTCAGCGTTGACAAAGTAGCAGCCGTTGTCCTTCATATATTTCTCAAACTGGGCGGAAACTTCCCTGTCCACGATGACAGCCTGCTCGGAAGCGCAGATCATTCCGTTGTCGAAGGTCTTGGACAGCATGATGTCGTTGCAGGCGCGCTCCACATTGCAGGTTTTCTCCACATAGCAGGGCACGTTGCCGGGGCCTACGCCCAGGGCGGGTTTCCCGGTGGAGTACGCGGCCTTTACCATGCCGGCGCCGCCGGTAGCCAGAACCAGGGCCACGTCAGGATGGTTCATCAAAGCGTTGGTAGCTTCCAGAGAGGGGGTTTCGATCCACTGCACGCAGTTTTCGGGAGCGCCGGCGGCGACGGCGGCGTCACGGACGACGCGGGCAGCCTCAGCGGAGCACTTCTGGGCGGAGGGATGGAAGCCGAAAATGATGGGGCAGCGGGCTTTGGCCGCGATCATGGATTTGAACATGGTGGTGGAAGTGGGGTTGGTTACGGGAGTAACGCCAGCCACGATACCAACAGGCTCTGCTACCTGCATGAGGCCGGCCAGCTCATCGTCTTCAATGATGCCCACGGTTTTCTGATCCTTGATGTCGTGCCAGATATATTCGGTAGCAAACAGGTTTTTAATGATTTTGTCTTCGTAAACGCCGCGGCCGGTTTCCTCGACCGCCAGCTTCGCCAGCTTGGTGTGGTTATCCAGGCCGGCCAGAGCCATGGCATGGGCAATCTTGTCCACCTGTTCCTGATCGAGCTTCATATACTCGGCCAGCGCGGCTTTGGCTTTCTGAGCCAGGTGGTTGATCATTGCCTGTACGTCCACAACGGGTGCGGTGGGAGTTGCTTTTTCCTGAACCATTTCAAAACCTCCTGTTATTCGTTCCAAACTTTCCTTCGGGGAATGATTGTTAATCTTTTAACAATTCTATTATACTGGTTTTCCCCCTTTCTGTCAACAGAATGAAAGCAAATACGCGGCCAATCTTTCACAAGAGGGGCAGCATATTTTTAGGCAAACAGCACAATTGCCTTCCCTTTTATTTTAACTCATTCCCAGGGATTCAGCAAGGGTTTTTATTGGTATCATCCCCATAACTCTCCAAAATATTCTTGCGCAAACACGCTAAAGCTTCCCGCCGCTTGTTTCCTGCGGAAAAACAGGGTATAATAGTATGGAAAAACAGACGGAAAGGGGGGCGCGCCATGGAGCTCCTGCGGCATTTAGAGGAAAAAGGCATTTACTTTAACCCGGTACAGGCCCAGGCCCTGACCACCGGCAGGACCCCCACCCTGCTGCTGGCAGTGCCCGGCTCCGGCAAAACCACGGTGCTGGTGGCGCGGCTGGCGGCCCTTTTGGAACGGGGTGCTGCGCCGGAACGGATCTGCTGCCTTTCCTTTTCCCGGGAATCCGCCGGGGACATGGGGCGGCGGTTCTCGGAACTGTTTGGGGACCTGTTCCCGAAAGCCCCGGACATCAGCACCATCCACAGCCTCTGCCTGCGGATTTTAACCGATTTTTCCCGGCAGTCGGGGCGTCCCCTCCCAAGGCTTGCCGGCAGCGAGGAATCCCCCGGTTCCGCGGCCATTATGCGCCGGTGCGCGGAGGAGGTGACCGGCGCGTCCCCGGATGAGGAGCTTTTGTCCGACCTGCTTTCCAAAACCGGCCTTTGCAAAAACCGGATGCTTTCCAAAGGGGAAATTTCCTCCCTTCCGGACCTGCCGCCCTATTTCCTGTCCATTTTCACCCGGTACGAGGCGGTAAAAAAGGCGGAGCGCCTCATGGACTACGACGACCTGCTGCTGTTTTCCCGGGAAATCCTGGTAAAGCGCCCGGCCTTCCTGCAAAGCTGGCGGGAACGGTACGACTACTGGAACGTGGACGAGGGCCAGGACCTTTCCCCGGTGCAGACCGCCCTTTTGGAGCTGCTGGCCCCAGAAGGGAATGGCCTTTTCCTGGTGGGGGACGAGGACCAGAGCATCTACGGCTTCCGCGGGGCGGACCCCGGCGGCATCCTGCGGTTCCCCAAAACCTTTCCCAATGCCCGGGTGCTGAAAATGGAGCACAATCACCGCAGCCGGCCGGAGATTCTCTCCCTCTGCGAAGGCTTTATCCGCCAAAGCCCGGAGCGCTTCGACAAGCTCCTGATCCCCACCAGGCCGGAAGGGGGCGCGGTGGAACGGGTTTCCCCTCGGGACATGTCCGACGCTTTCCAGGAGGCCGCCGCCATCATCCGGGAAACGCCGCCAAATGAAACGGTGGGGATTTTATACCGCAACAACCTTTCGGCCTGCGCCCTGTCCCTGTATTTGCAGGAGGCCCATATTCCCTTCCGCCTGGACGCCGGGCCAGTTTCCCTCATCAAATACCATGCCAAAACCATGGCGGCCCTGTTGTTCCTCTGCGCGAACCCCTACGATCTGGAGGCCTTCCGGTATTTGGATTACCGGCCGGACCTGGACCAGCTTCTTTACCAAAACGTCCTTCTCAGGGCGGACGGCTTAAAATCTGTGCCGGAGCTTTTAAGGGAAGCCGCCCCCCTTTCTCCCCGGGGAGGCTCCGCCTTGAATATGGCGGAGGTTTTGGAAGCCTGCCAGACCCTTTCCCCTTATAAGGCCCTGGAAGCCCTGGAAACCAAGCTGGCCCTGGGGAAACGGCTGCGGCAGCGGTGGGAAAAGGGCGACCCGCTGATCCGGATGCGTTACAGCCAGCTTCGGTGGCTCTGTGAAACCTCGCCGGACTTCCCCACCCTCTTTGTCCGGATGGAGGCGGCCTCCGCCCCGGCGGCTTACCGGCCGGAGGAGGCCCGGGTCACCCTCTCCACCATCCACTCGGCCAAGGGGCTGGAATTCGACACGGTCATCCTCTGGGACTGCTTTGACGGGGTTCTGCCTGGAAAATCCGCCCTGCTGGCCCGCAAATACCAGGACGACGGGCCTTACTGGGAGGAAATGCGGCTGTTTTACGTGGGGGCCACCCGGGCCAGGGACCGGCTGGTGCTCTTTGACCCGCCGGAAGCGCTGCCAAACCTGCGGCTCTCCCGGTTTGGGTACGCCTTTTTGTCCGCTTCCTCGAAACGGCCCTCAAAAGACGATGGATTCGCCGTCGGGGACCCGGTGTCCCACCGTCTTTTTGGCGCAGGCGTCATCCAATCCTTCAAAAACGGCGGGGCCAAGGTCTTTTTTGAAAGCTGCGGCGAAAAAACTCTCAGCCTGGCCCACTGCGTCAAAATGGGTTTTCTCCGCCGAAAAGAATAATCCGCTGAATGTTTATTCATATAATTTCTGTAAATCTGCTCTGAAAAGGCCATTTTATCCAACATGAACAGTTTCGGCGCTGGATACATACAATTCTTTGGAGGGAGTTTTTTGCAGGATTTCAAAATAGTTCTTGCAAAAATTTTCAAAAGGTGTATAATAAAAAATACAGTCATTCGCAACTGGAGAATCATTTGGAGGGTATGAATATGGCGTTGATGAGCAGCGTTTCCGCCGGACAGCTGGCGGAGCAGAAAAAAGAACTGGATGCGCAGTACCGGGCAGTGCAGGCCCAGGGGCTGAAACTGGATATGTCCCGGGGGAAACCCTCGGCGGAACAGCTGGACCTGTCCATGGGCATGATGGACTGCCTAACCTCCAAGGACCTTCTTCAAACGGCCGCCGGGGAAGACGCCCGGAACTACGGCCTTCTGGAGGGTATCCCGGAAGCGCGGCAGCTTTTTGCCGACCTGTTGGGCTTAAAACCCTCTGAAATCTTTGTGGGGGGCAACTCCAGCTTAAACCTCATGTACGACACCGTGGCCCGTGCCATGCAGTTTGGGACCTGCCAAGGGGAAGCCCCCTGGAACCGGCAGGGCAAACTGAAATTCCTCTGCCCCGTCCCCGGCTACGACCGCCATTTTGCCGTTACGGAAACCTTTGGCATCGAGATGATCAACATCCCCATGACGGAAAACGGCCCGGATATGGACATGGTGGAAAAACTGGTGTCCTCCGACCCGTCTGTCAAAGG
Source organism: Candidatus Merdivicinus intestinigallinarum (assembly GCA_018713335.1). GTDB lineage: Bacteria > Bacillota > Clostridia > Oscillospirales > Ruminococcaceae > Merdivicinus > Merdivicinus intestinigallinarum. The sequence continues at coordinate 31,009 of DVOW01000032.1, read as the reverse complement.
CATCTGGTGCGTGCCCAAATATTCCAACCCCGACGGCATCACCTATTCGGACGAAACCGTCCGCCGCTTCGCCGCCTTAAAGCCCGCGGCCCGGGACTTCCGGATCTTCTGGGACAACGCCTACTGCATCCACGACCTGACCGACACCCCGGACACCCTGTTAAACATTATGGACGAGTGCAAAAAGCTGGGCTCTGAGGACATGGTGTACATTTTCGCCTCCACCTCTAAAATTTCCTTCAGCGGCGCGGGCGTGGCCGTTATGGGCATGAGCGAGAAAAACCTTGCCTGGGCGAAAAAATTCCTGTCCATGCAGACCATCGGCTTTGACAAGATAAACCAGCTCCGCCACGTCCGGTTCTTCGGCAGCGCCGAGGGCATGAAGGCCCACATGGCCAAGCACAAAGCCTTGATCCAGCCCCGGTTCGAGCTGGTGCTGAATATGCTGGAAAAAGAGCTGGGCGGCCTCGGCATCGCCAGCTGGACCCGGCCCAACGGCGGATATTTCTTCTCTTTAAACGTCCTGCCCGGCTGCGCCAAACGGGTGGTTTCCCTCTGCAAAGAGGCGGGCGTCACCCTGACCGGCGCCGGCGCTTCCTTCCCCTACGGCGTGGACCCGGAGGACACCAACATCCGCATCGCCCCCACCTATCCTTCCATGGAAGACCTGGAAAAGGCGGCGGAAATCCTCTGCCTGTGCGTGAAGCTGGCCGCAGTGGAAAAGCTGCTCCAGGAACAGGCCGCGTAAATTTTGGAACAGTGAAAACAACCCGGAGCAGATAGAAGGTCTGCCCCGGGTTTCGAGTTGTTGAACGGTTCCTTTCAGAATAAATTCGCATGATGAGGGAAAATAAAAAGTTTTGGTCAAGCTTTTTCAAAAGCTTGTGGTTTCCAAAGGCAACGCCTTTGGTCGCCCATCGCAATGGGCGAAATCCAATCTTTTCGCGCCCCGGGCGCGAACTATCAAGAAAAAAGGCGCTCCGCAGAGCGCCTGGCGATGACCCGCCACCGCCATTTTGCTTGCAAAATGGCGGTTTAGAATCTCCTAAAATTTTATCTGCGGTGCATTTGCGTTAGCAAAGCATAAACCCTTATATAAATTGCCAGACGAAACCCGGGACAGACACCATTATCTGCCCCGGGTTTTGCTATGAAGATTCAGTTTTTCTTTTGAAAAAGCCTCCGGATCTTCCCGGCGTCCACCGATAAATCCAGCCAGCAGACGACGGCAAAGAGAGCCACAGCCTGTATCCGGTAGGTGAACCAGTAGTGGATCTGGCAGTGGTTGGCCATGACCAGAATCCAGGCGTAAGGGTACAGGGCCGCAAGGAGCAGCACCGTCCCATTCAGCAGCTGTTTCCATGATTTCCGGAACAGAAGGGCCAGCAGAAGCCACAGCCCCAGGATGATCCCCAGCAGCAAAAGCAGCCGCTTGCCGGGGTCCACAAACATCCGGTCAAAATTTTTGGAAAGGGCCTCCATCCGGTCCAAGGGGTAGTCCTCGCTGCCGGACACCCGGAAGAAAATCTGGGAAACGGCTTCCGCAAAGACGTTCCGGCGGAGAACCAGGGACCCTACCGCCCATTTGCATACCCAGCAGCCGCCGTAGCCCAGCCCCCAGGCCAGGGACGGGAAAAAGAGCCGCTTAAAACCGGTAAACCAGCCATTTTCCGGATGGGAGGCGATCTCCAGGTACAGATACACGGCCAGGGGCATCCCCAGGGTCAAAAGAGGGGCCGTCAGCAGGTCCAGGAAATTCGTGGTCATCCCCAGCACCATAAAAAAGAGGACGGCCTCCGAAGGAGTCGTCTTTCCATGCCGCCACAGAACCCAGATACAGCCCAGGAGCATCAGAACGAACACCGACATAAACTGCATGGACAGCGGAATGATAATGGCGTAGCAGGCCGCCACGGAAACCAAAAATCCCACTGCCGGACGGGTCCCCATTTTCCGCTGCATCAGCGCGAAGGCCCCGGCCAGCAGGATGAAAAACACCATCATGTTCAGATACCGGATCTGCTTATAATTGAGGAGGGTCAGAGCCGGCCGCAAAAACACCTGATAGCCGTGCCAGTACCGGGAATACCCCTCAATGTCCATGGCCGACACCAGAGGTCCCCGGCTTTCGTCCGGATTGATAGCCCGGTCCAGCATCAGGCCGTCGGTAAAGTTGTCCAGCTGGCAGGCCGGTGTGTCGAAAAAGTACCGGGGGTACTGGCCCTCCGATTCGATCACCGCCACAGCCTGCCGCTGGTTGCTTTCGATGGCGCTGTTGGGGATGGCAAAGGCGGCGGCCATGGCGCCGGTAAAAATCGCGATGCAAAGGATAAAGACGGCGCAGCTCCACCCAAAATTCCGCAAATGTTGTTTCATAGCCTGTCTGTCCCCGTTATTTGTCCTGCAATTCTGTGCGGAGGTTCATAAGGATCTCGTACATCTGCCGGTCTTTCTTTACCACCACGTCCAAAATGACGCCCACCAGGAAGGAAAGCAGGGAGCAGGTGCCGAACACGCCGGACACTACCAGTGTGGGAACCCGGTCTACAAGCCCGGTGCGCAGGTAATCCACAAACACCGGCAGGAACAAAATCAGGGTAATCAGCAGGAATAAAAGGGCAAAGGCGCTGAAAAAGGCCAGGGGCCGGTACTCCCGGAACAGACGGAAAATGGTTTTCAGCACCTTGAAGCCATCGGAATAGGTATTGAGCTTCGACTCGCTGCCGTCGGGGCGGTCCCGGTATGTCACCGGGATCTCCTTTAAGAGGAAGTTCTTGTCCACAGCGTGGATGGACATTTCCGTTTCAATTTCAAACCCTCGGGACAGAACCGGGAACCCTTTGACAAAGGCCTTGCTGAAGGCCCGGTAGCCGGTCATAATGTCGTTGATATTGGAGTGGAACAGCCAGTTGATGAGCTTTCGCACCAGCACATTTCCCATATTGTGGAAGGGCCGCTTGTTTTCGGTAAAATAGGTGGAGGAGAGCCGGTCGCCGATGACCATATCGGCCTGGCCGGAAAGGACATATTCCACCATATCCCGGGCGTTTTCCGCCGGGTAGGTGTCGTCCCCGTCGATCATCAGGTAGCAGTCGGCGTCAATCTGCCGGAACATGCTGCGCACCACGTTGCCCTTGCCCTGGCGGTACTCGTTGCGGACAATGGCTCCCGCTTTTTCCGCGATTTCCGCGGTCCGGTCGGTGGAATTGTTGTTGTAAACATAAATATCCGCCTCCGGCAAGGCCGCTTTGTAGTCCGCCACCACCTTCCCGATGGTTTTTTCCTCGTTGTAGCATGGAATCAACACTGCCACTTTGGTCATAAAATCTATCCCCTTTCGCCCATTTTCCGAAATCTGCCGCAGCGTTCCGATTTTTTCTTTTCTCTATAAGCTTATATATTATAACATTAAAAAACAGTTTTTACAATAGAAATGTTATTTTTTTGGAAATATCCAGAATTGTTAATTGCTTATCAATCCATTTTGTGATAAAATAAAACTGTATGGTTCTCAATAAGGGCGCCATTGGCCATCCTTAACAGCATAAACACCCCGCCGCCCGGCGGAAATGAACAGGAGGTTTTTCCATGATCGAACTTTGTCAGTCCGGCGTCTATTTAAAGGACGGCGTGCAAATCATCCCCGCTGATTCCGGCGCGGATCTTCCCGCCCCGGAAAAGGCCCGGGAAGAAACCATTGCCTACCAGATTATGCGGGCCCATTCCAAATCCGCGGACCCCAAGAAAATGCGGATCAGGTTTGACGCCCTCATGTCCCACGACATCACCTATGTGGGCATTATCCAGACGGCCAGAGCTTCCGGTTTGCAGAAATTCCCCATTCCCTATGCTCTGACCAACTGCCACAACTCCCTGTGCGCCGTGGGCGGCACCATCAACGAGGACGACCACGTATTCGGCCTGTCCGCGGCCAAAAAATACGGCGGCATCTATGTCCCGGCCCATCAGTCCGTCATCCACCAGTACGCCCGGGAAGAAATGGCCGGCTGCGGCAAAATGATCTTAGGTTCCGACAGCCACACCCGCTACGGCGCCATCGGCTGCATGGGCGTGGGCGAAGGCGGCCCGGAGCTGGTGAAACAGCTTTTGGAAAACACCTACGATGTAGACGCCCCGGAAGTGGTCCTGGTTTACTTAGAAGGTGTGCCCAAACGGGGCGTGGGCCCCCACGACGTGGCTATCGCCCTCTGCGGCGCGGTATTCAAGCAGGGCTTTGTCACCAACCGGGTGCTGGAATTTGCAGGCCCCGGCGTCAAAAGTTTGTCCGCCGACTTCCGGCTTGGCATTGACGTTATGACCACTGAAACCGCCTGCCTCACCTCCATCTGGGAAACCGACGAGGTGGTAGAGAACTTCTATAAAGTCCACGGCAAGCCGGAACGCTATCAGAAACTGCAGCCCGGCAAAATCGCTTACTACGACCGGATGGTGAAAATCGATCTTTCCGAAATCGAACCCATGATCGCCCTGCCCTTCCACCCCTCCAACGCAGTAACCATCCGGGAACTGCAGGCCGACCCCTACGCCATTTTGGGCAGAATCGAGGAAGAGGGCAAGAAGCAGTTCGCCGGACAGGTAGATTTCCGCCTCACCGACAAGATCGTAGACGGCAAGGTCCATGTGGACCAGGGCATCATCGCCGGGTGCGCAGGCGGCCTGTATGAAAACCTGGTGGAAGCGGCGGCCATCTTAAAGGGCGGCTCCACCGGCAGCGATTACTTCTCCTTGAGCGTTTACCCGGCCTCTGTCCCGGTGAGCATGGCTGTCACCAGAAACGGCGTGGCCGCCGATCTGCTGGAAGCCGGCGCCATTATGAAGACCGCCTTCTGCGGCCCCTGTTTCGGTGCGGGCGACGTGCCCTCCCACAACGGCTTCTCCATCCGCCACACCACCCGCAACTTCCCCAACCGGGAAGGCTCTAAACCCGGCCAGGGCCAGATTTCCTCCGTTGCTCTGATGGACGCCCGTTCCATCGCGGCCACCGCCAAAAACGGCGGCGTGCTGACAGCAGCCACCGAGATCGACTACAACGTGCCGGACATGCCCTACGAGTATGACGGGGAAATCTACAAAAAACGCTGCTACTACGGCTTCGGCAAGGCCGATCCGGACGCCCAGCTGAAACTGGGGCCCAACATCGCCGACTGGCCCAAGATGTACCCCCTCCAGGAGAACCTGCTGGTGAAGCTGGCCGCCGTCATCGACGACCCGGTCACTACCACCGACGAGCTGATCCCCTCCGGCGAAACCTCCTCCTACCGTTCCAACCCGGTGAAGCTCTCCGAGTTCGCCCTGTCCCGCCGTGTCCCCGAATATGTGGGACGCTCCAAAGCCGCCCGTGACATGGCCGACGCTGTCCGGAATGGAGAAATCCCCGCAGAGCTGGCCGCCGTCATGGACAAACTGAGCCTGCCTGCCGATACCTTAAAGGAAACCACCGTAGGTTCCGGCGTGTTCGCCAACCGCCCCGGCGACGGCTCCGCCCGGGAACAGGCGGCCTCCTGCCAGAAGGTGCTGGGAGGCGTCGCCAATATCGCTTACAGCTACGCCACCAAGCGGTACCGTTCCAACTGCATCAACTGGGGCATCCTCCCCTTCACCCTGGACGAAAACACCCCCTTTGATTACGAACCCGGCGATTTCCTGTATGTCCCCGGCATCCGGGAGGCCGTGAAAAACGGCGCGGAAGTGATCCCCGGCAAGGTTGTTTCTAAAAACGGCGTCCAGGACATCACCCTGTACGTCAAGGGACTGACCAACGATGAAAAGACCATCATCCTGGAAGGCTGCCTCATCAACTACTACGCCGCCGGCTACGGCCGGGACTGATTTTGAAGAAAGGATGATTCCCATGGCTAAAATCCAAATGAAAACGCCGCTGGTAGAAATGGACGGCGACGAGATGACCCGCGTCTTGTGGAAGATGATTAAGGACACCCTCATCCTCCCCTATGTGGATTTGAAATCCGAGTATTACGACCTGGGCCTGGCCCACCGCAATGAAACCAACGACCAGGTGACTGTTGACTCCGCAAACGCCACCAAAAAATACGGCGTGGCCGTCAAGTGCGCCACTATCACCCCCAACGCCGCCCGCGTGGAAGAATATAACCTGAAGGAAATGTGGAAATCCCCCAACGGCACCATCCGCGCCATGCTGGACGGCACCGTGTTCCGGGCCCCCATCCTGGTGGAGGGCATCAACCCCTACATCCCCGGCTGGACCAAACCCATCACCATCGCCCGTCACGCCTACGGCGACGTTTATAAAAACACCGAAATGCGGGTGGACGCCGGCTGCAAGGCGGAACTGGTGGTGACCCACCCCGACGGCACTGAAACCCGGGAGCTGATCCACGATTTCAAGACCCCCGGCATCATCCAGGGCGTCCACAACATCGACAAGTCCATTGAGAGCTTCGCCCGGGCCTGCATGAACTACGCCCTGGACCAGAAGCAGGACCTTTGGTTCGCCACCAAGGACACCATCTCCAAAAAGTACGACCACCGGTTCAAGGACATTTTCGCCGAGATTTACGAGAAGGAATACAAGGAAAAATTCGAGGCCGCGGGCATCGAATACTTCTACACCCTCATTGACGACGCTGTGGCCCGCACTGTCCGTTCTAACGGCGGCTACATCTGGGCCTGCAAAAACTACGACGGCGACGTCATGTCCGACATGGTTGCCACCGCCTACGGCAGCCTGTCCATGATGACCTCCGTCCTGGTTTCTCCCGACGGCGTTTACGAATACGAGGCCGCCCACGGCACCATCCAGCGGCATTATTACAAATACCTGAAAGGCGAGCCCACCTCCTCCAACCCCGTCGCCACCATCTTCGCCTGGTCCGGGGCCTTCCGCAAGCGCGGCGAGCTGGACGGCATTCCGGAGCTGGTAGATTACGCCGGCAAGCTGGAAAAAGCCACCATCGGCACCATCCGGGACGGCATCATGTCCGGGGACCTGGCCGCCCTCTGCACCATCCCGGGCAAACAGGTGGTGGGCACCGAGGAGTTTATGGCTGCCATCGGCCGGCACCTGGACGAACTGATGGCCTGATTCTCATGGAATGATCAAGGGAGGTTTTACCTTGGCGAAAGGCAACGTTTCACTCTCTGTTATCCGCCGGCTGCCGCGGTATCACCGATTTTTAAAGGACCTATTGAACGCCGGAACGGTACGGATCTCCTCCGGCGACCTGTCGGCCAAAATGGGCCTCACCGCTTCCCAGATCCGGCAGGATCTGAACTGCTTCGGCGGGTTCGGGCAGCAGGGGTACGGCTACAATGTCCGGGACCTTTACGAGGAGATCAGCAAGATCCTGGGCCTTGGCAAGCACCGGAAGGCCATCCTTCTGGGGGCCGGGAACCTGGGCCGGGCCATTGCCCTGCACATGGACTTTTCTTCCCGGGGCTTTGAGCTCATGGGCATCTTTGATTCCAACCCCGCTTTGATGGGCCTTGCGGTGGGGGACCAGGCGGTGCAGGACAGCGCGGGGCTGGAAGCCTTCTGCAAGCTGCACCGGCCGGACATCGCCATCCTCTGCATCCCCAAAGAGGCCGCCAAGGCCGTGGCGCCCATGCTGGTCCGCCACGGCATCCGGGGCTTCTGGAACTTCAGCCACTACGACCTGACCCTGGACTACGACGGTATTGCCGTGGAAAACGTCCACCTGGGGGACAGCCTATCCACACTCTGCTTCCGGGTCAATGAACTGGAACAGGCGGAAAGCGAATAGGCCCCATTTTTCCGCAAATCCCCTCTTATGCGGCCTGCTCCGTCACAACCGTGCTCCTTCCGGCGTTATCATACTGGAAGGAGGGCGTTGTGATGAAAGCAAAGAGAGCCATTTGGGGCATAGGGGCGGCCGCGGTTGTACTGATGGGCGCAGCCGCAGCCTGCGCGGCGTTCCTCCGGCCAATGGAACAAGCTGTGGTGAAGCAGCTCGCCAGCAGCATTGTTTACGCGAACGAGCAAATTATTTTTCAAATTCCCGCGGGCTTGGAAAACCCCAAAGAATTGAACCTTCACGCGGCGGGCCGGGCCGAATATGAGGACGGCTTCAGCGCCAGCCTGCATTTTCTGGAGGAGGAAAACGGGAACTGGCAGCCCGGCCAGGTCTATTCCATCCCCTACGACCCGGCATACACGGAACTGACTCTGGATATTGGGTATGCAGGGCAGAAGGAAACCATCGATTTGCTGGATTATGTAAAATAACCTGTTCCATCTCCCGGCTGTTCTGCGGCCGGGAGCTTTCATTTCTTAAAAGTTTGTAAACGCTAACAGTTTGCCTTGACTTCTCCTATGGGATCTGCTATGATAAAAGCAAGAAGTTAATCATAATTAACTTTAAAGGACAGCCGAGGTGATTTCATGGAACAATTTGAAAAAGATCTGGCATTTTTCTGCGCCCCGGCCCTGGCCGGGATCAAGCCCTCCAACCTGCTTTCCTGCTCGCTTGCGGACTACCCGGAGCTTTCCCGAATGGCGGACGAGTACAACCGGGCGCTGGCGGGGGCAAAGATCCGGTTCACCATCCTCTGCTCCTGCAAGAGCCGGCAGCTTTTGCTGGTGTACCGGACGGACCGCCTGGAACGGCAGCTTTCGGAACCCGCTGTGTCGGCCCTGCTGAACAAGCTGGGATATCCGGTCAAGGCCGGGACTTCAGCCATGCTGGACTATCTGGGCCTGCGGTTCCGGCAGGAGGAGTTCCCCCATGAAATCGGCTTGTTTTTAGGGTACCCGGTGGAGGATGTCCTGGGCTTTTGGGAAAACCAGGGGAAAAACTGCCGGTACTGCGGCCATTGGAAGGTGTACGGGGATGTAGGCGCGGCCAAGCGCCGGTTCGCCCAGTACGACCGCTGCCGCGCGGCCCTTTGCCAGAGGATCTGCCAGGGGCAGACCCTGGCCCGGCTGTTCGCCACTGCATAACTGTTTTAAAGGAGGAGCTTTATGAACAAAACCGCTGTGATTTATTGGTCCGGAACCGGCAACACCCAGGCCATGGCAGAGGCCGTGGCCCAAGGGGCGGGCGGGCAGCTGTTTGCCGTTTCGGAAATTTCCGCCGCGGAGGCCGCCGCTTACGACGCCCTGGCCCTGGGATGCCCCGCCATGGGGGACGAGGTGCTGGAGGAAAACGAGTTCGAGCCGTTTTTCAGTGAACTGGAAGCCAGCCTGGCAGGAAAAAAGGTGGCCCTTTTCGGCTCCTACGGCTGGGGCGACGGCCAGTGGATGCGGGAATGGCAGGAACGGGCCGTCAGCGCCGGGGCGCAGCTCTGCGGCGGCGAAGGGCTGATCCTCAACGAAACGCCGGACGCCGACGGGCTTGCCGCCTGCCAAAAGCTGGGGGCCGATTTGGCGGCTATGTAAAATAGGCATTAAAAAACGGGCAGTCTGTTTAAAACAGGCTGCCTGTTTTGATTGTTGAAGCATTCTACTGCCCTTCCTCATTTTGGGAAGGAAGAACGGCTTTCCTGTTCCGGAGGGCTTTCACCCCAGCTCCGGCCCCCATCCCAGCCGCCGCGCAAAGCAGCCCCGGCAGCATGGTCCAAAGCTCCGGCAGGCGGAACACAGAGGTATGCGCCATATTGGAAAGGGAGAACGTGGCGTAAGGGACGCACATGTATAGGAAGCCGCACAGGAGCAGCAGGAGCCACCGTTCATTGGGACCGCACTCCGCCTGTCCCATAAACACGGAAAAGGCAATGGTGGCCGCCGGCAGGACGAGATACAAAACCGACAAAGAGTAGCCCATGGCGTCGGAACGCCCGCCCAGCCAGAAAAACAGGATACACAGTGCCCAAACCAGCAGATAACAGGCAAACCACACTGTTTTCGCCAGGCGTTTCCTGCTTTTTACCAGATTGGTGCTGTCCTCCAAATGGGCCGTCATGCCCGGGTCCCCCTTTAACAGCTCATCCAGGCTGACGTCGTAAAGCTCGCTCATAGATAGAACGGAGAGAATGTCCGGATAGGACCGGTTGTTTTCCCAATTGGATACCGTCTGCCTGCTGACGCCGATCTTTTCCGCGGCGGCTTCCTGTGTGAGGCCTGCCGCCGCCCGGGCGTTTTTGAGTTTCTGCCCGATTTCCATACCCCAACTCCCCTTTCTGCCTGGATTATATCATACCGCCTTCCGAAAGTCCAGCAAAACTCCTTGACAACGCCCCAAAAGCCCTGTCAAAATTTTTTGACGCGCCTTTGTTATTGACAAAATGGACCCGGTATGCTATATTGAAACAAAGCAATGAAAAGAACCAGTACCATTTCCGGGACGCGCAGAGAGAAGGCGGCCGGTGTAAGCCTTCGGGAACGGATTTGGGAACCCCCCTTGGAGCTGCGGGCTGAAACTTCCAGTAAGCCTCGCCGGGTCCTCCCGTCACAGAGAAACGCATCGGGAGTCCCCCTGTGCGGCAAAGTGCGGAGCAATCCGAATTCAGGTGGTACCGCGGATCGTCAGAATCATCCGTCCTGAACCAGTTTCACACTGGTTTGGGGCGTTTTTTATTTTATTTGGAGGGATTTTTATGAAGCTGGAAAAATTAGTGGGGGAACGGTTCAAGGAACGCCCCTCGGACTGCGTCATCGACAGCCACGCCTTTTTCATTCGGGGCGGGTACATGAAAGGGGTGGCCAACGGGATCTACTCCTCCTACCTGCCCCTGCGGCGGATCACCCGGAAAATCGAGCAGATCATCCGGGAAGAAATGGACGCCATCGACGGCCAGGAGGTGCAGTTTCCCGTGGTGCTCCCCGCCTCCCTTTGGCAGGAATCCGGCCGCTATGAAAGCGTGGGTGCGGAGCTGATGCGCCTCTCCGACCGGAACGGCGCGCCCATGGTCTTAGGCATGACCCACGAGGAAGCCGCCGTCCAGCTGGTGCGGGAGTACGGCCAGAGCTACAACAAATACCCCTTTATGATCTACCAGATCCAGACCAAGTTCCGGGACGAGGCCCGGCCCCGGGGCGGCATGATCCGGGTGCGGGAGTTCACCATGAAGGACGCCTACTCCTTCCACACCTCCCAGGAGGACCTGGAGGCCTATTACGCCCGCTGCTATGAAGCCTATGAACGGATCTTCGCCCGGGCCGGCATCCCGGAAACGGTGGCCGTTGCCTCGGACTCCGGCATGATGGGCGGGAACCTTTCCCACGAGTTCATGCTGCTGACCCCCGTTGGGGAGGACTCCATCGCCATCTGCCCGGAATGCGGCTTCCGGGCCAATATGGAAGCGGCCCAAAGCATTGTGGAAAACGCCCGGGACGACATTTCCTCGCCCCTGGAGCTGGTATACACCCCCAACGTCCACACCATTGAGGAGGTCTGCGATTTTCTCCGGCTGCCGCCGGAAAAAAGCTGCAAGGCCGTGGTATACGAAAAGGAGATCCCGGAAGGCGGCATTGTGGCCCTTTTTATCCGGGGGGATCTGGACGTCAACGAAACCAAGCTCACCAATTTCCTGGGCTGCGGCGTCCATCCCGCCAGCCTGACCCCGGAATCCGGCCTGCACCCCGGCTATATGGGGCCGGTGGGCCTGCCGGAGGGAGTTACGGTGCTGCTGGACCAGTCCTTAAAAGGGGCCAACAACCTTTGCTGCGGCGGCAACCGGGAGGAGTACCACTACACCGGCCTGGACATGAATCGGGAGTTCCCGGAGGCAGAGTACCGGGACTTCGCCAAAATCAAAGAGGGCGGCGTCTGCCCCCAGTGCGGAAAGCCCAGAATCCGGATTTCCCGGGGGATCGAAGTGGGCAACATCTTCCAGCTGGGGACCAAATACACCAAGTCCATGGGGATGCAGTATCTGGACCAGAACGGCCAGGCCCAATACCCCATTATGGGCTGCTACGGCATCGGCGTGGGGCGGCTGGCGGCGTCGGTCTGCGAGGCCCATCACGACGAGTACGGCCCCATCTGGCCCCTGTCCATCGCCCCCTGGCAGGTGCATTTGTGCTGTATGCGGGCGGACAACGCCGAAACCCACGCCAAGGCCGACGAGCTTTACGACGCCCTGGAAAAAGCCGGGGTGGAAGTCCTTTATGACGACCGGGCCGTCAGCGCCGGGGTCATGTTCTCCGACGCCGACCTGCTGGGGATCCCCTACCGGGTCATTGTCAGCCCTCGGAACTTAAAAAACGGCGTCTGCGAGCTGTCCGCCCGGGACAAGAGCTTTTCGGAGCAGATCCCCCTGGAGGAGGCCCCCGCAAGGATCGCCGGGCTCATCCGGGAAAAGCTCCTGGGATTCAGCGAACATAAGGCGTAACCGCCCATTTGACGCAGCCGTCCAGTTTGTTTGCAAACACTCGATAACCCTCCGCGATGTCGTTTAAGGGCGCCCGGTGGGTGATGAGGAAATCGGTGCGGATGCGGCCGCTTTCCAGCAGCGCCATCAGCTCTTCCGACCGGGTGGCGTCCACCCCGCCGGTTTTAAAGATCAGGTTCTTGCCGTACATGGAGGGAAGGGGCAGGACCTGGTCTTTTTCATACATGGCCACTAAAGCCACCACCGCATTGGGCCGGGCGATCTTCCAGGCCGTCTGGAGGGTGTCCTCCCCGCCGGCCGCCTCGATGACGCCGTCGGCGCCCCGGCCGTGGGTCACGGCTTTGACCGCCCCTTCCAGGTCCGGAGTTTCCAGGGGATTCAAAAACACGTCCGCCAGCCCTTCCCATTTTGCCAAGTCCAGCCGGGACTGGTCGATGTCAATGGCGATGACCTTGGCCGCGCCGAAAAGCCTTGCGGCCTGCATGGCGCAGAGTCCCACCGGCCCCGCGCCGATGACGGCGGCGGTGTCGCCAGGTTTTAACGCGCAAAGCTCCGCGCCAAAGTAGCCCGAAGCCAGAATGTCCCCCAAAAACAGGGCGTTTTCATCGGTGACGCTGTCCGGGATTTTGGTGAGCCCCATGTCCGCGAAGGGCACCCGGACGTATTCCGCCTGGCAGCCGTCGATTCGGCAGCCCAGTTCCCAGCCGCCTTTTTCGCAGTTGTTGATGTATCCCCGGCGGCAGAACCAACATTCCCCGCAGAAGGTGATGCAGTTGGCGGCCACCCGGTCCCCGGGAGCAAGCCCCCGGACATCCCCGCCTGTTTCCACAATCTCCCCGACGAATTCATGGCCCAGGGCGGTTTCCGGCACGGCCCTGGGGACGGCCCCGTGGAGGATATGCAGGTCGCTGGTGCAAATGGTGGACAACGTGACCCGCACGATGGCGTCCCGAGGGTGCCGGATCTCGGGCATAGGCCGTTCGGCCAGCCCGGCTGTTCCGTCCTGATGCCAAATATACGCTTTCACACAATCATCCTTTCTATGGTTTCATCATATCACGGAAACCGGATGATGGCAAGGCGGTCCGGCGGCTATTTCAATGGATTCCGCAGATTTCCCGCTTAAATTTTATTCTATTTGTAAAAATCCAAAAAAGTTTCAAAATCTTGTTGACAAACCAAATTTCTTATGATATAATGTAGTACGTTGTCAGGAACAACAACGTTCACGGCAATTTACGCGCTCGTAGCTCAGTTGGATAGAGTGTTTGACTACGAATCAAAAGGTCGCGGGTTCGAATCCCTCCGGGCGCGCCATGATGCAAACCGTAAATGCTGAATTTACGGTTTGCATTTTAAAAGAAAGTGCTTGACAAGATCATCTTGTTGTGATATAATGGTTAAGCTGTCGCAAGGACCAACGCCGGGGCGTAGCTCAGTTTGGTAGAGTGCTTGGTTTGGGACCAAGATGCCGCAGGTTCGAGTCCTGTCGCCCCGACCATTTGGGGCAAGGGCAAAAAATTTGCTGGTGTAGCTCAGTTGGTAGAGCAGCTGATTTGTAATCAGCAGGTCGGGGGTTCGAGTCCGTCCACCAGCTCCACTTTCTTCCTTAATTGAATATGGACGAGTTCCCGAGTGGCCAAAGGGGGCAGACTGTAAATCTGTTGCTTTTCAGCTTCGGTGGTCCGAATCCACCCTCGTCCACCATAAAAACCAGAACAATTTGTTCTGGTTTTTGTTTTACCGTTAAATAAATTTTCTTGACAGGCTCTTGCCATATTGTTATAATGAAGTTGGTTATTTGGCAAGCCTGCTCGCCTGTGCAAAGATTTGATCAGCCATACGTTGTCCATATCCCTGCCAATGATAATTATGTTATGTTAGTGATTACAGGCGCACTGAAAATAATTATTTTTGGGGTATCTTTTATGGATAAAATTGATTATTTTAAATTACAAGCCAAAAATCTGCAACTAATATCAATGTCATATGAAATGATTAATAAAGATATAATGCATGACCGATTATATAACCGGTCGTGCATTATTAATATAAATTTACAGCATGGACTTTTAGGGAGGGATGTGAAATGTTACATACTGGTGTATATATCGGTACCGATTTTGAAATGGTTGTTACAGAAAGGTACATCATTACTTATCGAAGGGATAAAAAATTGGATCTATTGGAATCGAGATTGTATCAGAAGAACGATCAGACTTTTCTATGTATTGGCATCTGTCAGTCCAGTCCTATGGAAACAAAGAAATTTGTACTGCCGATATGCTGGAAGACAGCGTTTGCCTCTAATGGGGAAGCCATATGCAAATGCAAAGTATTGAAATCAAGCCGTAACGCATCCCGAGATTGCCCTCCTGTATATGAAGATATAGCCAGTGAACAGATGAAGCGATTTATTGGGGCACCCTTCGATTTGGACATACAGCCTGAGAACTGTACCGTAACATTTCCTGACGGCGCCCAGTATTCTTTTATATTAGATGAAGAATTTACGGATGAAACGCTGCACCCGACCGCCCCTTCGATATGTGAGGATAATATCGGGGAATGTTTACGCCTGTGGAATATGGGAGTCCAAGAAGAATATCTTCCCGTAAACGGAGCCTCCCAATTGATCGGCGTCACCATTAACACGAACAAGCATATGTATATCTTTGAATTATTTGAGGATTCAATTTACTGCCGGGCGGCCAGGTTTGCCGCAACCAATCAAGGTGTGATATTCAATCAAAATTTCCGACAGGGATTTGAAGCATATATGATACAGGATAATATGGAGGCACACTTACCTCTTTCATATGATGAATCTCTGTTTTCAAGCGATTCATGTAGATGGAACGATCGAAGCGTATATTGGTCCTTGAGCTCTTATAACGACCAAGAAATCATCTTACATGGCTGCCAAGGGGACATCTATCATTGGAAAAAGCCTCATAGATAATTTTATAAATGCTATTATTCATTGGATGAGGAGGGATGATCATGATAGAACTGTGGGATATTGTTGATGAACATGGGAATCGAACCGGAAAAACGATGGTAAAAGGGACCCCGATGAAAAAAGGTGAATACCATTTATCTGTTAGTGTGTGGATTCAGAACGATGCGGGGGACTATCTGGTATCCCAAAGAGTACCGACCAAAATCGCCCCTAATATGTGGGAAACTACAGGAGGCGCTGCAATCAGCGGTGAAGACAGTCTATCTGCGGCCTTGCGCGAAACTAAGGAAGAACTGGGGGTCACACTTTACCCTGAAAATGGCAGAGTATTAAAATCCTACACTTACCCTCACAGCAGCGGCGATGGGGCAGCGTATATAGAGGTATGGCTGTTCCGGCAAAACATTGATATCGAAACGGTCGTCCTTCAAAAAGAGGAAACCTGTGATGTGAAATGGGCAAGCAAAGAACAGATCAAACAAATGATGGATCAAAACATTTTTATTAAATTTGATTATATAGATGAGTTATTCGCGCAAAGCTAAAAGTATATATTCAGTTTGCCGTTTCCAATAATTGGGGCACCAAACACAGATTGGACCTGGAACGAAATATGTTCCAGGTCCTTGTTCTATTTTCAGCACAGCAAGCCTGCATAGGTAATACCAATACTTTTGTAAAGGAACAAACGGAAATCCTGCCCGGGAAGCCTTCCACAGACAGGAGTTTTTTGTGCTCATCCCGCCTGGTCCAATAAGCCGTTGGCCCTTTCACAGACGGTGTACAGCTCGTCATATTTGGAATCGATCAGCGGAGTGACGGATGCGGTCTTTTTCTTCTCAATAGAACGGTAAAGGAAATAGGGGACAATCCAGCCGATAAAGGCGGGGACTGCAAGGATGATACAGGGGAGGAGCAGGCCGGAGGTAATGGCGAAAACGGAACCCGCCATGAATGCCGTCCCCAAAATCCCAACGGTAAAAGCGGCGATGGAGGCTTTCAGCCGTTTGGAGGATTCCAGGGAAACAATCTCGGAAACAATGGCGTCAAACTGCCGCTGGAGCCGGGTGAGTTCCGGTTTGTTCCGGATCTTGCGGTCGCGCTTGAACCGCATGACCACAGAATCCGGTTTCCCCAAAGCCATGTCGGAATTTTCCAGCTTCCATCCGAAATTTTCATACCCGTCCGCGTAAACGGAGGTCATGCCGTTTTTGACGGCCACCTCCTGGTATTCATACCCGACAAAACCCTTATCGCTCATTCTGCGCGCCCTCCTTGTTCATCACATCATTGCTCAGCCGCATGATTTCCGCGGCATATTTTTTCTTCCGGCTGCCGGTAATCAGATAGTAGGAGAGGAATCCCAGCAGAAGGACGGCCAGTCCGGGGATGCTGAGGGCCAGACCCATGGTCATATTGCCCCACACCATCACCAGCGACATGCCAGCCCCCATCACCAGGGCCCCGATGACCCCCAGGATACTGCCGACGATCTTTCCCGGCAGCTTTACCTTGCTGTCCAGCTTCTGGAGCTGCTCCATCTTGTTTTCCTCCCGGGAAACATACTGGCGGCGGATATCCTCCGCTTTTCTCTGATCTCTTTCGCTTGCCTGATAAGTGTTCATAACCGATTCTCCTTTTTTGATTTGATTGGGACCATCTGTTCCCTTTGATGTCTACATTGTACCGCCGGAATATTTGCGGATTGCTTCAGAATTGTTTGCGTAAAATTAATCGGAACTTTTTTGAAAACAAAAATGCCGGCACCCGAATCCCGGATGCCGGCTGCGGGCGTTCCCTGTCACAGCAGGGAGTGCCCCTTTTCACAGATTGCGTAAATTTCTTCCTCCTTGGCCTCAATGACCGGCTGGAGCTTTTTGGCCTGCCTGGCTGCAATGCGCCGGTACAGGAAATAGGGCAGGATCCACCCGAGAAAGCCCGGCACCGCCAGCAGGATGCACAGGGGGATCAGCGGCGGCTCATGCGTCACGGCAAAAGTGGCCCCCGCCATAAAGGCAGTGCCGATGATGCCGACAACCAAGGCCCAAATAGTAGCGGCAGAAGTCTTGGATTTCTCCAACGCTTCCGTCTCCCTGATGCAGGCTTCAAAATGTCGCTGCAAGCGCGTCAGTTCCATTTTGTTGACGATTTTCCGGTCCCGCTTCATGCGGATAGTGGTCTGGCCCATGCGGCTTCCGGCGGGCAGATTTCCATCGGCCTGCCACCCAAAGCACTCATAGCAGTCTAAGTATTGAGAAACCCGGCTGTCCGGCCCGGTGATCTCCTTGTATTCGTATCCCACAAAATCTTTCTGTTCACTCATTGACTGATTTCCTCCCTGTGAATCGGCGCGGGCAGCCGGACGGTAAAGGTGCTGCCCTGCCCAACGCGGCTTTTCACGGTAATGGTCCCGTTGGAAAGCTGCAAGATCCGCTGCACCAGCGCCAGGCCTAACCCGTTCCCTTCGGTGGAATGGGAGGTGTCGCCCTGGTAGAATTTATCGTAAATGTGGCGCAGAGTCTTTTCGTCCATGCCGCAGCCGGTGTCGGAAACGGAAACCGTGATCTCTTTCTCATCAGAGGTCTGGGTCAGAGTCACCGTCCCGCCCGGCGGCGTAAATTTGACGGCGTTGGAGAGGAGGTTGGTCCAGACCAGTTCCAAAAGTCCCGGATCTGCTTCGATGATGGCTCGGTCTTCCAGTTCCGCGATGAATTCAATATCCTTCTTTTCCCAGGCGTCCTCAAACTGCAGGGCGCAGTCGCAGAGCTGCTGGCACAGGTCGTACTGCTCCGGCACCGGACGGATGGTTTGCTTTTCCAGCTTGTTCAGCTTGAGAATATTGGTAATCAGGCTGGACAGTTTCCTGGTGGACTGCAAAATGGAATCCGCGTATTCCCGGCGCTCCTCCTCCGTCAGGTTCTCCTTCTGGAGAAGCTGGGCGTAATTCTGGATGACGGCCAGGGGCGTTTTCATCTCGTGGGAAACATTGGAGAAAAAGTCGGTTTTCAGGGTTTCAATGCTCCCCAACTCCTCCACCATGGTGTTGAAATCCAAAATCATAACGTCCAGGTAGTCCAGCTTGTCGGCGGTGTGCAGGGGCGGCACATAGACGGAAAAATCCCCCTGGGCCACCTTGGCGGTGGCTTTGGCCAGCCGGTGCATGGGTTCCTCGTAGGTCTTCTTGATCTGCCACCGGGCGTACAGGGTCAGCGCCACCGCCACCAAAGCCCAGTAAACAGTTGGGATGAGGACCGCGACGATGTCGTTCCACCCTTTGGTGTTAATCAGCGTCACCAGCCCCATGTGGACCCCGGACATGAGGAGCAGGGACACGAAATACACGACGCACAAACTCCCCGGGAAATGGGACTGGCGCACCGCGGATTTTGTACTTTTCATTCCAGCACCGCCTTATATCCCAGTCCCCGGACCGTTACGATCTTAAAGCCGTCGCAGGCGGAGAATTTGTCCCGCAGCTTGGTCACATAGACGTCCACCGCCCGCAGGCTGGTGCTGCTTTCGATGCCCCAGAACTCGTCCATGAGCTGGGCACGGGAAAAGGTCTTTTTGGGGTAGGAAAGCAGTTTGTAGAGGATGTTGAATTCCCGGGTGGTGACAGGGATTTCCTCCCCGTCAATGGAAGCGGTCATGCCGTCCGCGTCCAGCTCCAGGTTCCCTACCACCAGCCTGCGCTCCATCTCGATGTTGGCCCGGCGCAGCAGGGCCCGTACCCGTAAAAGCAGCTCGTCCAGCTCAATGGGCTTTACCATGTAGTCGTCGATGCCCAGCTGGAACCCCTTCTGCTTGGAGGGCAGGTCGTCCTTCGCGGACATAAAGAGGATAGGGATGTGCTTGTTCAACCGCCGCACGTTTTCAGCAAATTCAAAGCCGTCAATCCCCGGCAGCATAATGTCCGAGATAATCAGGTCGTAAAGGTTGTTGTACATCTCCTCATAGGCGTCATTGGCGTTTAAACACCCCTTTGCCTGGAACCCGCTGTCGTTTAAGTAGGTGCAGACCGTCTGGTTGAGCTTTAAGTCGTCTTCCAAAACAAGAATATGGACCATATTTCCTTCCTTTCCCGGCAGGCAGCCGTGCTCTTTTCTTTATTGTACCATAATCATCCCCATTATTGAACTGCTGTGCTGCTTTTCAGTTCCTTTAATTTTTTGATGGAACGGACGATCATATATACCGCCATCCCCAAAACAGCCAGGCAGACGAAGCCGCCGGTGGCCGACGTCATGGCCCGCCGGAACAGGGGGGAATCATCGCCCCCAAACTGGGACAGCATGGCCGTTTCCAGAGCCAGCATGGAGACCAGGGCGGAGGCCAGATTGATGGCCTTGGCAGCGGAAAGGGCAGGGCTGTTGTGCTTGCGGAACTTGACCACATTGACCACAGCGGTGATCATGCTGTAAAAGGCGTAGGCCCCCATAGCGTAGATCATGGTGCCGGGATAATGATAGGTATGATTTTTGGTGACCACAAGGATGACCATGCCGGTCAGGGCCAGGTTCAGCACCATCAAAACAACGCCGCAGAGCCGGTATTTCCGGTATTCCGCTGCCTGGTCCTGCCCAAAAGCGTGCCGGTTTGCGTGGCGGAGCAGCAGGAAGCGCATGACGGCCAGGCAGATATAGTAGACGGCGATGCTGCCGAACCAGAAGGAATGGTAGAATATGCCGGAAAAGAATTTGGCGATGGCGTAAATCACATTGATGGCCAACGAGGTATAGAGGGAAACATGGGTGCGGAAGGGCACATCGTTCAGATAGCGGCTGATATGCTTGTTTTTGCTTTCCACGACGGCAATGCCTTTTCTGACCTGCTTGTATGCCGCCAGGCAGATTACCGTCAGGGTATACGCGGACAGGATATAGGACAGGTAGGCAAAAATGTTGTTCCGAAAATCAAAGGCAAAAA
Organism: Candidatus Merdivicinus intestinigallinarum; assembly: GCA_018713335.1. GTDB lineage: Bacteria > Bacillota > Clostridia > Oscillospirales > Ruminococcaceae > Merdivicinus > Merdivicinus intestinigallinarum. Next base: position 10,830 of record DVOW01000032.1, on the reverse strand, counting down.
TGCAGGCCAGCAAAACCGCGCTGGCAATGGCCAGGCAGATCATGGCCTTCCCGCCGGGAAACAGGATTCTGCGCCATACTTTTTTGAGCCGTTCCATCAGTATCCCTCCGCAATATTACCGCAATCGCTTCTTCCAGTGCAGATCTATGGTAAAATACTTTTGTTTTGGCTTGGTTTCAGAATTGTTTGAGAATTGTTAATGAAAAATTTGTCAAGGAGAAATATATTCAAAGACAGCAGCCACGGATACTGTCTTTGGACATATGGTTCAATTTTTCGGGTCAGCCGGTTTTTGCCCGTCCGAGGAAGGTTCCCCGGACTTTTCCAGGAACCTGTCCACGAAGGTGTCTTCGATCTTTTGGTAACCGCCGACAATGGTGTCCTCAATTTTCTGGTAAGCGGCCGTAACCTTTTGGGCCATGCCGCCGGTTTTCAGGGAACTGTCCTCTTCCAGGAAGGTCTCCGTAAATTTATCCTCGATTTTTTGGTATCCCTCGATGATCTTCTCCCCGATTTTCCCGGGCTTCAGCTGATATTCGCTCATGACTCTTCCTCCTTTTGCCTATCTGTTATACAATTTTTTCCGCTTTCAGACCACTGCGGTAATGATCGCCGCGATCCCAGCCAGCACAGCAGCTCCCGCTGCCGGTAACCAAACGTTTTTCATATCATGGACCTCCTTCGATGCCGCTGTTTTGCCGCGGCGTTATTTGCGTTTTGACTCAGGGCTACCAAACATCCCATCACGCCCCTTACAGGGACGCGCCGTCACTCCTGGCAAAATTTCATGTTAGGGAACAGCCGGGCCATGGTTTCGTCATCATAAGCGGTATCCAAAAACTGGACAACCTTGCTGTCAGACGGTATGCCGTCCGTGATCCGATCCCGCCACCTGGCCACAGCGGCGGCAGTCACCGCCAGATCGACCGCCATAAAAACCGTGAGGACAACGCTGGCGATCCGCCAGCCCTTCCCCTGCATTTTGGCGAACAGCCGGGTGAGCAGCGGAAAAACGAGCCACACAAAGGCGATCCCCAAAACGCCCCACATCAGCGACATCTTCAGGCTGACCCATCCGCCCAGGTTCAAAAAATGCTTGCTGTAGTTCCAGGACACCGAGCCGAAGCAGAGCTCCTGGAAAAGGCTTGCCAAATACTCCACCGCGGCGCCTGCGGCCGAAAAGGCCAGGAACTGGACCGGCAGGCCCCTGCCTTTCAAAGGAATCGACAGAAGGTAGACCGCCACCGCGCCGATACCGTAGATGATGCAGAAGGGGCCCCAGACAGTGGCGGGATGGCTCTCCCAATAGCCCTTTTTCAAAATGCACCAAAGCCCCTCCAGGACAAAGCCCGCCACACTGCCAAACAGAAACAGCCAGAAGAGACTAGCGTATGAAATCTTCGGGCACCCCGATCCCGTCCTCTTTTTCAGTGGAACGGCCCGTTCCCAATTTCCTGCGGTCCTTGCGTCCATCCGTTTTCACCTCGTCCCTGTGATGATGGCTTTATTATAGAGGCTGATTGTTTGGGAAGTGCTTGTAAATTATTTGAGAAATATTAATTGCGGGAATATGCGGTATCTCCCGGCAAAAAATCCCCTCCATGCTCTGTAAAAGCATGGAGGGGACCGATGAAAGATCACAGCCAAAATCTTCAGGGGGATAACTGGTACCCCGCTTTGCAATCGTCAGGGATATTCCCGTCTTATTCCAGTTCCACCGCTACGGTGACGATCTTGTGGGCCGGGCAGGAAAGGGTGACAGAATTTTTGTCAAAAGCAGCATCGGACTGAGGCTCCAGGTTCAGGTTGACATATTGGGCCCCTTTCACCTTCCGGGGGAAGGTGAGGACGCTTTTGCCGTCCTTGCCGCTGACGTCGTAAAGGCGGACATAAGTCCGGCCGCTGTCCTCAAAGATAGCGGACACGATCTGGTCCCCGCTGATTTCCAGCATCTGGCCTGTGGGGCCCAGAGGGCCGGCGGCGGGGTTCTGCTCAAAGCGGTAGCCGCGGACGCCTGCCCGGTAAGCTTCGCCCTCTGCCAAAGCGGCGGCCTGTTCTGCCGTGCCAAAATCCAGGGCATATTCAAATTCCATCTTCCGGAGCATTTTGATGTCCTCGGGATGGCAGGTGCCGGTTTCATGCTGGGCCGCCCGGAACAGGGTCAGGGCCATGGCCCGCTCCTCGTTGTCCGTCACTTCCACCTCGTAAAGGCCCTTGGCGTACATAGCAGCGCTGTCCTTGCCGTCCGTTATCCAGGTCACGCCCTGGGAGGGGTGCACCTTGGTTTCCAGTTCCGCATGGTGCCGGTTGTCGGGATGGGCCACCGGCCATTTGGTCATATCGAAGGGGGTCCTGGTGTAGAAGCAGTCGGTTTTCAGTTCCGTGGGGAACAGCACCCGCAGCCGGTGGTTTTCCGTTTCGTTTTCCACCACAGTGCGGAAAGTGAGCTGTACGCTGTCTTTGGGGATGGTGAGCCAGGTGGTGACCCGCTGGAATTTCTCCCCTTCGCCCCGGTGCATGCCGTCCGCCGCCAGGCCGTGAGGGAGCTTTACGTTGTAGGTGAGTTTCCAGACGGTGCAGAAGGGGCCGTCCGCCGTCACCTGGAACTGCTCTAAAGCGTTGTCCCCGTAAACCGCGGAATCATACCGCACCGGCCGCCAGTTCCAGCCTTCTCCGGCGTCGGAACGGTCCTCCAGAAGGTGCAGGTTCCGGTAGGTCTTGCCGGTGGATTTCACCGTCACATCCAAAAGGCCCCGGCTGTTCAGTTCCACAACCAGCGCACCGTTGTCCAGGCGGCCGTGGGAAACCATCTGGCTGCCGGAAAGCCGCAGAGGCGGATAATAGACGTCGTGGCCGTATGCTTTGCGCTCCGGATGGAATTCGCTTTGCAGGTTGTCGCAGTAAATGACCGTATAGCCGAGGGCGGGAATTTCCACATGGGCGGCAACTTTCAGCACCGACATGGGATCGAACCGGATCAGCTGGCGAAGGCGCTCGTTGGCGAAGGTTTCCTCCCGCTGGTCCAGGATCTGGACTTCCAGGGGATTATTGTTGGCGTCGTAGAACCGGCGGTTGGGGTTGGGATGGGCCGCCACCGGCAGTTCAAAGACATGAACGCCCTTCACCGGCTTCTGGGAGGGGTTGTAAAGGAGGACGGCCTCCTGATGTTCCCCATTGCAGCGGATGTTGCGGGTCAGGACGTTAATACAGTCCTGGGCGGCGATTTCCGCCATCTGCTGGGCCTGGCGGTAGCGGTAGATGTTGTCCCGGTGTACGTCGGACAGGGAGCATCCGCAGATGGAGTCGTGGGGGTGGTTCTGGATCAGGGTTTTCCAGGCTTTATCCAGGTATGTCCGGCGGGGGGACAAGGAGTAATCGTCCTCCCGGTAGGCTTTCAAATCATCCCCCAGCATTTCGCAGTAGGCGTTCAAAGGCTCGGTGACGGCGGTCAGCTGGGTTTCGCAGCGGTCGTTGGCCTGCTTCACATGGACCATGGAGGACAGGACGTTTTTCAGCACCTGATTGTTGAGGCCCTCTTTGGCCACATTGTACAGGGAACCTTCGATAACGTCCAGGGTTTCCTCTTTGATCCGGGCAAAATAGTCCTCCAGCTTGGTGTGGACGATTTCAATGTCCGGGATCTTTTCTGCAAAGAGCCGGAGCATTTCCGGCAGATGATGCTCCATGCCGCAGTGGTCCACGCCGTCCATCATCAGCACCATGTCGGTGGCCGCCATCTTCCGGGCCCGGTCCACCAGGACCTGCATCCGTTTCACGGCGTCTTCCGGGTCAAAGCCCCTTTCCTCATAGGGCCAGCGGACAGCGAAGTAGAAGTTGGAGTAGGAACGCTCCGCTTCCAGCTTGGCGGCAATGACTTCACTGCCGTCGGGGGAACGCCAGCGGAAGGCGTCCTTTTCGTAGTCCCCGATACCCCGGTACAGGGTAGCGGAATGGATGTCAAAGCCGTTCAAGATCTGGGGGAACTGGCTGTTGTGGCCGAAAATATCGGTGACATAGCCATTTTTCATGGGAGACACACCGTAATCCTTGCAGATCTTGTGGCCCATCCGCAGGTTCTTCACCAGGGACTCGCCGCTGATCAAAAATTCATCGGGCATGACGTACCAGGGCCCGATGAGGATCCGGCCGTCCCGGATGAGTTTCGCCAGCCGGTCGGCGTTTTCCGGCCGGATTTCCAGGTAGTCCTCCAGGACGATGGTCTGGCCGTCCATATGGAACACTTTGTATTCCGGGTCCTTTTCCAGGCCCTCGATCAGATCGTCTATAACCCGCACCAGCCGGTAGCGGTAGTTTTGAAAGGACTGGTACCATTCCCGGTCCCAGTGGGTGTGGGAAATGATGTAGAGTTTTAATTTTTCCATAGTGTTTTCCTCCTTAATGCCGGTCATAACTGCCGTACTGCCGCCAAAATTTGGCTGCCATTTTGCAGCACCCAGTCAAGACGCGGCCGCTATTCTGATTAAACCACACTTTCAGCTGGTACGCCATTGAATTTCTTACGGACTTTTATGAAAATTTTTCGATCTTTCTTTTTGCGGAAAAATAGCTGATCCATTCTTTCTGCTCAAACACAAAACCCGGGCCGCGGCCCGGGTTTTTTAGTTGGTCTGGGATTTGCGGGCGGGGACAGATCAATCCAGTTCCAGCGCGCCGGTGTACAGCTGATAGTAGGTGCCTTTCTGCTTTATCAGGTCCTCGTGGGTGCCGCGTTCGATGATGCGGCCATGGTCCAGCACCATAATGGCGTTGGAGTTCTGGACGGTGGAAAGGCGGTGGGCGATGACAAAGACGGTGCGCCCATACATCAGGGCGTCCATGCCCCGCTGGACAATAGCCTCGGTGCGGGTGTCGATGGAGGATGTGGCCTCGTCCATAATCATAACAGGCGGGTCGGCCACAGCCGCCCGGGCAATGGCCAGCAGCTGGCGCTGGCCCTGAGAGAGGTTCGCGCCGTTACCGGTCAGCATGGTGTTGTAGCCTTCCGGCAGGCGGCGGATAAAGTCGTCCGCACCGGCCAGTTCTGCCGCAGCCATGCATTCTTCATCACTGGCGTCCAGGTTGCCGTAACGGATGTTTTCCATAACGGTGCCGGTAAAGAGGTTGGTATCCTGCAAAATGATGCCTAAGCTGTGGCGCAGGTCCGCTTTCTTAATCTTGTTGATATTGATGCCGTCGTAACGGATCTTACCGTCCTCAATGTCGTAGAAGCGGTTGATGAGGTTCGTAATGGTGGTTTTGCCCGCGCCGGTGGAGCCAACGAAAGCCAGCTTCTGGCCGGGCTTCGCGTACAGGGACACATTGTGCAGCACGGTCTTTTCCGGCGTGTAGCCGAAGTCCACGTCAAAGAACCGCACGTCGCCTTCCAGGCGGGTGTAGGTGACGGAGCCGTCGTGATGGGGATGCTTCCATGCCCAGACGTTGGTGCGCTCTTTGCATTCCGTCAGGCTGCCGTCGGCGTTCTCCTTGGCGTTGACCAGAGTGACATAACCCTCGTCGGCCTCCGGCTCCTCGTCCAGCAGGGCGAACAGGCGGTGTGCGCCGGCCAGGCCCATGATGACCATGTTGACCTGGTTGGACACCTGCCCGATGGCGCCGGCGAACTGTTTGGTCATGTTTAAGAAGGGCACCACGATGCTGATGCTGAAAGCCATGCCGGCAATGCTGATATTGGGGATGTCCGTCAGCATTAACGCGCCGCCTACTAAGGCGACCACGACATACATGACATTGCCGATATTCCCCAGCAGCGGCATCAGGATATTGGCGAAGCGGTTGCCGTTTCGGGCGTTGTAAAAAATCTCTTCGTTTACCTTGTCAAAGTCAGCTTTCGCCCCCTCTTCATGGCAGAACACCTTGATGACCTTCTGGCCGGTCATCATTTCTTCCATAAACGCCTCGGCTTTTGCGATAGTGACCTGCTGGCGCAGGAAGTATTTGGAAGAATGGCTGGTGACATAACGGGCTGAGAGCACCATACAGACGACGCCCAGTACCACCACCAGGCCCAGGATCACGCTGTAATACATCATGATGCAGAACACGGTGAACAGGGTTACGCCGGAAATCAGCGTCTGGGGCAAGCTCTGGCTGATCATCTGGCGCAGGGTGTCTACGTCGTTGGTGTAGTAGCTCATAATATCGCCGTGCCCATGGGTGTCGAAATACCGGATGGGAAGATCCTGCATGTGGTTGAACATTTTCTCCCGCATTTTTTTCAGGGAGCCTTGGGTGATAACGGCCATAAGCTGGGTGTAAGCGAAACCAGCGATGAGGCTGATTACATACATGGCAATCAGGATTCCCACCAGGCCTAAGATTTGGCCGGATACAGCGGCCCAGTCGCCGGATTTATAAGTGTCGTCCACAATGGCGATGATATTCTGCATAAACACCGCGGGGACAGAGCTGACAATGGCGTTGATGAGGATACATACCAGGGTAATAGGCAGCAGCACCGGATAGAACTCAAACAAGGTTTTCAGCAGCCGGCCCAGCACGCCTTTGGGCGCCTTTTGGCCCCGGGCCGTTGTGGCGGGGGCAGAAGGGGTATTGGTCTTATTCTTCGCCATCTTGATCACCTGCCTTATTCTGGGTAGTATACACTTCCCGATAGATCTCGCTCGTTTTCAGCAGCTCCTCATGGGTGCCGATGGCGCAGATGCGGCCGCCGTCCATGACGATGATGCGGTCAGCGTCCTGCACAGAGGCCACACGCTGGGCGATAATGATCTTGGTCGTTTCGGGGATAAATTCGCGGAAGCCCTGGCGGATCAGCGCGTCGGTGCGCGTATCCACAGCGCTGGTGGAGTCGTCTAGGATCAGGACCTTGGGCTTTTTCATCAGCGCCCGGGCGATGCACAAACGCTGCTTCTGGCCGCCGGAAACGTTGGAGCCGCCCTGCTCGATCCAGGTGTCGTACTTGTTGGGGAACTGCTGGATGAACTCGTCGGCCTGGGCCAGCTTGCAGGCTTCCAGCATTTCCTCGTCGGTGGCGTCGGGGTTGCCCCAGCGCAGGTTGTCCTTGATGGTGCCGGAAAACAGCACGTTTTTCTGAAGCACCACGGCAACGTTGTTGCGCAGAGTTTCCAGGTCGTACTTGCGGACGTCCACGCCGCCTACCTTGACGCAGCCTTCAGTGGCGTCGTACAGGCGGGGTATGAGCTGCACCAGGGTGGATTTGGAGGAACCCGTGCCGCCCAAAACGCCGATGATCTCGCCGGATTTAATGTGCAGGTCCACATCCGCCAGAGCCATGCGCTCGGCCTTTTTGGAGTATTTGAAGCTGACGCCCTCGAAGTCGATGGAGCCGTCCTTTACTTCGGTGACCGCGTTTTCGGGGCTGGTCAAATTGCTCTTTTCCGTAAGGACCTCCACGATACGCTCGGCCGATTCCATGGACATGGTGATCATGACGAATACCATGGACACAGTCATGAGGCTCATGAGGATCTGGAAGCTGTATGTAAGGATGGCGGACATCTGGCCCACGGCTACTTCCATGCCCTGGCTGGTGATAACCGCGTAGGAGCCGAAGGACAGCACAAAGGCCATGCCTGCATACACGCAGATCTGCATCAGGGGGCTGTTGAGGGCCATAATGCGTTCAGCCCGGGTGAAGTCGCTGCAGACATCCTCAGCGGCGGCGCCGAATTTCTTCTTCTCGTATTCCTCCCGCACATAGCTCTTCACGACCCGCATGGCCTGAACGTTTTCCTGCACGGAGTCGTTCAATGCGTCATACTTGCGGAATACCCGGCGGAAAATGGGGGTGGCCTTGCGGATGACCAGGATGAGCCCCACGCTCAGAAGCGGAATGGTGACCAAGAAGATCATGGCCAAACGGCCGCCCATGGCAAAGCCCATAATGAAAGAGAAAATCAGCATCAGCGGGCCGCGGATGGCCACGCGGATGATCATCATGAAGGACATCTGAACGTTTACCACGTCGGTGGTCATACGGGTGACCAGGCTGGATACTGAGAATTTGTCGATATTCTCAAAGGAATAATCCTGGATGCGGTAGAACATGTCCTTGCGCAGGTTGCGGGCAAAGCCCGTGGACGCGGTGGCGCAGGTGTTCCCGGCCGCTACGCCGAAAACCAGGGACAGTACGGCCATGATGAGCAGCTGGACGCCGTAATTGACAATGACGTCCATTCCGCAGCCGGCCTGCATCTGGTTCACCAGGTTGGCGATAATAAACGGAATGATACATTCCAGAATGACTTCCACCGTAACGAGGATCGGCGTTAGGATGGCTGGTTTTTTGAACTCGCGGATGCTGCGAGCAAGGGTTTTTATCATATGTGGCATTCCTCCTTAAAAATATGACGCAGCCGGTGCGTCCGGCATCATCATAACGACTGGGAAAAGATATGGGGCTTGCGCTGGCTATTCATCCAGATTCGCGGACATCCGCGCGGCGGTTTCTAAAAACAGCAGGAGCTGTTCCTCCGGCACCCCCTGGGTGAGGCGCTGCTCGGTCTGCTGAAGATACTCGCCAATCTGTGCATCCAGACGCGCCGCCTTTTCAGTAGGGATCAGGCTTTTTAAACGCGCGTCGCTGGCCATGTTCTCCCGCAGGATCAAACCATTCTTTTCCATGAGCTGCAAAATGCCGGTAGCTGTGGAACGGCTCAAATCGAAAGCGTTTTCCACATCACGCTGGAACACCGGCCCGTCGGCGCACTTTACAAGAATATAGTGCATGACGCGGCCCTGCACTCCAGTGAGGCCCAGGCTTTGCATATTGGCGTTCATCCGTTTTTTTAGCTTGTGCGACAGGACGTTGATCCACAGACCACAGTCCTTTTCCATCGAAAACCTTCCCCCTCTCCGGTTGCAAGGCACATGCAGGATTGTTCGGAAACAAACAAATTTTACCACACAAATAAAATCCTGTCAATATAACCTTCGACCGTTTTTTTGCGGATTCAGCGCGAAATTTGGTGCTGAATGACCGATACTGCGGCGAAGAGAAAAAATAAAACGCACCCACAAAAACGTGCGTGCGTTTCTCTGCGGCAGTTTGCCGGTGTATTTTAGCTGACGAACCCACATCAAATGTCCTGCGGAACTGACCCGGAGGGGGAGCGCCGCAGTTCCTTTGGATCAGATTTTTTCTATCACAAAGGTCCCATAGCCCTCCAGCGGCCTTCTCAGACGGAAATACATATCATACCATTTTTTGCACCATTCCATTTGGGACGGATTGTTCAGGTTCTTTCTCAGCTCCGCCAAGTGCCGCCTGGCGCTCCACATAATGTATCGTTCCCATTCCTGATGCGTATCGCTTGCCATTGCTGTAATAAAATATTCCTTTGATTGGAAGACGGCATTGATTTCATTTAACGTCAGCAATTCGCCTTCAAAATCAATTAGCTCCTGGGGCGGATTTTCCACTTTGGAAAAACGGGTTCCGATAATCAGCTTCCCGCCCGGCTTCACAAAGCCCTCCAGCAGGGAAATGGTGCTTTTCAGCCCGCCGAACTCCTCGCCGGAAAGGCAGGCGTAATCATACTTCTCATCCGTATGCCATTTGAAAATATCGGATTCGATTAGAGTCACATCGGTGATCCCGGACGCGGCCAGCCGTTTGCTGCCCTGTTCGATGAACTCGCCGCAAATATCCACCCCGGTCCCCCGGATTCCAAAAGCCTCGTGCCATATTTTCAGCATCTCGCCGTATCCGCAGCATAGATCCAGCACGGATGACGAGCTGTTCATTCCGGAAGAAAAACCGATTTCCAGGATACTGTCAATGGGCGTCATGCTGATCAGGAATTGGCTTTCCTGAAGTCTGTCGATCTGTTTTTGATGATCCATTTTTATCCTCTCTTTCTGCCCGGGCAAAATGGATCATTTTGCCCAGCTTATAATAGATGACCTCTCAAAGATAAACTTTTCATCAAAGACCAGTCCTTTCTTAAATATACTGGCTTTATATCACCGCGAAATAAAAACAATACGCACTTACTAAAGTAAGTGCGTATCCATCTGCGGCGATTCGCCGTTGTGTTTACTGTACAAAATTACTGGCGGTATCAGATTGAAAAAAATACGCATAATAAAGAGTTTTTTAGCTCTAGATTCAACTTATCGGTTCGAATGCTGTTAAGACATCTCACATTATTTTGTTGAAAGAATTATTATTTTCCTGTTGCCTTTCTCGTTCGAAAGTAAAAAAATCATTAATTATAAACGAAAGCTCATTTAATTGTTCACTCGTCCCCCATTTGGGATAATCTGAGTATAGATTTATTATCGCCAGTTCTGTCCTTGCCAAAAAGGGAGTATAATCGGAGACAACGTCTATTTGCTTAAAAGTAGCATAATCGAAAGTCTGAGGTCTTTTTTTATAATGATGAATAAAAGCGAGCCTAATAACAAAATAATATAGAATTCTGTAAACTCGTTCCCAAAGAGCATTGCTATTCGTACCTAAAGAGTAATGATTAATGCAATTTATTAATTCTTTTTCCATATCTAGAGTTATATCATCATGAGCTTGAATAATTTGATAAGCAAACGCTTCTGCGTAATATTCCCCCCATAGGCTTAACGCCATTTGTTTTACATACTCATCATATTCATATCTAAGATCATATGTTATTTTAGTATTTATGGTTCCAAACATCTTATATTGAATTTCATTATCAATAATATGCCCTATTTCATGGATAACAAGAGGTAATGATTTGTCATTAAATTTTTGTATTGGAAATTCTTCTAACGAAATTTTCATTATGTTCATATATTCATAAGCAGCATGTTCCCAAATTAAAGAGTTAATTACAATAGCTTGATGAA
>DVOW01000004.1 GCA_018713335.1 Candidatus Merdivicinus intestinigallinarum | reverse complement strand
TGAAGCATTGGGGGTTCCGCGAGGAACTTTTTATAATCATATCTTTCGCAATAAAAGAGATAATACTTGGTATGCAAAACGCCGGGAGGAATATCGTCTGAAAATACAACAAATATATGATGACAGCAATCAAATCTTTGGTGCTGCTAAAATTACTGCGATTCTGAAAGAGGAAGGCTACCATATTTCTGTTGAAATGGTTCGAGAGCTGATGCGCGATATGGGATTTGTAAGTATCCGGCAGGGTGCAAAAGATCTCTATGATAAGGAACAGCGGAAATTTAAGAACTACCTGAACCAGCAGTTTACAGTGACACATCCCAATGAAGTTTGGGTAAGCGATGTTACCTGTTTTCGACTCCATAACAAAAATTACTATATCTGTGTTGTTCTGGATCTGTTTTCACGCATGGCGATTGGCTGCAAAGTGGGAAAGACAAACAGCACACAGCTTGTGAAAGGAACATTTCAAATGGCTTATACAAATCGAAAGCCGGTACTGCCGCTGACTTTTCACACGGACCGCGGATCCAACTATCAGTCGAAAACCTTTCGTTTGACTTTACAATCTTTGGGAGTTACGCAGTCTTTTTCCAGGGCGCACATTCCATATGATAATTCTGTTATGGAATCATTCTTTTCCAATTTGAAGCGAGAAGAACTGTATCGAACAAAATACCGTTCCGAAAATGAATTCAGAACAGCAGTGAATCAGTACATTGTTTTTTATAATGAGCAGCGTCCTCACGCAAAGAATGGATACAAGACACCACTCAAAAAAGAACAGGATTATCTCAGCAAGCAAAGGCTTTTAGAGTAATTTTCAAATTAGACAAAGGGGTTCAGATTGCAAAGTTTTTCCATTTTTGATCTCAGTTTTTTACCTTTTTGACTTTCTTGTCCAATTTGAAGTCGGAAACGGATACCCCATAACCACGCGTAAACACTGGATTTATAACAAAAACACCATTGATGTCCAACCCTCAAGGGTTCAGATCTCAATGGTGTTTTCATTTGGTGGAGGCGGGGAGAGTCGAACTCCCGTCCGAAAACCTATTCATCCAGCTTTCTCCGAGCGCAGCCGGTTGTTTGAGATTCCCTCCTGAATCCGCCAGCCGGCAGGCTGAATCAGAAGGTATTCCCTAATACGTCAAAGGGGCCGGGAAGCTCCCCCAGGACGTTGACCGCTAAATTGAGGCCCGGGCTGAATCCGCGGTGCTACTCAGCGCAGGCTGCCGCTTAAATTAAGCAGCGTAAGCTAAACGATAATTGTTATTATTAGCGTTTATATTTAGGTGCGGCGATTAAAGAGCTTCCGCCCGCTCTGCTCGCTTACTGGACTTCAAAATCCCCGTCGAAACCTTTACGCCCCCATGGGATTTTATTATTTTACCACAAAATCCCGAAAAAATCAAGTCCTTTTCCACAAATCAAGAATTGGAAGGATTTCTCTCTGTTACGCCGTCAAAAACAAAATGAAATAAAACAAGAACACCGCCGCCAGAATCCCCCCGGCAGCCCACAATAAAATCTTTTTCATGAACCCTTCTCCCCCGTTTCCAGATCCGTAAATTGCAGTTTATATTTATCCAGGTCGTAAGCGCTTCCGAAAAATGTTGTCAAAATCGTTTCCGCATTGGCCCGGGCATTCTCCAAAAGGTCGTTGGCCACCGCATCCTTTTCCGCTGTTTCTCTTAAAGCAGCCAGCGCCTCGTTGTTTTCCTCCAGGGTAATCTGCCGGAAAATGCTTTCCTCCTCATGATAAATTTTTAAAGAATCCAAATCAGGTTCATTGCTCAGGACCCTGACCTCCGGCAGCTTGACTGTAATCACCGAATTTTTTTCGTCAATTTCCCATTCAATGGCGCTGAAATCCATCCCAGCCTTGATTTCCACATCATAACTGTATATGTATTTGCTCTGAGTAAATGGGATCTCCAACCCCCCGCAGGCTTCGGGAGGCTTCTGTGACGTTGACCTCGGTGCAGTAAGCGGCCTGTGTCACCAATTCCCCGATGTCTTCAAACCCCAGCTTTGTGGTCTTGCTTTCCGAAGAAAAGGATTTTCCAATCCCAACGCCTATGAAAATCAGAACTGCAACTACGACCGCCGCTGTAATCAGCTTTACTGTCAAATTCGCGGCTAAAAATGACTGCGTCAGCGAAAATTTCTTCTTTTCTTGCTGTTTCTCCTTCTGTTTGCTTTCTTGTTCTTCCAACCTTTTTCCCCTTAATCATGAAAAGTCCAATAAAATAATACAATGGTATTTAGTATTCCTCCGCAAAATCTGATAATCTATTCTTATCAAGCATTTAGGAGGAATCAAAATGTTTGGAACCCGTATGCGGGCTGTTAGAAAATCACAAAAAGTCAGCCAAACCAAACTGGCTAAAGCCCTTGGAATAAATCGCCAGACTGTTATCAGTTGGGAAACAAACCGCACATTACCAAAAGCTAGTCAGATCATTCGGCTTTGCAAATTTTTGCATATCAGCAGCGACTACCTGCTTGGCCTGTGTAACCACATCGTTCATATTTAGCCATAAGAAAACCCGCCCTCCAAAAACGGAAGGCGGGTTGTCGATTTGAGGAAAATATAGACTCAGCGGCCAAGGATCCACTCTTTAGCAAAGGGGACCCAGCTCTGGACCTTCGGCAAGACGCCGGACGCGTCGCAGACCAGCTCGTTGGCCAGGCTCAGGCCGTGTCCCCCGTGGGGGTAGATATGCAGTTCAAAGGGCACCCCATTGGCTGCCAGGGCGCTGGCAAACAGCAGGGAGTTCTGAACCGGCACGCCGTTGTCCTCGCTGGTGTGCCACACAAAGCACCGGGGCGTATCCTTGGACACCTGCTTTTCCAGGGAATTCAGTTCCACCAGCTCGTCCGAATACCGGTCCCCCAGCAGGTTCTCAAAGGAACCCCGGTGGGCAAATTCCCCGCCGGTAATCACCGGATAGCTGAGGATCAGGCCGTTTGGCTTGTGGGAATCCCCTGCAAAGCCAAGCTTCCGCACCCAGTCCTGGCTCCAAAATACCCCGGTGGATGCCGCCAGATGTCCGCCTGCGGAAAAGCCGCAGACATAAATCTGTTCCGGGTCAATGTTCCATTTTTCCGCGTTTTCCCGGATCATCCGGACAGCCGCGTAAGCCTGGACCAGCTCTGTGGGGAACCGAACGTCCGGCGCAACGGAATAATGCAGGACAAAAGCAGATACGCCTGCCGCCGCAAATTCCAAAGCAATAGGTGCGGCCTCCCGCTGGGAGGTAAATCCATACCCGCCGCCGGGCAGGACCAATACCGCCGGGCGTTTCCGCCCCTTGCAGTATTCATCATAATTTTGTAAGATCAGCCCCTGGAAAGAAGGCGCTTTTTCAGGCGTTTTCAGGCCCAGGGAGGCATAATCCATGCCCAAATCCAGTTCTTTCAAAATCATTGGACCATCCCCCGCTAAAAACGCTGGCGTTCCTTCAACGCCCGGTCGATCTCCCGCTTGGCGTCCCGGGCGGCGATATCATTTCGCTTGTCGTGGAGCTGCTTACCTTTGCAGAGGCCCAGTTCCACCTTCACATGGCTGCCTTTGAAATACATGGACAGCGGGATCAGGGTCAGGCCGTCCTGCTTTAGTTTCCCATACAGCCGCATGATTTCCGCTTTGTGCATCAGCAGCTTCCGCACCCGGAACGGGTCCTTGTTGAAGATGTTCCCCTTTTCATAGGGGCTGATGTGTGCACCCTTGAGGAAGAGCTCCCCATGGTCGACACTGCACCAGCTGTCCTTCAGATTGACCCCGCCCTGCCGGATGGATTTGACCTCCGTGCCGGCCAGTTCGATGCCCGCCTCAAAGGCCTCCAGCACAAAGTAATCGTGCCGCGCCTTGCGGTTGACGGTGATGATTTTGCCTTCCGCTGTGCGCTTTGCCATGCGGACACCTCCCTTTTACAATTCCGTGCGGTTTTCCAGCGCCCGGTTCAAGGTAACATTGTCGGCGTATTCCAGTTCCCCGCCGATGGGGATGCCGAAGGCCAGCCGGGAAACCTTGTATCCCAAAGGCTTCAGCAGCTTGGAAAGATACATAGCGGTAGCTTCCCCCTCAATAGTAGGATTCGTCGCCATGATGATTTCCCGGACGTCCCCGTTCTGCAGCCGCTGGAGCAGCTCCTTGATCCGGATGCTCTCCGGGCCGATGCCGTCCAGGGGTGAGATCAGCCCATGCAGCACATGGTAAAGGCCCTTGTATTCCTGAAGGCGCTCAAAGGCCATGACGTCCTTGGGGTCCTCCACCACGCAGATGACGGAAGGGTCCCGTTCCGGAGAATCGCAGATATCACAGATCTCCTTATCCGTAAAATTCTGGCAGATTTTGCAGTTGTGGATGGACGTTTTGGCGTCCAAGATCGCTTTCGCAAACCCTTTGGCCTGCTCCTCCGGCATGTCCAGTATATAAAAGGCCAGACGTTGGGCGGTTTTCCGCCCAATGCCCGGCAGTGCTGAAAAATGCTCGATGAGCTGCTTCAAAGGGACCGGCAGATATCCCATTTCGGATTAGAACAGGCCGGGGATGTTCAGGCCGCCGGAAATAGCGTCCATTTTCTCCTCGGTTTCCGCTTCCACCTGACGCAGGACTTCGTTGACGCCGCTGATGATCAGGTCTTCCAGGGTCTCCACATCCTCGGGGTCCACAACTTCGGGTTTCAGCTTGATAGCTTTCAGGACCTTGTCGCCGGTCATGGTGATTTCAACTACGCCGCCGCCGACAGTGGTGGAATATTCCTTGGCCTTGATTTCTTCCTGAGCCTTTTCCATTTCCTCCTGCATCTTCTGAGCCTTGCGGATCATCTGATTCATGTTCTGGGTGTTGTTGCCGTAGCCCTGAGGCAGTCTTGCTTTCATAGTAATGTCCTCCTTATATTCACAAATCCTTAGGATTCATGAACTTCAATATTCTGTTCTTTTGCCTTGGATAATATATGGTCAAGGGCGGAAGATTCCGGCCCTGAAACCTGCGTTTCACGTTTCGCGATGCGCAGCCTGTGGCGGCTACCCAGCGTCTGCTCCACCATATCTGCCAGCTTCGCGCCAATATTATTGGTCAGCAGCAGGCTTTTTAACATGGGGTTCGGGGATTCAATCAAAACCACCCCGCCGCTTACATAGGCGCAGGAGCCTTCCAGCATCACATACAGCGCCGGTTCGCTGCGGGACATTTCGTCCAGCATGTCGGGCCACTGGGCCATGGGGACCGGGCCGTTCCCGGCAGGCGCCGGTTCAGCTTTCGGCTCCGGCTTGGGGGCCGGGCTTGCAGGTGCGGCCGGCGCCGGGGAAGGCGCTGCCTGCACAGCAGGCGTAACAGCTGTCTGCGCGGCTTGGAACTGCGCCCCGCAGCAAAGGCGGATCAAAGCTATTTCTACTTCCACCTTCTGGTCGCCGCTGCGGGAAAGGCTGTCCAGGCACCGCTGGAACACGCCTAAAATTTCCAGGATTCGCGGAAGGGAAAGTGTTTTTGCCATTTCCTGATAACGCTCCAGCTCATCAGGCAGGCAGGTCACCAGGGACTGAGGATCAGAAGTGGATTTGCACAGCATCACGCTGCGGTAATGGCCAATCAGCTCCGTCACCAGGCGTTCCATGCCTTTGGCGTTGTCGTAAAGCTCTCCCAGCAGGGTCAAAGCCGCCGCCGCGTCCTGGGCCGCAATGGCGTCGGACAAAGCGAATAGGTGGCCGGAACCGGCAATACCGGCTGTCTGGGCCACCACTTCCCGGTCGATATGATCGGAAAAAGCGGCGCATTGGTCCAACAAAGAGAGGGCGTCCCGCATTCCCCCGTCCGCCAGCCTCGCAATCAAAGCGGCGGCATCCTCGTCCAGGGTGAAATCCTCCTGGGCCGCGATTTCCAGCATCCGCTTAGCGCTGTCCGCCGGGCGGATCCGCCGGAAGTCGTACTGCTGGCACCGGGACACAATGGTCTGCGGGACCTTATGGATCTCAGTTGTCGCTAAAATAAACAGCACATGTGGGGGCGGCTCCTCCATAATTTTCAGCAGGGCGTTGAAAGCGCTGGCGCTGAGCATATGGACCTCGTCGATGATATAGACCCGGTACCTGCAGACGGCGGGCGCGTATCCCGCCTCATCCCGCAGGCTGCGGACATCCTCGACGCTGTTGTTGCTGGCCGCGTCCATTTCCACTACGTCCATAATGGATCCGTCCTCGATCCCGCGGCAGATCTCGCATTCCAAACATGGATTGCCGTCCACCGGGTGCAGGCAGTTAACCGCCTTCGCTAAGATTTTGGAGCAGGTGGTTTTGCCGGTCCCCCGGGAACCGGTGAACAGGTACGCGTGGGCTGTTTTGCCGGAACGGACCTGATTTTGCAGGGTAACGGTGATATGCTCTTGGGAAACCACGTCCGAGAAAACCCTGGGACGCCATTTCCGATACAAGGCCAGATACACGCTACCACTCCTTTTTGCCCGGGCCGCACTTGAAATAAAACCGTGCAACCGGACATACGAAGGGGAGGCTGATCTGCATCACATGAAGACATCCGCTTAATGCTGCTCGGTTCCCCGCCTGACATGGTTCACGGTGCTTCATCGCGCAGGACCACTCCTTCGTATGTCAGATTGCACGTTCACACGCTGAGATCATCCAGCGCTTTTCTATTATACACCATTTTCGGCAAAAAGACAAGCCTTTTTTTCAGATTTCCTCCGAAAACATGAAAAACCCGGCGCAAGGGGGGCCTGCGCCGGGCAGTTCAAGCGCCGTGCCGAAAAGGCAGGCTTAGGGGGGATCAGTCTTCGCGTTTTTTCAGGGTAACGGCTGCAACCACAGCTGCGCCGGCCAGGAGAGCCAGGCTGCCGGCAAGTTTGCGGCCAGTTTCAGGGGGAGCCTTCACTGCGTTGGAACCATCAGACAAGGGAGTTTCCTCTTCAGGCATATCCTCTTCAGCAGAGGGACCGCCGGGGATTGCATCCTCAGCGCCGGGGTTGGAAGGAGTTCCTTGGTCAACGCCGGGGGCCAAGGGGGTTTCGGGATCTACGATCGGTTCGGGATCGGGCAGGCTGGGACGTCCGGGATTTACCGGATGGAAACCGCCATCACCGCCACCAGTGTTACCGCCATCGCCAGAATCAGCGTTCCTGTTGTAGAAGACATAAACATCATTCATATAATCAGCATCAGTAAGGGTTGCAATATACGCATTTGATGCATCAGGAAGAATCTGCTGATCATTCATCATAACACGGACAAAGGTATAATCACTGATATCCTTAATAGAAACAGTCAGCTGATGATTGGGCAGTTCTGCTCCGCTTCCAGTTTCAGAAGCCGCAATTTCTGTCCCTGTTGCTTCGTCCACATAATGCACGGTGTACCGCCACTCATCGGGATAAATTGGTTTTTCGCCGGTTTCATAGTAAAGCCCAATCATCATAGGCTCTGCTTCATCCAGCACAACCGTTACCGAACCACCGGCAACAGCATCCTGATTCGGCTTGCCGTTTACGTTCATCCGGAAGAAGGGGGCGTTGTTTACACCTTTGGGAATGGAAACATCCAGCGTGGAAGCAGTTTGTTTCTTCATACCAGTAGTGCTGATAAGTTTGCCGTCTACATAGGTAGAAACACTGTACTGATAAATAACAGCATCTACATCTTTTTCATAAACAGCGTAAACCACATTGTGGTCTTTCAAATCCTTCTTATCATACTCAACAAAAGTATAACCAGCAGGAATAGTCGCTTGGCTGCGAATGAAATTCAGTGCACCATCCGTCAGTTCATCGCCTTGCGGAATGTCAAACCGAATATCCGATACATTCAGCTGGTTACCTTCGGTGTCCACAAAACGCATGATATAACTGTCTGCTTCACCTTCGCCGCCTTCACCAGAGTCATCGTTCTTTGTCCATTTGCAATACAGGGTCGCATCGCCAATGATAGTGTATGGATCTTTTGCAGTAACAGTGCATGCTTCATCCGTGTACCAGCCTTGGAAGGTATAGCCGGGAACATAATTTGGATACTGAAGGTGAATTTCAGTGCCCGCTACACCCTCAACATCGGCCGGGATGGTTACATCAGGGCGAATATCGCCAACAACTTCATATTTTATCGTGTAGGTTTCAGGTTCCGTACTTCCATTCTTTGTGCACTCAAAGTTTACATGGAACGTTACAGACTCTTCCTCAAGCACCCACTCACCGTCTACCTTATTAACGTGAATAGTAACCGTTTCAGGGCCTGTTTGCTCACCCAATACAAAATCAGGAGCTTCTAGTCCATGTTCTTTCTTGTAATTACCGATTAAGTTACTCCATTTATCTGTATAAGTTACTATAGCAGTATAATGATTTTCCTCCACAAACGTAATATCACCAACGGAAATATCATTTATAACAGCTCCATAAATTGTTGAATCGTGATTATTCTCACAATTTACTGCCAGTTTCAATTTACCCCGCAAAAGATTCTTAATTTCATCTTCTTTAGGGGGAGTTTCGGTACTTCCACCTTCATCAGCAACGTAGTGGAAGTAAACCGTATTACCCTGCCAAGTTACGGAATTGGTGTCAGAATGTTTCTCACACCCAAAAGTGTATCTGACGTTATTTTTTCCTATTACTGTTTCAGGAGGGGTAAAGGTGTTACCTTCTGCATCCTTAAAAGACGTAGTTTTGTTGCACTCGCCGTCACAGTAAATTTTGCCTTGCGGATTAAAAATTTCCTCATGTCCCTGATTATCATCATCGCACACAATGTATTTGTAATTATGTCCATTACACTGTGTTTGTTCTGGCTCTTCCGGTCCGCCCCATTCTTGATATTTGTCACAACGTACATACACAAGTTCACCGGGATTACTTGTATATTCCGTCACAACATAATGATGTTCAGGTTCTGTATACATTTCGTCTTCATAAAAATAGCCTTCGCTACCTGTACACGGATCACCTACCTGATCTACCTCATGTACGAAATATCCGCCTTTACCGTAATTATTGGGATTCATGTAAACATCCAGTTCTTTATCCGTTTCCGGATAATCCGCCGCGAGCGCGGTCACGCCAGTCCACGGCCCAACGGCTGATACCGCCATGGCCGCCGACAAGGCTAAGCCAAGAATCTTCTTGAATTTCATTCTCAAACGCCTCCATTTCATTTTTACCATTCGGTTTTTGCGCTGCCCTTCCGGGCTATACCTATACTATAGCACACGCTGGTCACACGGCGGTCACAAAACGCCCTTTTGAGAGAAAATTTTTAAGTTTTTTGCATAAAAAAAGACAGCCCCCAAAAAGGGGCTGCCTTCTGTTCGATTGCGAAACTTATTCCTGCAGGAATTTTTCCGGGAGAGTCACTTTGAAATCCACCGCCAGGTCCCGGAAATTCTGGGCGGTGATGGTCTGGCGCTTGCCGCCCATGGACAGGACTTTTACCAGGATCTCCGCGGATTTTTCCACGGTGTCCATGAGACCGAAGGTTTCGTCGAAGTCCGCGCCGGAACAGAAAATGCCGTGGTGGGCCCAAATTGCCACATTGTACTGTTTCATCAGCTCCGCCGTTGCCAGAGCGATATCCCGGCCGCCGGGCACCATCCAGGGCACCACGCCCACGCCTTCCGGGAACACCACCGGGCACTCCGTTGCCATTTCCCACAGCTCCCGGGTGAACACCTCGTCCTTTAAAGGCAGAACAAAGGTCAGGGCGATGACGTTTGTCGTGTGGGCGTGGAGGATGACACGGTGTTTGCCGCCGGTCAGCTCCTTTTTAATGAAATGGTTCATCAAATGGGTGGGCAGTTCGCTGGTGGGACGGCCGCCCTGGGTCAGGCCCCAGACGATGCGGAACTTTGTGCCGGTTCCGTCGATTTCCACGATGCAGAGGTTGGCGGCCGGGTCCAGGATCACGTTGCGCATATATTTCCCGGAGCCGGTCACCAGGAAATATTCCCCGGCCAGGTTTTTGACTTCCACGCCGATGTCCTGCCACTCCCGTTCATAGGAGAAGGCGGCTTTTACCGCGTCGGCTTCCTCGGGCTTCATGCGGTAGGAATAGTTGCCGCCGTTGCGCTCGTGCCAGCCCTTGCGGAAGGCGTCGTCAGTCAGGCGGATAAAGCCCTGCATAAACGATTCTTTTAAAATATCCATGGTAGATGATTCCTCTTTCTGGTTGTAATTTTTGGGGAGAATAAGAAAGAAACCTACCCTAACGGGATTATCTGAAAGTTTTCGTCCACCTTTTTCAAAAGGTGGCAGGATTCCAAAGGACGGAGTCCTTGGCCGATCGCCGCAGCGAGCGGAATCCTACTCTTCGCGCCTCGGGCGCGAATTATCAGAAAAAGAGGCGGTCCGCAGACCGCCCGGCGATGACCCGCCGCTTGGATTTTGTAGACAAAATCCAAGTTTAGAATCTCCTAAAATACTCTCTGCGGTTTATTTGCGAAAGCAAAACTATGCGGTTGTCCTTATTCTACTGTACCAAATAATGTCAGCGCTTCAGCAAAACATCCTTCTCGTATTTCTGCACCTCTGCAAGCCAGTTCTCCCGCAAGGGCACATTGTTCCGGGCGCAGAACTCATCCCACACGGCGGCCATAGGATAGGTTTTCAGCTCCTCCTGAAGGGCCAGCAGGGAGGTGACGTCCCCTTCGTCCTGGAAGGCCTTAATCTTGGCGTGGGGGGTCAGCAGGGCGGACAGGAGGGCTTTCTGCATATTCCGCATGCCGATGACCCAGGCGGCCACCCGGTTTAAGCTGGCGTCGAAATAGTCCAGGCCGATGAACACCCGGTCCAGCGCGCCGCAGCGGACGATCTCGTTGGCGATTTCCCGGAGCTCGTCGTCCAGCCGGACCACATGGTCGGAGTCCCAGCGCATTGGCCGGGTTACATGGAGGGCCAGTTTTTCGGAAAACAGGAGCAGGGAAGGAATTTTATCCGAAACCATCTCCGTGGGGTGGTAATGGCCGTTGTCCAGCAGGCAGAGGACGCCGTTTTTGGCGGCATAGTTCATGTAGAACTCATGGGAACCGACGGTATAGGCTTCCAGCCCCAGGCCGAAGACCTTGGACTCCACGGAATCGTAAAGGACGGAACCGTCCAGCTTTTCGGAGAAGATTTCGTCCAGAGATTCCTTCAGGCGCATCCGGGGCCCTAAACGGTCGGCGGGGACTTCCTTGTAGCCGTCGGGGATCCAAATGTTATTGAGGGCAGGCTGGCCCAGCTCCTTGCCGAAGCTCTCGGCGATTTTCCGGGAGCATTTGCAGTGGTCGATCCAGAATTTCCGGATGGCCGGGTCGGGGCTTGAAAGGGTCAGGCTGTCGGCAGCCTTGGGATGGGAGAACAGAGTGGGGTTAAAATCCAGCCCCAGGCCCCGTTCCTTGGCGTAATCCACCCAGGCCTTGAAATCCTCGGGAGCCAGGGCGTCCCGGTCCACACCCCGGCCGGTGACGGCGTAGCTGGCGTGGAGATTTACTTTGTGGCGGCCGGGAATCATGCGGAAGGCTTCGTCCAGATCGGCGGTCAGCTCCTGAAAATTCCGGGCTTTCCCGGGATGGTTGCCGGTGGCGGCAATGCCGCCGGACAGCTCGCCGGCATTTTCAAAGCCGGCGACATCGTCCCCCTGCCAGCAGTGCATGGAAATTTTGACATCCGAGAGCTTCTTGAGGGCTTCCTCGGTATCAATGCCCTGCCCCGCGTAAAGCTCCTTGGCGTACTGATAATAATTGGACATAACGTGCTGCCTCCTTTTATGCGGAATTATCAAAACAAATTTAAGGCTGGGGACGGATCTCCTTGACGGCAAAGGACGCCGCCACCGCTTTCCGGGCGTCCTCTACCCCGGAGTATTCCCCGGCGGCGATCATCTGGGCCAGGATGTTGCCCAGGGCGGTCGCCTCGGACGGGCCGGAATAAACCGTCTTGCCGGTGACCTTAGCGGTCAGCTCATTTAAGTACCAGTCCTTGCTGCCGCCGCCCACAATGTGGATGCATGGGACGGAGATCCCCACGACCTCCTCCATTTCCCGGACAGCCTTGCGGTAGCCTTCCGCCAGGCTCTGGTAAATGCAGGCCATGAGCTCTTCGTTGTTCGCGGGGACCTTCTGGCCGGTGCGGGCGCAGAAATCCTTCACCTCGGCGATCATGCTCTTGGGGGCCAGGAAGCATTCGTCGGACACATCCACCCGGGAGGGGAAATCCCCCGCTTTAATGGCCAGGTCGCAGAGGTCGTCGAAGCTGTACTGGATGCCCTGGGCTTTAAATTCCCGGCGGACAGACTGGATCATCCAGAGGCCCATAATGTTTTTCAGGTAACGGAAGCGGTACCCGTAGCCGCCCTCGTTGGTGAAATTGAGGGTGCGGCTCTGCTCCGAGCAGTCCGGTTCCATGCGCTCCACGCCGATCAAGGACCAGGTGCCGGAGCTGATGTACATGGCGTTTTCCTGGGATTTGGGCACAGCCAGCACAGCGGAAGCGGTGTCGTGGGTGCCGGGCAGGACGACCTTGCAGTCAAACCCCACCTCTTTGGCGATTTCCGGCAGAAGGCTCCCAACCTCTGTGCCGGGGAGGTTCAGTTCCCCAAAGATTTCCTCCGGCAGGCCCAGCATGGCCATCAGTTCCCGGTCCCAGGTTTTCGCTTTGGCGTTGACCAGCTGGGTGGTGGTGGCCAGGGTATACTCGTTCATGCCCACGCCGGTCAGCAGGTAATGGAAATATTCCGGAGTCATCAAAAAACGCTTGGCCCGCGCTAAGTATTCCGGATGCTCCTTTTTTACCGCCATCAGCTGGTAAATGGTGTTGAAGCTCTGCTTCTGGATGCCGGTGCGGGCGTAAAGCTCCTCCATAGAGATGATTTTGGACACTTCCGCGTCCATGCCGGCGGTGCGGGGATCCCGGTAGGCAACCGTGTCCCCCAGCACCTTCTCATCCTGATCCAGCAGGACGAAATCCACGCCCCAGGTGTCGATGCCCATGGAGGACGGGACCTTCCCCAGTTCCTTGCAGCGTTTCATGCCGTTTATGATCTCTGCAAAGAGCCGTTCAAAATCCCAGCAGAGATGGCCGTTTTTTTCCGAAACGCCGTTTTCAAAGCGGTAGACCTCCTCCAAGACGATTTTCCCGTCCTGGACGGAGCCCAAAATGTGGCGGCCGCTGGACGCGCCGATATCCACAGCCAGTGTATAGCGTCTTTCCATCATTGGTTCCCTCTTTTCTGTATACAGGTTTTCAGGGTGCGCAAAAGGTACTCGGTTCCCACAAAACGTTTCAGGAGGTTCGCTGTTTTTATGATACAGCAAAAATCCCCCCTTTGCAAGGTCTTAAATTGGCAAATTTTCCAACCGGATTTGCCGCAAACATGGAGTTTTCCTGCAAAGGAAGGAAAACCGGTTGTAAAATGGGAAAATCTGTGCTAGAATCAAACCAAACGCCAGCATACTGGCCTGGAAAGGATGATTCTATGCCGATTCTTTTTGACGCGGAAAAGAAGGTTTTCCGCCTGGACGCCGGCTCGTCCAGCTACGCGTTCTGCATCGACTCCCACGGGTACCTGTTCCACCTGTATTACGGGGCGAAAATCTCGGATACCGACCTTTTCTATCTGCAAAGCTCCTTACAGATGGCTTCCTTCTGCCCCAACCCGCCTGACAACTCCCCCTTCACCTTGGACACAGCCTTCCAGGAATACCCTGTCAACGGGACCGGCGACTACCGGGTGTCCGCCCTGTCCATTTTGGGGGAAAACGGCTCCACAGCCACTTCCCTTCAGTACCGCAGCCACGCCATTCAGAAGGGGAAATATGCCCTGGAAGGGCTTCCCGCCGTTTACGCTGACGAAAACGAGGCGGAAACCCTGGATATCCTCATGGAGGATCCTCTGACCGGGGCGGAAGTTCATCTGCTGTACGGCGTCCTGGACAATTACAGCGCCATCACCCGGGCAGCGGTCATCCGCAACGGCGGCTCCACCCCCTTTGTTATTGAGAAGGCCGCCAGCGCCGCCCTGGACTTCCCCACCATGGATTTTGACATGGTGCACCTTTACGGCCAGTGGGCGGGCGAGCGCCAGGTCTGCCGCGCGCCCCTGACCCACGACATCCGCACTGTGGCCAGCAAGCGGGGTTCCTCCAGCCACGCCCACAATCCCTTCGCCGCCCTGGTTTCCCATTCCGCCACCGAAACCACCGGGGAAGCCTACGGCGCAAGCCTTGTTTACAGCGGGAATTTCGCCATAGAAGCGGAGTGCGACGCCTTGGAGACCACCCGCCTGGTCATGGGCGTCAACCCCATTGACTTTGCCTGGACCTTGAACCCCGGCGAAAGATTCACCACGCCGGAAGCGGTGCTGGTTTACTCCAATGAAGGCCTGGGCGGTATGTCCCGGACCTACCACAAGCTCTACCGGAGCCATCTCTGCCGGGGGGAATGGAAGGAAAAAATCCGGCCCATCCTGGTCAACAACTGGGAAGGAACCTATTTTGACTTTGACGAGCAAAAGCTGCTGGCCATTGCCAAAGACGCGGCGGAACTGGGCATTGAAATGCTGGTCATGGACGACGGCTGGTTCGGCAAGCGGAACGATGACCGTTCCTCCCTGGGTGACTGGTTCGTCAACGAGGAAAAGCTCAAGGGCGGCTTGAAACCCCTGGTGGAAAAGGTCAACGCCCTGGGGCTCAAGTTCGGCATCTGGTTTGAGCCGGAAATGATCTCCCCGGACTCGGAGCTTTACCGGGAGCATCCGGACTGGACCCTCTGCGCCCCCGGACGGGAGCCTTCCATTGCCCGGAACCAGTATGTGCTGGACATGACCCGGAAGGACGTGCAGGATTACCTGTTCGACGCCATTTCGGCCATCCTTTCCAGCGCAAACATCGCCTATGTCAAGTGGGACTTTAACCGGAACCTGACCGAGGCCGCCAGCGCGAAACTCCCCCCCGAACGCCGGAAAGAAACCTTCCACCGGTATGTCCTGGGGCTTTACAGCCTCCTTGACCGCCTCACCTCCGCCTATCCCCATGTGCTGTTTGAGGGCTGCTCCGGCGGCGGCGGACGGTTCGACCCGGCCATGCTCTGCTATTCCCCCCAGATCTGGACCAGCGACGACACCGACGCCATGGAGCGCTGCCGCATCCAGTACGGCACCTCCTTTGTTTATCCGCCTTCTTCCATCAGCGCCCATGTTTCGGCGGTGCCCAACCACCAGACCGGCCGGGTCACCAGCTTTGAAACCCGGGGCAATGTGGCCATGGCCGGGGCCTTCGGCTACGAGCTGGATCTGACCAAGCTCACCGCCGAAGAAAAGGAACTGGTGAAAAAGCAGGTGGCCCAGTATCACGCTTACGCGCCGTTAGTCCAGGGCGGCGATTTCTACCGGCTTTTAAGCCCCTTTGAAAGCGAGAACCGCTGCGCCTGGATGAGCGTTTCCCCGGACAAGTCCGAAGCTCTGGTGACCTTTATCGTCCCCCGGACCCGGGTGAACTTCAACAGCTACCTGCGTTTGGCTGGCCTGGACCCCCGGAAAAAGTACCTGGACGAATCCGCCGGCCGCGTTCTGTCCGGCGACACCCTGATGAACGCCGGTTTAAATTTAAGCCGCAATTACTGTGACGGGGAAAGCGTGCTGATCCATTTGAAAGCTGTACAGTAATTTCGCGAGGAAAAAATCATGGCAACATCTAACCCCATTTTTATCGGCATTACAGGAGGCTCCTGCTCCGGCAAGACCACATTTTGCTCCGCGCTGGAAAAGGAGCTTGCCCCCCTTTCCCCCATTGTGTTTCATATGGACGACTATTACCTTCCTCCGGAGGAACGCCCCCATATGACCGGCTTTGCGGACGGAAAAGATTATATTGACGACAATTCGCCCGCTTCCTTCCAGCTGGATGCCCTCCGTCAGGAGCTGGACGATGCCCTGCAAAGCGGCGCGGCAGTGATAATCTTAGAAGGCCTGCTCACTTTGTGGGACGAGGAAATCTTCCGGAAGCTGGACCTGCGGCTTTATGTGGACTGCCCGGACGAGGAACGCCTGGCCCGCCGGGTGCAGCGGCATTCAGGCTGGGGCCAGGAGCTTTCGGAAATCACCGGCCGCTATGTCAATGCGGTCCGGCCCCGCTTCCGCCAGTACACAGAGCCCTGCAAATGGCGGGCCGACCTGATCTTAAACGGCAGCCATCCTTCCGAAACCGCAATGGAAATGATCTGCGGACAGATTTTCCGCTTGGCAAAACAGAAAGGAGCTTCCCATGAATAACCCATCCAATCATCCCGCGAACCTTGGCCGGGACTATGCCTTTGAGGGGCGCATTTCGGAGCAGGTGCTCCGGAATTACCTGTCCCGTTCCATGGTGCTGAGCTTTTTCGACAGCGGCAGCGAATACGGCATCCCGCCGGAGAAAATGACGGAGGAAGCCATCCGGCTGATTACCCAAAGCGGCGCGAAATACATCGCCCGGGCGGCCTGCGCCTGGATCCCCAACGGCAAGGAAATCGCCCGCTGGGAGGAAATGAAAAAGGCGGCGGAAACCCTTCACGCCGCCGACCCGGATATTATCCTGGAAGCCTGCATCTTTGAAACCGCCTACCCCTCCTTTGAGGAGTTCCCCATCCCGGCCCATGTGTTCGAGGCCTTTGGGATGGAGCCGGAAAGCCGGAATTTCCGGTACAAAGACATGCTATTTCCCGACGGCCGGTATGTGGACCACTGGGAAAAGGATGGCAGCGTCCCGGACATGACACGGCTGGAAACCCAGATGTTTTTCTACTTCCGGGGATGTCTTTACATCGACCTGGGCTTTGAGGCCATCCACTGCGGCCAAGTGCTGCTCATGGGGGAAACCGACGGGCATTACGCCTGCTGGACCCGAGTCATGAACCTGCTGCGGGACTACGCCAAAGCTCACGCCCGGCGGCATTTTGTCCTCCTAAACGCCCACACCCACGGCATTGTGGGGACCGACGGCAAGCTGCTTTTCGATTTCCACGCCTATCCGGCCCGTCCGGTGGCCTTCGCCGAGGACGCGCCCCATGTGGCCACGGAGCACAACCCCCAGCGGTGCCGCCTTGTAAGCGGCTGGGGCAACTCCATTTACAACCGGAGCATGGGAGGCCTCACCCACAGCGGCTGGAAGTGCGAACATCTCCCCTATTTCGTGGAGATCGACAACTACGGCTGCCAGCCGCCGGAGCTTTTGAACACTCAGGTGGACTACTATCCCTGGGGCTATGATGAAGTCAGCTGGTTCGCCAATCAGCCCAAATGGTATCGGAAGCAGTGGATTGCCTACGCCTGGCAGTGGCTCAAGGACAACGACCCGGACGGGTGCCTGGAGCTTTTAGGGGGCCGCACCGCCCGGTTTTACAATCCGGAAAAGCCGGATCTTTTGACCCGGGGCACCTTCTATTATGTAAACGGTCCGGAATTTGAGGATTTTGACATCCTTTACGACACCTGGACCGCCGACAACCAAAAATAACCGGGACTGCCCCCAAATGGGAGAGATGCTGATGTCACGGAAAATGATTCTTTCGCTGTTTCTGCTGGCCATTCTTGCCGTCTTCCGGCCGGAAAGGGTATCTGCCAACGCCTTGCCCTACCAATGGGAGGGGGCGCAGGGCAGTGAAATCCTGGTGATGGAGGACTGCCCCCTTCAGGTGAAGGGGGAGACCCTCCTGTTCCAGTTGGAGCCTCAGACCTCCGGCCATACCCTGCAAAGCGCGGTGACCGCCGTTTACTCCCTCTATAATCCCACCAACGAGCCCTGCACCGTCCCGGCGGTGTTCCCAATCATTGCCGCCCAGAGGCTGGAGAATGAACAGCAGGTCCTTCTAAACGGGGAACCCCTTCCCTGCCGCCTGCTGCCGGACAGCGAGCCGTGGCAGGAATGGACCGCCGGTTTTTTTCAATCTGCCGGAGGAAGAAGGGTACAGCGGCGCGGAAATCCGGCTGCTGGACTTTACCCTGGAGCTGGCTCCCGGCGAAACCGCCCGGCTGGAGGTGCGCTCGGCGACCCAGGCTTTTATGGAACGGGACGTGGTCTTTCATTATGTCACCACCGAAACCCGCTATACGTTCTATTATTTCCTGTCCCCGGCCCAATACTGGGATTCCTTTGAGAAGCTGGAAATTGAGCTTCAGCTGTCCTCCGCCGCCCCGGTTTTAACGGAAACCAGCCTGCCCTTCCGGTGGGCCGGCTTTCGGAAGTACCGGTATGAAAGCAGCGGTCTGCCTCAGGGGGAGCTTTCCTTTACAGCGTCCCTCCCCGCCTGGATATGGGTCCTCCGGATTGTTCTGGGGATCGTTTTGGCAGTTGCGGCAATCCTGCTGATTGTCCGGATAAAGAGATGGCTATCCCGAAAATTTTCCCATCCCCCAAAGAAGAAATGAAAAACGCCTGCTTATGAAAGCAGGCGTTTTTTTGCAAATTGTCCGTTCCGGAGCGTTTCTCCGGGGTTTTTTGACCTTACGCCTTCCGGTATTTCCTGGCGGCGTTCAGCATGACGGTCAGGCTGCGGGGGTTCACGTCCGGCTGGATATTGTGGGCCGCCGCGAAAATATAGCCGCCGTCTTTGTTGAGGATCTCAATGGTCCGGTGGACAGTTTCCTCGATTTCCTGATCGCTGGCAAAGGGCAGCAGCTCCTGGGTGTCGATCCCCCCATGGAAGACGATCCGGTCCCCGTAAGCCGCTTTCAGCTTTTCCGGCTGCATATCCGCCGCCTTGGGCTGGATGGGGTTTAAAATCTCCACGCCGCAGTCGATGAGGTCGTCCACCAGACGGAACACGCTGCCGCAGGAGTGGTGCAGATATTTGGCCTTGGTAAACTGCTTGGTATAGGAGATCCGTTCCTTAAAATAGGGCTTGATCAATTCCCGGAACATGTCAGGCGAAACAAAGGGGCCGTTCTGGGTGGCGAAATCGTCCCCGCTGGAGGTGTAGTGGACATAAGGCCCCACCGCCGTGTAATACCGCTTGATGACCTTTTTCTGATATTCCAGCACCCGTTCAAAGAAGCGGTGCACCCATTCCTCATCCAATGCCATCCGGTACAGGAAATCCTCAAAGCCGCACAGCCAGCAGCCCAGCTCGAAAATGCCGTAAACCGGGTGTTCGGCGCAGATGACGTAATCTGTATTTTCATAAAGGTCCTTGGCCTGGGCCGCGCAGGCGTCGATTTCCCTCTGGTCAATGGAATCCGGGTCGGGAAAGGGATAGGCGTTTAATTCCGCCAGCGTCGCGCCCTTTAAAGGGGTGCTGACGTTCTCCCAGTAAAGCCCCGTAAATTTCCGGCGGATCCCCCATTCGTCAATATATTCCGTGTCGGAGATCTTCCGGTAATGGGAATCCTTTGGGGCAAAGATTTCCCCTACCGCCCGGGTATCCGTGTCAAAATACCGCAGAAGCCGTTCATCCAGCCGCCGCGCCTTTCCAAAAGGCAGGTCCTGGTTCTCCTTGGGCCCGAAGCCCAGGAAATCCAGGAGCTTGGATTCGCTGTCCCCTTCCATGGAGGACAGCGGGTTCCCGCCAAAATCAAGTATCAGGTTTTCCGGCTTTTCAAGCCGCATGGTGCGGGCAAAGTCCTCCCGGCGTCCCATCATTTATTCCCCCTTCCGGTATGCTCCAATGGCGTCCAGCAGCGCGCGGATGTTTTCAAAGGGGAAATCGTTGTCCGTTTCCACATAGAAAAACGCGCCGCCGTTCCAAATATCAAAGGCCCGGGCGGCCTCATGCACCGCCCGCGTCACATCCTCCGGCCTGCCCCTGGTCATGATCCCCGCCCGGTCAATGTGGATGGCGCAGGCCAGATGCAGCTCCCGGAGCCGTTTTGCCAGGGCGTCCGCACTCTCATAGGCCGTCAGCTGGGGCCACATGGAATCCACGCCGATTTCCCGCAGGTCCGGGAGGATGGGCTCCGTATACCCGCAGGTGTGGAAAAAGACGTCCTTTCCCTGGTCCTTGGCAAACCGCACCAAACGGCGGTACCGGGGCTTGAAAAACGACCGCCAGATCTCCGGCGACATCAGCATAGCCCGGGTTGTGCCGAAATCATCGCCGAACTGGATGCCGTCCACACCGGCTTCGCACGCCAGGCGCAGCTCCTCCATTTCGTATTCCATAAGCATATCCGCCAGGCGGTTGATCTCCCGGCCGTTGTCATAAATGTCCATCAAAACGTCCTCAAAGGGGCGCAGAGCGTGCATCCGTTCAAAAAATCCGATGCCGCCCCCTTTGACGTAATGGCCCTTTTCCTGCTCCTCTGCCACATGGCGGGCATAGCGTTCCATGGCCCCGCTTTCCGCCAGAGGATGGGGCGGGCAGCGGAAGCTGTCCAGCGCCGCCCAGTCCGCCAAAGGCTGGCGGAAGGGGTGCCCCATCATGGAAAAAATCCGCATTTCCCAGGTGACGCCCCAGCCGTCCGTCTGGAACTCATGGTACCGGCCGTCCGCGTCCACAGCGTCCGGGGAGGGCTTGGGGATGGGCGCGTCGGAAAAATCCTCAAAATCCCCCGGAAGGGCTTTGATCAGGCCCCGAAGGGCTTCCCCATGCTCATAAAGCCCCCGCCCGCAGGGATGATACTCCAAAGGCGCTTTGTCCACCGGCCGGAAGGCCAGGGCCGCCTTGACCCGTTCTCTGCCTGTCATCAAGCTCCCCCCTTACGCGAAGCACTGGGCGCTGTCAAAGGGCGTTTCCAGCTTTTCAATGGTTTTCAGCCACTTGGCATAGCGTTCCGGGTCAAAGGCGGGGTAGCCGGTGATGTAGTGATTCGCGCCTTTTTCGCCGTTTTCCAGGGTCCATTCCATTACGATCAGCCGCTGGACGCCGGAAAAGGCCTTGAACTGGCCCGCCTGCACGTTCTCGTTGGCCGGGGAGAAGGTCCTGCCGGACAGGAGAGTTTCCCCGGTTTCGCCGTCCCGGACGGTATATCCCACAGTGTGGGATTCATTGGAGTCATTGCACAGCCAGATGCCGTGGCGCCAGTTTTCCGGCTCGGCGCAGATCATGCAGACCGGCTTCTGCACCCGGGTAATGTAGTAAAAGGCCAGCTTTTTGTGGAAGTAATAATCCACCACCGCGTCCGAAATCTGGGGCCAGCAATCCAGCATGTTCCACCAGATGATGCCGGTCCTGCGCCATTTTTTCAGCCGGGTCAGCTCGATGAAGAATTTCTTGGCCTCCGCCTGGCTGATCTGGGAAAGCATGGCCAGCTGGGGGAGGCTTCGGCACTCCACGCCGAACATATCCCGCACCTGGTCCACCATGAGCTGGTTCCGGTCGTAGCCCCGGTCCTTGATGACATACTTGGCGTATTCTGTGTTGTGGGCGTCCCAGGAATCGTTTTTGATGGGCCAGAGGTCCTGTTCCGGGATGAATTTTTTTAAGGAGGACACGGCGGGGCAGCCGTGGTAGCCGATCTCGCTGATAAAATGAGCGCTGGAATGGCGGTAGAAATCCCCTTTAAAGTAGTCCCGGGGCCCCCAGTTGTGCTGTTCCGGCACGTTCAGGTCGCCGGAAATATTTAACGGGATATAGGGCGAGGAGGGCAGGAAGAAGCGGAAGGGGTCGTGGGCCGCCGTTATCCGGGGCAGCACCTCCCGGGTCAGGCGGTTGTTCCGCACATGGGGGAGGCGATACCCGAGGCTTTCATAGACAGCGTCCACTTCGTTGTCCCCGGACCACAGAAGGAGGCTGGGGTGGTTCCGGAGCTTTTTGACCACCGCCGCGGCTTCCTTTTCGATCACCCGGGCAAACTCATCCGTTTGCGGGTATACGGCGCAGGCCATGGAGAAATCCTGCCAGACCATGATGCCGCTGCGGTCGCAGATGTCGAAAAAGGCGTGGTCTTCGTACACATTGCCGCCCCAGCAGCGGACGATATTGCAGCCGGTTTCCCGGAACAGGGCCAAAGCCTGCTCGTACCGGCCGGCGTCCCGGCTGTGGAAGGCGTCCAAAGGCACCCAGTTCGCCCCTTTGCACAAAATGGGCACGCCGTTTGCAAGGATCTTAAATTCCCCGTCGTCCCCCGGCACAAAATTGGTCCGGACCTCAAAAACCCGGATCCCCAGGGAAAGCGCCCAGGTGTCCACCGTTTCCCCATGGCGCAGGAGCTCCACCCGGGTATCGTAAAGGGCGGCGTCCCCGTAGCCCTTGGGCCACCAGAGCTTGGGGTCCTCCACCTGGAAGGTCATTCCGTCGGAGCAGAATTTCACCGGCCGGGTTTCGTCAAAAACACTGTCCCCGCACTGTCCCCGCACCCGCACTGCAAACCCCTCCAGCATGGGGTCGTCCGTGGCAAAGCGGAATTTCAGGAGGACCCGGGCCTGCGCCCTGTCTGCGGACAGAGTGGTCATGTAGACTTCTTTCCAATATTCCGTCCGTTTCGGGCGGATGTACACGCTCCTCCAAAGCCCCGCCGACACGAACCGGGGCGCGATGTCCCAGCCGTACATATGCCCGGGCTTCCGCACATAGACCATCTCGTCCGCCCGTTCCGCCCCGATCACCGCCATGGGATAGTCTTTTTTCCGGGCCTCATTGACAGCGGAGCGGAGCTTCACGGCGATCTCATTGGGGCCGGGCCGAAGAAACCGGGTAATGTCGAACCGGTATTCCAGCATCATGTCGCCGGTTTCCCCCGCCAGCTCCCCGTTGACGTAAATCTCCCCGAAGGTGTCCACCCCGTCCAGGCACAGCTCCGCGCCCTTTTGCAGCAGCTCCGGCGGGGCGTCAAAATCCCGGGTGTACCACCATTCGTAAAATTCATAGGGGCGGTACTCATAAAGGTTCGCGCCGAAAAACGGGTCCGGCGCCTTCCCCGCTTCATGCAGGGAAAGCTCCACATTGCCCGGCACAGCGGCCCGGATGTGGGTATACGCCGGGTGTTCCTTCACATTCTCCGCCGTTGCCCCGCCTGCGTGTTCCGGGGCGTAATGGAGGCGCCACAAGCCGTCCAGCAGCAAATTTTCCATGTTGTCCTCCCTTCCGCGCGGGTTCCGTTTCCGCGCATACACACCAAATATTAAACCAAATATACCACAATCAAATGGGATTTTCAATAATTTTATGAAAGTTTTCTAGAATCTTTCCTCAAAAATTTTTCAAAGGAAGGGCCGCATTTTCCCTGGCGGAAGCTGTAGACTTTCCGGGGATGAAATGATATAATGAAAACTGCAAGGCCTTTTCAGCAAGATTATAAAGGCATATCCCAGCAGGCCGCGGCCTGGCTGTTAAGGAGGAATTACAATGAGTATGAAAGAACGGATGCACACCGGAGAGCTTTACCTGCCGGGGGATGAGGAAATCCTGGCGGAACAGCAAAAACTGCTGGACCGGTTATATGATTTCAACAATACCCGCCCCACCGAGATGGACAAGCGGCAGGCCCTGCTCAAGGAAATGTTCGCGGAGATCGGGGAGGGCTGCTACATCGAGCCCCCCTTCCACGCCAATTTCGGCGGCAGCCACGTCCACTTCGGGAACCATATTTACGCCAATTTCAACCTGACCATAGTGGACGACACCCACATTTATGTAGGGGACTGCACCATGTTCGGCCCCAATGTGGTGGTGGCCTCCGCCGGGCACCCCATCCTGCCGGAGCTGCGGGAGCAGGCTTATCAGTACAATATGCCGGTGCATATCGGCAAAAACTGCTGGATCGGCGCAGGAGCCATCATTGTGCCCGGCGTCACCATCGGGGACAACACGGTCATCGGCGCAGGCAGCGTGGTCACCAAGGACATCCCCGCCAATGTGGTGGCTGTGGGCAATCCCTGCCGGGTCCTCCGGGAAATCAGCGAGCATGACCGGGAATTTTACTTTAAGGACCGGAAAATCGACTGGGATTCGCTGGAAAAGAAGGACTGAGAAAAACCGGGCAGCTGCGGGCTGTCCGGTTAGCCTATGGAAAAGGGAAACTTTACTATAGGATATTGCACAAAGGTAGCTGCTTTGCTGACGCAAATGCACCGTGGAAGAATTTTAGAAAATTCAAAACCCGGATTTTGCAAGCAAAATCCGGGCGCGGGAACATCCGCGGGCGGCTTGCGAGCCGCCTTTTCTTATTTTTGTTTGCGGCCGAGCCGCAAAGAATAGGATTTCGCTCGTTGCGACGAGCGACCAAAGGCTTTGCCTTTGGAAACCACAAGCTTTTGAAAAAGCTTGACCAAAACTTTTGATTTTTCCTACTTGCCAAAACGTTTCAATTTCCGGAAAGATTTATCCATCCACTTCTGCGCCGCCCCACTCCACCACAGTAAACCCTTCCCGTTCAAAAGGGACGATTTCCTGGGGCGGGATGTCCACAGGTTTCTCCAAAGGCTTCCAGGCCATGAACACCCGCAGCATGCTGTCCGGCTCCGGGGAAACGGCGAGCTTGGCCGAAGCCGTGTATGCCTCCGACTGGAAGGAAATCAGATTGTAGGGGTTCTGCTCCATTTTCGGGAGCCAGTAGACGATCATTTCGTTGTACTCCCGGGGCGTTAAGCCCATTTGGGACAGGGTTTCCTGCAAAAATCCGGCGGTGCCGCTGCCCTTCACCGCAAACCCCTCCGAAAAATCGTATTCCGTCCGGGACTCCCCCTCCCAGAACAGGTAGGAATATTTCTTCCCATCGGCCAGGTTGGTCAGGGTCCCGTCGGGCTGCGCCAAAACCTCCCAGCCGTCCTCATAGGCGGGATAGGTGGTTGTCAATTCCCCGTCGTAATCCAACCGGACGGAAATTTCCGTTTCCTCCTCCGGGTACAGATAGATCACCGGCTTTGCACTTTTCGACTCTTCTCCTTGGCACCCTGCCAGCAAGGCCCCGCAGGCCGCCGCAACCAAAAGGATTTTCCATTTTTTCACGGAAATCACCTCCGTTTCTGGTAAACAACAATCTCCGGGTCGGAACCGGCGTTCCCGTATTCGCAGACCAGCAGGTAGTTTTCATCGGCGGTGAGGCCGTAACAGCGGCCGCCGCCGTCTTTTTTGCACAGCTGGTTTCCCAAATACACTCGGCTGTCGTCCCAGAGCTTCGCCTTCTGTCCGCTGGGCAGCGTGTATTCCAGGTTGATGTAGGAGCCGGCCAGGGCGTTTAGGTCCGTTACCTCCTCCATGTCCTCGATGCCCAGGGCGTTGAACTCCCGGACAAGCTCTTCTTTCAAACGGCAGGGGGCTTCAAAGACCCTCCCGCAGTTTCCGCAGCCTTTTTTCAAACAGCACGCTGCAAGGACGCAGCTCCCGCCGAAGGGCTTCCCTCCTGTTTCGGCGCAGCCGCCGCATTGTTCCCGGAATCCGCATTGCGTGCAGTCCAATCCGCAAATCGCGCTCATCAAAACACCTCCTTCTGTCTTTCGTTTTCATCCCTCTTTTTGAGGGAATACCGGTACACTTCCAGCCCGTCCCGCGTCCCCGCCGGACGGAACCCGAATTTTTCCGCCAGCTTCCGGCTGGCCCCCTGCTCCGGGCAAAACTCTATAACAAGGCTTTCCAGGCCCATCCGCCCGGCCTGGACAGCAAGGGCCTTGGTGACTTCCCACGCGAAGCCCTGCCCCCAGCAGTCCCGGCGGAGCACCCATCCCAGCTCGTACTCTTCCGGGCCGTCATAAGGGTGGAAAATGCAGGATCCGGCCAGCCGCCCGCTGTCCTTCCGTTCCAAGGCGTAAACCAGCGGCGGGCTGGCTGACCCTGCTTCCTGAAGGAAGGCTTCCGTCTGTTCCCAGTTAAAGGGCGGCTCCAAAAACCGCATCACTTCCGGGTCCGAAAGCACCTGAAAAAGCTCTGCCGCATCCTCCGGAACAAAGGGGCGTATCCGCAGCCGTTCAGTTTCCAGCCTCACAGCCCTTCCTCCATGAAATGGGGATATTTCTCCCAATATCCCCGGTAGACCCGGGCTTCGTCCCCGTCCAGGTTCAGCTGGTACATCCTAAAATGCACCGGGAAATTCTTGGGCTGCCAAACCTCCTCATAGGTGTAGCAGTATTTCATGCCGATGTTGCGCATGACCCCGCCGCTGCGGGGATTTTTGACGTCGTGGGTGGCCGTCAGGAAGGGGAACCCCCGGCGTTTGGCTTCTTCTGCCATGGCTTTGGCCGCCTCGGTGACGATCCCCATGTGCCAAAACTCTTTGCGCAGGCCGTATCCCAGGTCATGGGCTTCCCCGCCGCTGACATTCACATATCCAATGGGGACATTGTCCTCTTTTAAGCAGATTGCTAGATGGAGGCCGCCGTCCGTTGGTTCCAAATACTGCTCTCGGAGCATTTCTTCCGCTTCCGCCAGAGTTTTCACCGGGAACCAAGGGAGGAAGGTATTGACCTCCTCATCCTGCATAATGGCAAAAAAGGCCCCTGCGTCCGCTTTTGTAAATTCCCGCAGCAAGAGCCGGTCAGTACGAAGCCGCACCCCGGGACAGACGGAAAACAGGCAGTGCCGCACATCACCGTTGTAATACCGGGCCATAAAGTCCTTTTCCTTTTCCATGCCGATGGCCTGGGCCACCCCCATGGAAGGTTCGTTGTCCCATTTGATGATGCTGTATACCTTTTCCGCCCCCAGGTTTTCAAAGGCGTACTCTTTACAGGCCAAAGCCGCCTCCCTGGCATAGCCGCGGTGCCAAAACTTTTTCTTCAAAAGATAGCCGATTTCCAGAACCTGGCTTCCTTCGCAAGGCTGCATGGTAAGTCCCGCCTGGCCGATCATTTCCCCGGTTTCCTTTAAAATCATGGCCCAAAGTCCGAAACCGTACTCCCGGTACCGCCTTTTTTGGCGGTTCAGCCATTCCTGCACGTCCTCATGGGAAAAATCGTGCTCATAAGCGGCCATGACCTCCGGGTCCTGCAAAATTTCCGCTAAATCCGAAAAATCGGTCTGCTCCATTTCCCGCAGCAAAAGCCGCGCCGTTTCAATCTTCAAAAACATCCTCCTTTCCGCGCATCATCCGCAGAATATCTAAAACCAGGGCCGCAATGACCAGCAGGCACCCGATTTTAAACAGCACCCGAATCGCTTTCATCAAAACTCCTCCTTACAGGAAATAAGCGTTTTCCCGCCGGTTTGCCAGCTTTTTGGTGAACATTTCCGCAAACTCCCGGTATTCCGGGGT
Organism: Candidatus Merdivicinus intestinigallinarum; assembly: GCA_018713335.1. Classification (GTDB taxonomy): domain Bacteria; phylum Bacillota; class Clostridia; order Oscillospirales; family Ruminococcaceae; genus Merdivicinus; species Merdivicinus intestinigallinarum. Next base: position 18,276 of record DVOW01000004.1, on the reverse strand, counting down.
GTCCATGTTTTTGGCGTGGACCGGGCACCGGCGGATGCACCGGAAGCAAGCGATGCACTTGTCCGGATTTACCTGGAAGGTTTCCGGGTCAATGGCCCCCTCCGGGCACTCCCGGGCGCAGAGGCCGCATTTGACGCAGGCTTCTGCTGTCAGGGGATGGAACTTGCCGCCGTTCCCGCCCTCTTTGTAGGGCCGGTTCCCGGGGATTTCCGGTTCCGAAAGGTGGTCCTGCTGAAGTTTTGCCAGAACATTTCGGGCAAAAGCCTCGTCCTCCGCTAGATCCTCCCCGTTTGGCCGGCCCTTTTGGATGTTGCCGTAGGTGTGTTCCCCAATCAGGGCGGCCGCCGCCACCGGCCGGAAGCCCAGCTCCTTCGCCAGGTCGGAAAGCTCCAGCAGGGCGTCGTCAAAGTCCCGGTTGCCGTAGGTGACGGTGACAACACAGGGGGTCCCGTTCCCCTTCAGTCTGTGGAACCGTTCCACAGCCCCCTTGTAAAGCCGCCCGCCGTAAACCGGCGCGCCGAATACCACCAGCTCGTCTTTTGCAAATCCCGTCCGGGTCAGCGCCGCGTCAAACCGGGTCAAATCCAGCTTCTCCGCCTGGCCCAGCGCGTTGGCAATGGCCAGAGCGCCCTTTTCCGAAGTGCCGGTAGGGGAAAAATAAACAGCAGTTGTTTTCATAAAAACGCTTCCTTTCCGATTGTCATTGCAGATGATGGGTCATAAAACCGTAGGCGTCCCGGCCGTACCACCGGTGCGCGCCATGGTTCAAAGAGTGGGCCAGGTTCTCCTCCGCGTGAAAGAGCCGGTAGGCCCGGCGGGTGATGGCCAGCTGGGAAACGACGTTTTCCACGCCGCCCCGGCCGTTTAGCGGGTCCTGGTCCCCGGTTTCGATCATCAGGGGCCGGGGCGCAATGAGGGCGGCAATATCCCCCATATCCACGGTTTCCCACAAATGGGGGACATAATTGCAGGAGCAGTTGCCGCTTAAAAGCAGCAGGGAGTCGTGGTACCCGTAAAAATATCCGCTGACCACCGCCGCCTTGACCCGGTCGTCCATGGCCGACAGCCACAGCGTTTGCAGCCCGCCGCCGGACAGCCCCGCGCAGCCCAGACGCGAAAGGCCGCAGTCCTCCCGGGTTTCCATGTAGTCGATGAGCCGCATCAGGTCGAACATCCACATCCCCGTCACAGTGAGCCCCAGGGAAATGGCCATCTGGTTCAATTCCCGGCAGGAGGAACCCATGAGGTCCCCTTCCTGGAAAATTTCCCTTCGTTCGCCGAACCCCCTGGCGTCCGGGCAGAACACCAAAAATCCCCGGCGGGCAAATTCAAAAGCATATTCATAGTGATATCCCGCAATGCTTTCCGCCACCTCCGGGATGCCGGTTTCGCCGCCGGTAGACGCCTTGCCGCCGCTGCCGTGTCCATGAGGGCAGATCATCACCGGCTTTTTGCCGGGCCTTTGCGGCTCCAGCAGATAAAAAGGCATCCAGACCCCTTCCTCTGTCTGAATATGGTATTTATGCCGCCGGAAGGGTTCGCCGGGGATGTCCTCCGAACTTAACAGCTCCGGGCAAAGGGGGCATTTTTTCAGGCGGTCAAGGCCCGTCAGCTCCGCAAGCTTTTTGCGGGTGCGTTCTTTCCAGGCGGCGTATCCTTCCAGGCTTTCTGCTCGAAACGCGCAGCTTTTTTCCGTTTCCCGGAAAAGGCGGGAGAATTTTTCCAGGGATGTATACGTTTTTGCCATATTACCCCTCCTTTTTCTTTTCAGTATAGCACATTCCGCCGGATTTTACCAGATACTTTTGCCGGAAAACCCTCTTATAAGCTGAACAGTACCGGAAAGAAACTAAACACAAGCCCGGCAAAATCCGGTATAATAGAATTACAAAACAATTGGGAGGATTTCCTATGATTACTGTTTCCACCCCCAGCCGTATCTGCCTGTTTGGGGAACATCAGGACTACCTGGGCCTGGAGGTCATCGCCTCCGCTATCAACCTGCGCTTTACCGCCCGGATCGAGGCCCGCTCCGATTCCCTGCTGCATATCCGCATCCGGGACAGATCCATCGGGGAACTGGGCGCGAAAAATACCGAAAACAAATATGAGGAATACTGCATCGACACCGCCTCGGAGCTTTCCTACGAAAACAGCCGGGATTACTTTAAATCCATTGTCAGCGTGCTGAAAAAGGCGGGCTTCGCCGTTGGCGGCGCGGAGGTGACGCTGGATTCGGAAATCCCCATCGGCAAGGGGATGTGCTCCTCCACCACCATGGTGCTGGTGCTGACCACAGCCTTAGCTGCCCTCTCCGACCGGAAACGGGCGGAGGACCCCATGGAAATGGCCCTCCTGGCCTGGAAAGCCGAGGTTGAGGAATTCAACGAGCCCGGCGGCATGATGGACCACTACGCTTCCGCCCTGGGCGGCATGGTCCACCTGGATTTCTCCACCGGCAAAGCGATCCCCACCCCTTTAAAGCTGGACCTGGACGGCTGCTTCATCCTCTTTGACTCCCTTCAGGACAAGGACACCATCAAGGTGCTGGGGGATTCCAAATATCCCACCCAGGAGGCCTTAAAGCAGCTGGGGCAGTACGGGATTTCCTCCATCCGGGATTTCTACGACCATCCGGAGCTGGAAAAATATGTGGACACCCTGGACAGCTTCCACCAGCAAAAGGTCCGGGCCAACATCGACAACTACCACATCCAGCGGGAGGCCCTCTCCCTCATCCAGCAAGGGAAAATGACCAACGAAAAACTGGGAGAGCTCTTGAACCGCCACCAGGCAAACCTCCGGGACGGCCTTCAGATCTCCACCCCGGTCATTGACAAGATCCTGGAAACCGCCATGGCTCACGGCGCTTACGGCGGCAAATTCAACGGTTCCGGCGGCGGCGGATGCCTTTACTGCTACGCTCCCCGGGAAAAAGCGGAGGAAATCGTTGCGGCCGCCAAGGAGCTGGGCTACCCGGCCATGATTCTCCAGCAGGACAAGGGCCTCACCATCCACGACTAAGAAAAGGAGTTTTAGAATGAAAGCAATTATTCTCGCCGCAGGCAAAGGCAAACGCCTCCATTCCGAGCAGTTCACCGCCCCCAAGGTTTTGCGGGAAGCAAACGGCCGCCCCCTTTTGTCCTATGTGGTGGAAAACCTGGACTTTATCCCCAATAAAAAGGACATCGTCATCGTGGCGGGCTACCGGAAGGAAATGGTTATGGAAGCGTTCCAGGACGGCTACACCTTCGCCATCCAGGAGGAGCAGCTGGGCACCGGCCACGCCGTCAACTGCGCCAAGGATGTTCTGGCCGATTACGACGGCCCGGTGCTGGTCTGCTACGGCGATATGCCCCTCTTTAAAAAGGAAACCTACCAGAGCCTGGTAAAGCTCCACAACGAAGAAGGCAACGACTGCACCATCCTCACCGGCGTTTCCAACCGGGACCTGGCCTACGGCCGCATCATCCGGGACGAGGACGGCAATTTCACCGGCGTGGTGGAGGACAAGGACTGCACCCCCGAACAGAAAAAGATCAACGAGCTCAATGTGGGCATTTACGTTTTTGACAGCAAAAAACTCTTTGCCTGCTTAAAAGAGCTGAAAAACTCCAACGCCCAGGGGGAATACTACCTGACCGACGTCCCCACCATTATGATGAGCAAAGGGTATCAGATCGGCACCTACACCACCCACGACGATACGGAAATTCTGGGCGTCAACACCCCTGAGGACCTGGCCCTCTGTGAGGAAATTTTGGAAAACCACTGATTTTTAGCGCCAGATAAATACATCCATCAGCCGGAAAAAGGGGTACAAAACAGGTACCCTGGCGACTGCATTGCCTTTTTTCGGCTGTAACCGGCAAAATGTAATGTTTTGGAAGAGAATGGAAAGGAGCAGTTTCCCATGATCCAGTTTGGAACCGGCGGCTTCCGGGCCGTTATCGGCGATGATTTTACCCGTGCCAATGTGGAGCTTCTGGCCCAGGGGCTTGTCAACAAAATGACAGCGGAAAAGGCGGACAACACTCCGCTGATTATCGGTTACGACCGGCGTTTCCTGTCCGACCTGGCCGCCAAGTGGATCTCCGGCGTTTTCGCCGCCAACGGCATTCATGTCCAGTTTATCCAGGGGGAATCCCCCACCCCGCTGATCATGTTCGTAGTGAAAAACACCGGCGCGGCTTACGGCATGGCCATTACCGCCTCCCATAACCCGGCGGAATACAACGGCGTCAAGGTGTTCACCGCCGGAGGCCGGGACGCCAGCAAGGAGGTCACCAACGACCTGGAAGGCTATATTGCCAAGCTGACCCTGGAGGACGTCAAGCGGATGGATTTTGACGAAGCGGTAAAATCCGGCATCGTGGAAATCATCAACCCCAGCAACGATTACATCGACAGCATCCTAAGCTTTGTGGACGTGGACAAGATCAAGGCCAAAAAGCTGCGGATCCTCTTGGACCCTATGTTCGGCGTTTCCCGCACCTCTTTGCAGACCATTCTCCTAACCTGCCGGTGCGATGTGGACGTTATCAACGACCGCCACGACGCCCTGTTCGGCGGGCGGCTGCCCTCCCCCTCCGCCAAGACCCTGACTAGGCTCTCTTCCATGGTAGTGGAAGGCGGCTACGACTTAGGCATCGCCACCGACGGCGACGCCGACCGCATCGGCCTCATCGACTCGGAAGGGGCCTTCATCCACCCCAACGACATCCTGGTGCTCCTTTACTACTATCTGGTGAAATACAAAGGCTGGAAGGGCGACTGCGTCCGCAACCTGGCCACCACCCATCTGCTGGACCGGCTGGCCAAGTCCTTCGGCTGCACCTGCTGGGAAGTGCCCGTCGGCTTTAAGTGGATCTCCTCCAAAATGGACGAAACCGGGGCCATTATCGGCGGCGAAAGCTCCGGCGGCCTGACGGTGAAGGGCCATATCGCCGGCAAGGACGGCATTTACGCCGCGACGCTGCTGGTGGAAATGGTTTCGGTCATCGGCAAGCCCTTAAACACCATCCTCCGGGAAATCAAGGAGGAATACGGCCGCTGCGAAATGAGCGAATTTGACTGCCGGTTCTCCCAGGAAAAGAAGGACCAGTTGAACCAGCTGCTCTTTGTGGAGAAAAAGTTGCCCTTCTTCCCGGAAGAAGTGGAAAAGGTCTCCTACCTGGACGGCTGCAAGGTGTACTTCAAAAACGGCGGCTGGATCATCTGCCGGTTCTCCGGCACGGAACCGCTGATCCGCATTTTCTGTGAAATGGAAACCTACGCCAAAGCGGCGGAAATCGCCGGCATTATGCGGGAATTTTTGGGCTTATAACCGGCTTACAGAATGACAGCGCGGCACTCCAATTCCGATTGAAAATGCATAAGCCGCTGTGATATACAACAGCAATCCCCCCGGACGAACATCCGGGGGGATTTTTGTTAGAGAGATTTACAGAGAAGCATTGCCGCGGTGCGGAAGCCCAAAGAAAAGCCCTGGGCCTGATAAGCGGCGACGCACTGAAGCCAAATCGGCTCCAAATCCCGAAAAACGCTGGGGGTCAATTCCATTTCCAGGTACTCATGCACCTGTTTGCTGAACTGGGCAAGCTCCGGCGGGTCTGGTTCCCGTTCCAGAACGCTGGCGCACAAATCGTCCATGGTATACATTCCGATTCCTCCTTTTTGTCGTTGACAAGAAGGCCCATCTGATGTATAATGGATTTCAGATAGGATTTTCCTGTCCCACAGAGTTTCGAGTAATGCTTGTCAGGTGTGCTCGAAACTCTATTTTTTTTCGTCCAATTCCGCTTTTACCATTTGTATGCCCTTGATGATTACATTCGTTTTGTTAACTCCAAGCCTATCGGCGCAATTTTGTAAATCTTCCGCTTCCTGTGGAGTCATCCGAATTTCAAGGCGCAGCGTTTTTTTGTTCTGGGTTGGACGTCCAGTTCTCGGGGACACTTTATCACCTCACATTCGCCCGTACATATATCATACTACTTGTACGGGCGAATGTCAAGGGCTTTGTTAAAATTTTATGCCGGACAAAATTACTAGTGATCCGAAGCTTTATTTTTTTCGGCCAAAAGCAGTTCGATTCCCTGCCGAATTGCCTCGCCCTTGCTGATTCCCTTCTTCTCACAGAAATCACGCAGGCGCTGTTCGATTTGAACATCCAAACGGATGCTGTACCGCACCTCTTTGGGGTGTTCTGCTTTCGGTCTGCCGGTTCTTGGCGACATTCTTTCACCTCATTTATCGCCACACATAAATCATAATATTTGCGTGACAAAAAGTGAAGTCTTTTTTAAAAAATTGTAGGGGCCGGGTTTCCCGGCCCGTGGAAAAAATAAAAATGTTTGGGGTAATCTGGCGGGCGGGGAAACCCCGCCCCTACCATGCGTTTTTCGATTGGTTTTCCAATAACCGACAGGGGTGGAACCTTAATAATACGGCGAAAATATTCGCCGTCCAGCGGATGGTTTGACGCTGCACGGCTGCGTCAGCTTACCAGCGGCGGTTCGCCGCCGGGCCGGGGGACCCGGCCCCTACAAATTACGTTGATCTCCCCACCGATAGGAGAAAACATTATCGAGCCGCTGTCGGTTCGGTGCTGTGCGGCCTCACCGCCGGAGTCAATTCCACGGCTTCAATGAGGTACCGGGGCCGGGCCTTGACCTCTGTGTAGATCTTGCCCACATATTCCCCGATAACGCCCATACCCAGCAGCTGCAAGCCGCCCAGCAGCCAGATGGACGCCGTGGTGGCCGACCAGCCGGGTACGGCAAAGCCCAGGAGTTTTACCACTACGATATAGATCAGCGCCAAAATGCTTGCCATAAAGATGAGGAACCCTGCCGCCGTCACCCAGCGAATAGGCTTGACGGAAAAGGACGTGATGCCGTCAAAGGCGAAGGCCAGCATTTTTTTCAGGGGATATTTGCTTTCCCCGGCAAACCGTTCGCCGCGCTCGTATTCCACCGTGGTGCTGGGATAACCGATGAGGGGCACGATCCCCCGCAGAAAGAGGTTCACTTCCTCAAAGCCCGAAAGCCCCTCCAGGGCCCGGCGGCTCATGAGCCGGAAATCCGCATGGTTATAGACGATATCCACCCCCATGAGCTTCATGAACTTATAAAATCCCTGGGCTGTGCCCCGCTTGAAGGCCGTATCGGTTGCACGGCTGGAACGGACGCCGTACACAATGTCGTACCCACCCGCAAAAGCGTCCACCATCTTGTCGATGGCGTTGATGTCGTCCTGCAAATCGGCGTCCATGGAAATGGCGGCATCGCAGCAGTCCTTGGCCGTCATGAGCCCGGCAAGCAATGCGTTTTGATGGCCCTTGTTCCGGGAGAGCTTCACCCCGCCGAACCGGCAGTCCTGCTTATGCAGGCCGGAAATCAGCTCCCAGGTCCGGTCCTTGCTGCCGTCGTCCACAAAGAGCACCCGGCTGTCCGCCGAAATCTTCCCCGCCTTTTCCAGCTCCTCCAGCTTTTCGCCCAAACGCCGGGAGGTTTCCGGCAGGACTTCTTCCTCGTTATAACAGGGCACCACAATATAAAGCGTCATTTCTGGTCATTTCCTTTCTCTTGGTTCGCAGGTTTTTGCTTCTCCAAAGCCCCGTGGATCCTTCCGGCAACATTGTCCCGGTAAGCGGAAGCCGCGCCGATTTCGTCGAAGGCGGGGTTCTGGGCCAGGTGGGCGTATTTTTTCACCCGCAGGCTGGGATTTTTCTTCCGCAAGCGGCGGAAAAGGAGCCAGTAGCCCAGCAGGAGGATTCCGGAACCTATAGCAATACAAACTCCCGCCGTAAGGCCCGGCGTTTTATAGGTGAACCGGATTTCCGACTGCCCCGCCGGGACCCGGACGGCCATGAACCCGGCGTTGGCCTTTTCGATCTGCACCGGCTCGCCATTGACGGTGGCGGACCAGCCTTTGTCCCAGGGGACGCTGAAGAACACCAGGTTTTCCTCCGAAAGGTCGATGGTGGCGGTAAAGCCCTCATTGTCCCGGACAAAACTATCGCAGGTTTCCTCCCGGCGGTCAGAGGCCAGCTCCGCCAGCCCCTCGTCCGTCAGTTCCGGGAACTCACTGTCGGGCAGCGGCTCTAAAATATCCCGGTTCCGGGCGATGGCCTCCTCATCCAGGTAAAGCCCCGCCAGCATGAGCCAGTCCCGCTTCCCTTCGTTGTAGCTGTCCATCTGCTCCTCATCCACATAGTAGTCGTAGGTGAAGCCCATGGGGATAAAGTTTTCGTTTTCGTAGATTTTCAGCTCATTTTCCGTGGTCACATAAGTGAACCCGCTGATGTCCGGGTCTTCCTCCTCGGTTTCATAGGTGAGCAGGTATTTTACCGAGGTCAGGGGCCGCAGGGCGTCGTAATCCAGTTCCGGCCGGGACCCCACGCTGCGGTCATAGCCGATGGTGTCGTAAAACTCGAAAATGGAGCCGGGCACCACGGAATGGAAAGCCTGGATGGTGGGAATTTTCCAGTACATGGGGAAATTATCCATGCAGTCGTCCAGATCGATGCGGTAAAAGTCCTCCGGATTGTCCGCAAGGAAGGAGAATTTCTCCGCCCCCTTGAGGCCCATTTCCGAAACCCGGTGGGCGTTGGCGGGATTGGCCTTACCCAGGGCCAGCATCAGCACCGACATGACCACCGAAAGGAAGCAGACGGAAACCGTGGCCGCCCGGAACATCACCCGTCCGTCCAGCTGCACCAGGAAGGACGCCAGCACCAGTCCCATGACGGAAATAATCATATAGGGCCAGAACCGTTCCTGGTAGTTGATGAGCTGCCCAAAGACCAGCTCCCCGTCCTCGTAGGAGGGGAAGATAGCCAAAACCGAGAAGCACAGGGTAATGATCAAGGTCCATTTGATGCCGAACTTGAATTCCTCCCGGTAACGCTCCAAAGCCACCGCCGTCATCATGGCCATAATCAGGACGAACATGAAGAACCACCGGGCATAATAGGAGCTGTTGAAGGCCGAAAAGGCGCTGTTTAAAAAGGGCACAAAGGCGATGAGGACGCAGACGCCCAACAGGGCCTTGGACCAGTGCCGCTTGCAGCCTTTGAAGAAGGCCAGCACGCCACTCATGGAAAAGAGGGGCAGGAACGCAGAAACCGAGGACCATTTGGCGTTGGAATCCGGGAAGAAGTTGGGATATGCCGGGATGTCCGGCGGGAAGAAGAAGCTGGAAAAAATCAGGCCGTACCGCTGGACGTTGCCGTAAAAAATGCCGTTCCAGCCAAAGAGGAAGTTGGAAGTACGGGGATTATCCACAATGGCCATTAAAGCGGGCAGCAAAAGACAGCAGGACAATAATAGCCCCAGCACCGCCTCCAAGGCCAACAGGCCGAATTTCTTTAGGGTGAGATAAAACCCGGCTTTGTTTCCCCGGTCGTAAACGCAGCGGAAGATGAAATAGAGGACGCAGAAAACGACTTCTCCAAAGAAAAAGTAATAGTTGACAAAGGCGCAGAGCCCCACGGCCAGGGCAAATTGGCCCCGGCGGCCGTTGACCATAAATTCCTCCATGGCAATCAGAAGCAGGGGGAAAATGGCGATGACCTCATGGAAATGGTTAAAGAAAATGTTATAGATACTGTACCCGGAAAAGGCGTACAAAAGCCCACCGATGACGGCGTAATTGGAATTGGCCACGAATCGTTTGATATAAGCGCAGCCGGTGACAGCTGCGGTGGCAATCTTCAGCATCAGGAGGGGGGCCATGAGATAAGGCACCGCTTTGCTGGGGAACAGCAATGTCAGCCAGAACCAGGGGCTTCCCAGCAGGTAGAAGGCATAGGAGCCGATGAAGTTTGCGCCCAAGTCCGTGTACCAGTTCCAGCGGATATTGCCGGTGAGGATGGAGTCGTGGGCCATTTGGTAAAAGGGGATCTGCTGGACGTTAAAGTCGCCGTAATAGATAAACAGCCCTTTGTCCCAAATCAGAAAAGGGAGAAAAAACAGGAAGCTGGTAAGCAGTCCCAGCCCAAACACCATTCCGTACTGCCGCAAAGCGGACTTTTTATTTTCATCCACAAAACTTCAACTCCTCCGCGGGGGAACCCCGCTGTTAATTCGACGCGGGCGGCGAACCGCCGCTGGTAAGCTGACGCAGCCGCACAGCCACGCGTTATACTTCGGCTGGCGCGCGACAAGCTGCGCGCCCCTGACAAATATTCCCCGCAATTACTGGATTACCCGGAGGCCAGGCGGCGAACTGCCGGTGATAATTTGACGTGGGCCCAGAGGCCGGGCCGCCAATCCGACGCGGCCGCACAGCATTGGCCCAACTGCATAAGCCGTTATGATACACGACAACGGCTCGATAATGTTTTCTCCTATTGATGGGGAAATCAACGCAATTTGTAGGGGCGAGCATTGCTCGCCCGCCGGATTTCCCGAAACGTTTTCCATTTTCCGCGGGCGGGGGAACCCCGCCCCTACAATACCGGTTCCTTTTGCGTCCCCGGATTCTCACCATTTCCCCCTAACTAGGCAAGGTTCAACAAATATTATACCACAAAATTTTCCATTTTAAAATGGACAGTGGCACGCTTTTTTGATAAAATAAAGAAAAACTTTCCTATTTATAATAGACCCTATATTTTGAAAAAATTTGCACAGGAGGAAAATTTTTATGGAATCCAGCTTTTTTGCCCTGATTCTGCGCATGAAGCACATCCACCGCTGGGGGCTGATGCGCAACACCGTCCGGGACGACTTATCCCAGCACAGCTTTGACACAGCTATTTTCGCCCATGCCCTGTGCACCATCGGGAACGTGCGCCTGGGGAAAAATCTGGACGCGGAACGCTGCGCCCTGCTGGCCCTCTTTCACGACGCCGGGGAGATCATCACCGGGGATATGCCCACCCCCATCAAATACCGGAGCAAGGCCCTCCATGACCTTTACAAGGAGGTGGAAAAAGAGGCCGTCCTAGAACTGGTGGAACGGCTCCCCGCCGACCTTCAGCCCGCCTACCGGGAAATTTTCTCCCCCGGGGAGGAGGACGCCCCCCTCCTGCCCTACTTAAAGGCGGCGGACAAGCTGTCGGCTTACATCAAGTGCATTCAGGAGGTGGGAAGCGGCAACCGGGAATTTGAAAGCGCCTTGGCTTATCAGGAAGAATCCCTAAAAAACATGAAACTCCCGGAGTTGGAAATCTTCCTCCGGGAGTTCCTCCCCGCCTTCCGGCAGGACCTGGATCATCAGTAATTACAGCAAATGGATGCAGTGGGTGGGGCAGCCTTCCGCGCAGGCTCCGCAGCCGGTGCATTTTTCGTGGTCGATGACCGCGTGGTTATCCTGTACATGGATGGCGCCGCTTGGGCAGTTCCGTTCGCACTTTTTGCAGCCGATGCAGCCCGCTTTGCAGGCGGCCATGGTGGCCTTGCCGTTTAAAGGGCTTTGGCACAGGACCTCCACCCTCTGCTCCGCCGCGAAAAGGCCGATCAAATGCTTAGGGCAGGCCTTGGCGCAAAGGCCGCAGCCAGTGCACAAAGATCGGTCCACCACTGCCGCGCCGTCCTTTACGGAAATGGCCCCAAAGGGGCAGGCTTTGACGCAGTCCCCCAGGCCGATGCAGCCGGAAGGGCAGGCCCCGTTTCCGCCGTACAGGCGGCTCACAGCGTCGCAGGTCATTTCCCCGGCGTACTCGTATTTTTTGCCGGTAACGCCGCAGGTCCCGCTGCAATGGACAACAGCAACCTGCTCCGCCACATCCTCGTAGGCGCTGCCCATAATGGCGCTGATCTGCCGGGAAACGCTGTCGCCGCCGGGGATGCAGGCGTTGGTTTTGGCACCGTTGGCCACCGCTTCGGCGTAAGCGTCGCAGCCAGCAAACCCGCAGGCCCCGCAGTTGGCCCCGGGCAGAACTTCCCGGACCTTTACCGCCCGTTCGTCCTGTTCCACGGCAAACACCCGGGAAAACACCGTCAGCAGAACGCCCGCCAAAAGGCCCAGACAGATAAACAGCACGATGGGAATGATATATTCCACAAAAATCTCTCCTTTCCGCCTCAGGCAAACAGGTTTTCCACTAAGCCGCCGAATCCCGCAAAGGAGGCCGCCACGATACCGGCCGCCACCAATGCCGCCGGGACGCCTTTGAACATTTTGGGCACATCCGCTTTGTCAATCCGTTCCCGGATGCCGGAAAAGAGCAATAATGCCACCATAAAGCCGAGGCCAGCGCCCAGCGCGTTGACAATGGACTGGACGAAGCCGTACTCGTTGTCGATGTTCAGGATGGTGACGCCCAAAACGGCGCAGTTGGTGGTGATCAGAGGCAGGTAAATGCCCAGGGATTTGTAAAGAGGGGGCATAAACTTTTTAATGAGGATTTCCACCAGCTGGACAAAAAGGGCGATGACCAGGATAAAGGTCAGGGTCTTTAAGTAGCCGAAGTTGTAGGCCCCGCTTTTGGGCACCAGGATGTAGGTGTAAATGGGCCAGGTCAGGATGGTGGACATGACCATGACAAAGGTAACGGCCACGCTCATGCCGAAGGCAGAGCTGGTCTTTTTGGACACGCCGATAAAGGGGCAGATGCCCATGAATTTGGACAGGACGAAATTGTCCACCAAAATGGCGCTGAATAAAATCGCCAGCATCTCTTTCATCAGTCATTCCCCTCCTTTTTCTCGCCGCAGCCTTGGGCGCACCCGGCGCAGCCGCCCGCGCAGCCCTCGCAGCCCATTTTCTTTTTGGAAATCTTGTAGTGGCTCAGCCGGTTTACCACCGCCACCAAAAGGCCGAACACCATAAAGCCGCCGGCCGGAGTGGCAAAGAGCAGGATGGGTTCCAAAACGCCGAAGGTCAGGTCGATGCCGAACCAGGTACCGGAGCCTAAAATCTCCCGGATAGAGCCCATAAGCAGCAGGGCCAGGGTAAAGCCAAGGCCCATGCCCAAAGCGTCGGCCACGGATTTGCCCACAGTGTTTTTGCTGGCAAAGGCCTCGGCCCGGCCCAGGATGATGCAGTTTACCGTAATTAAAGACAGGAATACGCCGAAGGTTTTATAAAGCTCCGGCACATACACCTGCAACAGGAAGCTGACCAAGGTGACGAAGCCCGCGATAATGACGATATAGCAGGGCAGCCGCACCTGGGAAGGGATGACGTTCTTTAAGAGGGAAATCACCACACAGGAACCCAGCAGCACAAAGGTGGTGGCCAATCCCATGCCCAGGCCGTTGACCGCCTGGGTGGTCATAGCCAGGGTGGGGCAGGTGCCCAGCAGCATCACTAACGTGGGGTTTTCCTTGATGATCCCCTTGAAAAATTCTTTGCTCCAGGTCATTGTCCCAATACCTCCCCTTTCAGCTGTTCAAAGAGGGCGAACGCCTGCTCTGCGCCGGTGCGGATGCCGCCGGAGGTCTTGGTTGCCCCCGTGATGGTGTCCACGCCGGAAACCGCGTCCGCCGTCAGGCCCGGATACTGGGCCAGATACTCCTGATTTTCAATGACGTTTTTGCCGATGCCGGGGGTCTCGTTGTCGGAAATGACCTTGATCCCCTGCATGACGCCCTCGGCGTCAAAGCCGTACATGATTTCCATTTTGGTGGAATCGTAGCCCTTGACGTTCAAGACCAGGGCCATTCCCGCGCCGTTTTCCGCTTTGTACACATATTTTAAGGCGGAATCCTCCGTCTCCACTTCCACCTGAACCAGCTTGTCGGCTTCCGGCAGGGCAATACCGCCGTATTCCGCCAGTTCTTCCTCGGTGTAGCCTGCGTTTTCCAATGCGGCCACTCCCGCTAAGTTATAGGTCAAGGCCAGCAGGCCGGAGATTACCGCGCACACCAGCACCAGCACCACCGTCGGGCGGATTAAATCCCAGGTTTTACGCATGTTTCTCCACCTTCTTTCCGCCCAAAGGCTTCCGGGTCAGAAGCTTGTCGATCTGGGGCGTCAAAATGTTCATCAAAAGGATGGCAAAGGAAACGCCCTCCGGGTAATTGCCGTACTGCCGGATGAGCACCGTCAGCAGGCCGGCCCCCAGGCCGAACACCACTTTTCCCCAGTTGGTGGTGGGGGTGGTGGCGTAGTCGGTGGCCATGAAAATAGCGCCGATCATCAAGCCGCCGGACAGGATCTGGTAAACCGGGTCGGCCCCCAAGATTCCGCTGAACACAAAGACAGTGCCGATAAACACCAAGGGGGTGATGGGTTTGATGACCCTCCGGGCCACCAGGTAAACGCCGCCAATGAGCAGGGCCAGGGCGCTGACCTCCCCGATGCACCCGGCTTTGACGCCTAAGAACATCTGCATCAGGCTGGGGAGCTGTGCCCCGCCTGCGGCGGAGCTGGCGGAAGTCACAGCGTCCGCGCCGCCTGCCAGCAAGGCCAGGGGGGTGGCGGAAGCCACGGCGTCCACGCCGCTGTAATCGAAGGGGGCGGTAAAGTTTGTCATATATCCGCCGAAGGAGGCCAGCAGGATGACCCGGGCGGCAATGGCGGGGTTGGCGAAATTCTGGCCGATGCCGCCGAATAGCTGCTTGGTCACGGCAATGGCGATAAAGCAGCCGAACACCGCCACCCACATGGGGATGGTCACCGGCAGGTTCAAAGCCAGCAGGAGGCCAGTGACAACGGCGCTCAAATCGCCGATGGTCTGTTCCCGCTTCATCAAAACGCGGCAAAGGTACTCAATGAGGACGCAGCTGGCCACGCACACCGCCTCAATAAGGAAGGCCCGCCATCCGAACAGGATGACCGAAGCGATTACTGCGGGACAAAGGGCGATGATTACGTCCAGCATAATATTCCGTGCGGTCCGTTCGCTCCGGATGTGGGGCGAAGGGGATACAATCAATTGGCTCATCTTATTTCTCCTTTATCCCTGGTTTTTGCGCTTTAAAAGCCCCTTGGCCAGCTGATTTTTCTGGGCCAGGTTGCGCTTGGCCGGGCAGACGTAGGTGCAGCTGCCGCAGTTGATGCAAAGGTTCACCTTGAGGGTTTCCAGCGTTTCCGTGTCCTCCCGGTCAAAGGCTTTTTCCAGCTGGGCGGGCAGCAGGTTCATGGGGCAGACGTCCACGCACCGGCCGCATTTGATGCAGGCGGTGGTTTTGGGCGGGGCCGCGTCCTTTTCATCCAAAAGCAGGATGGCGTTGTTGTTTTTGATAATGGAGGTGTCCAGGGTGTCCAGGGGGGTCCCCATCATGGGACCGCCCATCAGGGCCTTTTTCACCTTGTCTTTGTCCACCCCGGCAAAATCCAGCAAATCGGACACCATGGTCCCCAAGGGGACCCGGACGTTCATGGGCTTTTTCACCACGCTGCCGTCAATGGTCACCCGCTTGTGGGTCAGGGGCATCCCTGTCTGCAAAAACCGCCAGAGGTTGGCCACTGTGGTGACGTTCATAACAATAACGCCCTTGTCGGCGGGGATTTCCCCCTCCTCAATGATCCGGCCGGTGGTGTTGTAGATGAGCACCTTTTCGGCCCCCTGAGGGTAAATGCTCTTTAACGCCTCCACCTTGATATTGGTCCCGGCGGCCTTTTGGTTCAACAGGGAGATGGCCTCCGGCTTGTTGTCCTCAATGCCGATCCAGGCTTTTTGGATATTCAGGCATTTCATGACGGTTTTGATGCCGTTCAGGATATCGTCGGGGGATTCCAGCATTTCCCGGTAGTCGGAGGTGATGTACGGTTCGCATTCCGCGGCGTTGATTACCAGAGCATCCACCCGGTCCACATCCTTGTAATTCAGCTTGATGTGGGTGGGAAAGCCTGCGCCGCCAAGGCCCGCTAAACCTGCATCCCGGGCGGCTTTTACCAGTTCTTCCTGGGTATTCGCTGTCCGGGGGGCATGGGGGATCTCCTCCTGCACCTGGTCCGTTTCAATGACCACCCGTTTCACCAAAGCGCCGGAGGAGGAAACATAGTCCTCAACGGCCTTGACCGTCCCGGAAACTGAACTGTGGACGGGCACGGAAAACGCCTGGTCGCTGTCGCCGATGAGCTGGCCCGCCAGCACCCGTTCTCCCGGCTTCACCACCGGAACGCAGGGCGCGCCCATGTGCTGCACCATGGGGATGCGGACCACCTTGGGCACAGGCATCTCCACAGTCCCGGCGTCTTGGGAATTTTTGTAGTGGAGGAGCTTGAGTCCGTTTAATTTGAGCATCTTTTCCATCAATCCTTTCGGGAAAATTGTTCCCGGCCAGCGCCGCCGGAAGGCGTCACCCGCCGCAAAGCGGGCAATACCACCCGCAGAAGCGCCGCTGTAACGCATCCCATAAGGACGCCGGCCAAAAACAAAACCGGCAGGCTGTAAAACACTGCCGTATTTTTGAGCATAACCGAAACGGCCAGAAGCTGGCCCATATTGTGAAGCACCGCCCCTGGGATGCTCACAGCAAAATACCGGGAAGGCCCCTTCCCGGCCAGGCGCATGGTAATTCCCATGGCGGCCAGGGACAAAAGCCCGCCGGAAATACTGGCGGCCCCGGCCACGACGCCCCGGGTCAGCAGGACGAAGCCGGATTTTAAAACCGCCACGAAAAGGGCCTCCCGCCCGCCCAAATAAAACAGGCAGTAGGCCACCACAATATTGGAAAGCCCCAGCTTCACCCCCGGCGGCATGGCCGGAAGGGCCGGGATCAGGTTTTCGAGAAAATTCAAGGCGATGGCCAAGGCCATGAGAAGCCCCATGGAGGCCGCCTTTTTTGCTTTGGATTCACCCCGCAACCGCGTCCACCTCCGGTTCCTGCCCGCCAATGACGGTGATTACCGTTTGCCGGGGAAGGCAGACGGCCGTTTCCCCTACCCGGGTCAATAGCCCGGCTTTCTCGCAGATTTTGTCCGGGCAGTCCGCCTGGACAAAGCAGACGCCTCCGTCCCGCACTTCATACAAAATAGAGGGGTCAGACTCCAGCTGAAAAACGCCGTTTTCCCTTAAATCTACCAGCTGAACCGGCTCCCCCTGATATGTAATTTCCGCCCATTGCCCATTGGGCCGCCGGTTTTGGAAAAAGATCCAGAGCACCGCCCCCAATACCAGGAGCGCAAGAGCAAGCAGGGCGACGATGCTTTTTCGAGAAAGTTTTTTCATTTTATTCCGCCAAAGTATAACCGGAATCCTCCGTCAGGGCAAAGGACTCCGCCAAGTCATCGGAAACCAGCACCTGCCGGTCATCCGTCACGGCAATGACGCTGTAATCCGCTTCGTTCAAATGGGACTTGACCGCCTCGGTCCCGGCGATGTACAAAGCAGTGGACAGGAAATCCGCCTTCATGCCGTCGTCGCAGAGGACGGTGACGCTTGTCAGCCCGCTTTCCGCCGGATACCCGGTCCGGGGGGCCAAAATGTGGTGGTAGCGTTTGCCGTCCTGTTCAAAATAACGTTCGTACCCGCCGGATGTGGAAATGATCCGTCCGTCCCCGCTGAGCACGCCAAAATAATCCGAAGCGCCGCCCTCCGGGTCCCGCAAGCCGATTTGGTAGGGCTCCCCTTCGGGTTTCTGGCCCACGGTGACGATCATGCCCCCTAAAGAAAGAAGGGCGCTGTCCACCTGGTTTTCCTCATAGATTTCCCGGGCTTTTTCGGCGGCGTATCCCTTGACCAAAGCGCCCAAATCTAAAGAAATCCCCGGCCTTGGCAGAAACACAGTCCCCGCTTCCTCATCCAGCGCCACCTGGCTGTCGTCCACATAAGTCAAAGCGTTGCTGATTTCATCCGCCTCCGGGACCTTGGGAGAATCGGTCATGATCCCCCAAAGGTCCGCCAGGGGGGCAATAGTGATCTGAAAAAGCCCTTCCGACTGGGAGGAATAGGAAAGGCCCTCCTTTAAAACGCCCATCACTTCCTCTGAAACCTCCACCGGGGCGATGCCGGCCTGGGCGTTGACTTTGCTGATGACCGAATCGCTGCGGAATCTGGAAAAGGTCTGCTCCGTTTCCATCAGCATGGCGCTGACCTCCTCCACAGCCTTTTCCCCGTTTTCCCCGGAAACCCGCTGGGTCACATAAGTATCCATTACAAAATCTTCCCCGGTGTACACCACCTGGGGGGCAGAACTGACATCGTCCTGCCCGGACTGCTTCTGAACATTGAGCCAAACCAGAACGCCCGCCGCCAAAACCACAACGGCCAGCAAAAGGATACGCAGCTGTTTGATGGGACTTCCTCCTATTACAATATATTTACGGGAACAGGCACGGCAGCCAGCCGTGTCTTTTTCCGCATTGTTGCTTAAGCTGTTAAAATGAGAGTGTCTTGGCCTGATGTCTACCTCCCAGGACTATAGTGTCCGA
>DVOW01000031.1 GCA_018713335.1 Candidatus Merdivicinus intestinigallinarum | reverse complement strand
AAAAGGCATTTGTGTTGTAAGATGTTTCCTATGACATTCCTCATACAGATCAGAATCCATATGAAGGCGTAAATATTTTATCATGTCGTCAAGAGAGGAAGACAAACATCCTGCCGGAAGGAATGCAGAGTTTTTGTCCCATTGCCACCTAAAAGCGTGTTCGCCATTGTGTCCCAGCAAATCAGCGCCCCGATATCCAATATATGTAGATCGTAAGTTGCAAGCGCTTATAAAATCTTCCAACACCTGTGAAAAAGGTCTTTTCAGCTTTTCCGATAAATAAACGCCAATTAAGGAAAAGCCTGTATTGGAATACTCCCAATCCCTGGGGCCTATTTCTGTATCGCCGGCATAAGATATCACATCATCTGCAGTAATATGGGAAAACGGATTCTCCACTCCGGTTTGCAGCAAAGGATATTCCTGGATACCTGAGCTGTGCGTCAGCAGCTGCTCCAAAGTGACGCCGTTCCTAACATGATCCGACAAGCTGATCGTGCCCCGATGGATCAGTTCCACAATTAGGGACGCTACGAAGCTTTTGGTAATAGAGCCGATTTCATAGGTTGTATCGGGAACAGGCAGGATCGTTCCGTCTGTCCCAATGCAGATCTTGGACACCTCTGAGGGGGTTATGATCCCAACAGACACCAAAATATCCGGTTTGCCTTTGACATAGGGATCAACAAGATCCACCACTGCATTTTCTGTGATCACAACGAAAGGCCCCCTTTATCCGGAACATGTTTCAAAATCTTCACGCTTCATCAAGAAACACTGCGTTGCTGTAGTTTCATGGATCTTAGGATCCTTGTTTATTTCGTGAGCGATTTATAAGAAAAAAGCACAATACAGGAGTTCAGCTCCATAATATCGTGCTTTTCCATTTGGCGTCCCTGGCGCGATTCGAACGCGCGGCCTTTCGCTTAGGAGGCGAACGCTCTATCCTGCTGAGCTACAAGGACATTGAATTAAGATTCGGCGGGAACCGCAGCGGAAGGAGGCTGCAAGATATAAAAAATGCCGCGGGCCGCCCGCCGCCGCAAAAATGTTGACGCGGCGCAGACAAGCATAAATTTATTATAGCGGATTCTTTACAGAAATGCAAGAAAAATTTTTAAAATTGGTTGCAACTTGGGAAGCCCTTTGCTATAATCATATCATACGCCGCTAGGCGGCGCTAATTCTGTATGGAGCGAGGAGAAAAGCTTTGAAACCTATCCGATATGCGGTGGACCGGAAAAAAGAATTTCCGCTGCTAAAAAATCCGGCGCTGATTATTGTTTCCAGCTTTGCCATCTTAATTCTGCTGGGAGCTCTGCTGCTGATGCTGCCCTTTATGAACCGCCAGGGCGTGGTCACGCCCTTTATCAACGCGCTGTTTACGGCCACCTCCGCCACCTGTGTGACGGGCCTCATCGTGTACGACACCTATGTTTACTTCAATATGGCCGGGCAGACGGTGATCATTGCCCTCATTCAGCTGGGGGGGTTAGGGCTCGTGACCCTGACCAGCTTTTTCTATCTGCTCATCGGAAAGCGCATGAACCTGCGCACAGCCCATCTGGCTCAGGAATCCGTTTCCTCCGATGAAAAGATCGACACCGTCCACCTGGTGAAAATGGTAGTTTTCCTGACTGTCACCATTGAATCCGTCGGCGCGCTGCTGCTGATGCTTTACTTTGTCCCGGAATTTGGGTATTACGGGATCTTCATGTCCGTATTCTTCTCCATTTCCGCTTACTGCAACGCGGGTTTTGACCTGCTTGGCATGAACGGGGAGTTTTCCAGCCTGATTTCCATCAACCAAAACCCCTGGGTGCTGACGATCCTGATGCTGCTGATCATTTCCGGCGGCCTGGGCTTTGTGGTATGGCAGGACCTGTGGAATTTCCGCCGCCGCAGGAGGCTTCTCCTGCACAGCAAGATCGTCCTGGCCACCACTGCCGCGCTGATCCTAAGCGGCGCGGTACTCTTCCTGATTACGGAGTGGAGCAATCCCAAAACCATGGGGGACATGAGTATCGGCGGCAAAGTGCTCAACTCCTTTTTCCAGTCGGTGACTACCCGTACCGCCGGTTACGATTCCATCAGCAACCCGGACATGAACCCCATCTCCAAGCTGATTTCGATCATTTACATGTTCATCGGCGCGGCCCCCGGCTCTACCGGCGGCGGCATTAAGATAACCACCATGGTGGTACTGGTCATGACCGTGGTTTCCGTTATGCGGGGACGGACAGATACAGTCATCCGCAGCCGCCGGGTGGACAAGATGATCGTCTACAAATCCCTGGCTGTAACATTCCTGGCGTTTCTTCTGGTGGTGATTACCACCGCTACCTTACTGGTTACCGAGTCCAGCAGTTCCGAAATTGACTCGCTCTTTGAATCCACCTCTGCCTTCGCTACAGTGGGCCTTACCGTGGGGATTTCCGCTGAGGCCCATTTCCTGGGAAAACTCATGCTGATTATCACCATGTTTTTAGGCCGGGTAGGCCCAGTATCCTTCGCCCTCTCTATTTCCATGGCGGCCGCGCCCCGGGAAAAGAAACAGGTTATGCCCGAAGCCAGACTTTGGGTGGGATAATCCCATAGTTCAAAAAGCTCTCCGGAAAACGGAGAGCTTTTTTCATTCCTTTAAAATCGCCCTGGCAAAATTCTTCCAAAGGAGCTTTTCCCGCATATCCGGCGGCAGCTCCAGGGCATTGAACCGGCCCATTTCATCTTCATGGGTCCACATGGGAAAATCGGTGCCGAAAAAGAACCGGTCCTCCCCAAATTTCCGGAAAAATTCCCATGCCTGTTCTTTGGGCAGAGCAAACAGAGCGCTGGAGGTGTCCATGTAGATATTGGGGGCCTCATAAGCCCTTATGGCCTCATCCCAACGGGAATATCCCCCAAAATGGGCGGCGATGCAGGTGAGCCCCGGGAACCGTTCCGCCACCTTTTCCAAACGGCTGGGGGCCGAGTAATCATAGCGGGCATCCCCGGTGTGGAACAGAATGGCCAGCTTCCCTTCCGCCAGGCGGTAAATTTCCATGGCGCGGTCCTCGTCAATGTCAAATTCCTGAAAATCCGGGTGGAGCTTGATGCCCCGGTATCCCCGGCTGAGGATCCGTTCCATTTCCGCCTCCAGCCCTTCCATCCGGGGATGCAGGGTAGCGAAGGGGATAAACTCCGGGTGGGCCTGGCTTTCCGCCCAGATGAAGTCGTTAATGGCCCGCACCTGTTCCGGCTTGGTGGCTGTGGAGCAAATCAGGTACTGAGTCACCCCGATTTTCTTCCCGCTTTCCAGAAGGGCCTCCGCCGTACCGTCCCCGCTGTGCATGGTCAGGTCGTAAAAGCTACCGATGGAAGCTACCGCCTTGGCCGCAATTTTCTCGGGGAATATATGGGAGTGGGCGTCAATGATTCGTTTTTTTTCCAATTGGTATCCCGCCTTTGCAGATAAAGCAAATTATATTCGCTTATTTTGTGATAATATCAATTATTATACTGCTTATTGCAGGAATTTTCAACTTATATTATCACAAGATTCCGGGCGTGATTCTGAAAAAAGCTGTGGGATTTGCCGGGGTCAATCCGTTTCCCCTAAATATTCCTCCAGGCAGATGCCCTGGGACATGATCTCCTTTGCAGCCTCCTCCCCCACATAACGGTAGTGCCACGGTTCAAAGATCACCCCGGTCAGGTCGGATTTCCCCTCCGGGTAGCGGAGGATAAAGCCGTATTCGTCGCAGTGTTCCATGAGCCACTGCTGTTCCGGGGTTTCCATCTGTTTTTCGTCCAGAATCTGGTAGCTTAGGGCCACAATGTCGGCGGCCAGGCCCAGCTGGTGCTCGCTGGTGCCGGGATACGCCACCACCGTCCGAGCCTCAGCCACGGCGGCGTCCCCGGTCAGGCCCTGCGCTTCGCAACGGGCCACCTGGGCGTCAAACAGGGAGGTCTGCTTTTCCCAGGTACGGTAGGCGGAGCAGACAATGGGGGAAAGGCCGGCGGCTCTGGCGTCGGAGAGCATTTCTTTCAGCGCGTCCGCGGCCCGGGCATCCAGCTGGTGCCCATTGGCATCCACGTCCGCAAGCTCCGGCACATAGCCGTCCTCCAGGGAATGGGTGCTGTTCACCAGGGTGAGCCGCCAGTCGTTTTGGGACAAAGAAGCGGTGGAATCCTCCGAAGAGGAATCCACCGCCTGGCTGCTTTCCGCGCCCGAGGTATCCGGCTGGGAGGATGTCCCATCGCCGCTTTCAGGCTGGGAAATATCGGTTCCGCTGGAGCTTGGCGGGACGCTGCTTTCTTCCGAGAAGGAAGATTCCTGGGAAACAGAGCTTTCGTTTTTCCCATCCTTTTCCCCGTCCCCGCTGCACCCGCGTACAATCAGGACAATCAACAAAATCACTAGGACCGCCAGGATGCTGACGGCAATTTTTCCGTTCCGGTTTAAACGGCGGCGTCTGGTCATACCAAACCCTTCTTTCTCACAGGATAACAAAGCTTTGCCTTATGTCCTGATTATACCAGATTTCCCCAAAAATATCAATGTTCCGGCGGAAAATTACAAAAAAATTAAGGAGGCCTTACAGTTTCAGGTTCTGCATCTTGTCGCAGTAATACTGGACGTTTTCAAACTTGGCGTCGGGGGCGATGCGGTGATCTGGGCAGGGGATGTAGCCGCCCAGCTCGATGAGCCGGCGCAGGCGCTCCACTTCCTCGTCCACAGCCTTGTAGTCCCGGGCAAAGACGGTTTTGTTCATGCCGCCCACGCCGCGGAGCTCCTTGCCGTACTGCTCCCGCCAGGGGGCGATGTTGGCGTTCCAGGTGCCCACCTCAATGGGGAACATGGTGTTGACGCCGTTTGCAAGCCAGGTGGGGATCAGCCGGTCGATGCAGCCGTCGCAGTCCACGGAAACGATGTCGATGCCGTGCTGGTTTAAAAGGGAGGTGATCTTTTTGTAATGGGGGCCAACATACTCGTCAAACATGGCCGGGACCATCAGGGGGCCGTTTTTAAAGCAGATGTCCTCCCAGAAATGGCCGTAATCAAATTTCGCGCCGGTGTCCAGCATGGCTTTGACGCAGTCGTAGCACAGGGTGTCCATGGTGTCGATGATCTCCAGGTAAAGGTCGAAGTCGTCGGCGATCAGGTAGCTGAACTGCTCCACACCCAAGAGGTTCCGCATAGTGCCTACCAGAGAGCCGCAGTGGATGCCGATGGGCAGGTCCCGGTTGGTATCGTCCTTTAACGCTTCCAGGGCTTTCTGGTTGATGCGGTCCATGGAGAATTTCAGCCGGGGCAGGTATTCCTCTTCCCAAACCTTCCGGCCGGTGAGGGAGGTTCCGATTTCCGCCGGGATGGACACCACGCCGGGCTTTACCATGACAATCAGCCCGCTGGAATCCCGGATCACCTGGCTGCCGTCGGCGTGGGTTTCCAGGACCTTTTCTTCAAAACGCGGGAACAGGTCGCAGGCCGCCCCCACGCAGGAGTTCCAGTTAAAATCAAAGCCCAGCTTTTTCATAATAGAACGGTCGCCGGAGCCGTTGTCTCCGCTATGGCAGTAATCCTCCGCTTCTTCCCGGGTAATGTGCCCCTCGTCCGCCCATTTATGGACAGTTTCTGCCCAATATCCGAAGGAGACCACCGGCAGCTTGTCATAAGGCTCGTAATGGAGCGCCGCTTGGATTGTATCGCGAAATGTCATAAAAATACCGCCTTTCTTTGAAAAACTTGCAATTTTGTCAGGTCCTGATTATAATAATACTCAATGGGCTTACTTTTTTCTACCGGAAAATTTGCGGAAAAATTCCGGATTCCTGCGAAAGGATGGCGGAGCATGCGGCTGAAATTTGAAATGGGCGATACATCAAAACAGAAAAGCGGCCTGTACACCAGCCTGCCGTCCTCGGAGCTGCTGCCCTTCCAGCTGGTGACCTTTGGGGATTACACCTGCGACGGGCGGTATTTTACGGAACGGGAGGGCCAGGGGAACTTCCTGTTCTTAGGGACCATTTCCGGCTGCGGCGAACTCCGGTACCGGGGGGAAACGGCCTTTCTTCAGCCCGGGCAGGCGGCGGTTGTGGACTGTTACCGGTACCACTATTACGCCACCAGCGGCGACAAGCCCTGGCGTTTTATCTGGATGCATTTTTCCGGCGCGGCCGCCGCGGCTTTTGTGCAGATGTTAAACGGGGAAGGCTTGCGCAAAACCTCCCTGGACCCCAGCTGGGGAGAGGAATTTTTCCCCCAGCTGGAAAGCTACGCGGCCCAGCCGGGCCGTTCCACGGATTTCCTTTTGTCGCTGTGGCTCCACCAGTTTTTCAACGAATTGGCCCAGTTTGAAGGGGGCAGGTCCGGGGGGCGCTACCAGCAGGAGATGCTGGACACTGCCGCCTACCTGCGGGAAAACCTGGACAAGCCCCTTCGGGTGGCGGACCTGGCCGCCCGGTGCGGATTAAGCGAATATCATTTCCTGCGGGTTTTCAAAAGCGTCACCGGACAGCCGCCTTATGAGTACCTGACCCTGCTGCGGGTCAATAAGGCAAAGCAGCTGCTGGCCTTTACCAACGAAAGCGTTTCGGAGGTGGCTGCCCTGGTAGGATATTCCGACGCCAAGACCCTCATCGACAATTTCAAGCGCCACACCGGCCAGACCCCGGCCTGTTTCCGGAAGCAGGTCCGGGCGTCGGAAGGCTGCCCCTGACAAAAATTGCAGAAATCACACAAAAATACGCGGATATTGGCGCGGAATCTCTCAACCCGCCGGATGAAAAGTCCGGCCAAATCCCTTTTCGGAAGGCCAAAAATCGTGTATAATAGAAAGAAACGTATGGAACTGGTTGAGAATGAGGGAGGATTTTGATGGAACAGAGCATCTATCTGGTTCTGGAGGACGGGACTGTCCTGGAAGGAAAATCGTTCGGCGCGGAGGGGGAAGTCACCGGCGAGGTGGTTTTCACCACCGGCATGGTCGGCTATCTGGAAACCCTGACCGACCCCAGCTATTACGGCCAGATCGTTGTGCAGACCTTTCCGCTGATTGGAAATTACGGGGTAATCCCGGAGGATTTTGAAAGTGAAAAGCCCGCCCTTTCCGCCTATATCGTCCGGGAATGGTGCGAGGAGCCGTCTAATTTCCGCTGTGAGGGAACCTTAGACGAATACCTGAAAAAGGCCGGCGTCATCGGCCTTTACGGCATCGACACCCGGGCGCTGACCCGGATCATCCGGGAGCACGGGGTCATGAACGGCAGGATCGTCCGCAGCCTGGACAAGAAGGACGAGGCTGTGGCGGAAGCCAAGGCCTACCGGGTCGCCGGCGCTGTGGCGGCGGTGAGCACCAAAACGCCGGTCACTTTTGAACCGGAGGAGAAAAAATGCCGGGTGGCCCTGTGGGACTTCGGCGAAAAGAAAAATATCTGCCGGGAGCTGCTGAAACGGGGCTGCGAAGTGGTCCAAATGCCCGCTTCCTCCACGGCGGAGGAGATTTTAAGCTGCGGCGCGGACGGGATCATGCTGTCCAACGGCCCCGGGGACCCTGCCGAAAATGTTGGCATTGTGGAAGAACTGAAAAAGGTGTTAAACTCCGGCCTCCCGGTGTTCGGCATCTGCTTGGGGCACCAGCTGACGGCCCTGGCCATGGGCGCTAACACGGTGAAGCTTAAATACGGCCACCGGGGCGGCAACCAGCCGGTGCGGGATTTGGAAACCGGCCGGGTTTATATCACCAGTCAGAACCACGGCTACGCAGTGGACGCTTCCACCCTGCCGGAAAACGCCAAGGCCCGGTTTGTCAACGGCAACGACGGCACCTGTGAAGGCGTGGATTACAAAGACATGCCGGCGTTTACCGTGCAGTTCCATCCGGAGGCCTGCTCCGGCCCTCAGGACACCAGCTTCCTCTTTGACCGTTTTTTGGAAATGATTCAAGACCATCAAAACTCCCGTCAGTAAGACAGAAAGGAATGGCTCATGAAAAATCAGATTGTCATTGTCCTGGATTTCGGCGGACAATATAACCAGCTGATTGCCCGCCGGGTGCGGGAATGCGGCGTTTACTGCGAGGTGAAGCCTTATACCACTCCCCTTGCGGAAATCAAGGCCATGGAACCCATCGGCATTATCTTCACCGGCGGCCCGGACAGCGTGTATTTGGAGGATTCCCCCAAAGTCGATCCGGAAATCTTTACCTGGGGCGTGCCCATCCTGGGCATCTGCTACGGCTGCCAGTTTATGTCCCACACTTTAGGCGGCCGGGTGACCGAGGCCCAGGACGACACCGCCCGGGAATACGGCAAAACTGCCACTTACTACGACACTTCCTGCAAAATTTTCAAAGGACTGCCGGAGCAGGGCATTTCCTGGATGAGCCACGGAGACTACATGGCGGCTATCCCGGAAGGCTTCTCCCTGGTGGCCCATTCCGACGCCTGCCCCAACGTGGCCATTGCCGACGAGAGCCGGGGCTTTTACGGCGTGCAGTACCATCCGGAAGTGAACCACACGGAAAACGGCGTGAAAATGATCCGCAATTTCCTGTATGAGGTCTGCGGGGCCAAGGGCGACTGGACCATGGGCGACTATTGCAAGCGGGCCATTGCGGAGATCCGGGAAAAGGTCGGGGACGGCAAGGTGCTGCTGGCCCTTTCCGGCGGCGTAGACAGCTCCGTTGCGGCGGCGCTGCTGGCGGAAGCGGTGGGCAGCCAGCTGACCTGCGTCTTTGTGGACCACGGCCTCATGCGCAAGAACGAGGGGGACGAGGTAGAAGCGGCCTTCTCCAAGTGGGATATTCACTTTGTGCGGGTAGACGCGGAGTCCCGGTTCCTGGGCAAGCTGGTCGGGGTTTCCGAGCCGGAGCAGAAGCGCAAAATCATCGGCGAGGAATTTATCCGGGTCTTTGAGGAAGAAGCTAAGAAGATCGGTCGGGTAGATTTCCTGGTGCAGGGCACCATTTATCCCGATGTTATTGAGTCCGGCGCCGGAAAAGCGGCGGTTATCAAGAGCCACCACAACGTTGGCGGTCTGCCGGATTATGTGGACTTTAAAGAGATCATCGAGCCGCTGCGGCTGCTGTTTAAGGACGAAGTCCGGCAGCTGGGCCGTGAGTTAGGGCTGCCGGAATATCTGGTCATGCGCCAGCCCTTCCCCGGCCCCGGCCTTGCTATCCGGATCATTGGGGACATCACCAAGGAAAAGGCGGACATCCTGCGGGATGCGGACGCCATTTTCCGGGAGGAAATCGCCAACGCCGGCTTGGACCGTTCCATCAACCAGTATTTCGCGGTGCTGACCAACACCCGTTCTGTTGGCGTTATGGGCGACGGCCGGACTTATGATTATACTCTGGCCCTCCGGGGTGTCACCACTACCGACTTTATGACTGCTGACTGGGCTCGGATCCCTTACGAAGTGCTGGACAAGGTTTCC
Organism: Candidatus Merdivicinus intestinigallinarum; assembly: GCA_018713335.1. Classification (GTDB taxonomy): domain Bacteria; phylum Bacillota; class Clostridia; order Oscillospirales; family Ruminococcaceae; genus Merdivicinus; species Merdivicinus intestinigallinarum. The sequence continues at coordinate 2,079 of DVOW01000031.1, read as the reverse complement.
GTCCGCATTGTCAATGAGGTGAAGGGTATCAACCGAATCGTTTACGACATTACCTCCAAACCTCCGGCAACTATTGAGTGGGAATGATTTCAGAGGCTTGGAAAAGCCCGTGATAATTGGTTTTTTCAAGACTTGATGCCCTCCGTGGCAACGATTTGGCAACAGTTTTCATTATTCCAAGATAAAGAGCTACCTGATTTGCGAAAATCAGGTAGCTCTTTTTTAATCATTGTATTTGTGTAAGGTGTGGATGATATGAACAGTAGATAAAACCGCATTATAACATAACTCAGCATCCATAGCTGTTGCGGTGCGATTGTGCGTGAGTTCGTTTGAGAAATCAACTGCGGCTTTCGCAAATTTAACTTCACGCTCTTTGCTTTTCTTATGCATACAGTAATGGATGTAAGCATCCAACATACGTTTTGAATCCGCTGCTCCAATATCTGTCCCATCAGCAGAGGGGTGTTTTGCTTTATCAAAAACTGCCTGTGCCAAAGTAATCAACAGTTCCCTTCCGTACATTCCAACAGATTGATAGTCGAGGGTCTTTTCCGCTGAAATTAAGACCGCCTTCATCCGATTAACCCCATCATCTACTAAATCCCAGCCAGTTGGCTCGTAATGTAGCAGAGTTGTAGTATTTTCCTCGGAGTTCTCTAACGTATCAATCAGAGGGGCATATATATCACGAATAAAGGCCCTTCTGCTTTGATATGTGTCCAGTCCCCTTTGTTTGTAATCGTTGTACCAGTCCCATAAATCGTTATATCTATGCACAGGTTCAAGGCCAAGTTGTTTCAAAAGTGAAAGTAATTGCTGATGGCGCTGTTTATAACTATCATTTTCTTTCTTATCTCGAATTTGAATAATACCTGTACCAGCTTTAATTAGGGTTTCCTTTTCTTCCTCAATCAAACTCAAAATGCTTTCTTTGTTATGCTGAGGTGCAACAGCTGCCCAATCAACATATTGATCAATTTTTGCGACCAATTCGATGCCAGTAATTACGAAGCGTTCATCTTTGTAAAAGGAATTCAAAGAGTTAGTCAGAATCTCCTCATAGTTCTTCTGGGCAGGAAGAATTTTTGCAAAGTCAGCATATTTCAGATGAAATCTAAGTTTAAAGTAGTCTATGCCTCCGTCCCAGTTGTCATGGTCAACGAAGTCCAAAGAGTATTCTGCTTTTTTTACAATGTCGATAAGCGATCCATAATTAAATTGACGCAAGTCTTGAATAATCATCGACACAATTTTGGAAACATCAACTGGACAATTCATCGTGGTTCACCTTTCGTACTTTGGTTATTATCTTTCAATTCTTGAACAAGCAAATCGCTGAGACCTTGGGAGGGGACAACCTTGTGCCAGTGGCCTGTGGTATCGAACTCCGGGTAGCGGTAACGCCAGCGGTCATAGTCCTCTTTGCTGATCTCCCCCGATTTCAGCTTGGCCGCCTGTTCGCCCCAGGCACAGAGCATTTCATGGAGCCTTGCAGCGTCTTTACCCTGGAACACATCCACCCGGAGATGTACTTCTCCATCACACTCGTAGATTTTCAGGCCATAGCGGTCCTCCAAGGTAAACAGTGTGTGCATCAGCCCTACATAGGAGTCTATGTCCGGCACAGCCAGGGCATGGGGAGAGACCTCCAATATCTGTGCCAGCGCGGCAGTCAGGTCTGCCTTGGGCGTCCGCGACCCGTTCTCGTATTGAGCAAGGCGCACATCAGCGGACTTCTCCGGGAAGCCCAGCGCCATACCAAGATATTTTTGCGTCATGCCGCGCAGAGTGCGGAAAAAGTGAATGCGTTCTCCAATCGCCATAACGGCCAACTCCTATCTGGACTCTTGATAGAATCAGCATAGCAGAAATGCTTAGGATAGTCAAGAGGAATCTAAACAAATTTATTTAATATTTTTCTGCAAACCACTTGACTTTAACTATTATGCTTAGTATAATGAAGATGGTATAAGCAAATAAGTTTAAGTAACAAAAATTTTACAAATTGGATACCCTCAAAACGGCGAAAAAATGTCCGTTGTAAAGTGAGAGGGGGAATTTCAGGCGAAGTAAAAC
>DVOW01000030.1 GCA_018713335.1 Candidatus Merdivicinus intestinigallinarum | reverse complement strand
AAGGTAAGGTCTATTTTATTATAATCATCAAAAAGTATTATATAGGAGTAGCCTTTCTCTTCAGCCGGGAATAGTTCCATATCCTCCGGTTTTTGCATCATTATAATATTCCCGAAGCTTTTAAGCCATTCATCCTTTAAAGTAAAGGATTCCACATCTGTTACGAAGTATGTGACATCATAATCCTGGAATTCGTCCTTAGGTATATTAATATTTGCGCGTGACCCCTCAAGGGTCACAATTCGAATACGTTCATCCTGTTCTGCTAAAGAAAGTACTAAATCCATCATTTCTTTTTCTGATCTCATTTACATACTCCTCGTTTATTTTTTCTATATTATTACATCTTCTTTTTTGCCGATACAATCAGCATCATTGGGCGTCGCATTTCATCCGCCATCCCCGGAATATCCATCATGTTCTCTGGCGGCTGTGGCTCCACAATCTGATTTATTATAAAACTATTTGAAAGCAGTGTATTTAGATATGTGGTCAGTGTTCTATGATATTTTGTAACCTTTTCTTCCAAAAACATAGCTGTCCGTTTGCCCTCATAATAATAATTGTCCACCGGGAAATGCAGTATTTCTCCTTTTTCGTTATAATACCAGTCTTGTGTTCCATGAGCAGTAAAAACAGGATGTTCAACTGTAAAAACTAAATTGCCACCAGCCTTCAGCATCCTATATATCTTTTTTATTAAATTCTCATAGTCTGCTACATAATGAAACGCAAGCGAACTTAGTATTACATCAAAGCTCTCCTCTGGGAAATCCACATCTTCTATGGCACAGCATTCATATTCAATCTGTGGAAAATGGGTTTTTCCTTTTGCTACTTCGAGCATTTTATGAGAAATATCAACACCTACTACAGAGGAAGCACCGTTTTCCATCGCATATATACAGTGCCATCCATAGCCGCATCCTAAATCAAGCACACGCTTACCCTTAAAATCAGGTAGCATCTTTTTCAAAGTCTCCCATTCTCCCGCACCAGCCAGTCCTTTCTGCGAGCGACTCATTTGACTGTATTTTTGAAAAAATATATTATCATCATATTTGTTTTCTTTCATCTGAACTCTCCTCGTTTAAAAAGTTATTTATCTCCGATACAATTTCATTCACTTCATTATAAAGCTTCTCGGTCATGTCGTAGCATTCAAAAAGTGAGATACCGAGTACTTCAAAAATATGATTTACCTTCTCGGTATATTTTTCAGGTTTATGTTCAAAAGTTTCAAGCAGTTTTATAGCTTTCTTTTCGTTGATACAATAAGCATTATTACATGCAAATAACACTTGATTTAAACATGAAACTATACGAAAAACATGACCCGCAATATAATATTTATCGTCTGTTCCCGAATTTGCTTTTACAAACATTAAAGAGAACCCTGCTTCAAACATAAAAAAGTTAACTAAACTTTTCTGCAAAGCATTGGGATAAGTTTCTGCCTGTTTTTTTAATTCGCATAAGCTTTCATTCTTAGCATATAGTATTTTGCTAATCGCTAATTCTCCTCGATACATTGCACTAATATAACCATGGGGATGCCCAGTCTGATAATTGGCAGTAACAATTCCGTGCTCTGTATCTTTCATTATTTGTTCCACACGTTTAATATCACGTAAAATTAAATCCACATGATACCCGTTTATGACTAACCATCCGCCGCCATTAATCCAATCACCCCATGCTCCGGGAGGTACAACAAGGTTATTTCTATGCTCATCATCCAGCTTTGTAGCGAATTGATTAATAGTATTTATGTCAAATGATTCTGAATTGTAATAGATGCCGATATCTATATCCGAATCCTCTGTATGGGTGCCCCTTGCACGTGAACCACCTAAAACAATACCTTCTATATAAGACAGAGAGGATAATTTCTCTGCTACTGATTTAATAATATTATCTACCATCAAGCATGCTCCTTTTATCGATTCACTGCTGTAAAAATTCCAAGCCAAATCTTTTGCTTCTACTCAACATATTTATAATTTTTTTAATTTCACAAAAGATAGCTAATAAGCACATTATAAGAATGATTCTGATTTTTTTCTTCACTTTTATTTTTCTCCATTTCAGCACATTGTTTTATTTTTGGGGTTTTTCGATTTCATCATTTTCTAATTCAATCACATCCAGAATGCCACAATTCAAGGATTCGCAGATACGAACCAGCGTTTCCATGCTGATATTTTTCCCTTTTCCCATATTAGCAATCATATTTGTGGTAAGACCGGCGGCAATCCGCAAGTCCTCTTTTCTCATATTGCGCTCAACCAGCGTATGCCAGAGGGGTTTATAGCTTATGTGCATTTATCCTCCTGCCTTTCTCCCGGTTCCGGGGTTCCTGCTCCTATTATATCAAAGTTCTTGCTATTCCACAAACATTTCTTGATACAACCGCCGGTTCCGTCTGGATTGTGCTTTTCCTTTCTTCTCTTGATTACATCTACTTAGCCATGAGCTGCTTGATGCCCTGGCTTTTGGAGGCAGGGTTGTCCTGCCCGTAACCTTCCAGGAGGTTGATGCCGCCCCACACGCACAGGCCGCCGCCCAGCGCAATCACCAGAGTCTGCAATACGTCGATAGCGTTAGTGAAAAAATCCATAAATCATATTTCCTTTCTTCGTTGTAGAATTGTTATTGAAGGTCCGTTGCTGTCAATTCGTACATCTCGAAAGGCTCATCCGGCTTCACGATGGCCGGTTTGCGTTTCATGTACCGTTCCATATCAAAGAGGTACTTCTTGTCGGCGTCGGCGGTGTATTTGTAGTTCGGGTGCTTCGTCAGGTCGTACTTGTCCGAGAGGAACGGGCGCACGCCCCGCAGCATGAAGATACACTTGCCTCCGTCCATTACTGCCAATTCGTCCTGGGTCATCAACTCCTTTCCCAATTTCTGATAGGTGAGGCCGTGAGAAACCTGGCTGCCCCGGTTTTCGGATTGATTGAAGCTGTCGATGGTCTCCTTGCCCAGCAGCTCCGAAATTTCTTTCAGGGTGGATTTCTCCTTGCCTCCCAAAAACAAGGTGCTGTCGCAGTTACCCACGATGGTATCCGCCGCGTCCTTGTAGATGGTCTTTAACTGGCTTTGGCTCTGCAAAATAATAGAAGCCGAGATTTCCCGGCTTCGGATAGTGGCGATCAGCTTGTCGAAGTTCGGGATTTGCCCGATATTCGCAAACTCATCCAGCAGACACCGCACATGGACCGGCAGGCGGCCGCCGTAGAAGTCGTCCGCCTTGTCGCACAACAGATTGAAAAGCTGAGAGTACATGAGCGCCGCCACAAAATTGAAAGTGCTGTCCGTATCCGAGAGGATGACGAACAGCGCCGATTTGCGGTCGCCCAGGGTATCCAGCTCCAGCTCGTCCTCCGCCATGAGGTCCCGCAGCTCCGCGATGTCAAAGGGAGAAAGGCGGGCGCCGCAGGAAATCAGAATCGACTTCAAAGTTTTGCCCGCGGCCATTTTGAATTTGCGGTACTGCTTCACGGCGAAGTGGTCCGGGTGCTCCTTCTCCAGCTTGGCGAACAGCAGGTCCACGGGGGACTGGAACTCCTCGTCGTCCTCCCGCGCCTCGCTGGCGTTGATGAGGTCCAGCAGGGTGATGAAGTTGCGCTCCTCCGGCTCCGCCTCGTACCAGATGTACCCGATGAGGGCAGAATAGTACAGGCGCTCGGCTTTGACCCAAAAATCCTCGGAACTCTTTTCGCCCTCTCCCTTGGTGTTAAGGATCAAGGCGTTCACCAGCTTCAAAATATCCTTCTCGCTGCGGATGTACGCCAGAGGGTTGTACCGCATGGACTTCTTGAAGTTGATGAGGTTCAGGCTTTTAATGCGGTATCCCTTGCGGTCCAGCAGAGCGCCCACCTCGTTCAGGATGGTGCCCTTGGGGTCCGTGACCACATAGGAGGAATGGCATTGGAGCAGGTTGGGCTTGACGAAGAACCGCGTTTTGCCTGAGCCGGAACCGCCGATGACCAGGATATTTTTATTTCTTGCGTACTTGGGCTCTTTCGGGCGGCTCGACATGGTGATCCGCTCCGTCTGGGTGAGAAGGACATTCTGGGAAAAGTCCGGGTCCACATAGGGGGCGATGTCGGCCGGGGTGCCCCAGCGGGCGCTCCCGTACTCGATCCCCCGGCGGTATTTCTTCGCGTTCTTGCCCTTGGAGTAGACCGCCAGCCGGATCAGCACCGCGCCGGCGGCGCCCACGCACAGGTCCAGCAGATGGAAGCTGGGCGCCAGGCTGGCAAAGGCCGCCGAAAAGCCCTGCCCGATGTGGAGCAGCTTCTCCGAGGCGGCCGCCCCAGGGGAAAGCCGCACCCCCTGGCAGAGCTTGTCAAAGAGATACACGAAGATGAGATACGGGAGGTTGAGCAGCACCAGCTTTTTCACCTTGTCGGTCATCGCGCCACCTCCCGGTCCTTGGTCTTGACCTTCTCCCGTTCCCGGTGTTTGGCCTTGGTCTGTTCCTGGGCCTGGGCCAGCCGCTCCCGGATGGTGGGGCGCTTCTCCCGGTTCAGGGTCATGGCGGTGAACTCTTTGAAGGCCGGCTGAAGCTGGTCCTTGTCCTTCGCCTTGAAGAACACATAGTAGTGCGGTGGGTCGGTGGTGGGGTCCTTCTTCAGGGCATAGTCGATGTCATACTTCTTCGCCACCGCCGAAAACGCCTTGATGTTCTGCTCCGTGATCTCGATGTTGGTCAGGGAGGCCCCATGCTGTTTGAGCTGGTGCAGGGTCTGTTTCCCTTGGTGGAGGGTGCGCTGGGAGGGCTTCTTCTGCATCTCCTCCAGCACCTTTTTCACGGCCTTTTGGAGCAGGTCCGCCGTCATCTTGCCGGCCTCCACCGAGAGGGATACCGTCCGCTGCGTGATTTCTTCCTGCACTCACATCACCTCCGTTCTCCGCTGCCGTACATATCGTGGCTCACCAGGGAAGTGTAGTAACTGTCGATGGTGGCCGGAGCGTTATACAGGGCAGCCAGCAGATATTTCTTGATGTTACGGACATAGGTGGTGTTCTCCCGCATACGGTCCAGCACATACTCGATATGGGAACTGTTCAGCTTCAGGAACCTGGATTTGACCACCTCCGCCGGATAGTCGTCCCCGGCAATGCGGATCATCTCCCGATGGGAGCAAACCGTGTCCACCATGAGCTCCACAAGTTCATCCAGCCGGTCACGGTCCAGGCGCTCATTCTGTATGAGGATGTCATACTCGATGTTCTCCAAAATCAATTCCCGATAGCTCTCTCGCTCCCGCATCCAATCCCGTCCGGCCCTATCCGAGCCCCTGGGGGTTTGGGGGCTTGATAGGATAGGATTTGATCCTTCCGTACTTGATAAATCTTTTTTTGATTTATCTTTACTTGATTCTTTAGTATTTAATTGTGCGGGGTTTTCCTGTTCAGGTTCTCCCAAGACAGGGGAAGCCTGTTCAGGATTATCCAAGACTGGATTTTCCCGTTCAGGTTTTCCCGGTTTAGGTTCCAGCGGTCTGGGCTGCTCCAGGATCGTGTATTCGATGGCGCCGAGCTGACCGTTTGCGTTGCGGACCCGCTGGCGGATCACATAGCCGTGTTCCTCCAGCTCCCGCACTCCGGCGCAGATGCTGTCAACGCCATCTTTGCAGATCCGAGCCAGCCCCTTGGTGGTATAGTCCCATTCCTCCGGCAGGGAGAGCATGAGGGAGAGAAGGCCCTTCGCTTTCAGCGAAAGCGACTTGTCCCGCAGGTGATGGTTGGACATCACCGTGTAGTCGCGGGTTTTCTCAATGCGGAATACCGCCATGTTGGATACCTCCTTCCGTTGGTTTTGAAAAGTGTTCGTTTCGGTGGTTTTGCGCCCCTGTATCACCGTCCGGCCTCCCATGAGGGAAAGAATATGGGCGGCTTCGTTTGCGCCGCCCACAGGCGAAAAAACAGGGGGTTTCCCACCCGTTTTCATACAGTTTTGGGTGCCCCCAGCAGGGCATAAAAAAACGCCACAGGTTTGTGTTACCTATGGCGTTTGGGACAGGAAAAGGGTGCTGACATTTCATATCAGCACCCTTTGTCCTGCCAGTATTAAATTTTTGACTTCACATCGTGTTCCTTGCCTCTGAAAACATTGATTTTACTGGACTTGCTCATGTTTTCTTATTAGGAGGCGGGGAACGGATGCCCCGGTTTTTATATAGATGCTTGATCAAACAGTCAGCTGGACGCGCTCGCCTAAAAATTCGGCGTTTGCTTTCAGCAGAGGCTCGATGAGGTTGTCCAAAAATTCCTCGGTCTGTTTTGGGGCCCGGCCCACAAAATTGATGGGGTCTAAGATCTTCTCCACTTCCTCTTTGGTGACGCCGAAATCCGGGTCGGCGCAGATCATGTCGATGAGGGTGTTGGGCTGGCCCTCCTCCTTCACCAGGCGGGCAGCCTCCTGGCTGTAGACCCGCAGCTTTTCGTGGAGGGCCTGCCGGTCGCCGCCCCGTTTCACCGCGTCCATCATGATGTTTTCGGTGGCCATAAAGGGCAGCTCGTTCATGACTCTGGCCCGGACGACCTTGGGGTACACCACTAAGCCGTCGCAGACGCTGAGCATGATGTTCAAGATGGAATCCACGCCTAGGAAAGCCTCGGCCATAGCGATGCGCTTGTTGGCGGAGTCGTCCAGGGTCCGTTCAAACCACTGGGTGCCGGCGGTGACAGCCGGGTTCAAGGCGTCGATGAGCACATACCGGGCAATGGCGCAGATGCGCTCGCTGCGCATGGGGTTGCGCTTATAAGGCATGGCGGAAGAGCCGATCTGGCTCTTTTCAAAGGGCTCTTCCATTTCCTTGAAGTTCTGGAGGATCCGCAGGTCGGTGGCGAATTTCATGGCGGTCTGAGCGATGCCGGACAGGGTGGCGGCCACGAAAGCGTCCACCTTCCGGGAATAGGTCTGGCCGGAGACCGGGACCACCTTTTCAAAGCCCAGTTCTTTGGCGATGCGCTGTTCCACGGCGTTGATTTTGGCGTCGTCGCCCTCGAACAGCTCCATGAAGCTGGCCTGGGTGCCGGTGGTGCCTTTGCTGCCCAAGAGGGCCAGGCTGTCCATCCGGTGGACCAGTTCCTCATAGTCCATGTAAAGCTCGTTGAGCCACAGGGTGGCCCGTTTGCCCACAGTGGTCAGCTGGGCGGGCTGGAGATGGGTGTAGGCCAGGGCCGGAACGTCTTTATATTTCCGGGCGAAATCCGCCAGGAGGGCCATGACGCTCAAGAGCTTGCGGCGCACCAGCTCCAGGCCGTCCTTCATGATGAGGATGTCGGTGTTGTCCCCCACATAGCAGCTGGTGGCGCCCAGGTGGATGATGCCCTTGGCGTCCGGGCACTGAAGGCCGTAGGCGTACACATGGCTCATAACGTCGTGGCGGCATTCCTTTTCCCGGCGGACGGCGTCTTCATAGTTGATGTCGTCCTTGTGGGCCTCCAGCTGGGCGATCTGCTCGTCGGTGATGGGCAGGCCCTCCGCCTGTTCCGCCCGGGCCAACGCGATCCAGAGACGGCGCCAGGTGCGGAATTTGTGGTCCTCGGAAAAGAGGAACTGCATTTCCTTGCTGGCGTAGCGGGTGCTGAAGGGGCTTTGGTAGCAATCGTGCTGCATGAAGTTCCTCCTTATTCGCCCAGCAGGCGTTTCATAACCTCTTTGTAGGCTTCTTCCTCGCCGCCCAGATCCCGGCGGAACAGGTCCTTGTCCAGGTGAGCGTGGGTCTTCACATCCCAGAAGCGGCAGGTGTCGGGGCTGATTTCGTCAGCCAGGATGATCTTGCCGTCTTTGTCCCGGCCAAATTCCAGCTTGAAGTCGATGAGCTCGATGCCCACGTCCTTCAGGTACTCGGTGAGGATTTCGTTGATCTTCATGCTGTAGTCGGCGATGGTCTTCAGTTCCTCGGGAGTGGCCGCGCCGATGGCGGCGATGTGGTATTCATTCACCATGGGATCGCCCAGGGCGTCGTCTTTATAGCAGTATTCCAAAACGGTGCTCTTGAGCTTGGTGCCTTCTTCCAGGCCCAGGCGTTTTGCCAGGCTGCCGGCGGCAACGTTGCGGACGATGACTTCCAGCGGGACGATGGTGACCCGTTTTACCAGGGTTTCCCGGTCGGAAAGCTCCTCCACATAGTGGGTGGGGATGCCTTTTTCCTCCAGCATCCGCATCAGGTGGTTGGTGACCCGGTTGTTGATGACGCCCTTGCCCCGGATGGTGCCCTTTTTGGCGCCGTTGCCGGCGGTGGCATCGTCCTTATAGTCTACCAGATAAACGTCCGGATTGTCGGTGCGAAAAACCTTTTTGGCCTTTCCTTCATAAAGCTGTTCCATTTTTTCCATAATCCTTGTCCCCCGTTCGGTCTGAATATATAGCGTTCTGAACGCACGAAACACAAAGAAGGCGCAGGGTACCCAGAAAATACCGCGGCGCCTTTTGGCCCATGCTGTTTCTACTTCTATCATACTCAGAGAAGCCGGTCCCGTCAATATTTTTTGGGGGAAAATCCCGTATTTTTTTCGCTTTTCGTTTTCGATGGCAAAAATAGGGGCGGCGAAAATCCCATTTCTGTCCAATACGGAAGAATTGCGGGACGGCCCTTAAAAAAATCTTGCGGCGGGACGGCAGCCGTGCTATAATAAAAAAGGAAAACAGAAGCGTTCATGGGAGAGGTTCTTCCGCCGGGTGCGGGACTGCTTTCATGGACGCTTTTTCGATGATTGCAGAAAGGGTGGAATGAATATGCTGACAGCGATTACAGGCATCAACTGGGGAGATGAGGGCAAAGGCCGCATGGTGGACCTGCTTTCCCAGGAATACGACGTGGTGGTGCGCTACCAAGGCGGCAACAATGCGGGGCACACCGTCATTAATCCCAAAGGAAAATTTATCTTGAACCTGCTGCCTTCCGGCATCCTCCGGGACGATGTGGTGAATGTCATGGGGAACGGCATGGTGATCGACCTGGAACACCTGTGCGGTGAAATCGGGCGGCTCCGGGAGGCTGGCATTGTGATTTCCCCGGAACACTTAAAAATCAGCGACAAGGCGGTTATCTGCCTGCCCTACCACAAGCAGCTGGACTGCCTGGAGGAGGACCGGCTGGGGGACGCCAAGTTCGGCTCCACCCGCCGGGGCATCGCGCCGGTCTATGGGGACAAGTACATGAAAAAAGCCGTCCGTATGGGGGAACTGCTGGAGCCGGAATACCTGGAAAAACGGCTGGACGGCATTTTGGAATGGAAAAACCTGACCATCCAGAAGGTCTACGGCGCGGAGGCGGTCACCAAGGAAGGCCTTCTCTCCTGGCTCCGTGAATTTGGAGAACCCTTGAAGCCTTACATCTGCGACACCTCCCTTTATTTGGACAAGGCCGCCAAAGAGGGCAAGAAGATCCTTTTCGAGGCCCAGCTGGGGGCTTTGCGGGACATTGATTTCGGCATCTACCCCTTTACCTCTTCTTCCTCCACCATCGGCGCTTACGCTCCTGTTGGGGCCGGTATCCCCAACCACAAGCTGGATCTGTCCATCGGCGTCATGAAGGCTTACTCCACCTGCGTAGGCGAAGGCCCCTTCACCTGCGAGATGTTCGGGGAGGAAGCGGAAGAGCTGCGGAAGGCCGGCGGCGAATACGGTGCGGCTACCGGGCGTCCCCGCCGGGTTGGGCCTTTTGACGTACCTGCGTCCCGGTACGGCGTGCGGATGCAGGGGGCCGATGAGGTGGCTTTGACCAAGATGGACGTGCTATCCAGTCTGAAGGAGATCCCGGTTTGCGTGGCTTATGACGTGGACGGGGAACTGACCACGGATTTCCCCACCGGGGCCAAGCTGGACCGGGCGAAGCCTGTGGTGGAAAAGCTCCCCGGCTGGAACTGCGACATCAGCGGCTGCCGCAAATGGGAGGACCTGCCCAAGGAAGCTCAGGACTACGTCCTGTTCCTGGAGGAAAAGGTGGGCTGCCTAATCCGCTGTATTTCCGTGGGGGCCGAACGGGATGCGTACCTTATCCACGAGGATTGAGCGCATTTATTTTCGTAACCATCGGGGGAGTTGAAATGAAAATCAGTTTTATTCAATTGCCGGAAGCGGGAATTGCCCAATTAAACGGTGGAAAAGGGCAGGTATATGCGAAAATGTCCGTCCAGCAGAATGGGAAGATTATGCTGGCGCGGATACCCGCCGGTGCCTCCATAGGGCTGCACCGGCATGAAACCAGCGATGATGTCAATTATGTTCTCAGCGGCGCCGGGAAGGCTGTCTGCGATGGAATCGTGGAAACACTGACGCCCGGTGTCTGCCACCTCTGCCATAAGGGTTCTTCCCACAGCATCCTAAACGATGGGTCGGAGGATTTGGTTCTGTTTACCGTGGTGACCGAGTTGGCTGAATGATTGCAGCCGCACTTGACAACCGGCGGAATGTATGCTATAGTAAAGAAAATTTGAAACGCAGTGATGGGGAGAGTATCCCCCGCCGATGCCTTCAGAGAGTCCCCGGGCGGTGAAAGGGGATGGGGAAGCGGGAGAGAAGATGGCCCCGGAGCAGCGCGCCTGAAGATTTAGGGCGCGACGGGTTTCCGCCCGTTACAGCGGAGCCGTATCCTCCCCTTTTTGGGAATGTACGGGACTAAGGCCGGATTGTTCCGGTAAACTGAAGTGGTACCGCGGAAGTATATGCTCTCGCCTTCAGAGCCAGTGGCTCTGGGCGGGAGCTTTTTGCTTATCGCGCAAAATAAAAGGAGGGTATTCCCATGAAATTAGAAACCAAATGCCTGCACGCGGGCTATGAGCCCCAAAACGGCGAGCCCCGCCAGATCCCCATCGTCCAGAGCACCACTTTTAAGTACGACACCAGCGAGGACATGGGCAAGCTCTTTGACCTGGAGGCCTCCGGCTATTTTTACACCCGGCTCCAGAACCCCACCAACGATGCCGTTGCGGCGAAAATCGCGGCTTTGGAGGGCGGTACGGCGGCGATGCTCACCTCCTCCGGCCAGGCGGCCAACTTTTACGCGGTTTTCAATATCTGCTCCTGCGGCGACCATGTGGTGGCCTGCTCCACCATTTACGGCGGCACCTTCAACCTGTTTTCCGTCACCATGAAGCGCATGGGCATTGAGTTCACCTTTGTGGAGCCGGACTGCTCCGACGAGGAGCTGGAAGCGGCCTTCCGGCCCAACACCAAGGCGGTGTTCGGCGAAACCATCGCAAACCCCGCCCTGACCATCCTGGACATTGAACGCTTCGCCAAAGCGGCCCACGCCCACGGCGTGCCCCTGATCGTGGACAACACCTTTGCCACTCCCGTCCTTTGCCGGCCCTTTGAATGGGGGGCGGATATCATCACCCACTCCACCACCAAGTACATGGACGGCCACGCTTCTGCGGTAGGCGGCTGTATTGTGGACAGCGGCAAATTCGACTGGAACGCCTACGCGGACAAATATCCCGGCCTGACCACCCCGGACGAAAGCTACCACGGCATTACTTACACCCAGCGTTTCGGGCTGGAAGGGGCCTACATCACCAAGGCCACCGCCCAGCTGATGCGGGACTTCGGCTCCATCCAGGCGCCTCAGCACGCCTTCCTTCTGAACCTGGGCCTGGAAAGCCTGCCCCTGCGCATGGAACGGCACAGTGAAAACGCTCTGGCTGTGGCGGAATTTCTGGAGAAGCATCCCAAGGTTTCCTGGGTCAATTACGCGGGCCTGCCCAGCAGCCCCTATCACGCTCTGGCGGAAAAATACCTGCCCAAGGGCTGCTGCGGCGTAGTGTCCTTCGGTGTAAAAGGCGGCCGGGATGCTGCCGGGGTCTTTATGAAATCCCTGAAGCTGGGCATGATCGCCACCCACGTGGCCGACGCCCGGACCTGCGTCCTTCATCCGGCCAGCAGCACCCACCGGCAGATGAACGACGCCGAGCTGGCGGCCGCCGGGGTCGGCCCCGACTTGATTCGCCTCTCTGTGGGCATTGAAAACAAAGAGGACATCCTGGCGGATTTGGAGCAGGCTCTGGCTTCCATCTAATTTTAAATACTGCGGATAAAAATGACGGGAACGGCTGGAAGGGCCGTTCCCGTTTTCTATTCCTATTTATTCTATCAGCGGCTTTTCATAAGCCCGGAACCAGATGGCGTGAGCCAGGTCCGGCCCCAGGTTGATGGTGCCGGCACAGCGGTAGCCAGCCCTTTCATACAGGGAGATGGCGGGCTGGTTGTGGGCCAGGGCGTCCAGCCGGGCGGCTGACGCGCCGGCAGTCCGCATCCAATCCTCCGCTTCCTGCAGCAGCCGTTTCCCAGCCCCGTGGCCCCGGCAGTCCGGGTGGATGGCCAGGGTGTGGATGCACCAGATATTGCCGCTGGTTTGCCAGGGAAGGGGTTCATACTCTCCCGGCTGGTTTTGGTCCAGCACCACGGAACCGGCAGGCTGTCCGTCCGCTAAGAGGACAAAGAGGGCGTTCCGCGCCAAAGCGTTTTGGGCGGTTTCCAAGGTCGGGTATTTCCCGGTGCGCCAGTTCCAGCAGGGAGGGTCCAGCTCCCGGGGGATGGCTTCCGTCACCGCATAGTACAAGGCTTCGATCCCAGGAAGGTCGCCTTCTTCTGCCTTGCGGAACCGGAAAACCGGATGAGAGGAAAGGCGCAAGGGCTTGGGCAGGCGCAGCGTTGGGGCCAGCCTCAGCAGCTCTTCCTTGGTGTTGGAGCATTGGCCGGTCAGCACTTGATAGAGCAGTTCTTCCTGGATCCGCCCCAGCTGTATCCCCAGAAACCCAGCCTGTTCCAGTTCCCGGCTGGAAACCGCCAGGTTTTCCCGGAAAAGGCAGGGGGCATCAGCCAGAAGCTCCCGGGCGGCCTGTTCCAGCCGGTCATACTGGGGCCTGCGGTCGGAAACCGCCAGGTTTTTGGCTTGTTCGTCCGCACGCTTGACGTCCAGCAGGTCAAAAAATGCGCCTTTTCCCAGTTTGGACAGCCAGAGGGGGAGCTGTTTCGGGGGGATATCCGCGTCGTGATAGCGCACCAAGGGGAGGATCCGCCGGATGGAGGCTCTGGGCAGTTTCATTCGCGGCAGGACTTCCTTGCAGAGCTGCGCGCCGGCGGCCGGGTGGCCTTTGAAATGGCCCCGCCCTTTCGGGTCTGTAAAAAAGCGGGAGGGCTTGCCTATATCGTGGAGCAGCATGGTCAGGCGCAGCTCCGGGTCCGGACGGATCGCAGCCACGGCCCGGGCGGTGTGCTCATAAACGTCATATAAATGATACGGGGTGCCCTGGTCAAAGCCCACCGCAGGCCCCAGCTCCGGGATCAGCTGGACAAAAATTTCCGGGAAATCCAGCAGGACCTGCAAAACGGAAGGCCCGCACAGCAGTTTTTTCAGCTCCGCCCAGATCCGTTCCGCCGAGATCAGCCCCAGCTTTTCCCGAAGGGACAGGGCTGCCGCCGCGGTGTTGGATCCCAGGGAAAAACCCAGTTCCGCGGAAAACCGCAGGGACCGCAGGATCCGCAGGGCATCCTCGGAGAAGCGGGCGGAAGGGTCGCCGACACACCGGATGACCCTGTTTTTTAAGTCCTCCCGGCCGCCGAACAAATCCAGGACCTGTCTGTCCAGGCCGGCGGCCATGGCGTTGATCGTAAAATCCCGCCGGGAAAGGTCGTCTTCTATGGAACGGGAAAAGGCAACTTTGTCCGGCCGCCGCCCGTCGGAATAGCCGCTTTCGGTGCGGAAGGTGGTGATCTCCAGGGGCACGCCCTCCACCCAGACGGTTACGGTGCCGTGTTTTTCGCCGGTATCCAGGACCCGGCAGCGGGAGAATACCTGACGGGTCTCCTCCGGAGAGGAGGAAGCGGCGATGTCCCAGTCCTGGGGGATGCGGCCCAAGAGGGAATCCCGGACGCAGCCTCCCACGGCGTAGGCGGAATGGCCCGCCTGTTCCAGCTGCCGGAGGGCGGTTTTGACGGGGGATGGGAAGGACAGGATCATGGCTGCCCCTCCTCCCGGCGGACGGCAATGGGGGCGGTTTTCGCCCGGGCAACTGCCAGCAGGTCTTTGGGGGACAGCTCCACCTGGGCGCCGATTTTTCCGGCGCTGACCATGATGGAGGGGCATCCCAGGGCGCTTTCATCTAAAATGGTGGGGTAGAGCTTTTTCATGCCGATGGGGGAACAGCCGCCCCGGATATAGCCGGTGACGGCGTTGATCTCGCTGACATGGATCATTTCAATGGATTTTTGACCAGCGGCCCGGGCAGCGGCCTTCAGGTCCAGCTCCTCCTTGGCCGGGACGATAAAGACAAAATATCCCTTCCCGGAACCCCGGGTCACCAAGGTTTTGAAAACCTGCTCCGGGGGCTGGCCCAGCTTTTCGGCCACTGAAACGGCGTCGATGAGGCCGTCCGCATGCTCATAAAAATGCGGGGTATAAGGGATCTTTTTCTGGTCTAAGATGCGCATAACGTTGGTTTTTTCGTTTTTGGCCGGGGACATGGGGCCCACTCCTTTCAGGATGCTTTTTTTCAGTATACCACAAAACCCTGGGGACGTCCAATCTCTCTATGAATCCGGAAACTGGGATAGTGTTCGATTCTCCTGCCGGTTTTTTGTGAGAAATGTTCTTTTTTGCAAATATGATTGCACTTTTACTGGCAGTATGGTAAAATAACCCTGTATAGAAAGAAGGCATCCGGGGCGTTTGGGTAGGATGGCCTGAGAAAGAGGAGCGATCTTGTTTGGATAAAACCGATACAATTTTTATCCGCACCTTAGGCGGCTTTTCCATCCAGTGGGGAAACCGGCGGGTCTCCGATGCGGATGGGCGGACCCGGAAGGTGTGGCTCCTGATCGAATATCTGGTAACGAACCGGCAGAAGTCCTTTTCCCTGGCACAGCTGGTGGAGGCTGTTTGGAATGACGAGGAGGAAAGCGATAACCCCAAAACGCTTTGAAAAACCTGGTGTATCGGGCCAGGGCCATGCTCCGGAAGCTGTCGGAGGATGATGTGGAATTTATCGTCTGTTCCAATAATTCCTATGCCTGGAACCCGGCCCTCTGCTGCCAAGTGGATTCGGAGGAGTTTGAGGCGCTGTGCGTTCGGGGTATGGACGAAAGCCTGGGGAATGAGGAGCGCATTGACGCCTGCCTTCAGGCAGTGGAGCTGTATCAGGGGGAATTTCTGCCCAAATCCGCTTACCTGAGCTGGGTGATCGCTCAAAGCGCCTATTTTTCCTCTTTATATAATAAAGCCGTGTACCAGGCGGCTGCGCTGCTGCGGGCGGAAAACCGGCTGGAGCAGGTTGCGGAGGTTTGCGAACACGCGGCCGCTTTTGCCTCTTTTGAGGAGGGAATCCATTTCGCGCTGCTGAAGGCGCTGATTGAAACGGGCCAGCGGCGGAAGGCCATTGCCCATTATGAGTATTTGGCGGGACTTTTCTACGAAAAGCTGGGCGTGACCCTATCGGAACCGGTTCGGGCCCTTTATAAGGAAATGACTGCCGGCATGGAAGCGCTGGAAGCGGATCTGGACTCCATTGAACGGGATCTGCGGGAGGCGGAAAAGCCGCAGCAGGCCTTTTACTGCGATTATGAAATTTTTAAACAGCTTTACCGGGTCCAGGCCCGGTCCATTGCCCGGACCGGCCAATCGGTGCATATCGCTCTGCTGACCTTGCGGGACAGCAATGGGGAAGCGCCGGATATGCGGCTGATGCAAAGCGCCATGAACCAGCTGCGGACGGTTTCTCTGAGCAGTCTGCGGAAAGGGGACGTTGTTTCAGCGTACAGTGTCAATCAGCTGGTGATTATGCTTCCCATGACGACTTTTGAAAATGGGCAGAAGGTGCTGCGCCGGATTCTGTCCGCATTTGCGAAAAAGCGGAGGAAATATGACTGTTATATAGATACGAAGCTGCGGGAAATCTCTCCTTCGGCATATTAAGCATAAAGGCTCCGCCCGGTTTCGGGAGGAGCCTTTATGGAATCGACACAATATACGTTAAATCAATTCAAGAAACTGGGCAAAAAGCAGAATCAGGCCGAAAAGGGTTGACTGGAAGGGGAAGATGTGGTAATATAAACAAGCTGTCCCGCGAGGGAGGCCGAAAGCTGGAAGATCACAGAGAGTTCTGAAAGAAACTTCTGAAAAGGGGTTGACAAAAGGAACGGGATGTGATATGATAGATAGGCTGTCCCGAAAGGGGGCGGAGCTTGAAAAGATATCAAACGGCTTGGGCTTGAAAAGGGCTTCGAAAAAAGTTCAAAAAACTTTGAAAAAAGTACTTGACAAACGAAAGGCGATATGATATAATAAATAAGCTCCGAACGACAGTTCGGGATGACGGTGAGTTAAAAAACGAACCGGACAGCACAGGAGCTTGAAAATTAAACAGTATCGAATGAACTTAGAACCCTGAGAGATTCTTTGAGAAAAGAAGCTCAGATTTTAAAAGTAATTCCAAGGCAAACAAACAAAAAGCGAGCGAAAGCAAGCTGGAGTTTGTTCTGAGGAAAAGAGAATGCAGCGCACGGAAACGTGCTTGTATAAAGGATTTAACAAAGAGTTTGATCCTGGCTCAGGACGAACGCTGGCGGCGCGCCTAACACATGCAAGTCGAACGGAGTTTGTTGGATTGATCCTTCGGGAGATTGATAGCAAACTGAGTGGCGGACGGGTGAGTAACACGTGAGCAACCTGCCTTTCAGAGGGGGATAACGTCTGGAAACGGACGCTAATACCGCATAACATAAGAGGAGGGCATCCTTCTTTTATCAAAGGAGCAATCCGCTGAAAGATGGGCTCGCGTCCGATTAGGCAGTTGGCGGGGTAACGGCCCACCAAACCGACGATCGGTAGCCGGACTGAGAGGTTGAACGGCCACATTGGGACTGAGACACGGCCCAGACTCCTACGGGAGGCAGCAGTGGGGGATATTGCACAATGGAGGAAACTCTGATGCAGCGACGCCGCGTGAAGGAAGAAGGTCTTCGGATTGTAAACTTCTGTTGTCAGGGACGATAATGACGGTACCTGACGAGAAAGCCACGGCTAACTACGTGCCAGCAGCCGCGGTAAAACGTAGGTGGCAAGCGTTGTCCGGAATTACTGGGTGTAAAGGGAGCGCAGGCGGGCTGTCAAGTTGGAAGTGAAATCTATGGGCTCAACCCATAAATTGCTTTCAAAACTGATGGTCTTGAGTAGTGCAGAGGTAGGCGGAATTCCCGGTGTAGCGGTGGAATGCGTAGATATCGGGAGGAACACCAGTGGCGAAGGCGGCCTACTGGGCACTAACTGACGCTGAGGCTCGAAAGCATGGGTAGCAAACAGGATTAGATACCCTGGTAG
>DVOW01000029.1 GCA_018713335.1 Candidatus Merdivicinus intestinigallinarum | reverse complement strand
CGGGCTTCATCGGTAAGCTCCTGCGCCCGGATCAAATCCTCCCGCAGTGCATGAGGCACCCGCCTGGGCGGGCGGTTCTGCTTTTGGGGGAATACCCCCAGCAGATAGCAGTAGTGGAAGTAGAGGGCGCGAAACCCCGTCACCTTTTTGGCCTGTTTCAAATCCCCGTGGAGCCTGCACCGAAACGGTTCTGGCCTGTGTTCCCGCTGGGGGCGGCGCTGGGCTAAAATCCGCCTGCGGATGTTCTCTAAGGAATACTCCTCGCCAAAGTTGCGCATGAGTTTGCGTCCACGGGGGTAATTTGGCGGACGGACCGTAATATCCTTGCCCACCTTGATGTCGTAGCCCATCTGCCGCAGATGATAAAAAAACTGCCGTTCCGTCATAGACTGGCGGATGGCAGTATCCACATCGGCTTTGATGAGGGAGAGATAGGTGGGGCGGCCTTCCTGCTCAGCCCGCCATTCTCCGTAGTGCTTGGACTTTCCCCGTTGGGGATTCTCAATGACAGACAGCCCATACTCCCGGCACAGCCGGTCCGATTCCCGCTGCATATCGAAATAATCCTGCTCGGTACGGTGGTATTTGATTCCGTCCACGAAGGAAACGGTGTTCACTACAAAATGACTGTGCAGATGATTTTCCCTGTCCAGATGGGTAGCCACCAGCACCTGGTATTTTTCACCCCACAGCTTTTTTGCCAGGGCAAGGCCAATCTCATGGGCCAGCTCCGGCGTGGCCTCGCCGGGGGCAAAGCTCTGATAGCCGTGGTAGGCTACGGTCCCGTCCTCCTTTCCAAACCGCTTTTTTACAGCTATCATCTCATCGCGGGCAGTAGAGGGGCTGCAATTCACCCCGGAAACAAACTGCCGCATGACCGTTTCGCCTTCGTTTTCCACCGCCTTGCCTGTTTTTTGCTGCTGGACAGCATACTCGATCACATCCGCAAGGCCCTGGGCCTCCTTGCCATCCATATCCTGCTTTTCAAAGAAATCAGGATTTTCGGTCTTGTCTGGATTTTCAATATAGATGAGGACCTTGCCCAGCCAGCCGTTCACCCGCCAGATAGATGTGGTAGCCAAAGTTACTCCATAGCGCGGGGAAGGATCACCGCTTTGGTGATGTCTCGGACGAGCTGGTCAAATTTTCGCATTTCCTCATCATAGCGGCGCTCATCAATGACGCCCAGCACATGGGCTTTCTGGGCGATCTGGTTGAGGTTGCTGCCAATCCGGTGAAGCTCCCGCATAAAGTCGTAGTAGGCGGGCGGCGGCGCGTCCTGGGGAACCAGGCCGTTCACCAGATGGCGCAGGTACGCCTCGCGGGAAAGGCCGCTGCGTTTTACTTTCTTGTTAAAGGCTTCCGCCTCTTTTTTGTCCAGCCAAAACTGGACGTGTACGTTGCGTTTTCTCATTCTTCCGAATCCTCCTTTCTGCCTATGCGGTTGATTTGAAGCAGGCACATAATCAGCACGCCGACCACACCGCCCAGCAGAAATCCAATGGCGAAAAACAATCCTTCCATGAAAACCTCCATCCTTTCAAAAGGGGTATTAGGGGGCGTTCCCCCTAACAAGCGGCCTTTGTGGTATCACAAAGGCGATGCTTGCTGGTACAACTACATTCCATTCCCCTGCGGGGAATCCGGGACAGGCGAAAAAAGAACTCATCGCTCGCCCCGGTCACGGGAATACCGCTTTGCGTGGAACTCCACGCCGGTAAAGTGGCTGGCGTCCAGAACGACCTCGCCGCGTTTCCATTGCTCCCTGGCAAACTGCTCGGCCTCCTCCCGGCTGTTTGCCGCCACCTTCATTTTCACCTCCAGCGTTTCCCGGATGGTAACATCATAATGGTTCATCGCTCGTACTCCTTTCCCTGGCTACCCCGAATGGGAATCCCCAGCCGGTGGCACAGAAAATCGTTCACATCCTTTCCACGGGGCGGCGGTTTGTTCTCCACCCGGTAGCCTTCCGGCATGACAGCCGTGATCGCCTTGGCCGCCAGCCTGCCAGCGGTGTCGTTGTCCAGATGGAGATAAACGGTTTTCACATGGGGGTGGTCCTCCAAAAACCGGGTGAGGGCCACCGGCAGCTTGCTTTCCTCGATCTTTTTCTTCGGCTGGTACACCCCCGCCAGGGACAGCAGATTGTGCCGCCGCCAGTCGATCCCGTCCAGCTTGCAGAGCGTGGCGTAGGACATGACATCAATGGCGCACTCGCACAGATGGACCGCCGGATTTTCCACGCAGGCGGGCAGGGCAAAGGAAAAGTGCTTATCACTGCCGCTTAAATCCCCGTGGAACCGGGCTTCACTGATTCCCCGCAGGCAGCCGAACCGCGCCTTGCCGTCCTTGTCGAAGCCCACAAAAACCACGTTGCTGTGGCCTTTGTTCCGGCTCTCATAAATCCGCCCGGTCTGGACGCAGTAGTCCAAAATCTCCTGGTCAATGCCCCGGCCCTTGAGATAGGCCATCATTGCCCGGTTGTCCGGGGCGGCCTGGGGCAGAAGCAGGTGCTTGGGCTTTTCCTCCTTCGGCGCTGGCACAAAGGACGGCGGCGGGATGGCAGCCCTTCCGGAGATGGTTTCCATGGCCTCCAAAAAGGAATAGCCGTTGACCTTGATGAGATAGTCCAGCGCACTGTAACCGCCGATCCCACGGGAAAACCAGCACCATTTGCCGTTGGAAATCCGCAGGCTGTCATGGGTCTTGGTGCAGTAGACATTGCCGGACACATGGACCAACTCCTGGGGTTCGCAGGTTTGCAGATAGGTGAGAAGATCCACCTGCCTTGCCCGTTCGATGGCTTCTGAATCGTAAAAAGGCATAAAAAAATACAGCCCCCTTCACATAGCCATAGATTAGCCGCCCCATGTGGGGGTAGCTGACTATGTAAAGGGGGCTATATTCGTTTCAGTATGTAAAAAACGGTGCAGATCGCTCCGCACCGTTTCATAGGGCTATTCAGTTTTGAAAGCACCGATTTTCTTCAGATAAGCAAACCCGTCTGCATGGCCCCGAAAGTAGATGTGTTCCCGTTCCATATTATCGGTACGCATATACAGCCGGATAAATTCCTTCAAGGCTTCATGCTCCTCCGCAGTAAAGGAAAGTTCTCCCTTGCCCTCCAGCAGAGCGCCAATCGCAGGATTTCGGCGTTTCAGTTCTTCCATCTGGGCCTTCAACTCGGTATATTCCGGGCTGGCAGCCGCCAAATCCATCACAATGTCGCTGTCGATTTCAGAAAACTGCTCGGAAATGCGCTCCGGGAGCAGGCAGTAGCTATCGTCCATCTATCATCACCCCTTGTCACGATTTTTATTATACTATACTTGCCCCGCAGCGCAATGGCAAATGTGCGATCACCTTTCTTTCTGCGCTTTGGCTTTCTGTTTGGCTTCGGCGGCCTTGGCCTGTTCCTGGACGGTATCCCAAATATTTTCCATGTGGGATGTTTCTTTATCTTCCCACCGCTCAAAAATCTGCTTCAGGGGCTTGCCGGATTTCAGCAGCGCCCTGGCCTGGCTGTCCTCCAAATCGTTGTACTCTAACGACATCAGAATGTCCTCCCGCATCGTGTACTCGTAGGCGTGGTTCAGAATCTCAGCCGGCGGCTGGGAAAGCAGCCAATCCCGGAACTGCTCCTGTTCCGCGAACATTTTTTCATAGAGCCTGGTATACAATTCTTCGTTGGTCATCGTATCCTCCTTTACCGTGCCAGCTCCGCAACCCTCCGGGCAGGCACATCCTCGCCCTCATCCGGGGTATCGTCCAGCAGAGTCTTGTCCTTCTCATCCATGTTGAGCAGAATATTCAGCTCTTTCAAACGGGCTGCTTTCTCCGCCAGCTCCTCCTCGCGGGCAAATGGGGCAGCCAGTTCGGTGCGTGCGTTTTCAAGCTGGGCTTTGGTTTCCTCCAGGCTGTTCTGCTCGGCCTGCAGGCTGCCTGCAAGGTTTTCCAGAGCGTTGTCCAGGCGGGTGATATTGCCGAACACATCTGCGCCCAGCGTCACCGTATGGGAAAGAGTGCCTTTGAGTGTGATCCGATACTCGTTGCGCCTGCCATCATAGGCCAGCACCATAGAAAAGCCCCGGTACTGCCCCAAAAGAACAGCGTCGGAACCAGTCATGCGGGTGCAAACGTCAATGATAGCCTTGCCTGCGTCCTCTTTTTCAGCATAGTGTTTGCCATCCACCTCCATGCCGCAGAAGCCCTCCTGGGCCTTGGGGTGGGCCGCCGCCAGCGCCACATCCTGCCCATAGCCCGCGATCCGTTCCGTGAGCCGGGTGATCTCCTCCGGGTACTTACGGTACACCAGCTCCTCCAGCGCATATACTTGGTTCAAGTGGCTGGCTTTCAGCATATTAAGCCGCGCCACCTCCATATCCAGGTTGCACTTCTCGATAATTAACGGATTGCCGGTGGCCAGCGCCTTGATCTCCGAATAGCTCAGGGCGGTTTCATCCACATCATCCGCCACACGGACAGGGGCCTTGCTGGTCATAATCTGGGCGATAAACTTCTGCTTGTTTTCGACCAGTTGGTACAAATAAGCGTCAAAAGTGCCTTCCGTTACATACCGATAGATTTCCACCTCCTCATTTTCATTGCCCTGGCGGACGATACGCCCCAGCCGCTGCTGCAGATCAGAGGGCCGCCAGGGGCAGTCTAAATCATGCAGGGCAATCAAGCGGTCCTGCACATTGGTGCCTGCGCCCATCTTAGCTGTGGAACCCAGCAGCACCCGCACCTGCCCGGCGCGCACTTTGGAAAACAGTTCCTTCTTTTTGGCTTCGCTGTCCGCCGTGTGGATAAAGGCGATTTCTTCTTCCGGGATTCCGGCGTCCATCAGTTTCTTTTTTAGGTCGTCATAAACACTGAACGAGCCATCGGTGGTAGGTGTGGACAGGTCGCAGAACACAAGCTGGGCAGAGCGTTTTTCTTTGGTCTGTTCCCAGATTCTATACACATTCCGGGCGCAGACAGCCACCTTGCCATTGGGGTCATCCGGGGCCAGGGGCTGAATCAGCCGCATATCCAACGCCAGTTTTCTTCCATCGTTGGTAATGCGAAGCATATTGTCCACATGGGGGTCAACCCCTCCGGCGCGAATCTTCTCAGCCCGTTCCGCCAGCCCCTTTATCATCTCTTTCTGAAGCTCCGAGGGCTGGATCACTTCCGTGTGGAAGTTGGCCTTGGGGACGGGGAGTTTCAGCATATCCGCCGTTTGGATGTCAGCCACCTCCTTGAAAGCGGCCATCAGCTCCGGCAGGTTATAAAACTTGGCAAACCGGGTTTTTGCCCGGTAGCCGGTTCCCTCGGGAACGAATTTGTCAAGATGATTTCTTTAATTTTTCTAAACTTAACAAACCGGCTGAAAAGAAATCTTCCTGAACCTCGTGTCTGCATATATCCTTAAATACCTTTTCTATCGGCTTTTTGGCGGTTTCCGACTGCTTTACGCACACAATAAAAGTGGTCTTTCCAATTTGCACCGAATAACTTG
Organism: Candidatus Merdivicinus intestinigallinarum; assembly: GCA_018713335.1. Lineage (GTDB taxonomy): Bacteria > Bacillota > Clostridia > Oscillospirales > Ruminococcaceae > Merdivicinus > Merdivicinus intestinigallinarum. The sequence continues at coordinate 705 of DVOW01000029.1, read as the reverse complement.
AATTTTTGTTTTCCATATCGTTTCACTTCCTTTCCTTTCAAAAAATATGGGACACTCGTTTGCCAAGTGTCCCGATTACTGCCCGAACATACATTCCCAACAGTCCAAGAAGTCATTAAGTCGGGAGTGTAGTCGAAGTGATTATCTTTCCATATCACGCTTATTTCTTCGTGCCTTGATACGCTCTTGTCGTTCTTTTTCCCTTGCTTCTTTTTCGGCTCGTTGTTGTTCTTCCTTAAAAGAAAAAAGTTGCCTTACTTTTTCGGTGAAAAGTTTGGCAACTTCGGGGAAGTGTTCCAATGCTTCAAGAAACGGTTTGCATTTTTCTTTCAGCTCGTTGTATTTGGTTTTCATTCTTTCAAGTGCGTTTGCACTGTCAAAATACTTCTGCCTGTAATAATTTGCATTTTGCTCTAATGACTTGATTTCGGCACGACTTGTAATGCCCTCTTTGGCAAGTGCAGTCAGTTGTGAGTAGTCCTCTTTGGATATTGCCATCTTGCCTGTAAAGGTTTTCTGTCCCATACCGTCAATCTCGTTTAAGGTCTTTGAGATATGACGGGCAGGCTCATATTTCACTTGTTCTTTCTGAATACGCTGTTGCAGTTTCTCCAAGCGTTCCTTGTCCTGCTTGATTTGATATTGTAGGGAAGTAAGATGTTCCGCTGTACTTCCATATTCGCCACGCTGAAAGCCTTTGAAGCC
>DVOW01000028.1 GCA_018713335.1 Candidatus Merdivicinus intestinigallinarum | reverse complement strand
GTGGGTCAAAGTCGAGGGGGCGCATGAAGCGCTTGTTTCTTATGAAGATTTCATGGCCGTCAAGACCATGATGAAGCGGGATATGCGCTGCTCGCCTGATCAGGACGAGGCGCACCTGTTTTCCGGCTTCCTGTTCTGCGGAGACTGCCAGCAGTCTATGACACGCAAGACCGTCCCGTCGAAGACAAAGAAATACATCTACTATGTCTGCTCGACGAACAAACATAGCCGGACCTGCAGCCCGCACAGCATCAGCGCAAAAGAGGTTGAGGAAAAGGTGTTCCGCGCCATCCATGACCAGATCGAGCTTGTGGTCAATCTGGAAAAAGCGCTTGAGATGATTGAGAGGCTTCCTTGCCAGAATCGCAAAGCGTTTAACTATGAGGCACAGATTGCGAAGCTCGAAGAAGAGATTGAGCGGTATCAGAAGCTCAAGCTCCGGCTGTATGAAGACCTCTCGGACGGGATCATCGACAAGTCGGAATACTTTGAGTTCCGCAACAGCTACACCAAAATCATTGAGGAAAAGCAGGAAGCCCTTCTCCGCGTGAAGAAAGAAATGAAGCAGTCGGTCACAACCGGGGCTACGGAACGGAATTGGGTAACGCTTTTCAAACAGTATGAAAACATTGAAGAACTGAACCGCCGCGTCCTTATGGCGCTGGTTGACCGCATCATGATTTATGAGGATCACGCGATAGAGATTGTCTTCAAGTACAAAGACGAGTATCAGCAGACACTTGAATATGTTCTCGGCTATGCCGATGAACTTGCCATTGCAGGATAAAGGAGGGATGAGCACATGGCACGAAAAAGCAGAAAAAACGCAGCCGCAGAGCCGGTTTGCGAAGCAGCACCGCTGCAAATCTTCCCGACAGCCATTTATGCCCGTCTCTCCGTGGAGAATAGCGGAAAATCTGAGAAGGTGGATGTCATCACCAATCAGATCGAGATATGCAAGTCCTATATCGCAGGGTGTCCTTATCTTGATCTCGTCGATGTTTATGTGGATAACGGACGGACGGGGACGGTTTTCGATAGGCCGGAGTTCAACCGGCTGATGACCGACATCAAGAGCGGCAGGATCAAATGCCTTGTTGTCCGCGATCTCAGCCGTTTTGGCCGTGACTACATAGAAACCGGAACCTACCTTGAGCGCATTTTCCCGCAGATCGGCTTGCGGTTTATTGCCATCAAGGAACACTACGACAACTTTGATACGGACGGCTCAAATGAGAGTCTGATGATCCCGCTGCAAAACATGATCAACGCCCTGTACTCGAAGGATATTTCCCGGAAAGTCTCCACCGCTTTGAAAGCACAGATGGAGCAAGGGACCTTCCAGAAGCGCAATCTTCCGTATGGCTACCGGTGGAATGAAGACCATACAAACATGGTCATTGACGAAGAAACAGCGCAGTATGTGCGGCTCATGTTCCAGTGGAAAATCGAGGGCTGGTCAATCCCAACGATTCTTAACGAACTTGACCGGCTGGGTGCGCCAAATACGGAGCTGCGGAAACGCCAGAACGGAACCCGCAAAGGCGACGGCTGCTCCTGCAAAGGCTGGTACAGTTCAACGCTGTACGGCATCCTGAGCAATCCGCATTATGTGGGTGATACCGTTCTTGGCCGCTCCATGAAGGCGATCTACAAAGGCATCAAATCGCATAATGTCAAGGACAAGGATAAGTGGATTGTGTTCCCGAACACGCACGAAGCGCTTATTTCCCGTGAAGACTTTCAGAAGGTGCAGGACATCCTCCAAGCGGCTTCTGAGGCTCGTCAGACGAGTATGCAGAAAACCGAGGAAATCCGGGCAACGCTCGTAAACCTCTTCGAGGGGAAAATCGTATGCGCTGACTGCGGGAAGAAGATGTACTTCCACCGCAAGCGGATCGACAAAGACAAGCGGAAGCGCTGGTATGCCTACTATGAATGCAGTACCTCAGTAGGTCGGCGTTACGAGCACTGTACTTCCCATTACACAAGGCAGGACACGCTCGAAGCGAATGTACTTGCAGCGATCCAACTTCAAGTCGAAGCAGCGCTTGACCATGACAAGCTGCTGGATAAGCTCAGGGGCAGCGAGGGCGAGAAAAACATCCGCGATCAACAGAATGCCCTCATTACAAGCCTGAATCTGCGGCTCAACGGCGTTTCTAAGAAGCGGGCACGCCTCTACGAGGATTATGCCGAGGGGCTTCTGGATGAAGCGGAATACTCCTTTGCCAAGAAGAGCTATGACGAACAATACGCTGACCTATCCCGCCGTCTGGATGAGGCAGTACAGCGCCGGAGCAAGTTCGACGAAGCTATGTCGGTCGATAACAAGTGGATTACCTTGATGAAATCTGTCAGCACAGCAACGCAGCTCTCTCAGGATTTAGTAGACGAGTCTGTTGAATTGGTCAAAGTCCATGAGGGCGGCGCTGTGGAGCTGGTCATGAAGTACGGTGACATCTACGAGTTGACCATTCAGAGTATCAAGGAAGTTCAGGAGGGGATGTAAATGAACAAAGACTACACAATCGGCATCTACATCCGCCTCTCTATGGCTGATGAAGATACCGGCAGCGGCAACAAGCCCGAGAGTGATAGCATAAGCAATCAGCGTATGCTCATCAACCGATACCTTGACAACCATCCGACACTTTCCAAATATCCGAGGCTTGAGTTCGCAGATGACGGTTATACCGGGACAAACTTCCACCGTCCTCAGTTTACAACGATGATGGAGAAAGTCCGGCGCGGTGAAATCAACTTGATCTGTGTCAAGGATTTTTCCCGCTTTTCTCGTGACTACATAGAGACGGGAAACTACCTCGAATGCACCTTCCCGTTCATGGGGGTTCGCTTCATCTCCATCAACGACGGCTATGACAGCGACGATTACAAGGGAACAACCGGTGGCCTTGAGGTTGTCATGCGCAGCATCATCTATGCCGCATACAGCAAGGATCTTTCTGTCAAAACGACAACCGCGAAAATCCAGATGATGAAGCAAGGCAAGTATGTGGGCGGCTACGCTCCTTACGGCTATGTGCTTCATCCCGAAATCCGCAACAAGCTCAAGCTTGACCCGGAGGCCGCAGAGGTCGTGCGCAGGGTCTTCGATGAAGCCCTTGAAGGCAGGAATACCTCACAGATTGCTCTCAGTCTGAACGATGATAACATCCCGACGCCCGGGCAATATTTCAAAGGCAAAAATCCTGACAAGAAAAAGTATAGCCGCATGAGCGAAAAGATAAGCTGGACGGCCTCTATGGTCTACAAGATCCTAACGAGTTATGTTTACACTGGGGCAACGGTCGGCCACAAGCGAAAATCCGGCGGCGTAGGTTCTCGGAAAACTATTTCTCAAAAGAAAGAGGACTGGATCATCGTCGAAGGGATGCACGAAGCGATTGTCAGCAAGGAAGAGTTTGAGCTGGCTCAGGCAGTCATCCGGGGCGGCGAGAAGAATCCCAAAAGGAATCTGCGCTATTATCCCCTCAAAGGCCTTGTGTGCTGCGGCAACTGCAAACGCGCCCTTACCCGGCGAAAGCTCCGAAATGAGGGCGGATATTTCTATCAGTGTACCCACTCAACGCATGACCGCGATACGGATTGCCCGGTTGGTGAAAGATACAGCGAGGCATGGATTGAGGACACTGCTTACAAAGCGATTGGGCAAATGCTCACACTGGTCGAAAAGAAAGCTGTCAAAGAACATGAGATCAGCAAGCGCAGGAAATCTGCCATCACAGAATGCGCGGACACAATCCGCGATTTGCAGAAACAGTCCGAACAACTCAAGGCAGTGAAGCTCCGGCTGTATGAGAAATACACTTTCGGCAGCATCACAAAGGCTGAATACCTCAAGCGGAAAGCAGAGACGGATGCGAAGATGTCTGAGAATGAAGAAGCAATCCGGCAAGGCCATGAGCGGATGCAAGAGCTTGACTCTGAACATCCCTGTTCGGATGAAAGGCTTGATGCGGTGCTCGGCGAATACCAGAAAGGCGAAGGACTTACATACGAGCTTGCTCATGCTCTAATCTCCGCTATCTATGTTCATGGGCATGACAGCATCGAAATCGTCTGGATGTTCAAAGACATCTTTGAGGATGCAGAAATCTAATAGGCTGAATGTTACAAGCCGTTCACGGGTGGTCTTCCACCTATGAACGGCTTGTAAAATCTCAAAAATTTTTTAGTTCCTACTTGACACAAGAAGAATGAAGCGGTGCTGTACGGGACCCATGGGGTTTGCCAGGTCCTTGGGAAAGAGGAGCAGGACTTTGCCGGGAGCTGCCGGCCGTATTATGTTTTGAAGCCGGTTTACGAGCAGGCTTCGGTGGTGTATGTGCCGGCGGACAACCCCGGGCTGGTGGCCCGGATGCGCCGGCTGGAGAGCCGGGAGGAAATTCTGGCCTTGCTCCGGTCTTCCGCTGGGGATGAGCCGGGTTGGATCGAGGACGACAACCGCCGCCACACCGTATACCGGGAAACGCTGCAAAGCGGGGAACGGCAGAGGATCTTCCGGATGATCCGGGAGCTTCTTTTCCACCAAAAGGTCCAGCAAAGCAAGGGCCGCCGCCTGCACCTGCCGGACGAGCAGCTCCTGCGGGAGGCCCAGAAGCTGGTAGAGGACGAGATCGCTTACGTTTTTGAGTTGCGCCGGGAGGATGTTGTTTCCTTCATTCAAAAACAATTGTCATAATTGCCGTGAATCTTGCGGGAAAACCGCCGAAAAGTCGCAATAATTCCGAAAACATCCGGGAACTATTGAATTATATGCTGCGCTGTGGTAAACTGGTAGAAATTCGATACAAATTTACGAGGAGGTTCTATCCATGGAAAAGCGCAGCCAATGGGCCAGCAGCCTGGGATTTCTGCTGGCGACGGCCGGGGCGGCCATTGGGTTGGGGAATCTTTGGAAATTCCCCTATTTAATGGGCCGGAACGGCGGGTTCACGTTTTTAATCATTTATCTGATATTTGTGGTGGTGCTGGGAATACCGGTGATGATTACCGAAATGGCGGTGGGGCGTTCCACCCAGAAAAGCGCAGTGGCGGCCTACCATAAGCTGGGCGGCAAAAAGGCGGCGGTTATCGGCGTCCTGGGAGTGCTGGCGGCCTTTTTGATCCTGTCTTATTACAGCGTCATCGGCGGATGGATCATCAAATACATCGTTTCCTACGCCACTACCCTCAGCGCTCCGGCGGATTTTGCCGCATACACGGCCCAAACCTGGGAACCGATTTTGTGGCACCTGGTCTTTATGGCCATGACCATTGTCATCTGCTATGTGGGGACTAAGGGCATTGAAAAGGTGTCCAAGGTCATGATGCCGGGGCTTTTTATTCTCCTGCTGGTGCTGATCGTGCGCTCCGTGACCCTGCCGGGGGCGGAAAAAGGGCTGGCGTTCATCTTTCAGCCTTCGGGGGAAGGGCTGACCTTCTCCGCCATCAACGCGGCATTGGGGCAGGTGTTTTATTCCCTGAGCCTGGCTATGGGAATTACCCTGACCTACGGCAGCTATCTTCACAAAAAGGAAAACATCCCCGGGAACTGTGCGAAAATCGCCGGGATGGACACTATGGCGGCTGTGATGGCAGGCGTTGCCATTTTTCCCGCTGTATTTTCCTTTGGCCTGGAGCCGACCCAGGGGCCGGTGCTGATTTTCGACACCCTGCCCCAAGTTTTCGCCAATATTCCCGCTGGTTCGGCGTTTGCCATTCTTTTCTTTGTCCTGATGCTTTTTGCGGCGGTGACGTCCTCCATTGCGCTGTTGGAGTGCGTTTCGTCCTTTGCCATGGACAATTTCCACTGGAGCCGCCGGAAAGCCACGGTGATTTTGGGAGTGCTCATTGCGCTGCTGGGGATCCCCAGCTCCCTGTCCTTTGGGGTCCTTTCGGATCTGTCCATTTTGGGGTACAATTTCTTTGATTTTATCTGCATGATTACGGACAACATCCTGCTTCCCTTGGGCGGCCTGCTCATGTGCATCTTCGTGGGCTGGGTCTGGGGGCCCAAGATGCTGGTGGAGGAAATCGAGTCGGAGGGCGTCAAGTTCCGGCTGAAAAAGGCGTGGATCTGGTGCATCCGCCTGGTGACGCCCGTCCTCATTGCCGTGGTTATGATCGGCGGGTTTGTGTCCATCTACCAGGTTGTCATCGGCGCCCGGTAACTGGGCTGTTAAGACGCCGTACCACCTGTTCTTTTGGTAGAGAAAAAGAAAAGTTTTACTCGATTTTTTTCAAAAAATCGCGGGGTTGAGGGGCAGAGCCCCCACCGCTTTCCGCAGAAAGCGGAATCTCTATAATCGAAAAAGATCAGGAAAGGTGCGGGAAACCCTATCAAGGGGTTTCCTGAACGGCTGAAAGCCGTCCGACCGTGTCCGAAGCGTTTTTTGCAAAACAATCCACAGGATTGTTTTGCATGGTAAAATGTCATTTTCAACACTGGGCCGGGTTTCCCGGCCCGCCGATGGATCGTGGTATTTCAGGAAGATTACGGGCCGATGTAGGCATCGGCTCCTACAACCGGTACCGGAACATTCCGGAAAATATTTTTGGAGGAGCTTATGGAACAGATAATCTTATGGATCGCTATTGGCGCGGTGGTGCTGGCTGTTGCCTGGGCCGCCTTTTCCTACCGGTATTTTTACAAACACCAGCATTTTGTCTGCCCCAAATGCGGCCATCCCTTCAAGCCGCCGGTGAAGCAGATGGTGTTTTCCGTCAATGCGGTCAGCGGGAAAATTATCCGGTGCCCCTCCTGCGGAGAAAAGGAGTACATGGAACCGGTCCGCGATCAATAAAGCAAAACGCCCTCGGTATTGGAACCGGGGGCGTTTTTTAATGGGAATTATTGCTGGTCCGGCAGAAGCCGCTGGTAATCCTGCCAAAGGCCCAGCAGGGAACGGGTTTCGATTTGCCGCAGCTCCGTAAAGTCCCGGCAGTCCTTGACCCGGGAATCGGTGCGGATGGGCACCCCGCAGAGGGACAGGTGGTATTTCGCGCTGACCGGGTACATTTGCAGCTCCGCATAGGAGGCCACCGCCGCAAAATGCTGGAGCATTTCCGAAACCTGCCGGTTCCCTTTCCAGCGGTGGGTCAGGCGGACGTACAGCTCCGGGTGGAAATTGGCCATGACGCCGCAGAACCCGGCCGCGCCCATGCGCATGGATTCGAGGATGGTGGCGCTGTTGGCGTTAAAGAGCTTGATGCCGCTGCCCTGGATGGCGTCCAGCTTGACCTTTATCTGGTTTAGGTCGCAGCAGGTGTCTTTGATAAAGGCGAACCGGCCGGTCTGGGCGCACCATTTTAAAAGCTCCGGAGTCAACAGGCGTTTATACGGGTAGGGGCATTCGTAGATGCCGAAGATGCAGTCCGGGATGGCGTCCAGGATCCGCTGGGCGTTGGCCTTCCAGACCTCGTCGCTTTCGTCCTCCCGGGCCAGGCGGTTGCTGACCAATACCACAGCGTCCGCACCGGAATCCCTGGCGTCCTTCAGCTCCGCGATCTGGTCCTCGATGGCGTCGGAAATGTGGCCGGAAACCACCACCGGCACCCGGCCGGCGGCTTTTTCCACCACGAACCGGGCCATTTCCCGCCGTTCCTCTCGGGACAGGAAGAACATTTCGCTGGACTGGCAGACGGCGAACAGCCCGTCCACGCCGTGCTGGATGTACCAGTCCACCAGCTTTTCCAACGCCGGGTAATCCACAGCTTTGGCCCCTTCCGTAAAGGGCGTCACCATGGTGACCCAGACCCCGTTCCGGATCTCGCCGGGCTTCGGCTTGGAAACAGGGGCCAGCCGGATGTGCCAGAAAGCGATGGTGCGGCGTTTCCAGGTGTAGGTGATGTAAAGGTCGTTCCTCCGGGCAATGACGGCCGGGTAGGAGAACTCCGCCTGTTCCTCGTTGCGGGAGCAGGGGACGTGGTCCAGAATCTGGGGCTGGCTGAAGGTTTGGCCGTTGTCCTCCGACACGGCGAAAGCGATAGGGGAGCGGGCGGCCCAGTTGCCGGAAACGGGGTTGTACACCAAAACGACGCGGCCGTCTTCCAGTTTGACCAAGTCGATGCCGCAGTTGTTGTTGGGGAGGCTGGTGCGCCGGGCTGGGGACCAGGTTTTCCCGCAGTCGGCGGAATGGCTTTCCAGAATGGCCCCTTCGGTGCTGCGGAGGAAGGCGTGGACAAGGCCGGTTCCATCCTGCCAGAGGGTGGGCTGGATGACGCCTTTTCCTGCCAGGGCCGCCCGGTCAATGGGGATTGCCGCGCTCTTTTCCCAGCGCTCTCCATCGGGGGAACGGTCGGCAAAGGCGTTCCATTCCGTTTCCGTTTCAATGGAAGCAGGGGCGAGAAGCGTCCCGTCCATGAGCCGGATGGGCTTGTTTTTCACAGGCCCCCGGCCGCCCAAATCCCCGGGAACCAGCTCCCGTTCCGGGGACCAGGTTTTCCCGCCGTCCGCGGACTCCTTTACCATGGTCCGCCACCGGGGGATTTCCCGGCCCACCTTATAAAACAGCCGCAGAGTGCCGCCGTCCCAAAAGAGCACCGGGTTCCAGCAGGGGACGCCGTCCCCCTGGGCGATTTTTCGGGGGATTGTCCATTCCCCGTTTTCCCGTCTGGAGAACCAGATGGAGCAGTCCGGCGCTTTTTCATGGCTCCCGGCGAACCAGGCCGCCGTTAAAGTCCCGTCCGGCAGCATTTCAATGGTGGAGGCATGGCACTGGGCAAACTGGCTCTCCGGCTCAAAAAGGTGCTGATGGCAGATGATTTGATAATTCATGTCCATTCTCCTTTGCGTTCATAGTGCGGGAATTTACTAGGGCGGATATAAAAAACAACACGCATTCCACTTTCGTGAAACGCGTGTTCTTCCTGGTACGCCTGATTGGAATCGAACCAACGCACCCGGCTCCGGAGGCCGGTGCTCTATCCACTGAGCTACAGGCGCATATCTGATTTTTGACTGCCTTACTATTATAGCAAGCCCGCCCCTGTTTGTCAAGGGAATTTTCTGATTTTCTGCAAAAAATTTCCTCCGGCGGGGAAAGGGCCGGAGGAAGCTTGGTTATTCGGCGTCGAACAGGACGGCCTTCAGCCCGTCCGCGATGTCGTCGGTGGAAAGGCGGGCCACGTTGAAGGCGTCTAACATGGCGTCGGTTTCCGTCTGAGTATCGTCCAGGTAGCGGACGCTGAAATACTCAATGGCCTTTTGCAGCACCGCTTTTTCCTCATCGGTATTCTGCGGGCTTTGCAGCTCCTTGGACAGCAGCCGCAGGGAAATCTGCATGGCCTGCTCCTTCGTGAAGACCGCGCCGCGGGCTTCCTGCTTAAATTCGTCAAGGAACGGCAATGAGCGCATGGCATACACATCCTTTCGTTCTCATTTTGTTGGCAGAAAAGGGGGACCCATCCCTCTTTCTTTATTATAACGGTTTTCTGGTAAAATCACAAGCAAAATTTTTGGAAATATCTGAAAATCAACGAAAATCCGCTTGATTTTTAGGGGAAACGGCGGTATACTGAAACAGCATACTACTCTTTATCATTGACAGGAGGATGACTTCCATGCTGTTTCAAAAAAATGCCGTGATTTTATTCCAGGGGGACAGTATCACCGACGCCGGCCGGGACCGGGAGGACCCCTTTGGCCTGGGGATGGGCTACCCGCTGATGGTGGCCAACGCCCTGAACGCCCTTGAGCCGAAAGGGAACTACACCTTCTATAACCGGGGCGTTTCCGGCGACCGGACAACGGAGATGGAGGCCCGCTGGCAGGAGGACTGCCTGGACATCCAGCCGGACGTGCTGTCGGTGCTCATCGGCATCAACGACACCTGGCGGCGGTACGACTCCAACCGGCCTACCACAGCGGAAGAATATGGGCAGCGCCTCTGCCGGATGCTGAAAGCGGCTAAGGAAGCCCGGCCGGATCTGAAGATCCTCCTCATCGAGCCCTTCCTGCTCCATATCAATGAAGAACGGGCCTCCTGGCGGGAGGATCTGAACCCCAAAATCATGGAGAACCGTAAGGCGGCCATGGAATACGCCGACGCTTATCTGCCCATGGACGGGATCTTCGCGGCGGCCTGCCTTTCCAGGGAGCCTGCTTTCTGGGCGGCGGACGGAGTGCATCCCACCCAGGCGGGCCACGCCCTGATCGCCCGGAAATGGCTGGAAGCGGCAAAGGAACTGTAACCATTTTGAAATCGTGCCCGGCAGGATCTGGAGCAGCGGGAAAGGGGGTTTCCGGCTGTGTCGGAATTTGGCCGGGCCCGGCCTTGTTTTTGTTGACTTTTCCGGGTAAAAAGTTTATAATAAAAGGTGTCTTGATAATATTTTGACAAATGAAATCGTTACGGGAGGATACTAATGGAAATCTATATTTGTGTGGGCAGCTCCTGCCACCTGAAAGGCTCTTATAATATCATCCATATTTTCCAGGAGCTCATCGACCAGTACAACCTGAAGGACCAGGTGGAGCTGAAGGCGTCCTTCTGCCTGGGACGCTGCACCGACGGCGTTGCCACCAAGATCAACGGGGAATTTGTGGACCACGTTTCCCCGGAAAACGCGGTGGAGATCTTCCACCAGTATGTGCTGGAACCCCTTCAGAATAAATAAAACGGTCCCTTTGGGAAAATACAGAGAAGCGGCGGGAGGAAACGGGAATGGAAGTTTTGAGCTTTAAAAAAGCAAACTGCAAAAACTGCTATAAATGTATCCGGGAGTGCCCCATTAAGGCCATCCGCTTTAAGGAGCACCAAGCGCAGATCATTGCGGACGAATGCATCCTCTGCGGGCGCTGTGTGCGCATCTGCCCGCAGAACGCCAAACAGGTCCGGGACGACACCGGCGTGGTGAAGGGCTATCTCAAGGAAGGGAAAAAGGTCATTTTCAGCATGGCGCCCTCCTATGTGGCGGCCTTCCAGGTTTCGGGGCTGCCCGCCATTGCGGAAGCCGTCAAAAAGCTGGGGGTTTACGACGTGCGAGAAACCGCCGTCGGCGCCAATATGGTCAAACGGGAATACGAAAAGCTGGTGGACGCGGGGATGCCGGTGATTATCAGCACCTGCTGCCATTCCATCATCCGGCTGGTGCAGAAGTATTACCCCTCCTGCATCCCCTGCCTGGCCCCGGTGATCTCGCCCATGCACGCCCACGCCAAGCTCATCAAGGAGCAGGACCCGGACGCCCTGGTGGTATTTGTCAGCCCCTGTATCTCCAAAAAAGACGAGGTGGACCAGTACTGCAAAGGGGACAGCGTGGACTGCACCATTACCTTTGACGAACTGTATAACTGGCTGGAAGAAGAAGGGATCTCCATAGACCGTTCCAAGGAAGACCCGGATCATTTCCGCAGCCGGTTTTTCCCGGAGACCGGGGGCATCCTCAAATCCATGGACAAAAACCCGGAATACCGGTACATAGCTGTGGACGGCGTGGAAAACTGCCGTCACGCTTTGGAAGAGATCGAAGCGGGGGGCATGAAGGGCTTCTTCATTGAAATGAGCGCCTGCCAGGGCAGCTGCATCAACGGCCCGGCCATGCCCAAGCACCACCAGGGCCTGATTTCCGCCCAGTGCTATGTGGAGGACGCGGCGGACCCGAAGAAGGATTACGACGTTTCCCATGATGTTGCCATGAAGAAGAACGTCCCGGCGGACATTCCGCCCCGGGATATGCCCGGCGAGGCCGCGATTGCTGAAATCTTGGCCAAAATCGGCAAGGTCCATCCGGAGGATATGCTGAACTGCGGTGCCTGCGGTTATTCCACCTGCCGGGAAAAGGCCATCGCCGTTTACCAGAAAAAGGCCGAGCTGGAAATGTGCCTGCCCTACATGAAGGAACGGGCGGAATCCGTTTCCAACAAGATCCTGGACTCCACCCCCAACGCCATCATCGCGGTGGATTCCTCTTTCCATATCCAGCAGTTCAACCGGGCGGCTTACCATCTTTACGGCATCGATCCCGGCGAAAGCATGGTGGGGAAACCCGTAGGCGATATTTACGACGAGGCGGAGCTCATCCAGGTCATCGACAGCCGCCAGAACATCCTGTCGGAACGGTGCTATATGGAGCGCTGCGGCCTGTATGTGGAAAAATCTATTGTCTACGATATGGACGACGGCCTGCTGCTGATCTTCTTGAAGGACATCAACGCCGAGGAAAAAGAGGCCCAGCGCACGGCGGCCATGCGGCGTGACACCATCGAGATCACCGACCAGGTCATCAGCAAGCAGATGCGGGTGGTGCAGGAGATTGCCTCCCTGCTGGGCGAAACCACTGCGGAAACCAAGATCGCCCTGACGAAGCTGAAAAACTCCATGGCGGACTGAGAAAGGCGGGCGTGTGATGCGGTACTTTATTGAAACCGGCTATGTCAGCCTCAACAAAAAAGGGGAGGAGCTCTGCGGCGACCGGGTGGAAACCCTTTACCACGAAGGGACCATGACCACAGTGCTGGCCGACGGCATGGGCAGCGGCGTTAAGGCCAACATCCTTTCCACTTTGACTTCCAAGATTATCAGCACCATGATGGCCTCGGGCCTGTCCATTGCCGACTGCGTGGAAACCATCGCTCAGACATTGCCCATCTGCAAGGTCCGGCAGGTGGCTTATTCCACCTTCACCATTTTGCAGATCGGCGTCCACGGGGACGCTTATATGGTGCAGTTCGACAATCCCCTCTGCATCCTGCTGCGGGACGGGAAGGCCACGGATTACCCGGTGGAAGTCAACGTCATCGACGGCAAGACCATTTATGAAACCCGGATGCAGGTGCAGCTGGGGGATGTGTTCGTCATGTTCAGCGACGGCGTGCCCCACGCCGGCATCGGCATCACCATGAATTTGGGCTGGCAGCAGGAAAATGTGGTCAAACAGCTGGAAGAACAGTTCAGCCCTACGGACTCCGCCAAGAGCACCGCCGCCAAGCTGGCGGAGGTGGCTAACGCCCTCTACTTGAACGAGCCGGGGGACGACACCACTGTGGCGGTAATGAAGGTCCGGGAAAAACAGACGGTGAGTATCATGTTCGGCCCGCCTTCCGACTCTAAGGACGACATCCCGGTGACGGAGAAATTCCTGGCCACCGACGGCATCAAGATCGTCAGCGGCGGCACCACCTCCAAGATTGTCAGCAAGTATCTGGGCAGCGAAATCGTGACCCGGATCGATTACATCGACCCCAAGATCCCGCCCATCGGCTCCATGAAGGGCGTGGACCTGGTCAGCGAGGGCGTCCTCACTTTGGGGCACGTTATGGAGCTGTCCAATATGATCGTCAGCAAGAACAACACGGATTTGAGCTGGCTCAAAAAGAAGGACGGCGCGTCTTTGATCGCCCAGTACCTGTTTGAGTACGCCACCGATGTGAACTTCTTCGTGGGCCGGGCCATGAACCCCGCCCACCAGAACCCCAACCTGCCTCTGGATTTGAGCATCAAGCTGAAAATCGTAGAGGTCCTGTCCAAGAACCTGGAGCTTATGGGCAAGCGGGTGAATGTGGAGTATCATTGACCGCCGGGATAGACGGGCGGATGTAGGGGTGGGGTTTCCCCGCCCGGCCGATAAACGCGGTGAATTATAGATGTAAAACAGTATTGTTCCCGGAAAGCCGGGGGAAAGGTTATGGAATGAACAGAAATTTTGACACTGACGTACAGCTTTTGAAATACAAGGTCTTGAAAGCCGTTTCCAAGCGGGCCTTTGAGGGCAATTTGGAAAGCAGCTATTATGAGATCCCCAAGGAGATCATTCCCGGCAACAAAGCCACCATGCGCTGCTGCGTTTATAAGGAACGGGCAATTTTGGAGGAGCGCGTCCGGCTGGCCATGGGCGGGGACAAAAATAACCCCAACGCCATTGAGGTCATCGGCATCGCCTGCGACGAGTGCCCGGTCCACCGGGTCACGGTTGGGGATTCCTGCCGGGGCTGTATTGCCCACCGGTGTCAGAATGCCTGCCCCAAGGGGGCCATTTCCATCGTGAACCGCCGGGCCGTCATTGACCACAGCCAGTGCGTGGCCTGCGGCAAATGCGCCCAGGTCTGCTCTTACGGGGCCATCCAGGTCCAGGAACGCCCCTGCGAGCGCAGCTGCAAGGTGGGGGCCATCCGCATGGACACCACCGAAGGTGAGGAAAAAGCGGTCATCAACAATGAAAAATGCATCTCCTGCGGCGCCTGCGTCTACCAGTGCCCCTTCGGCGCCATTGTGGACAAATCCTTTATTTTGGACGCAATCCGCCTCATCAAGGAAAGCGAGAACAACACCAAATATAAGGTCTACGGCGTCATCGCTCCGGCCATTTCCAGCCAGTTTGCCTACGCCAAAATCGGCCAGGTGGTCACCGGCATCAAGCAGCTGGGCTTCCACGAGGTGGTGGAGGTGGCCCTGGGCGCGGACATGACCGCTTATTCCGAAGCGGCGGAGCTGGCGGAAAAAGGCTTCCTCACCAGCTCCTGCTGTCCGGCCTTTGTTACCTATGTGGAGAAATTCTTCCCCCAGATGAAGGAGCACGTTTCCCACAACGCTTCCCCCATGGTCCAGATCGCCAAATATATCAAGGAAACCGACCCCACCGGCAAGGTCATCTTTATCGGGCCCTGCACCGCCAAGAAGATGGAGTTCCAGAAGGAAGAGGTTCATCCCTATGTGGACTGCGTCATTACCTTTGAGGAATTGCAGGCCCTGCTGGACAGCCGGGACATCCAGCCGGAAAACCTGCCGGAGTCCGTTTTGGACAACGCTTCCTATTACGGGCGCATTTTTGCCCGCAGCGGCGGCCTTTCCGCGGCCGTGGAGGAAGCCTTGAAGGAACGGAACCTGGACTTTACGGTAAAACCGGAAATCTGCGACGGCATCGAGGCCTGCAAGATGGCCCTCTTAAAGGCAAGCAAGGGGCTTTTGAAGGACGCCAACTTTATCGAGGGCATGGCCTGTACCGGCGGGTGCATCGGCGGCGCGGCCTGCCTGACCCATGGCCCCAAGGATAAAAGCGAGGTGGACAAATACGGCCGCCTGGCAATGGAAAAAGGCATTACCGACGCCCTGTTGGTGACCAATCTCAAATAAGGACCGGACGGCCCCGTATGGGGCCGTTTTTTTTCCGGCTTGTAAAGACTATAACAAAGCCGTTACAGTTTTAAATTTTTTATGATGTTAAATGGAGAACCCTTGCTTTTTCCAAAACGTCTGCTATAATAAAAAAGAGCCTTTGAATTGTTCGCGTCAGAAACATAAACAGCGGGAACCACCGGTTTCCCTTGAAAAAGTGATTCCTGCTGTTCTGAAAATCCGAATCTTGTGAGAAGGGAACGGAGGCTTTCCATGGATATTTTCGTCCGGCTTGAAGAACAGAAGGACTATCGGACAGTGGAAGAAATCACCAGGCTCGCCTTTTCGAATCCGGGAAGGATCCAAAGGGGCGGAATCGGCTGTCCCTTTGAGCATTGGATGGTGCATGAACTGCGGCTGCGGGACGGCATACGGGAACTGAGCCTGGTGGCGGAAGCGGGCCATCAGCTGGCGGGGCATATCATCGGCAGCAATGCCGTTGTCAAAACGCGGGAAAAGGTGATTCCTGTTTTAAATTTTGGCCCCCTCAGCGTCCTTCCTGAATATCAGCGGAAGGGCGTTGGGAAAGCCCTTGTCAAAGCGCTGATCGGCAGGGCCAAGGACTTGGGATACGGCGCCATTCTCTTCTTTGGACGGCCGGAATATTACCCGCAGTTCGGATTCCAGGAAGCGTCTGTGTTCGGGGTAACCGATTCCCAAGGGCAAAACTGCTCCGCCTTTATGGGAATGGAATTGGTACCGGGTTATCTGTCCCAAGCGGCCGGCGGAAGGTTTTCTGAATCGGATATATATGATGACGCTCTGAACCGGGAGCAGGCGAAGGCGTATGATCGCAATTTCAATTGATGATACAAGTGAAAAGCTCTTGGAGAATTTCAGACGGCTCCCATCAGTCCGCTAAAAAACGGTCATAAACTGCCGCTGCATAAAATATCCAGCGGTGATTTTGGTACAATAAAAATAAAGAGAAAAGCCCTCGGTTGCGGGCAAGGCTGATTGAAGGCCTGTTTTTTGCCCACAATCATTAGGCAGGAATTAAAAAAGGAGATCGTTTCCATGCCAACTACCCGTCATTATCTTCACGGCCGCCGGCGCCGCCGCCCCAACGGCCCCCTGATACTCGCGCTCGCCCTTCTTGTGCTGTTAGCGGTTCTGCTGATCCTTTGGATTGTGTTCCCATCGAGAAACAGCCGGGAAGAATCCTCTCTGCCGGAAAGCAGCGTCCTGTCCCAGACAGAAAGCTCGCTGCCGGAAGAAAGCTCCGCCCCGGCTGCGGAAAGTTCCGCCCCTGCGGAATCCTCGGAACCCTCCCTGCCGGAATCTGCGGAAGCTTCCATCCCGGCGGAAAGCTCCGCGGAAACGCCAGTTTCCAGCGAAGCTAAGGATACTATGGCCGCTGTGGATGAAAGCTATTTTGATGACGCTTTGTTTATCGGGGATTCCCGCACTCAGGGATTCATCCTTTATTCAGGCCTGGCCAATACCACGTCCTACGCCGGCAAGGGCCTTGCCGTCAACAAGATTTCCACGGATGCGGTCGTGACGGAAAACGGCCAGGACTACACCGTGTCCCAGGCTTTGGAAAACCATTCCGGCGAATTTAAAAAGGTTTACCTGATGTTCGGCGTCAACGAACTGGGCTGGAGCTACCCGGAAAAGTTCCAGGAAAGCTACCAGCAGGTGGTGCAGGAAGTGAAAAAGACCCAGCCCGACGCCACCATTTACGTCCAGTCCATCCTGCCTGTTTCCAAGGAGAAATCCGACAGCAGCGATATCTACAATATGGAGCGCGTCAATATGTTTAACGGGCTTTTGCAGGAAATGGCGGAGGAAGAAGGAGTGATTTATCTGGATGTGGCTTCCAGCGTGATGGATTCCGAGGGTTACCTGCCTGCGGACGCTTCCACCGATGGGGTCCATCTGAATAAAGAATACTGCCAGATCTGGCTCCGGTATTTGGAGGAGCACACGGCAGAGTAAGGATAAAGGAGTTTTGGTTATGAAAAAATGGTTACAGGGATTGGCGGCCGGAGTGTTTGCCTGCGCGGTGCTGGCCTCCTGCGGCTCGCAGAACGAGGATATTCAGGCGGACATCAACGCCCTGGCGGAGGAGCTGAACACCGGCATCACCTATCAGGACCCGCTGGCAAAGCTGGACGACGACATGGTGGGGATGCTCTACAGCGTGGACGGTCTGGTGGACGCTTCTGTGGTTTAC
The DNA here is from genome assembly GCA_018713335.1 of Candidatus Merdivicinus intestinigallinarum. GTDB lineage: Bacteria > Bacillota > Clostridia > Oscillospirales > Ruminococcaceae > Merdivicinus > Merdivicinus intestinigallinarum. The sequence goes on along the minus strand of DVOW01000028.1, from coordinate 12,319 downwards.
ATGGGCAGCGGCGCAACGGCCGAGGAAATCGCCGTGTTCGACTGTGTGGACGCGGCCACTGCCAAGGACAAGGTGAAACCCATTGTGGAAGAACATGTCCAGAGCCAGATCGAGGCCTTTGAAAATTACGTTCCCGAGGAAGTCGCCAAGCTGAACGAGGCTGTTGTCCGGCAGGCCGGGGAATATGTGGTCCTCAGCGTGTCCAACGACAAGGACGGCGCCAACGAGATCATTGACAAATATCTGAAATAAGCGGGACCCCGGCTGCACTGGCCGGGGTTTTCCTTTGCCGGAAGGGAGCGATTCAAGACCTCCGTTGACTTTCCGGGGATTCTGGGTTATAATGTCTTTGACAGAAAGGGGGGCGCGGCGTGGAACTGCGGGATTTTTTTGCAGGATTTTGGAAGGACTTGAGCCCGGAAGAACAGGCGGCCCTGGAAGCGGCGGCGGTCCGCAGGCGGTATCAGCCGGGGGAGGTGCTGCACCGGGGCGGCGAGTGCGACAGCCTTTATGCGGTGCTCTCCGGCCGCTTAAGGGTGTATATGCTGTCCGGGGAAGGGCGGCAGGTGACTTTGTACCGGCTCTTTGAACGGGATTTCTGCCTGTTTTCCGCTTCCTGTATCCTCAAGGATATCCAGTTTGACGTGACGGTGGAGGCGGAAAAGGAAACCGAGGTTTATGCTTTGCCTTCCGCCCTTTATCAGCGGCTCATGGCGGAAAAGGCGGAGGTGTCCAACTTTACCATGGGGCTGATGGCCTCCCGGTTTACGGAGGTCATGTGGCGGATGGAACAGATCCTTTCCCGGAAGCTGGACGCCCGGCTGGCGGCGTTTTTGCTGGAGGAAAGCGCCATAGAAGGCTCCCTTTCCCTCCATTTGACCCATGAGAAGATCGCTTCAAACCTGGGGACGGCCCGGGAAGTGGTGACGAGGCTTTTAAAATACCTCCAGTCAGAGGGGCTCATCCGGGTATCCCGGGGGGAGATCGTCCTGCTGGAGCCAAAGGGGCTGCAGAAGCTGGCGGAGTGACTTTGTGATTTAGTTACAGAAATCCCCAGGAAAATCGTGTATAATAAAAGCATCCCAAGAGGGAATGCTAAACAGCAGAAAGGAAGATGAAGTATGTCTGTAAAAGTAATTACCAAAGATAATTTCAACGCTGAAGTTTTAAACTGTGAGAAAACCGTGCTTTTAGATTTCTGGGCCTCCTGGTGCGGTCCCTGCCGGATGCTGTCCCCCACTGTGGACCAGGTGGCGGAGGAACGCCCGGACGTCATGGTGGGCAAGGTCAACGTGGATGAGCAGCCGGAGCTGGCCCAGGCCTTCGGGGTCATGAGCATCCCCACCCTGGTGGTTCTGAAAGGCGGCAAAACCGTGGATACCTCCGTGGGTGTGAAGCCCAAGGCGGCTGTTTTGGCCATGCTGGACAAATAAGGCGGTGAACAGGTGCAGTACCTGATTACGTTTTTAGAAGGACTCGTGACCTTTGTATCCCCCTGCGTCCTCCCCCTGCTGCCGGTATATGTCCTGTACTTTGCCGGCGGCCGGGAACAGGGAAAGGGGACGGTGAAAAACGCCCTGGGCTTTGTGCTGGGTTTCACCTTGCTGTTCATGGCCCTGGGCGGGTTCGCCGGGACGTTGGGCAGCCTGTTTACCCGGCACCAAACGGCGGTCAACCTGATTACCGGTGCAATCGTCATCATATTCGGCCTGCATTACGCCGGGTTCCTGCGAATCGGGTTCTTAAACCGGACCGTGAAGCCGGACGCAAACGTAAAACCCGCCCGTTTCTGGCCGGCGGTGCTCTTTGGGGCGGTGTTTGCGGTGGGCTGGTCCCCCTGCACCGGGGCTTTTTTAGGCTCCGCCATGATGCTGGCGGCCAGCCAGTCGGGCTGGTGGCAGGGGATGCTGCTCCTGCTGACATATTCCCTGGGCCTGGGGGTGCCCTTTGTCCTCTGCGCGGTGCTCATTGACCGGCTGAAGGGCGCTTTTGACTGGATCAAACGGCATTACCGGGCAATCAACCTGGTGTGCGGCGTTTTTCTGATTTTGGTGGGCATTTTGATGATGACCGGGCTGTTTTCCCGCATTGCGGCGGCGCTGGCGTAAGGAGGCGTTATGGGCAGAAAATGGAAAGCTGTTTTGGCGGCGGCAGCGCTGGTGGTCGTGCTGGGCGGCGCATATTTCCTTTATGGGTTCCTTTCGGACAAATACGGCCCGGCGGCTATCCCGGAAACGGAATACGAGGCCGCGCCGGATTTTACGGTGTATGACGCAGACGGCGACCCGGTAAAGCTCAGCGATTTCCTGGGAAAACCGGTGGTGATAAACCTTTGGGCCTCCTGGTGCGGCCCCTGTAAGCAGGAAATGCCCCTGTTCCAGGAGCTTTACGAGGAACGCGGGGAGGAAGTGGAGGTGCTGATGATCAACCTCTGCGCCTTCGGCAACGACAATGTCCAGGACGCTAAGGACCTGATTGCGGAGGAGGGCTACACCTTCCCGGTGTATTTCGACACCGACGGCGAGGCCATGGTGAACTATGTGGGGCGCGGCGTGCCGGTGTCCATTTTTGTGGATGCAGGCGGCGGGCTGGCCGGTTATCAGACGGGGGCCTTGACAGAAGAAATCATGGAGCTGGGCCTGGAACGGATCCTTCCGGCGGAAAGTCCGCAGGATTGACAGCTGCAAATCAATTCCGAATTTTTTATCATGGGCGGGCATTGCTCGCCCGTGATTTTTCGCGTTTTGGAAAGCACGGCGGCAATACGGCGTGATTGTAGGGACGGCCATGTCATCAATTTGATGACCGCCGCCCGCGATTCACCGGCGGGCGCGCAATGCGCGCCCCTACAAATACGTTTTCCGTTTGATTCATCAAAACGACAGAGGGTAAAACCTATCCATACGGCGAATCTATTTCGCCGTCCGGCGGTTGGTGTGAGGCAGTGCGGCCGCGCCGCGCCATCAAGCAAGCTTGCTGGCTTAACAGCGGGGCCTCCCCGCCGTTCATTTGGAGATGGCGGGGAACCCTTTGCAGAGGCGCGCAGCCGGTCGCGCGCCAACCGAAGCCCGGCGCGGGGTGTGCGTCCGCGTCGAATTACCAGCGGCGGTTCGCCGCGGATTTTTTGAAAATTGTATGATATTTTACACTTTATACACGACTTTTCCCGGAAAATGGGATACAATAGTATTCGGACAAAATGAAGGAGCGTGAGGTATGTTCGGCTACATCAAGCCCTTTAAGCCGGAGCTGAAGGTGAAGGAGTTCGACACCTATCAGGCGGTGTACTGCGGGCTCTGCCATCAGCTTGGGGAAGCCTTCGGGCCCTTCGCCAAGCTGACCTTAAGCTATGACTTTACCTTTCTCGCCATGGCGGCATTGGGGCTGCGGGAGGAGTTCGGCGGCTTCTGCAAGGCCCGGTGCATGGCAAACCCCCTGAAAAAAAAGACCTGCGCTGTGCCGTGCGGGGACCTTTCCTTCGCGGCCAGCTGCGCCATGATCCTTTTTTACCACAAGCTCCGGGACAATATTGAAGATACCCATACTCCAAAAAAGCTCCTTTATTACCTGATCCTCCCCTTCGCTTCCAGCGCCCGGAAAAAGGCGGTGAAGCGGTTCCCGGAGGTGGACGGGATCTTCTCTAAAATGATGGAGGAGCAGTTTGCTTTGGAAGCCGCCAAAACCCCCAGCATCGACCGGGCGGCGGAACCAACGGCGTCCGCCATGAGCAAGATGCTTCAGCTGATCGCCGCCGACGATACCCAAAAGCGGATTTTGGAACGGTTTGGGTACTTAGTGGGGCGGTGGGTGTACATTATGGACGCTTTGGACGACCTGGAATCCGACCGGGAAAGCGGCGGATACAACCCCTTTCTGCTGCGGCTGGGGGAAAGCTCCCCAACGGAGGAGCAGCTGAAGGAGCTGCGGGAATACGGCAGGGGCGTTTTGAATGTGACAGTGGCGGAATTGGGCGTGACCTATGAGCTGCTGGACTGGAAGCGGTACAAAAGCATCCTGGACAACATTATTTACTTAGGGCTGCCGAATTCGGCGGCGGAAGTGATCTGTCAAAAAGGGAAAAGGAAAAACCCGCCGGACGTGGACGGCAGTCCGGATGAGGAAAATGTTACCGGCCGTCAATGAATGGAGGCAATATGGCTGTCACGGATCCCTACAAAGTTTTAGGCGTTTCTCCCAACGCGTCGGAAGAGGAGGTGAAGTCCGCTTACCGGCAGCTGGTCAAAAAATACCACCCGGACAACTATGCCGACAGCCCCCTGGCGGATCTGGCCAACGAGAAGATGCAGGAGGTCAACGAGGCCTACGACATGGTCATCAACCGGCTCCGGGCAGGCGGCCAGAACAGTTCTTCCCAGCAGAACGCCGGCTACGGCGGCGGGAACCCATACGGCGGGCAGCAGGCCGGGTACGGCTATAACGGCGGTTATGGGTACGGCGGACAAGCGTCGGGCCAGCAAAGCGACATCCGCCGCTTAATCCAGCAGAACCGGCTGGTGGAAGCGGAGGAGCTTTTGGACGGCATCCCGGTGAAAAATCGGGACGGCGAGTGGTATTTCTTAAAAGGCACCATCTTTTTCCAGCGGGGCTGGCTGGACGACGCCATGAACCACTTTTCCACCGCCTGCCGCTTAAACCCCAACAACCCGGAATACCGGGCGGCTATGAACCGGATGATGTGGCAGCAGCAGGGGAATATGGGTTCCCCAAACGGTTCTTACCGCACCGGCCAGGATATGGCCGGTATGAATGCCTGCAACTGCTGCTCTAACTTGATCTGCGCCGACTGCTGCTGCGAGTGCATGGGCGGCGACCTGATTCCTTGCTGCTAAGGGGGCGCTTTGGGTGAAAAAGACCAATCGGATCGCCCTGGGGGGGCTGATGGCGGCCTTGAGCGTGGCGGCCATGCTGATGACCGGGATCGTGCCCATGGCGGATTTCGCGCTGCCGGCCATTGCCGGGATCTTCCTGGCGCCGGTGGTGGTGGAAGCCGGATATAAAGCCGCCTGGCTCTGCTATGGGGCGGTGTCGCTTTTGTCGATTTTAGTTGCGCCTATGAAAGAATGCGCCCTGTATTACGCGGCGTTTTTGGGATTTTACCCGATTTTGAAATCCCTTCTGGAAAGACGGCGCAGCCGGGTAGTGGAATGGGTCTTAAAGCTCCTGGTTTTCAACGCCTGCCTGGCTTTGATTACCTTCAGCGCGTGGCTGGTGTTCCGGTTCCCGGGATTTTCCGAGCTGTTCCAAAGCGCCTGGTGGGTGCTGGCCGGGGGGCTCCTGCTCTTCAATGCAGTATTCGTGGTGTACGACATTGCCCTGACCCAGCTGATTTCGGCGTATCTGCGCTGGTTCCGGCCCAAATATATCTTGAAGATTTTCAAATAGCGTTATGTTCTGTCAGCAAGCGCCCGGGTACTGCCCGGGTGCTTCTCAATATCGAGGAGGATGGTTATGATCCCGGAAATCCAAAGCCGCCGGAGCATCCGGCAGTTCACAGACCAGCCTGCGTCCCGTCAGCAGATTTTGGCGGTGCTGGAGGCTGGAAACCGCGCGCCTTCCGCCAAGAACCGCCAGCCCTGGAGGTTTTTGGTCCTGACAGGCAAGGCCAAATCGGAGGCGGTCGCCGCAATGCGCCGGGGTATTGAACGGGAACGGGGCGGAGAGGCCCTGCTCCCCGGCAGCGCCCGGCACCTGGCCGGGGCAGAATATACGGCCCGGATTATGGAACAGGCGCCGGCGGTCGTTTTGATCTCCAATCCCCTGGGAACGCCCTTGGACGCCCAGCTCAGTCCGGAGGAACGGGTGTATGAGCTGGCCAACCTGCAATCCCTGGGGGCCTGTGTCCAGAACATCTGCCTGGAAGCGGAGGCGCAGGGATTGGGGAGCCTTTGGATCTGTGACATCTTTTTCGCTTACCAAGAGCTTTCCCGGCTGGACGGGATGGAAGGGGAGCTGGCCGCCGCCGTCGCTTTGGGATATGCGGCGGAGCACCCGGCGGCCCGGCCCCGGAAAAAGCTGGAAGATATTGTGGAATGGAGGGAAGGCTGAGAAATGGACGCGGCACAAAGAAGGGAACATATCCTGCAGATCCTGCGGGAAAGCGGCGGACCGGTCAGCGCCTCCGCCATTGCGGCCAGGGTCCATGTGAGCCGCCAGATCGTGGTGGGGGATGTGGCCCTGCTGCGGGCCTCCGGCGCGGAGATCCAGGCAACTCCCCGGGGATATTTGCTCAAGGGGACTGAGGATACGGAGGGGAGGCAGCTTTACACCATCGCCTGCTGTCATGACAGGGAGAACCTGGCTGAGGAAATGTACGTTGTGGTGGACAATGGCGGGGCTTTGCTGGACGTCATTGTGGAGCACCCTGTTTACGGGCAGATCGTAGGGGAGCTTCATATCTTTTCCCGGTACGATGTCAACCTGTTTGTGGAGAAATTGGAGAAAAACCACGCTTCTCCGCTGTGCAACCTAACAGAAAATATCCATCTTCACACCTTGGCGTGCCGTACGGAAGAGGATTACCAGCGGATTTTGGAGGAACTTGACAAAAAAGGCTTTTTGCTGCGGCGATAATTTTCCGGCTTCCGGCTTGACAAATCGGGGAAAATCTTCTAAACTGATATGTGTCATGACAGATGTAAAGAATGTTTGGAGGATTTCATAATGACCCGTGCCATGAGTATGTCAAGACTGCAAAAACTGGTGATCGCGGCGCTTTTGTGCGCCATTGGGATTCTGATCCCCGTGATTTCGCCCATTAAAATTACCCTGGACCCCATGTCCTTTACCCTAGGGAGCCATGTGGCCATCTTTGTGGCTATGTTCGTTTCCCCGGCAGTGGCTCTCTGCGTGGAACTGGGGACGACCGTTGGGTTTGTGCTGGCCGGGTTCCCGCCGGCAGTGGTCCTACGGGCCCTGGTGCAGGTGTTTTTTGTGGTCATCGGCGCGTACTGGCTCCAGAAAAAGCCGGACACCTTGAACCACTGGGGTTCCATGAGCCTGTTTGTCCTGGCGACGGGGCTGCTTCACGGCGCGGCCGAGGCCCTGATTTCCACCTGGTTCTATTTCGGCGGCAGCATTGACCAGAGCAAGGGATTTTTTGAAACCATCATCCTGCTGGTGGGCGTCGGCACTCTGGCTCACCACATTGTGGACTTTGTGATTTCCTATATTATCTGGCGGCCGGTCTGCCGGATCATCAAGATCCCCACCAGCGTGCATTTCCGCAAAGAACAAAAATAAAGCGGGAGCAGATCGAAGCTCTTATGTGAATCCCAACGCCCGAACGTTTGAAACGGTTCAGGCGTTTTTAATTTATAAACTTATCATTTCACAAAAGCGCAGACGGCGCTGGAGGAGGGACAGAATGATCCATTTCGTGGAGATTGATGAAACCAATTGGAGATTGCCTTTGAAAGTATCCAAAGAACAGGAATCATATGTTGCAGGCAGTACGGCGATATTGGCCAGAGCCTATGCGTACCGAAACGCCAGAAGCCGCGCGTTTTTCGTTTATGATGGAGAAACGCCCGTTGGAATGGGCTTGTACTACGACTGCGAACCACTCCGTGCATATGACTTCAGCCAGCTTTTTATTGATGAGCATTTTCAGGGAAAAGGGTACGGCAGAGAGGCAGCAAGGCTTGTACTGGACTATATGAAGAAAGATGGAAAGTATGATAAAGTAATTCAGTGCTATATCCAAGGGAATGAGGCCGCGAAAAATCTCTATGAAAGCTGCGGTTTTGTTGAAATTGGACGCGATGAAGATGAAATCATTCTGGAACTCGATTTAAGAACGTACAGGAATTGATGGCAGGAATAAAAATGATCCTCCGTATGGTCAAAGCTATACGGAGGATTTGCTATTTTACAGACAACTCCATATTCCGCCGATTTTTGTTTTATCCTCCAAATTTGGTTGAAAATCCCAGGGGAATTGTGGTACAATAAAGAAAAACGCTGCGGCGTTGAAAGAAGGGAACTCCTATGAGGCTTCTGCGAGGTAACAGCTCGGTGCAGGGCGCCGGACAGCGGGATGCATCGAGCTGTTGAAATGCTGTCGGTAGACTGCGCCTGTATCATCATGAAAAAATAATGAAAAAGGGAGTAGTCTATATGAAAAAAGAAGATTTGTGGAATCAGTGGAAGCATGAGGAAGAGATCGCTCACATCCATGGCTGGGATTTTTCCCACCTGGACGGCCGTTATGCGGAAGGAAAAGACATTCCATGGGATTACCGGACAGTTGTCCGAAGCTATTTGACCCCGGAAATGCGGCTTTTGGACATTGACACAGGGGGCGGGGAGTTTCTGCTGAGCCTTGGCCACCCCTACAAAAATACCAGCGCCACCGAAGGCTATCCGCCCAACGCGGCTTTGTGCAGATCTATCCTGCAACCTTTGGGCGTTGCTTTCCGGGAGGCGGCGGACGTTCAGAAACTGCCATTCCCGGATGAATCCTTCGACGTTATTATCAACCGCCACGGGGATTTTTTCCCGCCGGAACTGTTCCGGCTGCTGAAGCCCGGCGGGATCTTCGTCACCCAGCAGGTGGGGGCGGAAAACGATCGGGAGCTGGTTGATTTGCTCCTTCCGGGAACGAAAATTCCCTATCCGGAGCAATATGCGGAAAAAGCGGCTGGACGGTTCCGGCAGGCCGGATTTGAAATCCTGCAAAGCCAGGAATTTTTTGGGACAATCCGCTTTTACGATGCGGGCGCTTTGGTGTGGTTTGCCCGGGTGATACCGTGGGAGTTCCCCGGCTTTTCCGTGGACGCCTGTTTGGAGAACCTTTGGCAGGCGCAGGAAATCCTGGAAAAGCAAGGGGAAATCCGGGGAAGGACCCACCGGTACCTGCTGGCGGCCCGAAAACCTGTTTGAACCATTTTTTCAAAAGGAGGATGTACTATGAATACCCCAACCCCTCATATCGGCGCGAAAGCCGGTGAAATCGCCCCCGTTGTCCTGATGCCCGGGGACCCTCTCCGGGCCAAATGGATCGCGGAGAATTACCTGGAAAACCCCGTCTGCTATACGGAAGTCCGTGGGATGCTGGGCTTTACGGGCACTTACAAGGGGAAACCTGTTTCCGTCCAGGGCAGCGGCATGGGCTGCCCTTCCATGGGCATTTATTCCCATGAATTATACGCCTTTTACGGGGTGGAAACCATCATCCGGGTGGGTTCCGCCGGGGCCTTGCAGGATTTTTTGGACATCGGCGACCTGGTCATCGCCCAGGGGGCCTGCACTGACTCCCATTTCCCGGAGCAGTTCGGCCTGCCGGGGACTTTCGCCCCCATCGGGGATTTTGAGCTGATGCGCCGCGGGGCGGATGCGGCCAGTAAAAAAGGCCTGCGGTATGTTGTGGGGAACGTCCTGTCCAGCGACTGCTTTTATGTGGACGACCCGGAAAATCTGCCCAAATGGCGGAATATGGGGGTGCTGGCGGTGGAAATGGAATGCGCCGCCCTGTACGCCAACGCGGCCCGGCTGGGTAAAAAGGCCCTGGGTATCCTGACCATTTCCGACTGTCCCTTCAAGGGGACGGCTACTACCGCCGAACAGCGGCAGAACGGCATGAAAGATATGATCGAAACGGCGCTGGAGCTGGTCTGATGGAAGAAATGAGAATCAAATTGGCCCGGGCGGCTCTGGATGCCCGGCAGAAAGCATACTGCCCTTACTCCCATTTTGCGGTGGGGGCGGCGGTTTTGGTAAAATCCGGGAAGATCTATACTGGATGTAACATTGAAAACGCCACTCAGGGCCCTGGTGTCTGCGCCGAACGGGCAGCCCTGTATAAGGCAGTGTCCGAAGGGGAACGGGAATTTTTGGCTATAGCCATTGCCGGAGGGCCGGAAGGGCGGGAACCGGACGGTTTCTGCCCTCCCTGCGGGGTCTGCCGCCAGGCTTTGGCGGAATTCTGCGCCGGGGAGATGCCGGTGATTTTGGTAAAGAACCCAGAGGAAACCCAGGTTTACCGGCTGGAAGAACTGTTCCCCTTGGCCTTCAGCATGCGGTGAATGCGGGCCGGGAAACCCGGCCCCTATAAAATCTTGCCTGTTCAATATGGTTAAAGTAATGCAGGGGGCGGCGTCCAGGTATATTGTAGGGGCGCGCATTGCGCGCCCGGGATTCCCCAAAAATGGCGAAAGGAGTGATTTCCATGGGAATGGAAGAAATTATCCGGAAAAAACGGGACGGCGGAAAGCTGTCCCCGGAGGAAATCCGGTTTTTTGTGCAGGGGACAGTGGACGGCAGCGCGCCGGATTACCAGTTGTCGGCTCTGCTTATGGCCATCTGGTTTCGGGGCATGGACCCGGAGGAAACCGCCTGCCTCACCATGGAAATGGCGGATTCCGGGCCCCGGGCCGACCTTTCCCGGATCCCCGGCTTTAAGGTGGATAAGCATTCCACCGGCGGGGTGGGGGACAAAACTACGTTAGTGGCTGTCCCCATTGCGGCGGCCTGCGGCGTCCCCTGCCCCAAAATGTCTGGCCGGGGACTGGGGCACACCGGCGGCACGGCCGACAAGCTGGAGGCCATTCCGGGCTTCCGCACCGGACTGACGGAGCAGGAATTTTTTGAAACAGTGGAACAGGCGGGCTTGAGCCTCATGACCCAGACCGGGGAGGCGGCCCCCGCCGACAAACGGCTGTACGCTTTGCGGGACGTCACCGCCACAGTGGACTCCCTGCCCCTGATCGCCGCGTCGGTCATGAGCAAAAAAATCGCCTCCGGCTGCGACGGCGTGGCGCTGGACGTGAAGGCGGGAAGCGGCGCATTCATGCCGGATGTCCAAAGCGCCCAAAAACTGGCCCGGCTCATGTGCCAAATCGGGGAACAGGCGGGGTTAAAGGTTTCCGCCCTGATTACCAACATGGACGAACCATTGGGCAATACCGTGGGCAACGCCATTGAGGTGGAGGAAGCAATGGACGCCCTGCAAGGGGGCGGCCCGGCGGATTTGCGGGAGCTTTCCCTGGCGCTGGCGGCGGAAATGGCGTTCCTGGCCGGGAAAGGTTCCAGAGAATTCTGCCGGAAAATGGCGGAAGAAGCCCTGGATTCCGGCAGGGCCTTCCGGCGCTTCCAAAAGATGGTTTCCTGCCAGGGGGGCGACCCGGAAGCCCTTCTGCGGCCATTTCCCCTGGGGGAATTTACCATGGACATTTTAGCGGAACAGGACGGGTTCCTCACCCGGATGGAGGCCGCCGAAATCGGCCGGGCGGCGGTGCTTTTGGGGGCCGGGCGTTCCCGGAAGGACGAGCCCATCGACCTGAAAGCGGGCATCCGGATTTTCAAAAAGACCGGGGATTTCGTCCGGAAAGGGGAAGTTTTGGCCAGGCTTTACGCTTCTCATAAGAATTTGCTGGCGCAATCGGCGGAAAAATACCGGAACGCCCTGACCTTTGGGACGGAGAAGCCGGAGCTGCCGCCTTTGATTGCCGGGAGGATCGGGGTACAGGCATCATGCTGAAGCGGTCGAAAAAGTTCTGGGTTTTCGTTTCGATTGCCGTTTTTTCCGCAGCGCTTTTGACACTCGGTTATCGGATCTGGCTGGTATCCCAGCAGATCGAAGCGGCGGAACAGGAGGTCCGTGACCATCTGAAGCGGGTGAGCTTTGATGTGGACGGGGAGATCTGGGAGGTTTCGGTGGAAGACCCTGGGCTTACGAAAGCGCCTTCCGGCGAGGACGACACCACAAAGCTCTGTCCTGTGATCCGGGCGGAAAATCCGTCCGGTGAGAGCCTTACCTATTTGTACGGGTCCAATCTGTATGTGGGAGAAGATGTTTTTGAATCCCGCGGTTTGTCCTGGCTTTGGCGGCTGTATGATGGGTTCCTGTCCGTCTATACGGAGGAGATCCTGCATATTTCCGCAGCAGGAGATCCCAGCTCCTGCATAGAGGAAGGATGGGGCTTCAAACAGAATGGGGAGGTGTTCCGGGAAACGGTTTTTGAGTATGGAAAGGAACGCCTGAACGTGCAGTTTGTGAACCAGAAATTCACCGTTTCGCCGGGACAGCCCATTGTAATCCCAATCCGCTGTGTCGTGCCGAAAATGACTGATTTTGCAGTTGGCATTCTTGACATTTTCCGGAAATAATTTTATAATAAAAGAGCATGAATTTCGTTCAAAATTTGCGGACGCTGTGAATTTTGTAACAATAAGTCTGCAAATAAAAAGTCAATAGGAAAATGAGAAAAATTTGCAGAGGCCAGAGGAGGCGAAAAAGAGCATGACAAAAAGACCGCCGCGCAAACGCCGATCAAAATGGAAGAGAAAAGAAGTGGTCAAT
>DVOW01000003.1 GCA_018713335.1 Candidatus Merdivicinus intestinigallinarum | reverse complement strand
CATTGTCAAAAATACCGCCGTCCTCAGTGTGTTCAACGCTGTTCCTTTGGTCGTTACCTGGGAAAAACTGGATCAGCCCATGACTCTGGTAGTGGAGATCAACTCTATGTATGTAAGAAACATGATGTTGGGAAATCTGACCCTGAACGGGCAGTTTGTCGTTTGTTCCGATCAGTGGGGGAATACCTTGGTAAATACCTTAACGGAAGAGATACCGGCTCAGGATATGAGACAGTTAAATAACCGCATTGAAAAAAGCGATGCGCCGGTGACCCTTGATGATGTTTCGATCAACGGAACCAATTATTCTGCCTGCGGCATGCGGGACATGAACGGTAACATTTACTATATCTTGACGCCGTCCGCTGTTTTGAGCCATGCTGCCTACCAAACCAATCAATATCTGCTGGTCATTTTTCTGGGGACGATGGTGATGTTTTTTGCACTGACCTTCTTTTTCTCTAATAAACTGTTTCATCCGATTCAAGACATTTTGGATAGCATGGAACTTCTGAAAAAGGACAACATGATTGCAGTAAACAATTGGAGGCTTGCGGAAAACAGCCTGCATGAACAGCAGGCTTTGACCGAGCAGTATGTAAATTCTGTCGTTGAGCTGGTTCGGAACAGTGTTTCGATTGCTTCGATTACGCAGATCGAGCCGTATTTTTTCCAGGCAACGGGCCTTTCCAGGGAAAATTTGATTTGCGCTGTCCTGAAAATTTCCTTCCAGGAAAGCTACGCGGAAGAGTTTAACGCCAGTGAACGGGAGGCGATCGAGGAAGCGCTTCCGCAGGTGCTGCAGGCTATGCTCAACAGCAGGTTTCAAAGCTATTTTGCAAAATATGACCCAAACTGTTTCGTCTGTTTTTTAAACGGCGGCCCGGATACAAAAAGAGAGCTTCAGGAAGTGCTTGAAAACCTGCGGGACGTGTTCCGGTTCGATCTGCATTACTGCCGTATTTCCTGCGGAATTTCGGAAGCGGTATCACAGGAAAGAGGCGGCTTTGCCATTACGGTGTTGGAAGCCTTTTCCGCTGCTGCCCAAAGCTCCTTAAACAGAGGGCTGGGGAACTTTTCCGTCATCGACTTTGAAGCGGACAAGGTACAGTACCGCCCGGTTTTAGTCCAAAATGACCTTAGCCGGCTATATAACCTGATGCGGGCCGGGGAAAAGGATGAGCTTTACACTGCTGTGGACGAGATCCTAAAGGCGAATATCATGCAGAATGTTCATTATAATACCATGAAGCTGGTTTTCGCACGGCTGTATTCTGTGGCGGCGGATTACCTGCTGGCTTGCGGCCTGGACCCGAAGATGGCGGCGGAGGAGTACTGGGATCAGATTATGCCGGCGGACTGCTCCAAAAACCCAGAAGAAGCCATCAAGCATTTTTTGGGACATTGTGTTGATATCACTCACTCGGATGTGCCCCAGGACGGCAATATCAGTTCGATCCTTTCCTTTATCACCAACCATTACAGCGAAGATATTTACCTGGATCTGATTGCCCAGAGGATGAATATGAACCCCAAATACCTTTCCCGAGTTTTTAAATCCAAGGTTGGCATCACCATTACCGAGCATATCAGTATGGTGAGGATCAGCAAGGCAAAGGAGCTCCTTGTTAAGACCAATATGCGGATCGAGGACATCGGGACAGCGGTAGGTTTTGAAAACCGCACCACCTTTTTCCGGCTGTTTAAAAAAATGGAAGGGATGCCGCCCAACCGTTACCGGAAAGACAATACTCTTTAGGAGGCAGCAGCTATGATTTTTGACAACATCCGCAGCATTAGACAGTATGAAGGGCTTGGAAGCAATTTTCAAAAGGCGGTCCAATTTTTGGAAGCCCTGGACCTTTCCAGAATTTCCCAAGGAGATTTTGAAATCGACGGCAGGAAGGTTTACGCATTTGCAAACTGGATCACGCTGAAAAAGCCGGAAGAGGTTCTCTATGAAGCCCATCGGAAATATGCCGATATCCAGCTTGTGCTTCAAAACAGCGAAGTGATCTACACTGCCCAAACGCCGGATCTGACCATGACAGGGGAGTTTGATGAACAAAAAGATATCGGTTTTTATTCCGACGGAAAGCACAGCACAAGGCTAACCCTGTTTCCCGGGGATTTTGCCGTCTTTTTCCCGGAAGACGCCCATAAACCCTGCTGTCTTGCGGAGGATCCCAGTTCGTTTAAGCTCGTCGTCAAAGTGCGCCTGGAATAAGAAAGGGGATCATAATGAAAAGGTATACGAATTTTTCAAAAGGATATATCTGGATCCAGCCTGAGGCGCCGGCCCCAGAAAAAAAAGCGGCGCAGGTGCTGGCGGAAGAAATTGGAAAGCGGACGGGGATACTTCTCCCCATTTGCACTGAATCTTTGAAGGACAGGCCCTTTGTATTTGTCGGCAGCCGCGTGCCCGAGCCGCTGGCGCGTAATTTGGAAGGGCTGGATGCGCCCGGAAAGGAAGGGTACCGCGTTTGGGTGGAGGACGGCCAGGCTGTTGCCGCCGGGGCTGATGTGAGAGGCTGCTTTTACGGCGTGGGGCGGCTTCTACGCGTGATGAAATGGGGGGCCAATACCCTGGAATTTCCTAAAAGCTATGCCGGGAGCTTTACGCCCCGGTTCCCGATCCGGGGGCACCAGCTGGGGTACCGTCCCAAGACCAACGCCTACGACGCCTGGACCCCGGAAATTTATGAACAGTATATCCGGGAGCTGGTGCTCTTTGGCGCCAACGGCATTGAGCTCCTGCCTCCGGGCACCGATGACGACGGTGCCGAGGTTTTGATGAAAACGGATCAAATGGAGATGATGCGGTTCCTTTCGGAAACCATCCATTCGTACGGGATAGAAACCTGGGTCTGGTACCCCAATATGGCGGAGGACTACAGCGACCCGGAAACCGCCGCCCGGGAAGAGGCGGAACGACGGAAGGTATTCCAGGCCGTGCCGTTTATCGACCATGTGTTTATCCCGGGAGGGGATCCCGGGCTTCTGCCGCCAAAGCCGCTGTTTGCGTGGTCGGAGCGTGTGGCAAAGATTTTGCATGAATCCCATCCGGAGGCCAAGATGTGGGTTTCGCCCCAGACCGCGATTCCTTCAGAGGAATGGGCGGAAGAATTTTATGAACAGGTAAACCGGCAGCCAGACTGGCTTTCCGGCATCGTGTTTGCCCCATGGGAACGGGATTCTGCCCAGGTTCTGCGCAGCCGTATCCCGGCCCGCTACCCCATCCGCAATTACCCGGATATTACTCATATGCTGCGTTCCCAATATCCCGTGCCCCAGTGGGACATGGCCATGGCCCTGACATTGGGGCGGGAATGCACCAATCCCCGTCCGGAGGATGAAAAAAATATCCACAACCTGTACCAGGATTATTTTTCCGGCAGCATTACGTATTCTGAGGGCATCAACGATGACGTCAACAAATTTATCTGGCTGGACCAGGAATGGGACAGCAGCACGCCGGTAATCGAAACCCTGCGGGATTACGCCGGCCTGTTCCTGGATTGGGGCCTGCGGGATGAAATTGCCCAGGGCTTTCTGTCCCAGGAGGAAAACCTGCGGGGGCCCATCGGGATAAACCGGGCAATTGAAAAAACCTTTGACCAATGGACTGCCATTGAAAAATGCGCGGGGCCCTATATGAAGGACAATTACCGGTTTGAAATGGGCTTGCTGCGGGCGTATTACGACCGGTACCAGAAGGAACGGTATGTGTATGAGCAGTATTTGGAGCAGGAAGCCCTGCGCCGGCTTTCTTCCAGCACAAAGGAGGATATCAGCGAAGCTATCGCCGCGGCGGAAGAGATCCTGCTGCGGGCGAAAGAAAACCCGATCCGCCCGGATTGGAGCGCCCGGATTGAGGAATTGGCGGATCTGCTTTTTGAGCATATCGGCGCGCAGCTGACAGTTACCCGCCACCACGCGGCCGGACATGAACGGGGCGCCTATGTGGACGCCTTGAACGTGCCCTTGAACGATTCCCGCTACATCCGGACATGCCTGAAAAAAGCGGCCCGGCAAAACGGCAACGAGGAAAAATGGAAGATTGTTCAGGAGCTTCTGCACCGAACGGATCCTGGACCGGGGGGCTTTTACGACGACTTTGAAAGTTTCGGAAGTTGCTGGGAACGGCTGTGCGTAACCCCGGATTACCGCAAAGACCCGGCCTATCTCGACTGCCCCCTGCCCTCCTTTTTGCTGCAGTCCCCCTTTGAGGAAACGGACGTCCCGCTGGCTTGGCGGACCAATGTGTATACCCTTTATCAAAAGCCCCTGGTTGTGACCTACCAGGGGCTGGACCCGGAGGCGGATTATTGGTACCGGGCCACATACGGCCGCTATCATACGATCGACCTGTCCCTGGACGCGGGCGAAAACGGAGAAATCCCGGTCCACGGTCCCATCCATATCGACCAGCCTTTCTGTACGGTCGCCTTAAAGCTCCCGAAAGCTTCTTACGCCAGCGGAAAGCTGACGCTCCGGCTTTCGGTACGGGACGGACAGCGCGGGCCCAATGTGTCTGAAATTATGATCACAAAGCGGCCTTTGACGGAGGAACAGGAAATTCAAATTGAAAAATGCTAAACCGGAAAGAATAAGGGAGAAGCTGCTATGGAAAAAATCGTTGTTTTAGATGGCTATACGTTAAACCCGGGGGACCTTTGCTGGGACGGCCTGGAAGGGCTGGGAAGCCTGACGGTGTATGACAGAACCGGCAGCCAGGACATTATCCCTCGAATCGGGGACGCCTCGCTGGTCTTAACCAACAAAACGCCCATCAGCCGGGAGGTGCTGGAGGCCTGCCCATCGGTGCGGTATATTGGGGTTTTGGCAACGGGGTATAACGTTGTGGACGTGGCGGCGGCCAAGGAAAAAGGAATTTTGGTCACCAACATCCCCACTTACGGCACGGCCGCTGTGGCCCAGTACACCTTTGCCCTACTGCTGGAGCTGTGCCACCAGGTTGGGCGGCATAATGAAAGCGTCCATATGGGAAAATGGCAGCAAAGCAAAGATTTTTGCTATTGGCTGAGCCCTCAGATGGAATTGGCCGGCAAAACCTTGGGGATTATTGGATATGGGCGGATCGGGCAAGCGGTGGGCCGCATCGCCGCCGCTTTCGGCATGAAAGTTTTGGCGTATGACCAAAACGCCCGGCCGTCCGGGGCGGAGGCCGCCATGGTGGGTTTGGAGCAGCTGCTGGGAGAAAGCGATGTAATCACGCTGCACTGCCCGCTGACCCGGGAAACCCAGGGGATTATCAACGCGGGAAATATCAGCCGCATGAAGGACGGGGTTCTGCTGATAAACGACGCCCGGGGCGGGCTTGTGGAGGAAAAGGCGCTTGCTGAAGCGCTGCGGAAGGGAAAGGTAGCGGCAGCCGCTGTGGATGTTGTCAACACAGAGCCGATTTCCAATGAAAGCCCCTTGCTGTCCGCACCCAACTGCGTTATCACCCCCCATATTGCCTGGGCCAGCTTCGAGGCGAGAAACCGTTTGATGAATATTGCAGTGGACAACCTTAAGAGCTTTTTGGAGGGGCACCCCATCAATCAGGTTTCGTAATTTTTTGGACAAGGAAAAATAAATCCATATAAAAACGCGCGGGGACGGAATCCACCTGGTTTTGCCCCCGCGCGTTTATTTTTGGCATAGAAAGCGCGCCGTCTGGCATAAGCTGTTTCCAAAGAAAGGTGGTGCGCTGATTTGCGTTCTTGCAGTTTGAGTCAAACAGGCCGGGAAGGAGCCTCCCAGTCCCCGGCTGACCTTGAGGAAATCACCGTTGAGGAACAGCTAAAGGAGCGTTATTTTTTCCGGTGCGGAGAAACGCCGGTCCGGGTTTGTTTTGCGCCGGACGGCCCGGAGCTGGGGCAAAAGCTCAAATTCCATTTTTTGAGCCGCGGGCGGTGAACAAAGCATGAGAGAACACGCATGCGACAACGGGAAACAGGAGGGAACATGACACGTATCCGGCGCAGAAAAGAGGCAAACGATCAGGCGTCCCCGCCGCGGGTCTGGAAAGTGGGGAAATATATCCGCTTGTCCCGTGACGACGGAAACAGCGAAAGCGAAAGTATTGGAAACCAGCGGAAGATCCTGGACCAGCAGATCCCCGGATATTTTCATGGGGATTATGAGATCGTCCGGGAGTACATCGACGACGGCCGGACCGGCACCTCGGACGACACCCGCCCGGAGTTTCTCCAGCTTGTGGAGGATGTAAAAAAGGGGAAAATTAACTGCATTATCACTAAAAATCTTTCCCGGGCCTTCCGCAACAGCGCAAACCAGGGAAAATTTCTGGAAGAATTTATCCCCCTTTACAACACCCGGTTCATTTCCCTTTATGAACCCTGCATCGACACCTTCTTAAATCCGGAGGTAGTCCACAGCCTGGAAGTCAGCATTACCGGTTTTATGAACGAGCAGTACGCCTATAAAACCAGCGTGGACGTCCGCCGCACCTTGGACACCAAACGGAAAAAAGGGGAGTTTATCGGCGCCTTCGCCCCCTATGGCTACCAGAAAAAGCCGGAGGATAAAAACAGCTTGATGATCGATGAGGAGGCAGCAAGCGTTGTCCGGGAAATTTTTCGCTGGTATGTGGAGGAGGGAATGAGCAAAAACGGCATTGCCCGGCGGTTAAATGAACTGGGCGCCTCAAATCCCACCCTTTACAAGCGCCGGCACGGCCTTCTGTACTGCAACCCCCAAGGGTTCCAAAACGACGGCCTGTGGAGCGAAAAGACCGTCAGCAATATTCTGCTCAATGAAGTGTACATCGGCAATATGGTACAGGGAAAACAAAAGGTCATCAGCTATAAAATCCACGACCGTGTCATGACTGATGAACAGGACTGGTATATTGTGGAGAATACCCATGAGGCCGTGGTTGACAAAGAAACCTTCCAAAAGGCCCAATTTCTGCATCAGCGGGATACCCGGGCCGCCCCGGCCCAAAAGACAGTCCATCTCTTTTCTGGTTTTTTGCGGTGCGCGGACTGTGGGAAGGGCATGACCCGCAAAACAGCCAAAGGGATTGCCTATTACTGCTGCTCCACCTACTCCCGAAAATCCAAAACCGCCTGTACCAGACATTCCATCCGGGAAGATGCCGTTGAAAGGGCGGTGTTGCTGGCTATACAAAGGCAAATTTCCCTGATCCCTAACCTGACGGAAATGATTGAAGAAATCCAAGCGGACGCGACGGCAAATACGCAATTCAATCAAGCGGAACGTCTGCTGGCCGCCAGAAAGAAAAATTTGGAAAAACTGAAAGCGGCGGCGGACAATCTGTACATAGACTGGCGCGCCGGGGAAATCTCTGCGGACGCCTACCGGCGGCTCAAGGAAAAATGCGAGGCCCAGGAAAGGCGGCTGAGGGAAACAGTGGCCCATTTAGAAAAAGAGAAGCTGGAGGCGGCAGCTCATAAAAAGGAGCCCTCTTCAACCGCTTTTTTGCGGCTGAAGAATATCAGCTGTTTAGAACGCGGGATTCTGGCGGAGCTGGTGAACTTTGTTGAAGTACATGAAGGCGGTGGGCTGACCATCCATTTCACATTTGCGGACCCGATGAAGAATAGCTGCCTCGAGGGACCTTAAGTTGCGCATATATGAATGCGGCCACTGGAGCCACCGGAGCCACTGGCCCTGCCGGCGCTGTTGGGGCCCAGGGGCCCCGCGGGATTCCCGGGGAAACGATTGAAAACGTTTTCGCGTCTTTTCTTGATTTCAGTGATTTTTGGGAATCACAAATTGAGCTGCCCCTGGTTCCCAGCGTACCGGACCCTACCGGCACCATCACCAACACCACCCTGACCCGCCTGACCCTGGATCCGGGCTATTACCTCATTTCCTACAGCGTGTCCTGCATTTTCCGGACACCGTCCTATATGCAGGTGACCCCCACCTACAACAGCGCCGCCCATTTGGAAACCGGCGTCTATTTTGCCACCAGCGCCAACGGCTCCTCAGCAAGCGGCTCTTCCCATTTTATTCTGTTTGTCCCGGACCCTTCTCCCACGGAGTTTTACCTGACCTTCAACAGCCCTACTACCGCCACAGACGGTGCAATAACCTTGGCCATCCTCAAATTGAACCGCCTGCCATGATCCCCGCAGCCCGCTTCGGAAACCGGCGGGCTGTTTTATTTTCCCGTACCTCCCGGCAGGGCTTTACATGGGGCATTCGTTGGGGTATAATAGAAAAAAACGCGAAAGGATGAGCAAATTGAATCAGCAAAACGCCACCTGGAACCTCCAGGATATTTATGCTTCCGACACAGAATGGGAAACGGAACTGAAAGCCCTCCCTTCCCTCATCGACCGGCTGGCCAGCCGCAAGGGATGCGCCGCTGCCAGCGCCGCCGGCCTTCTGGAAACGGCAAAGCTTCATGAACAGTGCATGATTTCCCTTTCCCGCCTGCACCTTTACGCCGCCTGTAAGTATCATCCTGATATGTCCGACGATGCCGCGAAAAGCATGTGCGAACGGGTTATGACGGAATATAACCGTTTCGGTGAAAAGACCGCCTTCCTGGCTCCGGAACTGATGCAGGAAAGCCTGGAAAAATTCGAGAGCTTTGTGAAAGAACAGCCGGAGCTTGCTGTTTACCGCCATTTCGCGGAAGATTTCTTCTCCAAAAAAGAGCATGTCCTGGATCAGAAGGGCGAGGAAATGCTGGTCCGGATGCAGGATATGGGCCAGAGCTTTGAAAAGATCTATGAGGACCTGACCGTCAACGACATGGCTTTTCCGGAAGTGGAAGGCCCCGACGGCAAGCCCGTCCAGGTCAGCGATTCCGGCCTGGGCGCTGCCTTGAACTCCCAGGACCGCCGCTACCGCCGGGATTATTTTGAAGGGCTTCTGGGCACTTACGGCAAACACATCCGCACCATTGCCAGTAACTATGCCGGTTCCGTCAAGAGCGACGTTTACGCCGCCAAGAGCCGTAATTATCGAACCGCCCGGGAAGCCGCTTTGGCGGAAAACCATGTCCCCGAGGAAGTTTATGACAACCTGATCCAGACCCTCCGGTCCAACACCGGCCCCCTGCAGGAATATGTTTCCCTGCGGAAACAGCTGCTGGGCGTGGACAAGATCCATCACTACGACTTCTTTGTGCCCATCGTAAAGGACACGGAAAAAGCCTACCCTTATCAGGAAGGGAAAGAAATCGTCCTGGAAGCCACCGCTGTTCTGGGCGAGGATTACAACGAGGTCATGCGCCACGCGGTGGATGACCGCTGGATCGATATTTATCCCGGCAAAAACAAACGCAGCGGCGCTTATTCCACCGGCGCGCCCGGCGTCCACCCCTACATGCTCCTAAACTACACCGACACACTGGACGATGTGTTCACCCTGGCCCATGAGCTGGGCCATTCCATGCACACCTACTACAGCCAGAAGGAACAGCCCTTCATTTACTCGGACTATAGCATTTTCTGCGCCGAAGTGGCCTCCACCACCAACGAGATGCTCCTGTTCCACGACCTGCTCCAAAAGGCCCAAACCGATGAGGAGAAGGCCCTGCTTTTGTCCAAACATCTGGACGACATCCGTTCCACCGTGTTCCGGCAGACCATTTTCGCGGACTTTGAGTATCAGGCCCACAAGCTGACGGAAGAAGGCAAGCCCCTGCTGCCTTCCACCCTCTGCGAAATCTACCGGGGCCTGGTGGCGGACTATTACGGCCCGGACTTCGAGGCGGACGACATCATTTCTTACGAGTGGGCCCGGATCCCCCATTTCTATAACGCCTATTACGTTTACCAGTACTCCACCGGCCTTGCGGCAGCGGTCGCTATTTCCCGGCGCATCCGGGAGCTGGGCCAGCCGGCGGTGGACGATTACCGGAAATTCTTAGCCAGCGGCTCCAGCGCCCATCCCATTGAGCTCCTGAAGATCGCCGGGGTGGACATGGCTTCTCCCCAGCCGGTCCTGGACACTGTGGCGGATTTCGCCGAAACCCTGGCGGAACTGAAAAAAGTTCTGCACATCTGACCGGAACGGCCCGTCTGTTTGCAGAATAACGAAAAACGCTTTGCAGTGGCATTTGTCACCGCAAAGCGTTCTTTTATGCACGGAGGGCGTCGACCAAAGCCGTCACCGTTTCCTCCACCGTCAAACCGGCGCAGTCCACTGTCAGATCCGCGTATTTCTCATACAAGGGGACCCGTTCGGCGTACACGTCCGCCATGGTTTTTCCCGGCGCAATGGCGATGCCCCTGGTTTTGATATTGGACAGCCGGGCCATCATATCCGGGTAAGGGAGCCGCAGGTAAACGATGCGGCCCCTTTTTTTCAGGTGGGCCATTGCCTCCGGCCGGTAGACCACGCTGCCGCCGGTGGCAATGACCGCCCCGGCGCAGTCCACGGAACGCACCGCCGCGGATTCCGCGTCCAAAAAGGCCTCCATCCCCCGGCTGTTGAGCAGCTCCTGCAAAAGGCCCCCTTCCCGTTTCTGGATCACCAGGTCGGTGTCGATAAAGTCAACCCCCAGGGTTTTGGCCAAAATGACGCCCACGGTGCTTTTCCCGCACCCGGGCATCCCAATGAGTACAACGTTTTCCATTTTCATCATCCTTTTTGTGTGTTACTGATCTGCTAAGGGTTCATCCAGGTGGATATAGGCTGCGCTGACGTAGCCCAGGTGTTCCCCCGCCTTTACGGTGTACCAGCCCTGCCACCGGCCGTAAACCGTCACCGGGGAATCCTTGGGCAGCCGGGCAATGATCTGCGCGTCCGGGAAGGGGCGTTTCCGGAGGTTCAAATTGCCCCAGGCGGTGGCCACCGTCCCCATTTGGGGCACGACGGCCTGGGAAAAGGGCAGATAGAAGTATTCTGCCATGGACTGGACCACATTGACGGCGATTGGCTCGATATTCTGCCGGATCCATTCCGCGTCGTCCGGATTGTCATGGTAGGCGAACTCAATGAGGACCGCCGGGGGCTTGGTCCGGGTCACTTCCCCCAGACGTGTGGTGGGCAGGGTCCGGACCCATTCCGGATACGGGTAGATCTCCCGCAGGTTTGCGGCGATGATCTCGGCGGCCCGGCGGCCGTTCTGGCTCACAGGGGAGTAATAGACCTCCGCACCCCGGCGGGAGCCTTCCTGCCCTTCGGGGGAGGCGTTGGAGTGGAGGGACAGATAAAAATCATAGGTGCTTTCCCAGGACTGGCGGATGGAGGAAGCGGCGGTCATATCGGGGGTATTGCGGGTGTAGCGGATGCTGTTGGCCAGGAGCCAGGGGGACATGGCGTCCGCAATCAGGTTCATGTAGTATTCCTCGTTGCCGCCGCAGGCATAGAGGTTGTATTCCTGGGTGGAGGGGCTTAGGTAAATACGGGGCATGGGCGTCATCCTTTCCAGTGTTATTCCGTCTATCCTATGAAAAATCGGCAGATTTGTTGACAACGCTCAATTCTTAGACTATAATAAAGACGAAAATAGGACATAGTTCCACCAGAAAGGAGTACTTTATCATGAAAATCGTAACTTTCAACATCCGCGGGGATTTTGGAATAGACGGAAAAAACAATTTCGAGTTCCGAAAACCCTTGCTCCTTGACCGGATTGGTCAGGAAAAGCCGGATGTGATCGGCTTCCAGGAGGTACTGCCCCATGTCCAGAAATGGCTGCGGGACAGCCTTCCCGGCTATACGGTAGTCGGGTGCAGCCGTTCCGCAGAGTACCAGGACGAGGCTATGACCATCGCCGTCCGCAACGAAACCTCGGAACTGCTGGGACTGGAAGTATTCTGGCTGTCCCCCACCCCGTATGTTCCCGGTTCCCGTTATGAAAACCAGAGCGAATGCCCCCGGACCTGCGCCATGGCCATTGTGAAGAACCAGGAGTTCCCCACCCCCATCCGGGTTTACAATACCCACCTGGACCACATCGGCGCTCAGGCCCGGATTCAGGGCTTAAGCCAGATCCTCCGGCAGATGGAGGACGATTCGGACAAGCTGGCCCTTCCCTCCGTTCTCATGGGCGATTTCAACGCTTATCCGGACTCTGTGGAAATGTCCCCCATTCAGGAATTTGCTTCCCTGGGCCTGCGGGATATCACAGCGCACCTTCCCACCACCTTCCACGGTTTCCATCCGGGAGAAAAGGACGACTGCAAAATCGACTATATCTACATCACAGAACCTTTCCAGGTCAAGGATGTCCGGTGCTGGGATGAGGAAGTCAACGGCGTATACCTTTCCGACCACTACCCCATCTGCGCAGAACTGACCCTGTAAAGCCTTCCAAACGGAAACAGCGCGCTGCCATGAGCGTTTTCACGGCGGACGCGCTGTTTTTATCCCCCTTTATGAGGCGGATTTTTGAGAATCCAGAACGGAAATCGCCTTTTGAAGCTGGGCGTCTTCCTCATCGGAAAGCTCGCCCAGGCGGAGGGCCTGCTCATCCGTCAGCTGCACCTCGTAATCCGGTTTCAGCCCCACCCCATGGAAATTGACGCCGGAAGGCGGGTTGTAGTAATGGGTGGTAAAGTTGATGGCGGAACCGTCCGCCAGGCTGTAGGACGTCTGCATGATGCCTTTGCCGAAGGTGTTGACCCCCACCAGCTCCGCTTTCTGGTAATCCCGCAGCCCCGCGGAAAAGAGCTCCGCCGCGCTGGCGGTTTCGCCGTTGCAGATGACCACCATGGGCATATCCACAAAGTCCGCGTCCGAGGTGTACAGCACCTCTGTGTTCCCTTTGCTGTCGGTGGAGGACACGATATCCCCTTCCGGCAGCAGATAGTCCAAAACTTCCGCCACGGAATCCAACAGGCCGCCGGGATTGTCGCGGACGTCAAAGATCAGGCCGGTAGCCCCCTGAGCTTCCAGGTCCTCTACGGCCGCTTTGAAATCCCGGGGAGTGTTGCTGTCGAACTTGGAGATCTTGATATAGCCGTTTTCCCCAATCATCCGATAGGTGACCGTAATGGTGTCCATGAGCTTCCGGGTCACTTCCACCACCAGTTCCTCCTGGTCCCGGTGGATGGTGAGGGTCACTTTGGTGCCCTCCTCGCCCCGGATCAGGCCGGTGGATTCCTGGTACCCCTCGGTCAGGACGTCCACGTCCCCTACCTTGGTGATCAGGTCGCCGGCCTGGAGGCCCGCCTGTTCCGCAGGGGACCCTTCGTTGACTTCCAGGATGCGGATATACCCGCTTTCGTCCAGGGTCACGGTGACGCCGATGCCGATGAGCTCCCCGGCGTTCTCCATTTTATACTCATTGTATTCTTCCTGGTCCATATAATAGGCGTAGTCGTCTTCCAGGCCGTTCATATACCCGTCCGCGATGGCGTTAATCAGCTCATCCTCGTCGATATCGTTCAGGTAATTGTTCCGGACGATCTGGTCGATTTCCGAAATTTTCTCATAGACCTGGGCCCGTTCGTCCACATTGGCGATTTTGGTGTTGAAAATGTTCTTGGCGTAGGTCATGGTGATGGTAAAGGTAATGGCTGCCGCGATGGCCATAAAGCAGATCGCGGCCCCCAGGGATATTTTTTTGTTCATAGCATGGGACCTTTCCCTGCCGCATGGCAGCAGCGCACCCCCCCGCGGCAGAAAGGGCGGGGCGCAGAAGCTTTAATAGGATACCCAATTTGAGGGGTTTTGTGTATTCCCATTGACCCGGACCTCAAAATGCAGGTGGGGGCCGGTGGACTGGCCGGTAGAGCCGATGTAGGCGATGACGTCCCCCTGGTTCACATACTGGCCTTTGCTGACAGCCAGGGAGGAGGCGTGGGCGTACAGGGTGGAGTACCCGCCGCCGTGGTCGATGACCACGTAATTGCCGTAGCTCCAATGGGAGGAAGCGGTAATCACTGTGCCGGAAGCGGCGGCGTAAATGGGTGCGCCGTAGCAGCCGCCTGCGGTGATGTCAATTCCCGAATGGAAGGAGCCCCAGCGGGAACCGTAACCGGAAGAAATGTAATACCCGCTGTTTGTCGGGCGGATAAATCTACCATCCGTAAAGGTCGTGGGCTTGCCGCCGTTTGCGGCCTGCTGCTTTTTCTCATTTTCTTCCTGGAGCCGTTTGATCTCCGCCTGGATTTCCGCTTCAATCTGTTTTTGCTCGGCGATTTTTGCGGCGGCATTCTGTTCAAACTGCTGCTTTTCCAGCTCCACGTCCTGCATGGCCGATTCGCTTTCGGCGTAAGCGGCTTCCAGTTCCTGGTTCAAAGCCTGCATTTCCTGCTTTTGGGCGGAAATATCCGCCTGCTGGGTCTTGATGTCCTCCTGGACCCGCTGGGCCTGGGTCTTTTGGTTCTCCAGGTCGGTTTTCTGGGCCCGGAGGGTTTCCAGAAGTTCGGTGTCATGCTGGGAGATGGCCTTCATCATCTCGATGTTGGTGAGAAGGTCCCCGAAGCTCTCCGCCTCCAAAAGCAGTTCCAGGCTGGAGGTTTCGCCCGCCATGTACATGGCCCGCATCCGGAGCTTATACTGGTCGGTGGTATCCTCGATCTCCGTTTCCTTGGCGGCAATATTTTCCACGGTCTGGGCCAGCTGGGCCTCGCTTTCCTCCAGGTCGCTGCTCAGCTGGGTCAGCTGCTGGTCCATGACCCCCATTTTCTGCTGGTTCAGGTTAATCTGCTGGGTCAGAGTGTTCTGGTACTGCTCCGCCTGGGCGATGTCGCTTTCCAGCTCATCCAGCTTATCGTTGACCTGGTCCAGCTCCTTCTGGATCTGGGCCTGCTGGTCCTTTAAGGAAGAAAGGCTGGCGGCTTCCGCCGGCACGGCCTCCCAGGGGGCGAAGACCGCCGCGGTCCCGATCCCTGCCGCGGCCAAAACGGCGCCCATTTTTTTCCATCTCATAGACAAAACCTCCTTGGCGGTCCGGCTTTAATACTGGACAAAATTCGCGGGGTTCTGGCGCACACCGTTATAGTACACCTCAAAATGCAGGTGGGGACCGGTGACGTTGCCGGTTGCGCCCACCCGGGCGATGACCTGCCCCTGGGAAACCGTTTCTCCGGGGCTGACCAGAAGCTGGGAGCAGTGGGCGTACAGGGTCACATACCCGTCCCCGTGGTTGATGACCACGTTGTTCCCGTAGCTCCAGTGGGTCATGGAGCTGGACACCACGCCGGATTTGGCCGCCACAATGTCCGCGCCGTAGACCCCGCTGCCGCCGATATCCAGGCCGGTGTGGAAGTCGGTGTTATTGAACCGCCAGCCGTAGGCGGAGTTGATATTGGAAAATCCCGGCAGGGGCCAGAGGAAGCCCGCTTCGGTGATGATGCCGGTGCCGCCGGAAGAAGAGCTTCCGCCGGAGGAAGAGGAACCGTTCTGTGCTTCCTGCTGTTTTTTGAGCTCCTCCTCCCGCCGCCTGTTTTCCTCGGCAATCTGGGCCAGAAGGTCGTTGATTTCCGAGTCGATTTCCTCGGCTTCTTTCAGCCGCTGCTCTTTGTTGGCCTCAAAGTTTTCCCGTTCCTTTTCCAGGTTCTGGGTGGCGGTTTCGCTTTCGGCGTAAGCCGCCTGAAGCTGGGAATTGGTGGCGTCCAGCTCCTGCTTCTGGGCGGTGATCTGGGACTGCTGGGCCGCAATGTCCTCCTGCACCTGCTCCGCCTCCTGCTGCTCCGCTTCCAGGGTGTCTACCTGGCCCCGGAGGGTCTCTAAAAGGGCGGTGTCGTGCTGGGAAATGGCCTTCATCATTTCCAGGTTGGTGAGGAAATCCGCGAAGCTGTCCGCCTGGAACAGCAGCTCCAGGGTGGACATATCCGAGGTCATGTACATGGCCCGCATCCGTTCCTTATATTTATCGGAGGTGTTCTGGATCTCCCCTTCCGTGGCGGTGATGTCCTCCTGAATCTGGGCAAGCTGCGCCTGGCTCTCCTCCATTTGGGTGTTCAAATCGGACAGCTGCTGCTCCAGGACGTTTTTCTTGTCCAGGTTCAGGGAAATCTGCTGGGAGAGGGTATTCTGGTAGGCTTCCTGCTCCTCAATATTGTTTTGGGTTTCCTCCAGCTGCTTGTCCAGCTCTTCCAGCTCTTTGTCGATCTGCTCCCGCTGGTTCTCCAATTCATTTTTCTGGGAATTCAGAGAAGCGGAGACCCGCATGACGCCGGGGCCCCAGTCATAAGCAATACCGGCTGACGCCACAAGGGCGGCCAGCGCCAAAGAAACCGTCTTTTTCAGCCGCATCCAAACCGCCTCCTATACCTTCAAATGCCCGCGCATGCTGAAGGCGCTCCCCACGCCGCCGGTGAGAATGCCCGCCAGCAGGAAGTAGCCCAACAGCTGGTACCCCATATCCCAGAAGGGGACCAGGTTTTGGGTAATGGACCCCAGCCAGGAGGAGGTTTCTGTGGCAAATGCGTCCACAAAGATCGTATATCCGCCCCAGATCCCCAAAAAGGCGATGACCGCGGCGATAATGCCCAGCAGCACGCCCTCCACAATAAAGGGGACCCGGATAAAGCCGTTGGTGGCTCCCACATACTTCATAATGCTGATTTCCTTGCGGCGGGTAAAGACCGACGCCCGGATGGTGTTGGTGATAATCACCAGGGACACCAGCACCAGGGCTGCGATGACGATGCCGCCGATGGTGTTGACCATGGTCCGGACGCTGACCAGGGTTTTGGTCAGGTCGGTGGGGGCCTCCGCCGTATCCACATAGTCCATCCGCCGGATGGAGGCCAGAATGGCGTCCACCTGTTCCGGGTCCACGATTTTGGCCGTGAATTTGGCGGGCAGGATCTCCGCCGCCTCGTCCTCCATGCCGTCCAGAAGGTAGGAGTCCTCCCCCAGGCCTTCCTTACATTCCGCGAAGCCCTCCTCGGAGGAAACGTAGACCACTTCATCCAGCCCCTCCATGGAATTGAGTTCCTCTTCCATTGTGGTCATATATTCCGCAGGGGTGTCCATCTGCATAAAGACCACCACCTCGTTCTGCTGGCCCAGGTATTCCACGATGCTGTCCACGTTGATGCTGAACAGCACCGCGAAGCCCACAATCAACAGGCAGGCGATGAGGGTGCCCACCGAAGCAACGGTCATCATCCGGTTGGCCCACAGGTTGTGGACGCCGGTTTTGACCAGGTACCGAAAACTACTTGCTCTCATAGGCCCCTCCTATGTAATCGTCAAAGACAACCAGACCGTCCTCAATGTTGATGGTCCGGCCGCCGAAGTATTTTACCATGTCATGCTCATGGGTGACCATGACGATGGTGGTGCCGCATTTGTTGATGGCCCGGAGCATCTCCACGATCTCATAAGAAAATTCCGGGTCGATGTTGCCGGTAGGCTCGTCCGCGATAATCAGGGGCGGGTCGTTGACCAGGGCCCTGGCCAAAGCCACCCGCTGCTGCTCGCCGCCGGAAAGCTCCATGGGATATTTCCGGGCCTTGTCTTGAAGCTCCATCAGCTCCAGCACATAGGGGACCTGCTGGCGGATCAATTTATTGGAAGCGTCCGTCACCCGAAGGCTGAACGCGACATTGTCATATACAGTCATATTGGGGATCAGGCGGAAATCCTGGAAAACCACGCCGATGCTGCGGCGGAATTTGGGGATCTGCCGTTCTTTTAGCTTATTCAAATTATACCCGTTTACGATCACCGTCCCCTGGGTGGCGCGGGTCTCCCGCAAAAGGAGCTTGATAATGGAGCTTTTCCCGGCTCCGGAAGAACCTACAATAAAGGCGAACTCGCCGTTGTCCACCCGCAGGTTGACGTTATGCAGGGCCTCGGTGCCGTTGTCGTATTGAAAACAGACGTCTATCAGGTCAATCATTGGTCCGCATCCTTTCTAAAAAACGCCCGGGCAGCCCTTTTGTCTGTCAAAGAAAACGGGCCGTCCCAATGGACAGCCCGTCTGCTGCCGTTATACTGCCGGATCAGAACTTGGTGGGGTTGGAGGTCAGGTATTTTTTCACCATCAGCGCGATCTTGAAGATGATGGCGTCGTCAAATTCCCGCAGGTCCAGCCCGGTGAGCTTTTTGATCTTCTCCAGGCGGTATACCAGGGTGTTGCGGTGCACGAACAGCTTCCGGGAAGTTTCGGAAACGTTCAGGTTGTTTTCAAAGAAGCGGTGGATGGTAAAGAGGGTCTCATGGTCCAGAGAGTCGATGGAGCCGGTCTTGAACACCTCTTTTAAGAAGGTCTCGCAGAGGGTGGTGGGCAGCTGGTAGATCAGCCGGGCGATGCCTAAGTTGTCATAGCTGACAATGGACTCGTCGGTGTCGAACACCTTGCCCACTTCCAGGGCGATCTGGGCTTCCTTAAAGGAACGGGCCAGGTCCTTGACCCCTACAACGGCGGTGCCGATGCCCACAACGGCTTTGGTGTAGAATTCGGAGCTTAAGGTATCCACAATGGAACGGGCCAGCTTTTCCAGGTCCTTGGAATCGATGCCGGCTTTGATCTCCTTAATCAGGACAATGTCGGTTTCGCTGATGTTGAAGACAAAGTCCTTCTGCTTGTCCGGGAACAGGTTCTGGATGACCTCGTAAGCGGAAACATCGTTAGTGGACACCACACGGACCAGCAGGGCCACCCGGCTCACGTCGATGTTGAAGTGCAGCTCCCGGGCCTTAATGTAAATATCGCCGGGGAGGATGTTGTCCAGGACGACATTTTTAATGAAGTTGTTGCGGTCATATTTCTCATCGTAGTACTGCTTGATGCTGGACAGGGAGATGGCCAGGATAGAGGCGTACCGGGCGGCAATCTCGTCGGTCCCCTCTACAAATACCGCGTAATCCGCTTTGATGTGGGGGCCGAAGGGCTTATAAGTATAGCCGTCCCGGACAAACACATCATGGGAATCGCCAAATTCCACCGTATAGTAATCGCTGGTGGTGCCGATCTTGGAAAGGTCGCTGCAGGCAATGATGGACGCAGTTTCATCGATCACGCCGATGACGCGGTCCATGGTGTCGCGCATCTGATGGACAACGCCTTGGAAAAGTCGATTTGACATAATAAATTACCCCTTTTTTCCGTATTTTTATCATCGCCCGGAAAACCCGCCGGACGTTCTTCCCTGACGGCAATTTTAACAATGATAAAACTGCACAGAGTTATACACATTCTATATTATCCCATTTTCCGGAAAAATGCAAGGAATTCCAGCATTTTCCTCAGATTTTTTCGAGAAAATCCGCAAAAGGGGAAGAAATTACAATTTCGTAACTTCTTTATTACAAATTGTAACATATTTCGACCAGAAAAGTGTGAACGTCCGGTAAATATTCTTTAAACGAAAAAGAGGGGCCGGAAAACGGCAGGAATTTCATTTTGCCCCTTGCAATTTGGAAAAAGCTGTGCTATAATGGACTACGGTAGAATATGGTATGATGTGAAAGGCTGGGAACTTCCCGGTCTTTCCTTTATGTTACGGGTTTTTTCCCGAAAAACACAGAAAGGCGGAACACATGAGCAAAAATACCATCATCCAAACCGTATGGCAGCTGGCGGAGCCCATTGCGGCGGAGCTGGGCGTATCGCTGTGGGATGTCCGGTTTGAAAAGGAAGGCGCCAGCTACTTCCTGCGCATCCTCATCGACCGGGAAGGAGGCGCGGACATCAACGACTGCGAGGCCATGAGCCGCCGCATCGACCCCCTTCTGGACGAGGCGGACCCCATCCCTCAGAGCTATTATTTAGAGGTGTGGTCGGCCGGCATGAACCGGGACCTGGTCCGGGATTTCCACTTTACCCAGAACATCGGCAAAAAAGTTATGGTAGGGCTTTTTGAAGCTTGGGAATCCGGCGGCGAAAAGGAGCCGGTATGTATTTTAAAGGAATATCGGGGGAAAACCATTGTGGTAACCGATCCCGCCGGGACCGACCGGGAGCTGGAGCTTTCCGGGCTGCGCTTTGTACGCCTGTGGGAAGATATGCCGTTTTGATTACAATTGGGAGGAATCTGAAAAATGAATACCAAGGAAATGCGAGACTTTTTTGAGGCGCTCCAGCTTTTGGAAATGGAGAAAGGCATCGACGCCGGATACCTGATCGAGAAGATCACCAACGCCATCGTCATCGCCGTCAAACGGGATTACGATGTGGCGGAAAACGTCAATGTCACCATCAACCCCGAAACCTTCCAGTTCCGGGTTTCCATCACCAAAACCGCTGTGGCCGAGGTGGAGGACCCCGCAACGGAAATCAGCATGGACGAGGCCCTCAAATACACCGACCACCCGGTGGAGGGCATGCCGGTGGAGATCGTCCTGGACACCAAGCAGTTCGGGCGCATCGCGGCCCAGACCGCCAAGCACGTCATCCGCCAGGGCATCCGGGAAGCGGAACGCTCCCAGCTTATCGCCCAGTACCAGAACAAGGTTTACGAGGTGGTCACCGCCACTGTCCAGAAAATCGAGCCCGGCACCGGCAACGCCACGGTGGAGATCGACCACAACGAGGTGCTCCTCTTTAAAAATGAGCAGCTGCCCAACGACAACTTAAAAGAGGGCGACCACATCAAAGTTTATGTGGTAGACGTGGTGAACTTTGAACGGCGCTGCTCCCTGAAGATTTCCCGTACCCACAAAGAGCTGGTAAAACGCCTCTTTGAACGGGAAGTGCCGGAAATCTTCGACGGCATCGTGGAAATCAAATCCATCTCCCGGGAAGCCGGTTCCCGAACCAAAATGGCCGTTTGGAGCAAAAATCCCGACGTTGACCCCATCGGCGCCTGCATCGGCCCCAAGGGCAGCCGGATCTCCGCTGTGGTTTCCGAGCTGAAGGGCGAGAAGATCGACATTGTGAAATACAGCGAGGACGACGCGGAATTTATCACCCAGGCCCTCTCTCCCGCCACTGTTTTGGGCGTGGAGATCCTCCCCGGCGAGGAAAAAATGTGCCGGGTCGTGGTCCCCGACAACCAGCTTTCCCTGGCCATCGGCAACAAGGGCCAGAACGCCAAGCTGGCCGCCAAGCTCACCGGCTATAAAATCGACATCCGTTCCGAAAACGACGCCCTGAAGCAGGAGGACGAGGAGCCGGAAACCCCGGATCCCTCCGAAATGCCGGAAGAAGCGCCCGTTTCCGAGGAAGAATAAGGAGGGCTTTGGATGCAGGCAAGACGGATCCCGCTGCGGATGTGCGCCGGCTGCGGCGAGATGAAGCCCAAAAAGGAGCTGGTCCGGGTGGTCCGGGACAAGGACGGCCAAATCTCCCTGGACCTGACCGGGAAAAAGGCGGGACGCGGCGCGTATGTCTGCCCTTCCCCCGAATGCTTAAAAAAGGCCCGGAAGGCCCGCCGCATCGAGCGTTCCTTCCAGTGCAAGATCCCGGACGAAATTTACGACGCCATGGAGGCGGAGATGGAACGCCACGCCGCGTCATCCCCCATTGGAAAGGATGATGCCGGAAAATGAACCGTTTCCTTTCCACCCTTTCCCTGTGCATGCGGGCCCGCCGCCTGGCTTTCGGCTATGAAACGGTAAAGGCGGCTGTAAAGGCCGGGAAGGTCTCCCTTCTGCTGAGCGCCTCCGACCTGTCGGAAAAATCGGCAAAGGAAGTGGAGTTCCTAAGCCGTTCTTCCGGCGTCCCCCATCTGCGGCTTGCCCTTTCCATGGAGGACATCGCCCATGCCATCGGGAAAAAAACCGGGATCATCGGCATCACCGACCCCGGGCTTGCCGCCGCGCTGACGCGGACTGATCATGAAACGGAGGACCATCTATGCAGATAAAATATCGTGTACATGAAGTCGCGAAAGATCTAAACGTGGACAAAAAAGAGATCATCGACCTGCTGGACCGTTATTTCAGCGGCGAGCAGCATAAACACGCCACAGCCCTGACTGAGGAAGAGCTGAACGTGGTGTTTGAGCATTACACTCAGAATAACCAGGTGCAGGATTTCAACCGGTATTTCGCCTCCCGGGACGAGGCGCCTGCTCCCGCCCCCAAGGAAACGCCCAAAGAGGCGCCAAAGCCCAAGGCGGAGGCTCTCAAGGCGAAGCCTGAACCGAAAGCGGAAGAAAAACCGGAGCCCCAGCCTGAAAAGCCGGAACCTCCAAAGACAGAAACTGTTCCGGAAAAAGAAGAAAAGATCAGCAAAGACGCACCCCAAGCAGAAGCGCCGAAAAAGGAGGAGCCCAAGCCAGTGGAGCAAAAACAGCCTGTTATGCAGAAAGAAATGAGAAATGAAAATAACCGCCGGGACAACCGCCGCCCCGACAACCGCGGCGAAAACCGCGCGAACAATGGCGACCGCCGGGAAAATAACCGCCGGGATAACAACCGGAACGCCCGCCCGGACAACCGGCCAAACAACGACCGCCGGGACAACAAACCTGCCGCCAAGGCCCCTGCGGCCCCGGCCGCGCCTGCGGAACCCGTGGAAAAGGAGCGCACCGTCCGCCACGTCAACACCCGCACCGTGGATGTGAACCTGGACAAATACAACGAGCATTACGAGGAAATCGCGCCCCAGACCTCCGGCCGTCCCGACAGCCAGCAGCGCAAGCAGAAGTTAAAACAGAAATCCCAGACCAAGAACAAGGCCAAATTCTCCACCAAGCGGGAAACCGAAGCCGAAAAGCTCCAGCGTCTTGCTCTGGAACGGGCCAGAAAGCAGCAGCTGAAGGTCCTCATTCCCGACGAGATCACCGTTTCCGAGCTGGCTTCCCGGCTGAAGGTCACGGTTACCGACGTCATCAAGAAGCTGATGATGCTGGGCGTAATGGCTTCCCAGAACGAGGTCATCGACTTTGACACCGCCTCCCTGGTGGCCATGGAATACAACGCGAAAATTGAGAAGGAAGTCATCGTCACCATCGAGGAGAAGCTCATCCACGACGAGGAGGACAGCTCCGAGGATCTGGTGGAAAGGAGCCCTGTGGTTGTGGTCATGGGCCACGTTGACCACGGCAAGACCTCCCTTCTGGACCGCATCCGCAACGCCCATGTGACCGACACCGAGGCTGGCGGCATTACCCAGCACATCGGCGCTTACCGGGTGAAGGTGGACGGCCATTATATCACCTTCTTGGACACCCCCGGCCATGAGGCCTTTACCGCCATGCGCGCCCGCGGCGCTGCCGTTACCGACATCGCGGTGCTGGTGGTTGCCGCCGACGACGGTATCATGCCCCAGACTGTGGAAGCTATCAACCACGCCAAAGCGGCCGGCGTTTCCATCATCGTTGCCATCAACAAAATGGATAAACCCCACGCGGACCCCGACCGGGTGAAGCAGGAGCTGACCGAATACGAGCTGGTTCCCGAGGAATGGGGCGGCGACATTATCTGCGTCCCCGTTTCCGCGGCAACCGGCATGGGTATTGACGACCTGCTGGAAAGCATCAACCTGGTGGCGGAAATGCAGGAGCTGAAGGCCAATCCCAACCGTCTGGCCAAAGGTACCGTCATTGAGGCACGTTTGGACAAAGGCCGCGGCCCTGTCGCTACCCTTCTGGTGCAGAACGGCACCCTGCACACCGGCGACGTGCTGATTGCCGGCACTTCTGTGGGCCGCGTGCGCCAGATGCTGAACGACCGGGGCCAGGTTGTCACCGAAGCAGGCCCCTCCATCCCCGTTGAGATCACCGGCATGACCGAGGTCCCCGCCGCAGGCGACATTTTCAACGCCGTTGAGGATGAACGTCTGGCCAGAGAACTGGTGGAACAGCGCCGGGCCGAGCAGAAGGAAGAACAGTTCAAATCCTACCAGAAAGTTACGCTGGATAACCTGTTCAGCCAGATTGCCGAAGGCGAGATGAAGGAACTGCCCCTGATCGTCAAGGCGGACGTTCAGGGTACTGCGGAAGCCGTGAAGCAGTCCTTGGAGAAGCTGACCACCGACGAAGTCCGGGTACGGGTCATCCACACCGGCGTCGGCGCCATCAACAGCTCCGACGTTATGCTGGCCAACGCCTCCAACGCCATTGTCATCGGCTTCAACG
Organism: Candidatus Merdivicinus intestinigallinarum; assembly: GCA_018713335.1. GTDB lineage: Bacteria > Bacillota > Clostridia > Oscillospirales > Ruminococcaceae > Merdivicinus > Merdivicinus intestinigallinarum. The sequence goes on along the minus strand of DVOW01000003.1, from coordinate 16,890 downwards.
TCCGTCCTGACCCCACCGCCAAGGCGGAAGCGGAACAGCAGAGCGTAGAGCTGCGGATGTACCGGATCATTTACGACGCAATCGAGGAAGTCAAGTCCGCTATGAAGGGGATGCTGGCTCCCAAGACCCGGGAAGTGGATCTGGGCCGCATCGAGGTGCGCCAGGTTTACAAGATCACCGGTGTCGGCGCGGTTGCCGGGTGCTATGTGCTGGACGGCAAGATCACCAGAAACTCTCAGATCCGCATCGTTCGGGACGGCATCATTGTGGCCGTGGACCAGATTGCCTCTCTGAAGCGGTTTAAGGACGACGTGAAGGAAGTGGCCCAGGGCTACGAATGCGGCGTTACCTTGGAGAAATACAACGACATCAAGGAAGGCGACATTTACGAGTCCTTTATTGTCGAGGAATACCGGGAAGACTAAGCGGGGAGGCCCCGCGGCCAATTCGACGCAGCCGCACAGCCCCGCGTCAGATTTTGGCTGGCGCGCGACAAGCTGCGCGCCCCTGACAGCGGTTCCCCGAATTTACCAGAGGATTCTGGTGTCCGGGCCGCCAATTCGACGCGGCGTTTCAAGTCCTATTCAACCGCCGGACGGCGAAATAAATTCGCCGATTCGATAGGGTTCCCCTTCTATCGTTTGTAGGGGCCGAGGGTATCCTCTATCTTGTTTTTCCGAAACACATCATAGGGGTATTTTCCCGCCACGCAGGCTTTTCTAATACCTGTACAACCAATACGCATCTGGTGGTGTGCGGCTTCAGCGGGGTCCAGGGGCTTGCCCCGGCGCGTTTTTCTCCCCATTCTTTTTTCGCGCGAAAAAAGAATGGGTGCTGCGTAAAACCGAACCTTTTTCATCCCGCTGCCCCGCCGCATAGGCAGGGAATTCCCGCGTTGAACCCTTCGTTTTGCGGGACGATGTGGGCATCGTCCCCCACGGTTTAACAAACAGCACCCCTCAACAGGTAAATGAATCATTCCACACCGCCGCCCTTGCCCCGCAAGGGCGGACCTTCTATCCGACCAAAGAAAGGAGGGCCTTATGGCCAGCTTTAAGATCGGGCGTTTGTCCGAAGATATCAAACGGGAACTGAGCCTTTTGATCCGGGAACTGAAAGACCCCCGCATTTCCAAAATGCTCAGCATTATCCGCTGCGAGGTTTCCGGCGATTTGTCCCACTGCAAGGTAAACGTTTCGGCCTTGGAGGGCGAAGCCGCCACCAAGGAATCCATCAAGGGCTTAAACTCCGCTTCCGGCTTCCTTCGCCGGGAGCTGGGCAACCGCCTGCACCTGCGCAAATGCCCGGAGCTCCACTTTATTGCCGACGGCTCCATCGCCTACAGCGCTAAAATCAACAATATTTTAAAGGAACTGGATACAGAGGACGAAAATTCAGCAGATTAACGCGGAAAGGCAGGTGCCCAACAGATGAATGTTTCCTATCAGCAGGCGGCGGAATTTTTGCTGCAATCAGACGATTTTGTGATTCTTTGCCACCAAAACCCGGACGGCGACACTTTAGGCAGCGGCTACGCCCTTTGGAACGCCCTAACAAACCTGGGCAAACGGGCCGTCATCCGGTGCAGCGACCCTGTTCCCCACAAGCTGCGCCATGTGACGGCAGGGTACCGGGAAGAACCTTTTGAACCCAAAACCGTAGTGTCTGTGGATATTGCCGACGAGCAGCTTTTCGGGGAGGGGATCTCCGAATATCTGAGCAAGGTGGATTTGGCCGTTGACCACCACGCATCCCACGCCTTTTTCGCAAAGCGGGTCCTTTTGGAGCCGGACGCCGCCGCCAACTGCGAGATCATATGCCAGCTGATCCGGGAACTGGGCGCGCCTTTTACCCCGCAGATTGCCGCCTGCCTGTATACCGGCATGGCCACGGACACCGGCTGCTTCAAATTCTCCAACACCACTCCCCGCACCCACCGGCTGGCTGCGGAAATGATGGAAGCCGGCTGCGACTACGCCGCCATCAGCCGGGCAATTTTTGACGCCAAATCCGCCGGGGAATTTGCCATCGAACGGGAGGCCTTGAACTCCCTGGAGGTGCATTTCGGCGGGAAAGCCGCCCTCATCGTCCTCACCCAGGACATGTACCGGCGGTGCGGCGTCACGGAAGCGGAAGCAGACGGACTTTCCGGCCTTCCCCGGAAGCTGGAAGGGGTGGAAGTCGGGATCGCCATAAAAGAACGCGGCCCCGGGGAATACAAGATCTCCATGCGTTCGGCGGAATATGTCAATGTTTCGGAACTGTGCCGGGTATTTGGCGGCGGCGGGCACCTGCGGGCTGCCGGATGCTCCATCAACGGGACGCTGGACGAGGTAAAGACCCTCATCCTCGGCGCTGTGGGCCGGGTCCTGGAGGAAACCGTATGAGCAAACGCCCTGACACCGGCCTGACCGGTATCCTCTGCATCAACAAACCCCAGGACTTTACCTCCTTTGACGTCATTGCCAAGCTGCGGGGCATCAGCGGCACCCGGAAAATCGGCCACAGCGGGACCCTGGACCCTATGGCCACGGGCGTTTTGCCCATCTTTTTCGGCAGCGCCGCCAAAGCCTGCGACCTTCTTCCCAATTCGGACAAGCGGTACACTGTCGGGGTGCGTTTCGGCATGACCTCCGACACCCAGGACATTTGGGGCAGCATCACCGGCGAAAATCCCGCACCTTTAAGCCGGGAGGCTTTGGAAGCCGCCCTCCCCCGGTTTACCGGGACCATCTCCCAGCTGCCGCCCATGTACTCGGCGGTGCAGGTCAACGGCCAGCGCCTTTACGACCTGGCACGGAAAGGGGTGGAGGTGGAACGGACGCCCCGGGAAATCACCATTTACAGGCTGGAGCTCCTCTCCTATGACCCGGAAAAACGGGAAGCCCTTTTGGACGTTTCCTGCTCCAAGGGCACTTACATCCGCACCCTCTGCCACGATTTGGGGCAGTTTTTGGGCATGGGGGCCGTCATGTCCTCCTTGATCCGCACAGAGGCCGCCGGTTTCACTCTCTCCGACTGCGTGACTTTGGAGGATACCCAGAAAGCGGCTTTGGAAAGCCGGTTCCCCTCCCTTCTCCTGCCGGTGGAACGGATTTTTCAAGATCTGCCGGCCATCCGCCTCAGCGAGGCCCAGACCCGGATGTTCTGCAACGGCGTCCGGCTGGATCTGAACCGGATGCGCTGCGCCAAGATCCCCGGGAACCAGGCGGTTTACGGCTTTGACGGGGCATTTCTGGGCCTGGCCTCCTGCGATTTTGACAAAATGGAACTGATCATGCAGAAATTATTCTTTCAAAGGAGCTGACGCCCATGGAACTGAGCCGCACCATCCCAACCCTTACAGGGCCTTCCGCTGTGGCCCTGGGGCTGTTTGACGGCGTGCATCTGGGCCACCGGGCAGTCATTGGCCGGGCGGTGTCCCGGGCGCCGCAGCTTTTTCCCATTGTGTTTACCTTTTCATACGATTCCCCAAAGGAGGTCACCAAGCCGGGCTTCGCCAACATCCTCTCCCCTTCCCGGAAGGAAGCCATTCTCCAAAAGCTGGGGGTCCAGCTGGTCTGCGAGCCTTTGTTTTCCGTTGTCCGGGACCTGGAGCCGGAGATATTTTTTATGGAGATCCTGCAAAAAAAGCTGAAGGCGGAGGCCATTTTCTGCGGGGAGGATTACCGCTTCGGCAAGGGGGCCGCCGGGGACGTCAAGCTTTTGCGGGCACTCTGCCGGAAGGCCGGGATCGCCTTTGAGACCGTGCCCGCCGTTTTGGACGGAGGGGAGCCCATCAGCTCCACCCGCATCCGCGCCCTGCTGCGGGAAGGCCGCATGGAGGACGCCGCCCGTCTGCTGGGGGAACCCTATGCCATTGATTACCCGGTTTCCCACGGCCGCCAGCTGGGCAGAAAGATGGGCTATCCCACCATCAACCAGCTGTACCCTTCCGGCGACCTGCTGCCCCGGAACGGGGTCTATGTTACCCTGGCTGTTGTCGGGAGCAAGACCTATCCCGCCGTCACCAACATCGGGGTGAAACCCACTCTGGGCGGCACGGACGCCCCCTCGGCGGAAAGCACCCTGCTGGGCTTTGACGGGGATTTGTACGGCCAGAAGGTGCCGGTTTCCTTTTACCGGTTCCTGCGGCCGGAGCAGAGATTCCCCGATGTGGAAACCCTGTTCCGGCAGGTGGCGGAGGACGCCCGTCAGGCGGAGCTGTTTTTCCGGTAAGATTTGACAAGGAGGGCTTCTCTATGAAGATTCGCTTGTGCCTGTTTCTCGCGGTCCTCTTCCTTTTCACAGGCTGCGCCGATTCCGGGAACCGCCATGTCTATACCCCGGAAGAACGGGCGGAATGGGATTCGGAAGCCGGCATGATCGGGTGCGGCTTTTTTGTTCCGGATGAGAAGCAGTTTGAAACTAATATAATTGCTTCGGATGTGGCCCTGGTGGGGACCGTAATGGATGAAGGCGTTTCTAAAGTGGAACCAATCTTTGGAGAGGCCTGGGACGACGGGCCGCAGACTACTGTCATTGCCTTTCAGCTCCGTGTCCAGGACGTGCTGGCCGGTTCCTGTGACGCCAAAGAGATTACCCTGAAATTCTACTGGCCTTATCAGACCCGTCCTTACAAGGGGGACAAGCTGGTTCTCTTTTTAGTGGAGCAGCCGGTGGTCCCAGAGCTGCCGGTGGAGTTTTATACCCCCACTTCGGCGGACAATGACAGCGTTTTCGCCGTCAATCCCCCGGACAACACGATTTTCGCCTTTTCCAAGAAGGAAACTCTGAGGGCCTATGACGGCCAGAAACTGTCGGATTTCAAAAAAAACATCGAAGAAGCGCTGGATACATTCCGGACTGCCACGGAATATCCCTATATTGCTGGAGAGGCCGGTTTGTCCGCCTTAACGGAGAACAGCCCCCTTTATGAAGAATATCGAGGATATTATCCGGAATTTTTTGAAAAAAAAGCCTTGACAAATGCCGAAACCTGTGGTATAGTATTAAAGTAGCCTGCGGGCGTGGTGGAATGGCAGACACGATGGTTTTAGGAGCCATTGCTGCGGCGTGCGGGTTCAAGTCCCGCCGCCCGCACCATTTTGCAGGCTAAGGGAACAACATATGCGGATATGGCGGAATTGGCAGACGCGCTAGATTCAGGTTCTAGTGACTTCACGGTCATACAGGTTCAAGTCCTGCTATCCGCACCAAACCAATATAATCCGAACCAGTTCTTCCCTGTGGGGGACGGGTTCGGATTATTTGTTTATTTCGAGAGATATGAAAATACATATTTCCCAAACGGCGTTATAAAGCGCCCTGAATCCAAACCGCGAGGATCGCGAAAGAAAAAGGCAGACAAGTAAAAAACAGGCAAGTCAATCCCCAAATCGGCGGATTGACTTGCCTGTTTCTATATTTAGTCAGCGGCTTGTGCTGCAATTTCTTTATCTGGCTTTTCTGCCTGTTGCGCTTTCCATTCTGCAAATTCCCGCTGCCCTTCCTCACTCTCATAGAAGGCAAGAATATCGGGGAAAATGCACCGCGCTATGATCTCAATTTCCCGTTGTGGAATTGAGGTGTTGTTTATCAATTTCTTCTTTCTGGCCAACAAACGACTCCTCTCTCATATGTTCAGGTGCCCTGATTCAGAATTTTCGCCGCCCGTTTCACATTTTCCGCCGCGTTGCCCTTTCGGAAATTCTCGCCGTTAAACTGGATAGGGACGCAGACTTCCAAAACCCTGTCGTAGATGCGGCGCTCGTCCAGATCGGCAGCCTTCTGCATCACGGAAAGCGGGATGTTGGTGGTGACGATCATCGGTTTGCCGGTCAGCAGCCGTTTGTTGACCACATCAAACACGCGCTCCCTGCCGAAGCTGGTGTTCCGTTCCGCGCCCAGGTCATCCAAAATCAGCAGCTCCGGGCGCATCAGCATTTTCATGTAGGCATCCCGGTCAGCGCCGAAATTGCCCTGCATCCGGTTCACCACATCGGACAGCCCGACAAACAGGACGGAAACCATTCTTTCAATCAGGGCGTTGGCAATGCATCCCGCCGCATAGGATTTTCCGGTGCCTACATTGACGAACAGAAGCAGCCCGGTTCCATCTTGGCGGAAAGCATCCCAGTTTTCGGAATATCTTCTTGCTTTAACAAGCTGTGGGGTCATCACTTCGGCATTTTCAAACCGCCATCCGGCGGCGGGAATATCCCGGAACGCCTCAGAGCGGAGCATGGCAATCCGGTTCAGGCGTTCCAGCTCCTGCTGCTCCGCTTCGCGCCGTGCCCGTTCCTCAGCTGCGCATTTACAGGCAATCGGGTGCTTGTCCAATCCATTTTTGCGGTACTGTTCTGGGAAATAGGCTTCCTTGGGCGTGTGGCACTTGCCGCAGTATTTCAGCCCGTCATCCGGGTTGATGTAATCATCCGGTGCGATGTTCAGGGTATCTGCTGCCTCAACGATTGCAGCCATGATTGGATTCACATTCACAGGCATTCTCCTTCCTCATAGGTCTCTGTATAGTCGTAATTTTTTCCGGGCTTCGATTTGCTGTCCTCGTCCAGCCACTTGCGAATTGTGGCGTAATGGTTGGCGTAGTGCTTTCCGTTGGAGGCCATATAGGCCGATAGCTGGTTGATGTAGTCCTCATACTGGTCGGGATATGTCGATTGCAGTTCAGCCAGTTCACTGTCCAAAAGAAAAACATTCTGATACTGCCCAAAACAGCGGCGGGCGTTCTCTCTCCTGTTATTCTGACTGGGATCTGTTTTCTTCTTATCTTTCTTGCTTGTGGGCAAATTTTGCCCCATACAAGGGGAAGATTCCAGCCCATCCATTGGGCAGCACTTGCCCTCTGGACGGGAAGAAAGCTGCACCTCATCGGGCAGTTGCAGGAAAATACGGTTTGCCCGGTTCCAGCCCTGCCGGACGCGGATAATTAGTCCCGCATTCTCCAACTCGGCCAATGCAGCCTTGACCGTCCGCTCGCTCCGGTTCAGGTCATTCGCCATCTGCCGGATTGTATAGATCACATAGACATCCCCATCCTCCGACACCCAGCCGGATTTCTGGGAGAGCTGTGTGCGCCCCAGCAGCAGGGCATAGAGCAGTTTGGCATTGATCGAGTATTCTCCCCGAAGGATAAACCGGGGCAACGGCACGAAAGGCGGCAGCGGGGTATCGGTTTTGTAGTAGATGGTACATCACTTCCTTTCTCCGGCGCAGGGCAATTAAGGCGGGCGGTTGGATCGTTTGGAGTGGTAATGCGGACAGACGATCACCGCAGCACGGAAACTTTGTTTGCAGTCGTGGACACACCTGCGGCACAAGGCGTTATAGGCGATGCGCCCCCGGTCATTCAGGAAGAACGCCCATTCTTCTTTTCGTTTTTTACTCATACGCGGCATAGCGGCCTCCTGTGGTTATAATTTCTTTCGCTGGGTCTCTTTGAGCAGCGACCAAATCTCGACCTGCCGTTCTTTCAGCTCCGCAACATCCTCAGCATAGAAATGCCCGGTGCTGTTGATGCGGCGGCAAATCTGGTTGATATTGCTGGCAGCCCGGCTGACGGCTGCGGCCAGTTTCTTCTGCTGGGTGTAATCCACCTTGATGATGTAACCGTCAATCGCCATCTTGCGGAGATATGCACCCATGTTCCTGGTGCCGAGCTGCGCCATCTTGTTTTGGATGAGCCGCCGCTCCTGCTCGGTGACGCAGAACTCGATGCGGATCGGTCTTGTGCGTTCAGCCATTGGATATTCGCCTCCTCAAACTACAACGGACAATTTTTTGCGGATTGGGGGGGACACTCGAAAAAATATCCCCTTTCATATTTCAACGGACAGTTTCGGGCAAAAACTTGGTACCTGCTCAGAAAAAATTTCTCTCTCACTTTACAACGGACATTTTATTCGCAGATTAGCGGGTAAGGCGGGAATAAAATTTCCAAGCCGGAAAGTGCCTCCCAATTTACAACGGACACTTTTTAGGCTAAACGCAGGTATGGCAGCAAAATATTTTTGAACCGAATTCCCCTCCTACTTTACAACGGACATTTTCTCCGAGAAAAACAGGGGTCTGCTTGAAAAAAGTGAAAATAAAAATGCTCCCGGCTTTGGAAAAAGCGGAAGCATCATGTTCTGCGGATATGAGATTTCAGAGAACAGCAAGCACAGCCGCTGTCCGTACACAGCGGCGAAATGAGCGTTCCGGCCTGTCGGCCAGTCTGCTCATTTGTTCTTGTTGGGAGCACCCAAACCCCTATAAAAACGCCACTTTGTTGTTGTAGAAAGGAACTGAAAAGTATTACCGCTTCAAGTTTGAAGAAATCCGCTTTTCCGATGAGAAAATGGTGACTTTGGTGGAAAAGATCGGATGTCATAATTTAACAAGAAATCATGCTCGTAGGATGAAAGGATAAGTCGTTTTTAGAAAAGCGCTCAAGAAGTGCTCGTTCACAAGTTCTAAAAATAAACCATACGCAACCGGATTGACAGCAAAAGAGGTCTGGAGTTGTACTCCAGGCCTCTTTTGCTGTGCATACGGATAAGAGCTATCATACCTCTGCTTTTACATTCAGTCTTAAAAGCGGAGCCTGACGAAAACGCCAATATTTGCCAGGAAGAGCATAGATGCCGACCAGGATTAAATACAGTTTTTTGGGGAGTCTAGGACCCCTCATTTTTTCTTCACTGTATCGCGGTCAATAGGGCTTCTTTCAGCTTCTGTTCGATACTGAGGAGTTCTGTTTCGGCATTCTGGCGGGCGGCGCGGCCCTCCTGCTGGATCTTGATGGTTTCCTCAATGGTGGAAATCAGATCCGCGTTGACCTTTTTCAGCGTTTGCAGATCCACAATGCCGCGCTCAGATTCTCTTGCCACTTCCGTGCTGTTCTGCCTGAGCAGTTCTGCGTTTTTGGTGAGCAGGGTATTGGTGGCGTCGGAGACGCTTCTCTGCATTTTCAGCACGCTCTCCTGCCGGTGAAGCCCCAGGGCAATGACAATCTGGCTCTTCCACAGCGGAATGGTGCTGAGGATCGCCGTCTGGATCTTATCCACCAGCATTTTGTCGTTGTTCTGGATGAGGCGGATCTGCGGCGCTGTCTGGATAGCGACAGTCTTGCTCAGCTTCAGGTCGTGGATCTTTTTTTCAAAGCGGTTTACCGTGTCCTCGAAATCCCGCACCACCTGGGCGCTCATGGCGTCGCCCTTAGCCGCCGCTTCGGCGCGCAGCTGCGGCAGGGTGGTTTCCTGCAATTCCTGTAGCTTTTCTTCGCCTGCGGCGATGTAAATTTGCAGCTCCCGGAAGTATTCCAGGTTTTTTTCATACAGCCCGTCGAACATGGTGATGTCCTTGAGCATCTGCATCCGGGCCTGGTCCAGCTGCTGCTCGATGCGGTCGATCTGCACCTCCAGCTTTTCATACCGCTGCATGAACTTTTTAACGGCCCGGGAGGCGTTTTTCAGAAACGGGAGTTTATCCAAAAAGCCCTCGTCCAGTCCGTCCACATCCACCTCTTTGACCTTCAGCACCAGATCCGACATCAGCTCCCCCACATAACCGCTGTCCTTGCTGCGCACCTGTGTGAGGATATTGTCGGAAAAGCTGGAAATATTCCGCTGCGCCCCCACGCCGTACTGAAGCACGGCCTGAGAATCCATCAGGTCAATGCTATTTTTGACCTCCTCCACCCGTACCCTCTGCTCCGGGCTCAATTCTTCCACCTGAGCGCGCACCGCTTCCACGCTCGCAGGCTCCTGTACTTGAAGGGCGGTATGGCCGCTGCTCTGCATCAAAGTATCCAGTGTGATATGCTCTGCCATCTTTTATCTGCTCCTTCCCGCTATGAAAGCGCTTTAATGATCCTGTCCATGGTATTGGCATCCGGCATGGGCGCTACCTGCGTCAATTCCTCGGCAATACCGGACACCCCGAAATGGGCTGCATCCGTGGGGGTATCGTATACGCCAGTACGGAACCCATGCTTTTCCCAGGCCAGTCGCTGGATGTCCTCGTCCAGCAAGGCGTCGATCCCCGCCGTACCGGCCTCATCCAGGGCGATATACACATGGGAGGACCAGACGGTGGGCGTCGGGTACATCATCACAATGTCCCCCTTGATCTGCTCCCAAGTATCCGGGTTTTCCACGGCGAATTCCAGCAGCTGGTTTTCATAGCCGGCGATCAGAGGCTTGGCACCCATGCCGGTCTTCAGAAACTGATCGAACAAATCCGAGGAGGAGCTTTCCATATACCCCATCTTCTGAAAAATATTTTGCAGCCGGGGCAGGATCTCCGCCAGATTGCTTTCGTCCGCCACGCCGCCGCAGAGGGTATTGGCCAAAAGCCCGGCGAACATATTGCCGGAATTGGATTTGGTCGGGTCGGTGGTGCCCACGGAAACACTGCCGTAAAGCTGGGGAAGGCCGATTTCCTCCCAGGTTGTGCCGGCTTCTATGGTCTCGGTCAATTTTTCCATGTCCACCGTGTATACGCCGTTTGTAACGACAGCAAGCCCGCTGTCGACCAAGGCCTGCGCCACGGCGCTGCGGGTATACAGGACGATGGGTGTATTGAGGATGATCTCGCTTTTCACCGGGTCTCCATGAACCTGCTTATACAGTTCCAGAGCCGTCTGATTGGAGGGGAATAGGAAATCCCGCCCCTCGGCGTCGTCGGTGACCATATCGATGGAACCTGCCTTGGCGTAGTCGATGACCAGCCGATACCTGTCCCGCAGGATATCCTGTACCTCCTCGTCTTCCAGCAGGCCGATTTTTTCGCCGCCCACATAACCGTTGATTTCAGTAACGGTTTGGCTATTACTGATGAATACATAGGCAGCGGCGGCTATGATGACAGCTGCCAGGATGCCCAGCCCAATGAGCTTGGTTTTCATTTTCCGCCCTCCATTTTCAAGGTGCTTTTCAGGAGTTCGATATCTGCCTCGATATCCAGCAGCTCGCCCTGCATCAGATGGGCAAACTGCTTTTCAAAGGCGGAGTTCAGCACCGGCAGGGCCTCCGCCGTCTTTTGCAGAATATCGGCGACCTCCCCCGAATGAAGCTCCGTCTCCTGGAAATCCACATATCTTGTCAGCAATTTGGCGGCCGTATCCAGATAATAGGTAAAGAAGCGGCGCGCCAGCTTAATTTTGTCTGGATTTTCCTCCAGATAGGTTAGGATCCGGGCCCCGGTAGCATATAGAGCCTGCGCATCCTGCCGCACAGAGGAAGTTTTGATCTCTTTTACTGCTTTATCAATGTCTGCCAGGTCCGCCTGGGCATCGTCCAAAAGTTGCCGGATCTCTTCACCGCCAGGCATAGATTCCACATCAATTCCCGCGATTTTCCGGCTGGGCTTGAGCAGGAAAAACAGTCCGAAATAGATGCCGACACACAGCAGGATGCAGACAATCAGATTCCAATGGAAAAATAGGAACAGTAGCAGGAAGACGATTGCAGCAGCAAAGGAGGAAACGAGCATTCGCGAAGTCTCTTTCATCAGTTATACCCCTTTACGCTGCGGAACGCCTCCGTCAGATTCTCCCGGCCGTCGAACACCCGGGCATTGGTATACCGCGCCAGCTCCTCCAGTTGGGTTTCGTCAGCGTCTCCAAACATGATGGAGAAGACCGGGACCTCAGTTCCAAGCCCGGCGTAAGCCGCCTCAAAATCGGACAGGGACCCGCTGGACTGCCCGTCGGTGAGCAGGATGATCGCCGGCGTATACTGCGACAGATCATATTCTCCCAGCAGCTCAATCCCCCGCACGGCGGCCGCGTACATATCGGTACCGCCGCCTACTTCCTGGTTTTCCACTTTGTCATAAAGCGCTTCCAGCTCGCTGCCGTTGCCTGTGGCCGTATAAGTGTCGATCACGCCCCCGTTAAAGGGAATAAGGATATTCACCTCGTTTTCTGATGCCTGCAAGAAGTTTTTCCGGGCGTTCTCCTGGATGAGCAGCTGCTCCATGGCCTGAACCAGCTGTTCATTTCCCTCGCCGCTCATGCTGCCGGAGTAGTCCAGGCAGTACACGGTAAGGGAAGGCTTGCGGAAATCGGTTTGGTATAGATTTAGGCATTCAAACAGAACATCGGCAGCTGGCATTTTGATGGGGGAGAGCACCCGGTCGGGCTGCAGGCCCCAGTCGGCCCGGAATACATCCTTGTTTTTCTCCGAAACCCCGGTGTAGCCAGAACGGCGGCCGGTGCGCTGGATCTCGTCCTGCACATCCTCCGACAGCAGGTATTCCTGCAATTTTAAAAACAGTTCCTCCTGGCCATCGTCCCCTTTGTCCACATAGCCCAGGGGCGAATCCGCCAGCGAAAGACCGTCATAGGGGTACACTACATACAGCGGCTCCTCGCCACGCTCTTCCAGTTCCCGGTTGGCCTGGATGACCAGGCACTCGTAGTTCACCATAGCGTCATAATCGCCCTGCAAGAACATGTCCTTCAGCCAGTCCGAGCTGCCGGAGGAGCGGTCCACGCCGGAGAGAAGCTCCTGCATTTGCGCCCTCAGTTCGTCACTCTGCAGATCCTCCGATGTGATGACTTCCGGGTTGCCCAGGAGCGCGTACAAAAATCCGATATACGCGCTGGCGCCGGAATTGGACTGAGTGGCGCTGGTCATGCAGAAGCGGAGTTTTCCGTTCCGGATCGCCTCAAGAAGGTCGTTTACCGACACCTCCCGCCCCACAAATCCCAGCTCCTCCGCCAGGCTTTTGCGGATACCGAACACCACCGGCGAAATGGAGATGGATTCCGCGTGCTTGATCCGGTGTTCCGTATCCCCCACCGTCAGCCACAGGCTGCTGGCCGGCCACACGGCGTCATAGGGGATGTCTTCCTCTCCCAGTAGACGCATGATATCCAGCGAGCCCATATAGGTCATCTCAATGCGCACATGCTCCCTGTCGGAAAACTCCTCCAAGATCGGTTCCAGTTCGGAATTTTCCGATCCGGAAACAATACGCAGCACCGAGCTACCACCACCCAAAACCGTGTCGGCTTCACCTCCGTCCGTGCTTCCTACATTGCAGCCGCTGAACATTGTCAGTATCACGAAAATAGACAGCAGACAACCAATAAAGCCCCTTTTCATTTTCATAGTGAGACCCCTTCCTTTGCCAACATTCGTATATTGCAAAGTAAATATTTTTTACAATTACAACAATCCATTATATTTTACAATGCGTCGTGTAAAATCTGCTACCTCAGCAAGGTAAAAGATATGTATATTTGGAGCAGTATGTGGATGGAGGGCATAGAATAAAACAAAGATGCTGAACTTGACGACACCGCAAAAAATAGACGATATCGCAAACAACAAGGCTGAGAAGCATCTTTTCCTAACAGAATGAAAAACGCCACATACAGCGGCAGAAATGCCTCAAAATTGACCCGAAATCACACACAAAAGCGCTGATATATGCCACACCCCCTTTGGCAGAGAGCAATTCTCGATTTCTCTTAAGGATTCGTAATAGGTATTGCAATTATCTCTGATTTGTATTATACTATATTCAAGATGAATTGGAGGTGCTTTGGTGAATACAGTTGGTGAGCGTTTGAAAACCCTGCGCGAAGGGATGGGACTTTCGCAAAAGAAGATGGCTGAACTGCTGGATGTGACCCAGCCGAGCATCAACCGGTATGAACACGGGAAAGCGGTTCCTATTGAGGTCCTAATCGGGTATGCGGACTATTTTGATGTCTCGATGGACTATATCACCTGCCGCTGTGATGAGCCACAGGGCAAGCTGTATCAGACACGACCGCCGATCTCCGACAATCCGGAATTGGGGAAGTTTATCGAGATGTGCTTTGACCCACATTCTCCGATGAACGGGCGGTTGAAAGAGGCCCTGTTCCGCATGATGGAGGGTAAAGGTTGAAACATTGTAATTCAAGAACCATTCCGAAAAAGGGCGCACGAAGCCAAGCCCCCTAAAAGCGGGCGAAAATTGAAGTTGAGCTTAAAATCTAAGTGGACGGTGGAGCTGTTACCAGATAGCCCTGCCGCTGGAGGATGAAGATGGCTTCCTCCAAAGAGACCTCCCGGTGTGCAGGAGGCCGGTCACCTTTGCGGTAGAGCTCAGGATTGTACGGCTCGTTCTTTTTGAGCATATTGTAGATGGCCGTAAGCAGCATCCTGGCAATGGCGATAATGGCTTTTTTATGTCCCCGGCGTTTCTTGAGCGCAAGATAGCGATTGCGGACTTCCGGAAATTTCTTGGCGCGAATCGCATTGAGGGCGCATTGAACAAGAAGTGGCTTGATGTAAGCACCGGCTAGGCTGATTCTTGTGGTTTTCTTCTTCCCGGCACTCTCATTGTTTTGCGGCGTAAGCCCGGCCCAGGAGCAGAGATGCTTCGAGGTGGGAAACACGGACATATCCACTCCAATTTCAGAGATGATGCCAATAGCAGCAAAGGATTGGATACCCGGCGCCGTCACAACAAGGCCCAGTTGAGGAAGGTATTTTTCAGCAGTTGTCAAAATCAGCGATTCCAGATTAAGTTTGCACAGTTGGAGACTATCCATGTGGGAACGGATGATGCGGAGCTTTTCAGCCTGTTCTTCACACATCTCTCCGTTCACAGCGGCGAGCACCTGTTCATTGGTCGCTTTCATGCTTTTGGTTCGGAAGCCGGAAACATCTGTAATCTTCTCCTTTGGATTTTCCAGAATACGGGTGGTGATTGCGGAGGCTGCCTTGCCGAACACATCCGAAAACACATCGTCCAGTTTGAAGTTGGAAACCGTCAGGCAGTTTTGCGCCCGATTTTTCTCGCCGGTAGTAAAGTTGGTGAGTTTCCAGCGGTAACGCACCAAATCACGAAGCTGGCGGATATCTGCCGGAGGGATGAAGCTCCCAGCGACAAGGTCGTGCTTGAAGATGTCGGCAATCCACTTGGCGTCCCGCTTATCCGTTTTCTTCCCTCGAATTGCTTTCACATACTTGGGGTGAGCAAGGACAATATTGCAGGTGGACTCCAGAATGTTGTAAATGGGAATCCAATACTTCCCGGTGGATTCCATGCACACATCCTTGCAGTTATTTTCGGCCAGCCAGGCAGCACACCGGCGCAAATCTCCGGTGAAGGTGGAGAACCGTTTGCTCTTATAAGTTGTCACTCCATATTCATTTGTGGAAGCGATACAGGCAACGACAAAGGACTTGTGGACATCCATTCCACAGCAGACACGGTAAACGATTTTAAGCATAACACATCCCCTCGATACAGTATTTGAGGGAACAGGCAGGGACTGGACGCTCACTGAAAGATTGAAGTAGTCCGTCTCTCCAAAGATAAGGTTACAGGGTGCAAAGCCCTACTCATTGGTGCTTGAAAGAGCGTCCGGCACACATAGCAATTCAGTTCAGCCGAGGCTGAGCCTACTTACCTCCACGTGCTCTGTAGTGTGCCTGCCCCTCAAGTACATTCTAACAAATTGAGACTTGCTGCGTTAGAGGTTCCATGTTTCATTTCCCTTTGGTGCCTTGGAGCGCAGCGGAAAGGAATGGTCATAACAATGAAAGCTGTGATTTACGCCCGATATTCTTCCGATAATCAGAGAGAAACAAGTATTGAAGGACAAATCCGGGAGTGTACCGCCTTTGCCGAAAAGAACGGGATCACAGTCCTGCGGCACTATATCGACCGGGCTATTTCCGCCAAGACGGATAACCGGCCCGAATTTCAGAATATGATTAAAGACGGCAACAAAAAGCTGTTTGATATGATTATTGTCTGGAAACTCGACCGGTTTGCCCGGAACCGCTACGACAGCGCCCGGTATAAAGCGCAGCTCAAGAGAAATGGCATTAAGGTGGTTTCCGCTACGGAGGTCATTTCAGACGGCGCGGAGGGTATCATTCTGGAATCCATGCTGGAAGGTTTTGCCGAGTACTATTCGGTTGACCTCTCCGAAAAAGTCGTGCGCGGCATGATCGACAATGCTCTGAAATGTATGTTTAACGGCGGGACGCTGCCGATGGGGTATGTGATTGACGCGGAACAGCATTTCCAGATCGACCCGGTCACGGCACCGTATATTCTGGACGCTTTCAAACAGTATGACGAAGGCGCGACTATGACGCAGATTCGGGACTGGCTCAACGAGCAGGGCATGAAAAATACCCGTGGAAATCCCCTGACCTACAACAGCGTACAGCACCTATTGAAAAACCGCCGCTACATTGGCGAATATCAGTACAGGGATGTTCTCATTCCTGATGGCATACCTGCTATCGTACCGAAAGACCTTTTTGACCGGGTACAGGCCAAAATGGAGAAAAACAAGAAAGCCCCGGCTCGTCACAAGGCTGAGGACGATTATCTGCTGACAACCAAATTGTTCTGCGGGTACTGTGGAGCCTATCTCTGTGGCGAAAGCGGCACCAGCCGCACCGGAGTTGTCCACCACTATTACAAGTGCGTTTCGGTAAAAAAGAAGCGCAAGGAATGCCACAAAAAGCCGGTTAAGAAGGGTTGGATTGAGGATTTGGTTGTCTCCGAGACCATGAAGATGATCATGGATGACGATGCAATCGAAGCTATCGTTTCGATGCTCATGGAGCTGCAGGAACAGGACAACACCAATATTCCCCTGTACGAACGACAGTTACAGGAAACGAATACCAAGATTCGCAACTTGATAAATGCGATCCAACAGGGTGTTTTGACCAAATCCACGAAAGAGAGCCTTGAAGAATTGGAGGCGGCAAAAGAAGAATTGGAAACCCGTCTTGCCAATGAGCAGTTGTCCAAACCTCCCAAGATCAGCGCCGAATTTATGACCTTCTGGCTCCACCGTTTCCGCAAGTTGGATGTCACCAAGCAGAGCCACCGGAAAATGCTGATAGACACCTTTATCAATGCGATTTATCTTTA
>DVOW01000027.1 GCA_018713335.1 Candidatus Merdivicinus intestinigallinarum | reverse complement strand
CTACGCCCTCAAGCTGTTTCTTCAATTCTTGATAAGCATAGATGGAAAAGCAAGCAGCAGCAATCGATATTTTGCTTCCTTTTTTGACTTCCTTCTGCAAATCATCTTTAATGGTATTATTAATGTTGTCCAATATTTGCACGGTAACACCTCATGATTTTCCATCACATATTATCACATTCCACTCAGAAGAAGCGGATAACTTATACTGATGATATTCAGGAAGGGAACAGCTTTAAACCCTACTTATATTTTGTGGATACCCTTTTTCTGAAAGTTACTCTGCGCCTTTTGAAATAGTGGTGTCTGGGAGTATTTCCATAATATCTTCAATTCCGCATCCGAGTTTGAGGCATATTTTTTCCAGCACTTCAACAGTTGTGTTCTCACCCTTTTCAAGTTTGCTCATTGTAGAGTAGCTGATGCCGACAAAATCGCGGAACTCTTTTTTCTTCATATCCCGATCAATGAGAATCTTGAATAGCTTCTTATAGGACACTGCCATTTTTTGCACCTCATCTTCTAAACTACATTGTGGCGAAAAAGCAATTTCATTATAGCATATCTTGCTGTGAAAAGCGAGAAATATTATGCGAACGCATTACTTTTACCTTTGAAATCACGCGATCATTTTACAAATGTAAAGCACCAGTGCATACGATAAGTGGTTGCACTGGTGCTCCTGTACCCTATGATTTTTTATTGTTTGTATTCCGTTACGGATTTGAGGTATCTTTTGGGATCGCCATTGAGAACAAGATCTGCATAAGCGATCGGGTCATTATAAATCAACCAATCCAATTCCGATCTCTGAAAGCGGTTATCGGCCACTTCATTCTCAACGGCAGTGCAGTCAATAGAAATCTTGCTCTCATCAGTGAAGTAAAGTTCTACACAGGCAGTATCGATGTTAAATTCACAGGAAATCAGTCTTTTCATGAGGTGTACCTCCAAAATTTGATGTTCTGGAAGTAATGTAAGCGTGGGTTTGTGGTGTGGTATCCTTAACTATGGGAAACTTCGGTTTCCCACTTGGAAACGGCTTGGGCGGAAATCCCCAGCTGTTCCGCCAATTGGTCCTGGGTGAGGCCCCGTTTTTTCCGGAAAGCGGCGATGCGTTTTCCCATGGTTTCGCTCTGCATAAAAAATCCTCCTTCTGTGTTTGATTTCAATGATGGAGCAGCTTTTTGCTCTGTACCTTTATCATAGCAGAACCAGAGGCGGCAGGACAGCGACTGGCTGTTGACTATTGCAACCATTGGTTGGTTTTTCCATCAACTGCCAGTTGTTTTAAGGATTTCCAGGTTCCGCAAAAGGGGTTTCGGCCCCCGGAAGCCATAGGCCCGTTCCTTGACCCCGGCGGCAACGTCCTCCCGGCTGAGAACCGGGCGGACGTCTGCGAGAAAGGCGGGCAGGGGCGTTTTTTCCGCTTTTTGATTGTGAGGGCACACCTCCTGGCACCGGTCGCAGCCCCAAACCAGGCCCCCTTGCTTCACCAGCGCCGCTTCCTCCGGGGCCAAATCCCGTTTTGCCTGGGTAATGGCGGACAGGCAGCGGCTTTCCTCAATCTTCCCATGGGAAATGCACCCTCCGGGGCAGGCTTTGGCGCAGGCCCCGCAGCCCAGGCAGTTTTTTATGGGCCCCTCCGTGTATTCCAGGGGCAGGTCCGTAACGATTTCCCCCAAAAAGACCCAGGAGCCGTACCGGGGGTTAATCAGCAGGGAATTTTCCCCCAAAACGCCCAGCCCGGCCCGCAAAGCGGCATCCACCTCCCGGATAGGGGAGTTGTCCGCAAAGGGAGCGAATTCCGCGGAAAAATCCCGCCGGAGCTTTTCGCAGACAGGATTCAGCAAATCCAGCGCCACTTGGTGGTAATCCGGGACTATGGCGTAACGGGAAAGGTTCCGGCCCTCCCATTCGCCGGTGTAATAGGGGAAGGCGCAGACGATGACCGACCGGGCCTTCTCCGGCAGCCGGGATTTGGCCCGGCATTCCAGCAGGGGGAGGCAGCTTGCAAAGGGCGCCGCCCCAGTTTCCGTCAACCCCGCTTTTTCCAGATACGGGCGGATGCGGTTCATTTCTGCCCTCTTAAAATCCAGGTTTTTAAGAGCGCCGCCTGGGTTTTGCTGTCCTTGATTTCCCCGGCCAGAACCTGATCTACCAGCTCTTTCAGCGGCACGGCTTCCGCCTCCAGGAACTCCCCTTCGTCCAGCTTCTGTTCCGCTGGGACCAAATCTTCCGCCAGGAACATGTGGATCACCTCGTCTACATAAGCGGGGGTGGGGTACAGGGTGCCAAGGCTCACGAGCTTCCCGGCCTTGACGCCGCATTCCTCAATGAGCTCCCGTTTGGCGCATTCTTCCGGGGCCTCGCCGGGGTCCAGCTTGCCCGCCGGGATCTCGGTGAGCACGTCGGCGTAAGGATAGCGGCACTGGCGGACGATATACACCTTCCCGTCGGCCGTCAGGGGCACCACGCAGGCGCCGCCGCTGATATGGTGCACCACCTCCCGGGTGGATTCCCGGCCGTCCGGCAGGGCCACGGCGTCCACATGGACGGAAAAGATCCGGCCCTCAAAGATTTCCTTCTGGGAGAGGGTGGTTTCCATTAATTCTTTCTTGTTCATGGTGAAAATCCTTTCTTTATGATGATGTGGGGATATTTTTGCCAACGGTTTTGATTTGCAAATGTTATGGGCCGATGTGGGCATCGGCCCATACACAATGCGGTGAAATTTTTCGCGGGGCAGAATGCCGCGCCACGTCGCCAAGTAAGCTTGCTGACTATGCCAGCGGCTCCTACACACGATAGGGAATAAAACCTATCTATACGGCGAATTTATTTCGCCGTCCAGCGGTTAGGTTGAGGCTGTACGGCCGCGTCGAATTACCAGTGGCGGCTCGCCACCCTGTGCGGGAGGGGAGAGGGATGGAAACGGGTATGCTTCGGGCAGCACCCCATCTTTTTGAACGGCCAAAAAGATGGGGGAGAAAAAGCCGCCAAGAGGGAGGGCCCTCTTGGAACACCCCAAAGCGCGCGTTCCCGCTGGACAGCCTGTCTTGTGGTTCCCGCGCCTGGCGGATGCGGCCGAGGGTGTGTTTCACCAGAGCGATATTCCTTCGGAAGCCCTGGAAGGCGGGCTGTGGCGCTGGATTTCGGAGTTTTGCCGCATCCTTACGTTGGAGTGAGAAACCCGGTTCCTCCATTCCTAACGAAAAAGCCGGGGAAAATCAGAATTTCCTGTTTTGAAACCGTACGGGGAGTTTTTTTCAGAGGCGCGCAGCTTGTCGCGCGCCAACAAAAATCTGACGCGTGAGACAGCGGCCGCGTCGAATTAGCAGCCCGGGCTCCGGGCCCGCGGCGGTTCGCCGGAATAAAGTGTTATTGCGGGGAACCAGTCCCGAAAACGGCCTGCCTGTCAGGCCGTTCCCGAATTTTTTGCGGGGCAGAATGCCGCGGCGTCTTAACGGCCCGGTTACCGGGCCTAGAGTTTGCGAAAATCAGAGGGGGAGTAGCCTGTGTAAGCCTTGAACCGCTTGGAAAAATGGTAAAGGCCGTGGAACCCGGCCTGCTCCGCAATGGACGCCACGCTGTCGCCGGTGGTTTTTAACAGGACTTTGGCCCGTTCCAGCCGGGCAATGGACACATACCGCAGGGGCGGGACGCCGAAATATTTCCGGAAAAAGCTGATAAAGTAATTGGGGTGGAAATGCACCAGGGCTGCCAGGTCCTCCAGGGTGATTTCTTCCGATAAATGGGCGGCGATATAGTCGGTGATGAGCTTTAGCTGCTCTGCCGGAAGGCTTTCCGAGTGGGTGAGCCCTGCGGCGGAAGCCTCCTCCAAAAACACCAGCAGGATGTCCAGCATCCTGGCCTTTTCCATAAGAGGAGCCAAAGGGCTTTCAGAGGCATGGGCCTCCACAAGCTGGGAAAACAATTCCTTTAACCGTTCCGAGTCCTTGACCCTGACGCAGAGGGGCGTGCGGACAGCGTCAAAGAGCCGCACCCCGCCGGATTCCGCCGTAAAATGACACCAGTATTTGGTGTAAGTGTTTTCGCTGACGGTGCGGTAGCTCTGGGGCACCCCGGCGGGCATCAAGAACAGGTCCCCGGGCTTTGGGGAGTACTGCTTCCCGTCCACCGTCAGCTCCCCTTCGCCGGACAGGATAAAATAGAATTTATTGTAGTCCGGTATGTAGGTGGATTCCCCCCATTCCGGCCAGCAATGGGTCAGCCGGGCGTCCACTACCGAAACCGTGCAGGCGTCCAAAAACTGGCGGATATACTGCAATGGCATCACCTTCCCGAATTTTGCATAAACATATCTTAATTTTGCCTATTCCATTATACCGCAAAAACGGTAAAATGAAAATAAGAGATTATGCCCTTTTTAAGGAGGATTTTTATGGAAAACCCGATTATTGAAGCCCGCACCCAGCGCACCCAGTGGTTTTTGGATAGCCGTTTCGGCATGTTCATCCACTGGGGGCTTTACGCCATCCCGGCCCGGGGCGAGTGGATCCGCAATATAGAGCGCATCACAGAAGAGGATTACCGGGTTTATTTCGATGAATTTGACCCCATTTACTATAACCCCAAGGAATGGGCGAAGCTGGCCAAAGAGGCCGGCATGAAATACGCCGTCCTCACCGCCAAGCACCACGACGGCTTCTGCCTGTTCGACTCCAAGCTCACCGATTATAAATCCACCAACACCCAGTGCGGCCGGGACCTGGTTCGGGAATTTTTGGACGCCTTCCGTGCCGAGGGCATTAAAGTGGGGCTTTATTACTCCCTGCTGGACTGGCATC
Source organism: Candidatus Merdivicinus intestinigallinarum (assembly GCA_018713335.1). Lineage (GTDB taxonomy): Bacteria > Bacillota > Clostridia > Oscillospirales > Ruminococcaceae > Merdivicinus > Merdivicinus intestinigallinarum. The sequence goes on along the minus strand of DVOW01000027.1, from coordinate 9,632 downwards.
ATCCGGATTACCCCCATTGTTCCGACCGGATTCACCCCATGCGGGAAAACCCGGCTTACCCGGATGAGGGGCGGGATTTCAGCAGATACATCGAGTATTTCCACGGCCAGGTGAAGGAGCTGCTGACCAATTACGGCAGGCTGGACATTATGTGGTTCGACTTCTCCTACGGCGATATGTGCGGCGAGAAATGGGAAGCAACGAAGCTCATGGAAATGATCCGTTCCATCCAGCCCTGGCTCATTGTGGACAACCGCCTGGAGGCCGCCGGAGAAACCTACGGCAGCATCATCACCGATAACCCCACCGTCTATTCCGGCGATTTCGCTTCTCCGGAGCAGATGATCCCGCCGGAGGGCATGACCGACATCCACGGCAATTCCATCCCCTGGGAATCCTGCATCACCTTAAACGACCACTGGGGCTACTGCGCCGCCGACCACCACTATAAATCCCCCAGAATGGTCGTCCGCAACCTGGTGGAATGCGTCAGCAAAAACGGCAATATGCTCTTGAACGTTGGCCCCAACGCCAAAGGGGAGATCCCCGCGGAATCGGTGGCCATTCTGAAAGAAGTGGGCAAATGGATGAAGGAAAACTCCGACTCCATTTACGGCTGCGGCATTTCGGATATGCCCAAACCCGACTGGGGCCGGTACACCCAGAAGGGCAACAAACTCTATGCCCATATTTTTGAGGAATGCATCAACGCCGTGGCCCTGGACATCAGCGCGGATAAGATCGAGAAAGCCCGGCTGCTGATGGACGGCTCCGAGATCCAGGTAACGGTCCCCTGGAACGCGGTGGCTTTCCCCAATAAATCCTTCTTTACCTTCGGAGGCCAGAGTTTCCCCCTGCCGGATGAGCTGGACACCGTGGTTGAGATCACCCTGAAAGACTGAGAAAATAATGAAACGCCCCTTTGACAGCTGGTCAAGGGGGCGTTTTTTGCGAAAGGTTCAGTGTATCCGCAGATATTCCGCATCCGGCAGGGGAGGCATATGTTCCGCCGGCTTCTGCTGGTACCAGAAAGCAACGGAGGCAATGTCGTCCTGAAGGGGCAGGTACCCGCGGTCCGTGCGCCAGCCCAGGGCCTGGATCGTTACCCGCAGGTCCTCTTTAAAATGGATGGGGTCGGTAATATGCCACCGGTACATGGAGAACCGCTGCTGGCTTTCATAGCCGCCCCTGGGGCGGATCACCTGGGGCAGGCCCGAATAGGGCGTCGTAAACTCCTGGTATTCATGGGTTTCCCGGTTCATAAAGTCGTAAGAACCGCCGAAATAATCCTCTGTCCCGGTCCCGCAGATGGTGGGGTACTCCGTGTCCCCGTCCAGGTAGAATTTGATCTCCCCTTCTCCCCACCAGAGGTTGGTGTTGGCCCCCCAGAACAGGGCGGTGCCCACATAGTGGCCTTTTCCTGTGATGCCGTCGGCAATGGTGTAAACCTCTTTATACGGCTGCGGATTGACCCGGCGGAACTGGGCGTGGAAATAGGCCGCGTTTTCCGGCGTTTCCATAATGGAATAATTGATCTGGTAATAAATGTTGGAGGGATAGTCGTCCCGGTTTTCAATGGTGATCAAAGCCCGGCTCCGGAAGGGCATGGGCCAGTAGCAGTTGAAACCGCTGCCGGGATTGACGCAGACCGCCAGGGAAGAAATCTGGCAGAATTTTCCCCAGCCGCACCCGAAAAAGTCCCCAATGGGGCATTCTACCGAGGGGACGGGGCTGTTGTCCCAGTATATCCGCAGGATCAGGCTGCGCCAGTCCCCGGTGGGGGTGAACCACATCTGCCGGATACATCCGGATTCCCGGATATCCGCCAAAACCAGGGTCTGCCCCGGCTCCGCCCGGACAAAGGGGTTGACCTTCCAGCCTTCCCCCAGCTTTGCCGCCTTGTCTGAGGCGATTCCTTCCCCGATTTTGGCCCTGGCGCCGCCGCCTTTTTCACCGGTCAGGTTTTCGGGCGAAATAGAACGGCTTGTTTCATCGGACAGCATACAGAGGCTGCCGTTTTGCAGTTCCATACCGATCATTGGGTTTCCTCCGTTTCCAGGGCCTCATAGGCCGGTATAAATTCCGCCAGGGACGAGCAGGCGGCTCCGTTGCCCCAGTCGAAAATGGTAAATTCCCCGATGCCGTGCTTGGAGCGTTTGTCCCGGTGATTGTAGTTTTCCATCATAAAGCCGTACTCCTGCTCATCGAAAAACGGGTGGGCCAGCTCATAGCAGCGTTTGGTTTCCGGGTTTTCCGGGCAGTACATCATGTAAAAGGACGCTTTCATGGCGGCCTGGGCCCGGAGGCGGTATTCCTCCCGGACGGTCTGGCGGTAATACCGCAGGTAGGTCAGGGCGAACAGGCTCTGCCGGGCGTCGTTCCATTCGTTGTCCGTGTTCATGACGCCGAAGCCCCCGATGGTCTCCACCAGGGAGAAGTCCGGCCGGATGAGCTGCTGGTACAGGGAGATTTCCGCCAGCACCCGTTCTCCGGCGTCCAGGAACCGGGAGTCCCCGATGAGCCGGGCAAGGCCCAGGAAGGCCTCCGCGCACCAGTACATGCCGAAATTGCACTGGCTGTAAAGGCCGGTTTTCCGGTCCCGTTTTCCATACTGCTTTTCCTCCCACTGGCCGGAGCAGGACCAGTAGGTTTCAAAGTCCTCCCATTTCCCGGTGGGGAGGATGTCCGCTTCCAAGAATCCCGCGGCTTTTAAGGCGGCTTCCTGTACCTGCTTGCTGGGACGGACCTTCAGCCACTCCAGCATCAGCATAATATGGGCCGCCGTTTCCGGGCTGTGCCGCAGGTAGGGGGAGAACTCCCGGATGTCCGCTTCCACCCAGGCCGGGAAGCTGCCGTCCGGCTGCTGGAAGGAGAGCAGGGCGTTCAGATAATCCTCCACATAATCAAGGATCTCCGCCCTGGGCTCAATATCCTGGTACCACCGCAGGAGCCAGTAGCAGGTCCAGGAGGAGTCCAGCAGGTGTACATAATTTTCGTGCCCCTCCGGCCTTCTGGGAGGCGACCAGACCCAGTGGCCGTTTTGCAGGCTGTTTTGCTCGTCGGCTGCGTAATATCCGGGGAACAGGCCGCCCTTCTGGGGGGCGGAAAGGGTGAAGCGCAGGGCTTTTTCCGCTTTTTCCCGCCAGTCGGGCCGGCCCATGCGTTCCCCCCATTTGGCATAGCCCCAGGCGCTGCGCATACAGGAGAACCAAGCCTGGTTCCAGATGCTCTTGGGTTCCCGCCAGGCGTTTTCCTGCCCTAGGCCCTTTTTCTGCTTGGCGGTGACGATGAACACCACGCCGCCCACCTGGCTGCCGTTTAGGGTAAATTCCTGCCAGCAGAGGTCCTTCCAGCGGTCAAAAGCCCATTCGTAGACATGATGGACATAGGGGGTCAGGCTGGCCGGGCAGCAGGCGGTTTTGGCGATCCCCTGGCCGAAGGTGTCCCACAGGAAATCTGAAACGCCGCGGAAATCCCGAGGGGACCCAGGCTTCGGCAGGAGCAGCAGGTAGAAGGAAAACTTCAGTTCCCCGGTCACATGGGAAGTTTTCCCGTTTAGGATGTGGTAGACGTGCCCTGTTTCCTCGTGGTTCCCCACGCCGTAATACATTTGTCGGGTGCGCTGGTCCGAATCCATGATAAACGGGATGGGGTGGGGAGCTTCCAGCTCCCGGAGGTTCGGGATCAGCGCCAGCTGTTCCGTCCGGCTTTCCCAGATCATGGCCGGGCTGCGGAAAACCTGCTCGCTGATGACCATATCGTCCAGGGGGGCCAGCTGCGGGACATGGACGCAGGAAAAGTCTTCCGGCAGCTGAAGGGAAACCCGGAACCCGGACAGGTCAATGGGCGCGCTGAACTTTAGGGAAACGGACGCCAGCAGGCATTCCCCCCTGGGATCCGGGATTTTTTCCCAGCTGATTTGCGGGTCCGTCCCCTCCGGGACCTGGCCCCAGCCGCCGCTGTAACAGGAAAAGGCGGTGTTTTGAATGAATCGCTCCAGCATAGATATCCTCCGTTCTTACTTCTTGAACCAGTCCCGCTGCGCTTTGCCAAGTCCGCAGCTGCCGCCCAGGGAACCGGCCAGCCAGGGGGTGGTTTCGTCCCATTCCAAAAGCCGCTGCCGCAATGCATCCGCTTCCCCGTCCAAGCCGCCGGTTTTGGCAAGGTTGTTTTCCTGATAGGGGTCGTTGTCCATATCATAGTAGCGGAAAGCGTCGTTTTCCAGCTTGCGTTTCGGGGTGCCGTCCTGGGTAGAGGTGAGGATGGAGTACATCCGGTGAGGGGTGCGGACGGCAATTTCCCCGTTGGCATTTTCAAAAATGGCGTCGTTGTTTTCCATCTGGAAGTCCTTGTCCCGGAGCAGACCGGACAAATCTTTCCCATGCATGAAATCGGGAGTGGGGATGCCCGTCAGGGACAGGATGGTGGGGGCGATATCGGCCAGGGAAGCCACAGTGTCTTTCCGGACGCCTTTTTGAAGCTTTCCGGGCAGGCGGAAGATCAGGGGGATCCGCACGGCCTCGTCGTAGACCACATGCTTGTTGTAGCAGTCATGGCTGCCCAGGCTGTCGCCGTGGTCAGAGGAAAAGATCACCAGGGTGTCCTCTTCCAGTCCCTTTTGCTGGAGCATTTCCAAAATTTTGCCGATCTGCCAGTCCACACAGGAAATCAAGCCGTAATACTGGGCGGTTAGATCCACCAAATCAAAGTTGTTCGGCAGGGTGAGGCCCTCTTTCAAATCCATATAATAGAGGTAATCGTGGATGTAAATATGGAACCAGCGGTCATTGCGGCAGATACGGCCGTCGATCATGGTGTTTTCCCGAAGCCGGACATCCTCCCGGCCGTAGCGGAACCGGAACCGGTCCGGTACGTCGAAATAGGGCATATGGGGAAGGCTGATGTTATAGTAAAGGAAAAAGGGTTTGTCGTGGGGCTTGTCCAGGTATTGGTCCAGCTGGTCCAGCTCAAATTCCGGCACGAAACCCTTGGCGATAAAATGGTTCCGGTCCGCATCAAAGTAATCCTGGTCCACGTTCAAGTGGTTCACTTTGGGGTACACGGAGTGGTCGAACCCCACCAGCTTGGGATACGGCTGCATGTGCCATTTGCCGATCAGGGCGGTTTCGTACCCGTTGTCCCGGAGGATCTCCGGCAGGGTGGCGTTGGGGAAATGGATCCGTTCGTTGTCGGGTTCGAACCAGCATTCCAGCATACCGGTGCAGGTCCGGGCATACTGGCCACTCAACAGCGAGGACCGGGCCGGGGTGCACAGGGGGTTAGTGGTGCAGGCCAGCTCGAACCGCACGCCGTCCTGGGCCAGCCGGTCAATGTTTGGCGTCTGCACCACAGGGTGCCCGTAACATCCAAGCTCGAAGGGGCGCATCTGGTCGCATAAGATCATGATAACGTTCATGGCTTTGATTCCTCCTGGTTTTCCTTGATATTATTGGTAAAGGCCGCCTCCCGATACTGCATGGGGGTGATCCCTTCCTGCTTTTTGAATTTGCGGATAAAGTTCGCTTCATCCGCGTAACCGCATTCCTGGATGATTTCCCGGATCTTTGCGGAGGACGTCCGGAGAAGGTGCTTGGCCCGGTTCATGCGGAGGTCATCCAGGTAGCGGCTCAAGGTTTCGCCGTGCTGTTCCCGGAAAAACCGGCTCAGGTAGGATGCCGATATTTGGAAGCGGGAGGCAACGGTTTCCACATTTAAGGACGGGTCTGAATAGTTCGCGTCCAGGAAATTTAGAATGTCCGTATATAAGCCGTGGTTGCGGCTGCGTTTTTTCTTTTGGACAATCTGGCACACTTCGCTCAGAAGGGAGATCGTTTCCTGTTCCAGGTATTCCAGGGGCTGCATCCGGCGCGCGGAAAGCTGCTGGAGCTGAAGCAGGTACTGGGCGCCCAGGTCGATATTCAGCTCCCCTAACGCCTGCCAAAGATGGGTCATAAGGCCCGACCAGATAAATTGGATGGTGTGGGGCGGGAAGGAGCTGTTTTTCAGCTGCTGAACGATTTTTTCCATTTCGCACCGGCAGGCTTCGGCATCTCCCCGTTTTACCGCTGTGATCAGGTCGATCTCCTGTTTCAGCGGCATGAGGAAGGAGGACGGGGCCGGCTGGCCTTCCTCCCAGAACTGGATGCCGTTTAGGTTTTTGATGACGCTTTTGACCAGGGCCTTCTGCGCCTGTTCAAAGGACTGGACCAGTTCCGCCAAGGTCACAGGGCTTCCTACGCCGGTATAGCAGTCGTACTGGAAATTCTTTTGGATATGGTCCAGAATGGAGGACAGGGTTTCCTCCAGTTCCTCTTTCCAGTCGCTTTGGTCCAGGGACACTTGAAGGATCAGGGCAGTGATATTCTGATCCGGCAGCTCCACGCAGTAGCCGGAGTCAGTTTGTTCCACAAGTTCCTTGAGGGCGTCCTGTACGCCGTACTGAATCAGATACTGCATTTCCGCGTCCTGCTTATCCGGCTCCGGAGATGATTTTTTCTTGAAGAGGGTTACCGCATATTCCTTCTGGGTATCCGGAATATTGGCCAGTTCCAGCAGATTTTGAAAAACCTCCTCGGAAACGGACTGGGCGCGGCCGTAAAGCAGCAGCCAGAGGGCGTAATTGCGGATATAGCCGATGCCGCTGTATACCTGGTGGGTGAGGCCGGCGTTTTTCTTTTGGATATCCTCGATCCCATTTAAGATCAGCGCGATCTCGTTTTTGGCGGTCCCGGCCGGATCCTTTGCAGTGCGGATGCTTCGGACGATCTTGTTCAGGGGCCGGTAGCTGATCATCGTGATCAGGGCAACACCCCCAATGCTGAAAATGAGCAGGATACATAAGACCAGTGTGTTAAAATTCCGAACCCCCTGTAGCTGGGCGTCAAACTGGGAAACCGGCAGAAGGGCCGCGTAGATATAATCTGCGCCATAGGAAGAAGCAACCGTTACCGTATAAGAGGCCCCGTCAAATTCCGTCTGGAAAAAGGAGGAGCCCTCATTTTGGGAAATGGTGCGGGCAACTTCCGCCCCATCCAGCTGGCTGTCCTGGGTCTGGTTGGAAATCAAAAGCTCTCCTTCAGAATCGAACAGAAAGACGGATCCTTCGTAGGCACCCAAAGCCCGGCTGATCCGCTGCTGCATCTGCTGTTCGTCTATCAGAAAGAAGATGCCGCCTTTCGATGCCATACCTAAGGGGATCGGGTAAATATAGGTCATATACTGGGAAACGGACGTCCCTTCGATGACGCTTTCCAAGGGGCGGAAATAAGGAACTGCGCAGTTTTCCAGATCCTCATAGATCTGGTCCTCCGGCCATTGGCTGTAGTTGCGGATATACCGGAAATAATCCTGCCGTGCGTAGAAGCCGTCGCTGGTCGCCACATAAGCGGCGTCGCAATAATGGATGCAGATACCCTGAATGATCGAGTTGCTGGAACGGTATTTTTCCAGTTCATCTCGGATCAGGGAGGCCTCATAGCCGCCCGAATTTACTTTATAAAGGGACAGTTTTGGGTTCTGGCATAGTCCCAGGGCCGTATAATTCAATTCCTCAATAAGCAAGTCCATCTCTGAGGAGAGGTGGGCCAGGGAAACATGGATGGACTGTTCCGCTTCTTTTTCCATTAAGTTTATCATCCGTCCGGCCATGGTGCTCCAAGCGGCGACTAAAAGCGTGCTCACAATGGCTAAGAAAGATAAAAAATAAGCAAGAAGAACAGGTTTGTTGCGAAACCGCATTTCCGAGGCTCCCTCCTTTTTTGATTTTCCCGGAACGGCACGGATACCGAAGCCAAATCCTGTCTATCAGTCATTGGCTTCGGTTCCGGTCGCTTATGGGTTATTGTTGTCCTTTGTAATTCTGATAGCCTTCATTCATGATCTCCAGGTATCTGTCCAGACCCATCTTGTCCAATTCCGCCAGGAAAGTATCCCATTCCGACATGGGGGTCTTCCCGGAAACAAACTGGGCGATCATTTCATCGTAATAGGTGAGAATGTCGGTAGACAAAGCGTTCAATTCCGTCTGCTGGTCAATATTGAAGTTAAAGCTGCCCCAGATTTCCTTGGGCTTGTACGGCCGCATCACTTCTACCGCATCCATCAAGATGGGAAGGGTGTCGCCTTGGCCGTAGGCGTATTTGTAATTCTTAATGGTGGGGCCGCCCATGAAGCGCGGGAAGTATTTACCGGTGGCCTCGTCCACAGTCAGCCCATCAGGATTGTTTAAGATCAGGTCTGTGGGGATGTATTCGCCGTTTTCATTAACTGTGTAGGTAAGGCCTTCCACGCCCATCCAGAACAGGGCCTGGCCTTCCTCGCTGTAAAAATATTCGCCCCAGCGGAAAGCTGCTTCCGGGTATTCACATTCTTTTGTAATGACAAAAGAGGTTTTGCTCATGACGTTAGAATATATCATAGTGTTGATAGGCTCAATATCATCATGCGCTTTCAAAGGAGTCGTAATAATAGCGAAATCATCCTGGTGCGTTTTCCCGATTTGGATGGGGTTTTGGAACATAAAGCTGCCGGCAACGCCTTCTTCGCCTTTAGCCGTAACGGTTTTGTCGTCAATGGTAAAGATTTCCTGATTTAACAGGCCGTCAGCGTAGAGTCCGCGCATAAAATCGACCACTTCGCGGAATTCCGGTACTGTGGCGGTAAACCGTACCGTGTCGGTTTCCTCATCGCAGTCCACATAAGGATTGGTGATGCCGCGGTTTCCGAGGCCCCAAGAACCCTTAAAGTAATTGATTAAGCCATTTACTCCGCCGGATAAGATGGGGATTTCATCTTTGATCCCGTTTCCATTGGGGTCTTCATCCCGGAAGGCAATGAGCACATCGCGAAATTCGTCAATCGTGGTAGGCATCGAGAGTCCGAGCGTATCCATCCATGCCTGGTTGATAAAATAAAATACACCTACGGAAGTTTCCATACCGGCAATGTTGGGGAGGGAGTAGATGTGGCCGTCATACAGCCGGATAGCATTTTCTATTTCCGGATAATCCGCTAAAACATTTTTAAAGTTTTCCCCGTATTTTTCAATCAGGTCGTCCAGAGGGATAAATACCTGCTGGTCAGGGCCGTAGCTTACCAGGTCAGCTTCCGACAAGCCCTGCTTAAAGAATACATCCGGGTAATCCCCGCTGTTTAAGAGGATGTTTTTCCGTTCTGTCATGGAGCTCATATCCACTAGGTCCCATTCAATGTGGATACCGGTCAGCTTTTCATACTCATCCCACATGGGCATTTCGTCGTAATCTACCTGGAGGGGGTGTTTTCCGCAGAAAACTTCCAAAGTGATCGGCTCGTTGACAATGGGCATACCGGTGGGATTGAAGTTTTCCAGCGCAGCGTCCGAAGAACTATCCCCGTCTGTGGCAGACCCTTCCGTGTCTCCGCCGCCTCCGCAGCCGGAAAGAGCAGTCGTGGCCAGAAGCATGGCTGTCAGCACACTGAACAGTCGCAACGATTTTTTCATAGCATTTCCTCCTATTCTGATTTGGTAGTGTCAAAACTACCATGTTTTTTATTGTTTAAAGTTACGTTTTTCCTTGATTTTTCGGAGGTTTGCAAAGAAAAAGAGCATTGACCTCCCTTTTCTGGTATAATGTCAATCGCCAAACCAACAT
>DVOW01000026.1 GCA_018713335.1 Candidatus Merdivicinus intestinigallinarum | reverse complement strand
GGGTGCTGATATTTCACATCAGCACCCTTTATCCTGCCAGTATTTGATTTTTTGACTTCACATCGTGTTCCTTGCCTCTGAAAACATTGATTTTACTGGACTATCTCATGTTTTCTTATTAGGAGGCGGGGGAGGCCGTCCCCTACAATTCTCCCGAAAGGCGTTGGAATCATTTGTAGGGGGCGGCGTCCTCGACGCCCCGGCGGGGTCTCCCCGCCCGCCGGTATTTCAAAATGTTGTGCAGGAACCGCGGGCGCGCAATGCGCGCCCCTACAAATTACCTGCAATGTTTGATAGTAATGTAGGGGCCGGGTCTCCCGGCCCGCGTCCAAAACCGGAATATCTCGGAAAGGCTGGCGGGACGGGAAACCCGTCCCCTACAAAATATCTGGAACGTCCGATAAGAATGTAGGGCCGATGCCCACATCGGCCCGCATTCCCCGCAAACAAAAAGGCCCCGGATTTCTCCGGGACCGTGTGTTCTGCCAATCAGCCGGCCTTTTTGCAGTCGGCGAAAATGGATTTATAAAAACTGTTTCGGTTCAGCACTGTACATAAGAGCATCCCCAGGGTGTAGCAGACCGCCGCTTCTCCCACTGCCACGGAAAAGAAATTCAGGGCAAAGGGGGTGTGGTAAACGAAGGTAAGCTCCAGCCCCACAACCAGGCCGTTGACCAGGACGGGCGGGACAGCCGCCAGCAGGAATTTTCCCGCGGCAGGCAGGCCGCTTTTGCCGATCCAGTAGGTCAGCAGGGCGGCAATGAGGGTGGCCAGGGTGCCGATGGGGGCGTCGATGAGGCCCAGCATGTTGGTGCCCATGAGAAAGCCCACCAGATTGGAGAGGAAGCACCCGAAGGTCACGCCCCACAGCCCCACAACCGGGGAAAAGAGGGGCAGCAGGGTCAGGGCCTCGCTGAGCCGCAGCTGGATAATACCCGCGGAGGTGCCGAAGGCCAGGGGGCCGCTGACCAGGGTCAGGACGGTGTACAATGCGCCGATCAGGGAAATTTGTACCAGGATTTTCGTTTTGTTTTTTGCGTTCATGTTAACTCCGTTTCTCCGTGCAACAAAGTATTTTTCCCGGGGTTCCGGGGCAGGCTGCCGCCGCCGGGCACGGGGAAACGGCGGGCCCTTTAATTTGGTACGCTCCCTATTGTAGCACAGCTTTTGGGCAACTGCAAGAGCTTCCGGGCGTTTCCCGGCGATTTTGGGAATTTTCTGTAAACGTAAGCCCCCTTTGCCTTGACTTTTCCGGGAATTTGGCCTATAATTATCAATACGAGTGTCCTGCTTTCGGAACTGTGAACAGCGGGAACATCAACTGGTATTGGAGGAATTGTTCCATGAAACGAGTGGGAAAGCCCGTCTTTTTTGTTGTGGCGGTCCTCATCGTCGCGTTTTTGTGCACCTCCCTTCTGGGGATCAGCACGACGTACGGCGACCGGACGGACGTCTACATCAAAGGCGGCAATGATATCCGCTGGGGTATCGACATCCGCGGCGGCGTAGAGGTCACCTTTACCCCTCCTGAGGATGTGGATGCCACGGAAACCCAGATGCGCGCGGCGGAGGCTGTCATCCAGCAGCGGCTCATTACCCTGAACATTACCGACAGCGAGGTTTACACCGACTACAGCCGGGACCGCATCATCGTCCGGTTCCCCTGGAAAGAGGACGAAGCGGACTTCGATCCCCAGGCCGCCATTGCGGAGCTGGGCGAAACCGCCCGCCTGACCTTCCGGGAAGGCAACGAAACCGACGCGGAAGGGAAGCCCACCGGCGTCACGGCGGAAAATATCATCCTGGAAGGGGACGACGTGTCGGAAGCCGGGGCTTATTATGACCCGGAAAACCAGACCTACGGCGTCAGCCTGACCTTGAGCGAAAGCGGGACCCAGAAGTTTTCCGACGCCACCACCCGTCTGTCCGAGGACAACGGAACCATCTCCATCTGGATGGACGACACCATGATTTCCGCCCCCACTGTAAATGACCCGATCACGGACGGACAGGCATCTATCACCGGCAATTTCACGGCGGAGGAAGCTCAGGACCTGGCGGACAAGATTAACTCCGGCGCTTTGCCCTTTGCCCTGGAAACCGCCAACTACTCCACCATTGACCCGTCCCTGGGCACCGGCGCACGGGACGTTATGATCCTGGCCGGGGCCGTGGCCTTCCTGCTGGTGGCAGTCTTTATGATCTGCATGTACCGTCTGCCCGGCGTTGTGGCGGTCATCGCCCTGATGGGCCAGCTGGCCTTGTCTGTGGCGGCCGTTTCCGGCTACCTGCCCTTTATCCCCAGCTTTACCCTGACCCTGCCCGGCATTGCCGGCATTATCCTGGCCATCGGCATGGGCGTGGACGCCAACGTCATTACCTCGGAGCGCATCCGGGAGGAAATCCGCAGCGGCAAATCCATTGACGGCGCCATTGAGCTGGGTTACCAGCGGGCCTTTTCCGCTATTTTGGACGGCAACATGACGGTGGTCATTGTGGCCATTATCCTGATGGGCGCTTTCGGGCCGCCAAGCTCCCTGTTCGCAAAGCTCTTAAACCCCATCTTCTTCCTGTTCGGCTCCACTTTGGCCGGCACCGTGTACTCCTTCGGCTATACCCTGCTGGTGGGCGTCATCGGCAACTTTATCTTCGGGATCTTGTGCAGCAAGCTGATGCTGAAGTCCATCTCCCGGTTCAAGGCCTTCCGCAAGCCCAAATTCTATGGAGGTGAGCGCTGATGCTGCGGCTGAAAAAAGATATCGACTTTTACGGGCACCGGAAAATTTATTATACGATCTCCATCTGCCTGGTGGTTCTGGCGGCGGTATGCGCCCTGATTTTCGGCGTCAAGGTGGACATCCAGTTCACCGGCGGCACCATCGCCACCTATTCCTATGAAGGGGACCTGGATTTCGCCGCAGTGGAAAGCGCGGCCAGCGAAGCGACCGGCTTTTCCGTCACCAGCGACAGCTCCCAGAGCGTCAGCGGGGACACTAAGCAGATCTCCTTAAGTATCGGCGCGAAAGACGGCATGACTGTAGAAATGGAGGAGCAGCTGACCAGCAGCCTGACCGAGCAGTTTGCGGACAACAACCTCCAGTATGTTTCCTTTGACAGCGTGGCGGCCACCATGGGCCGGGATTTCCTGTTCAAATGCCTGATCGCTGTGCTGGCGGCCTTCCTGCTGATGATTATCTATGTGGCTATCCGCTTCCGCCGTATCGGCGGCTGGTCGGCGGGCGTCACCGGCGTGATCGCCCTGATCCACGACTGCCTGATGGTTCTGTCCGTGTTCATCATCTTCCGGCTGCCCATCGACGACAACTTTATGGCGGTCATCCTCTTTATCCTGGGCTACTCCATTAACGACACTATCGTCATCTTTGACCGGATCCGGGAAAACGAGAAGCTCTACGGCAAGTCAATGGAATTTCCGGCTTTGGTCAACAAGAGCATTTCCCAAACCTTTACCCGCACCATGAACACTTCCTTGTCCACACTGCTGGCTATGGTGTCCGTCTGCGTTTTCGCCGTAATCTTCGGCGTCAATTCCATCCTGTCCTTTGCCTTCCCCATGGTGGCCGGCCTGATTTCCGGCTTCTATTCCAGCGTCTGCCTGTCGGGGACCATTTGGGCCTGGTGGAAGGATTCCCGGAAAAAGAAAGGCAGGAAGCCTGCCAAAGCAAAATAAACAGCATGAAACGGGGACCGCACGGTTCCCGTTTGTCATTGAAAGGAGGAACCCCCAATGATTTTTGGAATCTCAACGGCCTGCTTTTATCCGGAGCTGACGGAAAAGGCGGCGGAATGGCTCGCGTCCGCCAAAATCCCCGCGGCGGAAGTGTTTTTGAACTCCCCCTCGGAGCTTGCGCCGGAATTTCTGCGGAAGCTCCGGGATACCTTCCAAAGGGGCGGGACCCAGGTGGTATCGGTCCATCCCTTTACGTCCGGGCTGGAGCCCCTTTTGCTGTTCAGCGAATATGAAAGGCGGTTTACAGACGGGGTGGACCTGTACCGCCGGTACTTTGAGGCGGCGGCTTATCTGGGGGCTTCTTATGTGGTGCTCCACGGGGACCGGAAGGAACGGCAGGGCTCCTGGGAATTTTATTTTGAACGGTACGCCCGTTTGGATGAAGCGGCCAAAAGCTGCGGCGTGCGGCTTTTGCAGGAGAACGTGGAACGGTGCCGGGCCGGCCGGGGGGATTTTCTGGCCGCTATGAAGAAGGCTTTGCCTAACGCTTTGTTTGTGCTGGATTTAAAGCAGGCCCGGCGGGCCGGGGAGGACGCCCTGGCGCTGCTTAGGACCCTCGGTTCCTCCGTCCGGCATATTCATATGAGTGGCTGCGGGCCGGAAGGGGACTGCCTGCCCCTTCACCGGGGGGACTTTGACTGCCGGGGCTTTTTGCGGGAATTAAATGACCAGGGCTTTTCCGGCAGCGTGGTCATGGAGCTTTACCGGGACAATTACGGCGCCTATGAGGAGCTTTCCCAGTCGGTCAGCATCCTGGAAAAGGCTTTTCGATCCCTGGAACGGTGATTTTTGGGAAATAGATCCGGGTTCCGGCAGGGAGCGCTTGTTTTTGAGACGAAAACATGGTATGATAAAGGTAGAAAAAGCGCGAAAAGAGGGATGGCTATGAAATGTCCGTATTGTTCCTATACAGAAAGCAAGGTTGTGGATTCCAGGCCGGCGGAGGACAGTGAAAAAATCCGCCGCCGCAGGGAATGTCTTTCCTGCGGAAGGCGGTTCACCACCTATGAGGCGGTGGAAAACACCCCCCTTGTGGTGGTGAAAAAGGATAAATCCAGGCAGCTTTTTGACCGGGAAAAGCTATTGCGGGGGCTTTTGCGCGCCTGTGAAAAACGTCCGGTTTCCATGGAAACATTAGAGCGCTTTGTGGATTCCATCGAGCAGAATTACGCCAATGAAATGGTCAAGGAGATCAGCTCCGTGGAACTGGGGGAGTATGTCCTCCGGGAGCTGAAAAAGCTGGATAAGGTGGCTTATATCCGGTTTGCCTCCGTTTACCGGGACTTTTCGGATGTGGATTCCTTTTTGGTGGAGCTGAAAAAATTACAGGAAGAGGATTAGGCGGGAGCCGGGAGTGGGAAATGGGGTATTTTCGGAAAAACTGGAAACAGATCCTGCGCAGGATACGCTTTAATATCATCGCTCTGCTGATTTTTTTTGTTATCGCCGTGCTGGGGCTGCACCTGCTTCAAAACAGGCTTTTGCAGAATGCCCAGGCTCTCGGCGTGACCCTGGCCCGGAGCTGCTCCATCGAGGAAGGAAACAATGTGACGGTTTATGAAACCCTGATGAGGATCGGGACCCAGTATATCGACAAGCAGCTGGAGAGCAATCCGGACACGGAAGATATCCAGAGATTCCTCCAGACTTTTTATAACAATCTTTCGGAAACCGTCGGGTCCAACGTCATCGACCCTTATGCGGTGGTAGACGGGAAAATCATTGCCGCAAACCCCTGGGAAGGGGACGAAACCTTTGACGTGTCCCAGGCGGGGTGGTACCAGCAGGCCATGGAGGCGGACGGGGAAATCATTTTTACGGACGCTTACATGGATTCCATTTACAACAAGCCGGTGATCACCATCGCGCAGAAATTCGCCAATTTTGAAGGCGTTCTGGCTTTTGATATTTTCCCGGAGAATTTCCGCCTGACGTCCCATTCGGTGGGTATGCCGGAGAACAGTTCCTACTATCTCTGCGACCAGAAGGGCACCCTCCTTTATTACCAGACCGACTTGGACAAAGGCTATGACGAGATCCAGGAGTATATCGAAACCATCCTTCCCGGTATCCGCACCGGGGAGCTTTACGCCTATGATTCCTACGTCCAGGATTTTGAGGGCAACCGCCGGGGCGTTTATTACTGGCAGATGGAAAACGGGTGGGTTTCCATCATCACCGTCCCTTACCGAACCATCCTCAGCGGGCTGCGTCAGCTGACCTGGATATTCTCCCTGGCCTTTGCTTTCTTCCTGGCTGTGCTGATCTTTATGGTGTGGAAGGACTACCGGTTGAATGTGCGCGTCAACCGGGACGGTGAGATCCTCCGGGTGCTGGGCAATTCCTACTACTCCATTTACCGGCTGGATTACCAGATGAAAACCTTTGAGATCATCAAGGGGCCGGAGGACGTCCATGAAAAGATCCCGGCCCAGGGGCCGTATTCGGTGCTGCTGGAAAAAATGCAGGAGTTTATCGAAAAGGACGCTTACCGGGAATTTTTAAAGAGCTTTTCCATTGAGAGCATACAGAACCTGGTCGCCCGGCGGATCAAGGATTTCGGCGGGGATTTCCTCCGGCTTTTCGGGGAGGAATATAAGTGGGTCAGCGTCCGCCTGATGTTTGACGATTCCCTGGCGGAGGGGGAGGTCATCCTCTGCTTCCGGGAGGTGGACGCGGAAAAACGGCAGCAGCTCCAGCAGCAGCGGCTCCTGGAAACGGCTTTGGAAACCGCCAAGCGCAGCGAAAAGGCGAAAAACGCTTTCTTTAATAACATGTCCCACGATATGCGCACCCCCTTAAACGCCATTATCGGTATGTCGGAGCTGGTGCAGAAGAACCTGGACGATCCCCAGAAGATCGCCGGATACATGGAAAAAATCAATTTCTCCAGCAAGCAGCTGCTGAACCTGATCAACGATATCCTGGAGATGTCCCGGCTGGAGCAGGGAAAGATTTCCCTGGATTACCAGCAGTTTGACCTGAAAAAATGCGTCAACGACTGCGCCGCCCCCTTCCATGCCCAGGCGGACAAGGAGCAGAAGACCTTCACTGTGTCCTTTGACATGGAGGACGCCATCGTCATGGGGGACTTTTTCCGAATCGGCCAGATCTTAAACAACCTCCTGTCCAACGCCTTTAAGTACAGCAAAGCCGGGGCGCAGATTTTCCTCCGGGTCAAGCAGCTGAACCAGCAGGAACACACCAAGTACCAGATTGTGGTGCAGGATACGGGCATCGGCATGTCCCGGGAGTTTGTGGAACGGATTTTTGAGCCGTATGCCCGGGAAACCCGGTTCGGCGCCCAGAAGGTCAGCGGCACCGGCCTGGGGATGCCCATTGTCAAGAGCCTGGTGAGCCAGATGAGTGGCCAGATCACAGTGGACAGCGAGCTGGGCAAGGGGAGCACCTTTACCATTACCATCCCTCTGGAAACCGTCAGGGAAACGGAGAAGCCGGAGCAGGAGGAAACTGAGGCCGCGTCCCAGTTCAGCCTGGAGGGCCGGAAGATCCTGCTGGCGGAGGACAACGACTTCAACATGGAAATCGCTACGGAGATCCTTTCCATGCACGGCGTCCAGGTGACCCAGGCCTGGAACGGCGCCGAGGCGGTGCTCCTGTTCCGGGAATCCCTGCCCTTCTCCTTTGACGCCATCCTGATGGATATGCAGATGCCGGAAATGGACGGCTGCGAGGCCGCCCGGAACATCCGGGCCATGAACCGGCCGGACGCCCAGGTGATTCCCATCATCGCGGTGACGGCCAACGCCTTCGCCGAGGATATCGCAATGACCACCGAGGCCGGCATGAACGCTCATATTTCCAAGCCCATCGACTTCGAGGTGCTTTGCCGGACCTTGGAAGAATGGATCGGAAAAGAGCGCGGATAAACCATAAAACGGGGCCGAAAGCCCCGTTTTTGATATGTATTTTGCCGGGCGGCTGAATTTTTGGAGGAATGAAAATGAAAATAGAACGCATTTACAGCAAAAACGCGGCGTATCAGAAATTCGAGGTACTGAAAACCAACCGGAACAAACGCTACAAATACCGCCAGTTCTTTGTGGAAGGCGTCCGCAACTTAAACGAGGCGGTGAAAAACGGGTGGCATATCTGCTCGTTTTTATACACCCGGGAAAAGAAGCTCTCCGACTGGGCGGAAAATATGCTGAAAAACGTCCCCACCGAGGTGAATTTTGAGCTGACGGCGGCCTTGATGGAGGATCTAAGCGGCAAGGAGGACACCTCCGAACTGATGGCCGTGGTGCAGATGCGGGAGGACAGCTTTGATGAAATCTCCCTGTCGGAAAATCCCATTTTGGCCCTGTTCGACCGGCCCTCCAACCGGGGCAACCTGGGGACCATCCTGCGCTCCTGCGACGCTTTAGGGGTAGAGGGCCTGATCCTCACCGGCCATGGGGTGGACCTTTACGACCCGGACGTTATCGTGTCCTCCATGGGCTCTTTCTTTAATGTCCCGGCCATCCGGGCGGCGGACAACCAGGCGGTGCTGTCCTTTGTGGAGGATATGAAACGCCGGTACCCCGGGTTCCAGTCGGTGGGAACAACGGCCCACCGCCAGCATCCGATTTATGACTTGGATCTGTCCGGCCCTGTGCTGTTCCTCATCGGCAACGAAACAGAGGGCCTTTGCCGGGCCTTTAAGGAGAACTGCGACATCCTGGCCACCATCCCTATGGCGGAAAGCTCCTCCGCATCTTCCTTCAATGTGGGCTGCGCCGCTACGGTGATGTTCTACGAGGCAGTGCGTCAGCGGAGAAAATGACCGCGCAGAAAAGACAGCTATTTTTCTGCGATTGACAAATCCTCCGGTTTATGGTATGATAACAGAAAACCGCCCAATAAATACAAATGTATTTGCAATACAGACAGATTTGGGTGGGAATTATCCGGCTTGCGCCGACAAGTGTCCGTGGTAAAAAGAATTTTTGATTTCAGATGATTTCTATTGACGGACACCTTTTCCGGCGGTATAATAAAGTACGGATCTTCTGTGAGGTGGATTCCATGAAATATCTTGTGCTGCTCTGCGACGGGATGGCGGATACGCCGGTTCCGGAGCTGGGCTTCAAAACCCCCATGGAGGCGGCATTGAAGCCCAATATGGATAAGCTGGCGCGGCAAGCCCGCCTGGGCCTGGCCAAAACGGTGCCGGAGGGCATGAAGCCCGGCAGCGATGTGGCCAATCTTTCGGTTCTGGGGTACCGCCCGGCGGAGTGCTATACCGGGCGTTCCCCCTTGGAAGCGGCCAGTATGGGCGTTGACCTGAAACCGGAGGAATACGCCGTCCGGTGCAACCTGGTGACCTTAAGCGGGGAGCCGGATTATGGGGACAAAACCATGGCGGATTACTGCGCCGGGGATATTTCCACAGCGGAGGCGGCCCAGCTCATCGCGGCGCTGAATGAGCATCTCCCGGCGGGGATGCGGCTGGTTCCCGGAGTCAGCTACCGGCACTGCCTGGTGTGGGAAAATCCTTCCCCGGATTTGGGGGAGCTTGTGCCGCCCCACGACATTTCCGGGAAGAAAATCGGCCCCTATCTGCCGGACCCGGAAAAGGCGGGGCTTTTGTGGGAGTGGATGGAACAAAGCTGCGGCATTTTGCGCCATCATCCGGTGAACCGGAAACGGGAAGCGGAAGGGAAGCGCCCGGCAAACGCCGTCTGGTTCTGGGGACAGGGCCGGAAGGCGGAGCTTGCGAAGTTTTCCCAGAAGTTTGGGGTAAAGGCCAGCGTCATCTCCGCGGTGGACCTGCTCAAAGGCATCGGCAAACTGGCGGGGATGGAGGTTTTGAACGTTCCCGGGGCCACAGGATATTTGGACACCAATTTTGAGGGCAAGGCCGCGGCGGCGGTGGACGCCTTCCGGCGCGGGCAGGACCTGGTATACCTGCATCTGGAAGCGCCGGACGAGTGCGGTCACCGGGGGGAAACGGAGAACAAGGTGCGGTCAATTGAGTGGATTGACGGCCGTGTTTTGGGCCCGGTGCTGTCCTATTTGGAGGGGCAGGGGAATTTCCGGGTATTGATTATGCCGGACCATCCCACGCCATTGGCCGTGAAAACTCATACGGCGGAACCGGTTCCCTTTCTGCTCTATGACAGCCGGGAGCCGCAGCCGGGCGTTTCGTCCTTTACGGAGAAACTGGCCGCCCAAAGCGGGGTATTTCTGGACGACGCCTCTCACCTCATGGAGCTTCTAATTCATTGGAAATAGGGTGACTGGTGTTGAAATGGAATTGGAAGGAACTGGGGCTGGACGCGGCCCATGTGCTGGCAGGGTCGTTTTTATACACGGCGGGGATTTACTGCTTTACGGCGCCCAATGAGATCGCGCCCGGCGGTGTCAGCGGCATATCCACTATGGTAAACGCTCTGACGGGCATCCCCATGGGTATTTTGACCTTTGTGTTCAACGTGCCGCTGCTGCTCCTGGCCTTCTTTTTTGTGGGGAAAAAGTTTACGGTGAAGACTTTAGCCAACATTGCGGCCATTACGTTTTTCCTGGACGTGGTGCTGGTGCATTTCCCGGTTTACCAGGGGGATATGATCCTGGGGGCTGTGTTCGGCGGCTGTTTGATGGGGGCCGGGCTTGCTTTGGTGTTCATGCGGGATTTTACCACCGGCGGCAGCGACATTGTGGCCAAGCTGGTGCAGACCAAGCGGCCGGATTTCCAGATGGGCCAGGTGATCATGGCCATCGACGTGTGCATCGTCATGCTGTCGGGCTTTGTTTACGGGCGGATTGAATCGGTGCTGTACGCCGGAATCACCATTTTCGTCTACACCCGGGTGGCGGACCTGGTTATGTACCGCCGGGGAAGCGGGAAGGTGATTTTCCTGATTTCCCGGAAAGGCCCGGAAATCGCCCGGCGCATTATTTTGGAGTGCCATCGGGGCGTCACCATCTTAAACGGCAAGGGGGCCTACACCGGCGTGCCCAGCAATGTGCTGATTATCGCCATCCGCAGCCGGGACTATTTCCAGCTGAAAACCATCGCTTCCCAGGTGGACAGCCATGCTTTTATCATCGCTTCCGACTGCGGCGAGATCCACGGCAACGGGTTCCGGCCCGGGGATCTGCCGGAAGTGGCTGCGGCGGATTGGAACGGCGGCGCGACCTTGCCCTCCAATGATAACGCTCAAGCCGAATAGGCAGGGATATTCCGCAAGAAATTGCTGTTTCACACAAAAAAACGTGTGATTTGACAAAATAATGCGGCAGGATATGAAATTTTACAAAAACGCTTGATTCTTATGGAAAACTATGCTATAATAATCAAGTCGTCTGGGTGTGGCGCAGATGGTAGCGCGCTACCTTGGGGTGGTAGAGGCCGCTGGTTCAAATCCAGTCACTCAGACCAGGTTGGGCCCGGAGCGAGATATGCTCCGGGCCCTTTTGTATGGTGGATATAGCGCAGTTGGTTAGCGCGTCAGATTGTGGCTCTGAAGGCCGTGGGTTCGAATCCCACTATCCACCCCAGCGGCGAATCGCCGCCGATTAACGCGCATTCACGTTTTGTGGGTGCGTTTTGTTTTTGCCCGCGAAGGGACAGGGAGGATTTCGGAGAACAAAAGGCCCGAAGCGAAACGCGCTCCGGGTCCTTTTTGCATATTGACGTGCGTGTCCCGCGCCGGAAAACAGGATGTTTTCCCAGACTTCTTCGCCGCCGATTAACGCGCGCGCACATTTTGTGGGTGCGTTTTGTTTTTGTCCCGCGAAGGGACAGGAAGGATTTCGGAGAACAAAAGGCCCGGAGCGGAACGCGCTTCGGGTCCTTTTTGTACATTGGCGTGCGTGTCCCGCGCCGGAAAACAGGATGTTTTCCCAGACTTCTTCGCCGCC
>DVOW01000025.1 GCA_018713335.1 Candidatus Merdivicinus intestinigallinarum | reverse complement strand
TCAGTTCAAAATGTTTTTCGTGAGTATCCGACAGACTATTGCATAAATTCCAAAGTTCTTTATAGTTATCTTTATAATCCGGTTCACGATACCAGTCATAAACTGTTAAGCAGTTTGTAAACGGGCGGAATTTTTCCGCAATAAATCTTAAATCGTCATTTGTCAAATTACCGTTTGGAGAATGTCCAATCCAACAGTGCTTACAGCGATTCGGACAGCCAAACATATCAAGGCATACTGTTATTCTTGTGAACATCTTTTTCATTCTCCCCACGATCTGAAATTACGGCATCATCAGCCCATTTGTCTGGCAAAGACAAAAGGACATAAAATAAGCGTATAATAACTGTTTCAGTTATTATATCAAATAAACTCCCAAAAACAAAAATCTGGATTTGGGGTTCAAAATCCGATGCCCGCTAAACATATAGACAAGCCCTGTTTGGGGCACCCTCATAAGGAGGATGCCCCAAAAGGAGCAGCTTTTATAACGCGCCGAAAGCGTTATTTCATCTGTTTGCTTTGATATACCTCAATTTCCGCAAGGCCGACGTTGACACCCTTGCTTTCCGTTACCTGGAACGTTACCCAGCAGACCGTTTTGGCGGGGAAAGTTACGGTTTTCCCAAAGGCCCCGTCTGAAAAATCGCCAACTTCTACGGTACTTCCGTCGCTGAACCGCAGGATGCCCTTTCGGATCTGCCCTTCCCCGGTGTCCCGGTCATAAAGGACGATGCGGTCAATGGTGCGGGGTCCTTCCCATTCCAAGCGGATCCACGGCGTCTTCTCCCCGGCGGAAACCCACTGTCCCGTCACGCCGATCAATCCGTCCGCTGCTGCGGACACCGGGAAACGGGGGCTCAGCTGGGAGGACGCCAGAAGACGCGCTTCCCGCGCCAGATTCCCCGGCTTTTTCCCGCCTTCTGCGGGTTCTGCTGTGACGGGATCGCTCACGGCAGACACAGCGCCGTTTCTTCCATATGCCAGGATCCAGTAAGTTTCGCGGCTGCCGGGGACAACATCCAAATCCAGATAACTCCGGTGGATGGGGGACAGATCGGCAAGCTGCTCGCCATCCCGGTACAGCCGGAACCCCAGCAGGTCCGGCGCGTCTGAGGGATAGCTCCAGGAGAGGGAGACCCGGTTGCCAAAGGCCGCATCCGCCCGCAGCCCGGAGGGCGCTTCCAGTTCACGGGATCCCGGCTGCGGGCCGCATTTCGCCTCTTTCGCCGCTGAAGCCTTCCCTTTCCGTCCGCCCTGTACGCTGCGGACTTTATAATACCAGCTGGACGGGGTTTGGCTGTTTACCTGGGTATCCAGGAAATCTGTCCGGCAGGTGCTGCCCAGATAACTGCCTGTCCCCGGAATGAAATCTTCCCGGCTGCCCCGGAACACTTCGTAAAAGCCCACGGATCCGCCGGCATCCTCCCAGCAGACCCGGGTCCCCTCCGCACCGGTGACGGCGGACACGCCCTGGACAGCGGGGGGCTCTGCTCCAAAGCAGATGCGGATGGTTTTCCAGCCATAGCCGTCGATGGAGAATGTTACTTTGCCGTTTTCCAAGACGGCCGGCTTCCGGTCGTTTTCCATCAAGTCCGTTTCCACAGCGGATCCCGGCCGGAACAGGGAGAGATCCACAGAAGCCTGCGTTTCTTTGCCCAATGTTTCGTTAAAGCGGAGGATCAGCCCTTCCCCATTGGCCTCCGCGATTTTCGTAGCAGTCAGGACAACATTGTCCGCGTCAATGGAGAGCCACTGTCCCTGCTTTTCAGGCAGTTTTCCGGCCTGCCCGCCGGGGAGCATCTGAACGAACAGCGGGACGGACTGCTCCCATCCGAAATGATCCGCACGCCCGTCGCGCCAGTCCCCGCCGGTATGGGAACGCAGGGAATAGCGGAAGGTCAGGACCCCAGGCTGGGTCCGCATAAAATTGGTGCCCCATTTATTGTTGATGGCATAGCTGTAGACCCAGGGCTTTTCCGTGTTATAGTCCACATCGTAAAGAAGGGTCCGCCGTTCCCCATACTGCACAATGGGCGCGCTGATGGCAGAGAGGGTCACGCCGTAATTCCCGGATCGGCTGGAAGCGTCGATCCAGCGGTTCACGGTATAGAAATCCGTGCTGGAGGTGTAGAACTGTTCGATCTCCGGGCACTCCTGATTGGGGTCGGCGTGGCGGGGGTCCACATAAGGCTTCACGTCGCCGGAAGGCATTTCATGCCGCAGGGTAAAGTCCGGCACATTCATCGGGAATACAAAGAACCCTTCCTCATTCTGGCTGTTCCAGGCCAGGGCGTCGTTTTTATAAACGGTGTTGACGAAATCGATCCGGGGGACCGCGTCATAGAGGATCACTTCCTGCCGGATCCCGGCGGTCCCCTGGCAGGACCCGCTGGAAACCACTTTCCCGCAGACGGGGCCGCAGCAAGTCCGGCGCTCCGCCTCCTCCACCCGGCCCACGGAACGGACAGGATAGTCATGGGAGTCGCTGGTCATATAGACAAATTCGTTCATGTGATAGGGCGCGTCCGCGTCCACCAGCTCAATGCCGCCGTTTTCCTTGTCCACAATGCTGCAGACCGCGCCCCGTTCATCAAACGTGACCCGGTAAAAGCGGTTTTCCAGGGTGTTTTCCGTCTTTTCCAGGGTAGAGGGGAACTGGGGATCGTCCTGCCGTTCCCGGACCTCATAGCACTTATAGCCCAGTGCCGGGATCCCCTCCGCCCAAAATTCCAAAAAGCCTTCTTCTGTTTTCTGATAACACACCGGTTTTCCGGTTACGGTGTCCACCAGGTCAAAATGGGCCGGCAGGCCGGAAAGCGAGATCTTGGCCGCATCGTTCCTGTTCCAGCTCAATGGGTTGTAGACCGCCACCGTAAGGCGCTGGGTGGGGATCAGGCGGCTCAGGGCGCTGCCTGCCTCGTCCATCAGTTCATCAGACATCCGTTTTGCGGCAATGGCGGTGTTCCGTTTCCAGATGTGCTGTTCGCCCATGGAGGAATCCCCCGGGCCGAAAGTATGCTCATCGTACAGCATCATGTCATTGTAGGCGTCCGCGATCTTCTGATAAGGATAGGGCTGTCCCGGCGCCAAGCAATGGGCCACAGCAGAGAGGGCCTCCGCCGCAGGCAGCTGGTCATGGGCCTCCCGGACCAGGGCGGCGGAATAGGCGTCGGACGGGGTGCCGTAGCACCACCAGTTTTCAAAGGTGCCGCTGTAACTGGCAATGGACGGGCCATAGTTTTCCTCAATGTAAGCGCAGAAATCCTTCATGTTGGAATTGATGAACTTCGGGTAAACATAGGGCCGTCCTTTGGCGTCCCGCCGGTGGTTCATTTCCCGGATCCGTTCCATGACCCGGGGGAAGAGCTTCCCGTTGTCCCAGTACTGGTCCACCATCTGCACCACCGCGTCATATGGATAGTTCTCCGTATGGTAGCGGTTCATCAAGGCGTTGGCCGTACACTGGACGGTAGTTTCCAGAGGGACCAGTTCCGGTTTGGGGCCGTCGTCCACAAACTGCATCTCGTCCAGGTTGTAAAGGGTCCCGCTTAAAATCAGCACTTTATTTTCCGGGTTCCGCCCTTTCATGTAAAAAAGCCGCGGG
Source organism: Candidatus Merdivicinus intestinigallinarum (assembly GCA_018713335.1). Classification (GTDB taxonomy): domain Bacteria; phylum Bacillota; class Clostridia; order Oscillospirales; family Ruminococcaceae; genus Merdivicinus; species Merdivicinus intestinigallinarum. Next base: position 223,878 of record DVOW01000025.1, on the reverse strand, counting down.
TAAGTATCTGTCACAGTCCGAGGGGTCTTCCAGTTGAAATTGGGCCCCAGGTACATGTATTTGATACCTGCATTGGCCATGACGTCGATCCCGGACCAGGAAATGCTGGGGTTATCCACCATCATGGCCAGGCCGCTGGGATCCGCGCCCAGCATATCTTTCAAATGCCGGCCGGAATAGTAATAGTACCGCACCAGTTCCTCGCTGCTCATCACTTCCATGGAGGAATTCATGTAACTCGCAGAATAGGCGATCCGGTCCTGCTTCAGATAATCTTTCAGGGTCTCCATCCAGCCGGCGTCCCGTACCCGCAGGGCGCTGCCGTAAAGGAGGTAGGAAGATTCGATATGATGCCGGAACTGGTCGGCATCCTCCCAGCCGCTTGTGTCCTTTGCAAACTGGAGGGCCTCGTCCAGATGTTCCGGCCATTTTTGGCGGATCAGGTATTCCTGGTAGTCGGTATAGCCAATGTCCGTATGAAAGCTGTGGGAAACATACACCTTCCAGCGGCGGACCTTTTTCTGGGGCAGGGAAACAGAAGCCTCCGGTCCCCCTCCCTGTGTCCGGCAAAGCTCAAAAGTGACCAGGTCCCCGTCCTCTTGCAGATCGGGCACATCCACCGTGATCTCTCCCTCTCCGTGGGGGATCTTTCCAACGGACTGCCAGCAGGGGTCCTGACCAGTTTCCTGGGTCTTTACCCAGGCTTCAAACTCCTCCCCCGGGTTTTGGACAGAGAGGATCGTTTCCGAATATAAGATCCCATTGTCCTCCACCATATAGGGGGTTTGGGTCACGGCTGTGATCCGTATCTCCTGTTTGTTCTCCATCAATATCATACCTTTCCGCATTCGCAATGCTGTATAATTTTATTGAAGCACAAAGAAAGATTTTTGTCTATTCATTTTTTTATATCTTATAGGAAAAATTTTCACAATACACTGCTGCCGGGGATCATCAAGAGGAGAACTCCTTACACAGGAGTTTCCTAAAACGAACCGTGAGTTTATTTGCTTCCGCATGACAGTGCGCGCTGTTTTCCCCATTCTATGCAGGGTCCGGCGGCCAGCTCATACCGGAGGACGCCCCCGGCCGTCAGCTCCTCATAGGTGATAAAGGGCCGGTCGATGGGTTTACCGTTTAAAGTGACGCCCCGGATGTACCAGTTTTCCGCCGGGTCGCAGTCGGTTTCAATGGCCAGGGTATCGGCAACGGCGCAGCTGTGGTATTTGGGGTTCAGCTTCACCGTCTGTTTTTGGAAATAGGGGGTGTTCAGGTCAAAGCGGTTGCTGGCGGCGATGGTGGAATGGAAGCCCAGGGCCGTTAAGACGAACCAGGCGGACATCTGCCCCACATCCTCGTTGCCGCAGTAGCCGAAAGGCCCTTCGTGATAGGCCTCGTTCTGAATCCGCCGCACCCAGTATTGGGTCCGCCAGGGTTTCCCGGCATAGTTAAAAAGGTGTGCCACCGTGTGGCAGGGTTCGTTGGAGTGGTTGTAATTGTCGTTCCACAGGGCGCTGAAATCCGCTTCGGACAGGAATTTTTCCAGCCGTTCACAGAATTCCTCCGCGCCGCCCATGAGTTCCATGAGTTTCGGGATGTCGTGGGGCACGAACCAGCTCTGCTGGAAGATATTGCTTTCCACGCAGCCCCGTTCATCGTAAAGGCCGCTTACCTCCATCCAGTTCCCGTCAGCGTCTTTCCGGCGCATCCAACGGGTTTCCGGGTCGAAGAGATTGCGGTAGTTTAAGGACTGCTTCGCCAGTTTTTCGGCGTCCTCTTTGCGGCCCGCCGCTTCGGCAAACCGGCTGATGCACCAGTCGGCGAAAGCGTTTTCCAAGGTGGTAGAAATATCCCCGGGGATGTAGCCGTATTGGAGCATTTGCTCCCGGCCGCTGCGGTTCGGATATTTGCCGTAAGCCGTATCCCGGCAAATTTCCCAGGCCTTTTGGGTGTCATAGTTCCGGATGCCCTTGCAGTAGGCGTCCGCCGTGATGATTGCGCCCGGGTCCCCAACCATGCAGCCGGTTTCGATGCCGAAAATTTCCCACCGGGGGAAAGGCCCGCGGCTGTGCTCCGCGCTTTGGAGCAGGGAGCAGATCATATCGTTGACCGCTTCCGGCTGGATTAAGGTCAGCAGGGGAAATTCGCTGCGGTACACGTCCCACCCGCTGAACACCGTGCGGCAGAGGAAGTCGTTGGTTTTCTGAACGCTTCCGTCCGGAGCTAAAAATTCCCCGTTGCAATCAGTGTAAATGCGAGGATCCAAAAACGCATGGTAAAGACAGGTGTAGAATTTCTGCATATCCTTTTCCGGCCCCTCCGCTTGCACCGCGGAAAGCTGGGCGTCCCAGGCCGCCTGGACATCCGCCACATATCGGTCAAAATCCCAGTGGGGCGCTTCCGTTTCCAGGTTCTCTTTGGCGTTTGCAATACTCACATAGGAAATCCCTACTTTTAGGAGGAGCTCCTCCCCTTCTTTGGCAGCGTATTCCGCGTAAAAGCCGCTGGTTTCCCCATGGTATTCGGTTTTTGGCCCCAAATTTTTCCCGCTTTCCCAGACGCCAAAATTTTCAAAGGGGCGGCTGAATTTGGCGTAAAAATGCAGGGTGTAGGTCACATGGCCGTCGCCGTGGCCCCAGCCGCCGGCGGTGTAGGGGCAGTAAATGCTGCCCTCGATGGTTTCACTGTCCACCACCCGGATCTCCTGCCATTCCGAATACCCGCCGATGCGCCGTGCCAGGTCGATGAGGACCCGGGCCTTGTCCGTTTGGGGGAAGGTCATCCGCATGATGCCGCAGTGGGTGGAGGCGGTGGTTTCCACCCGGATATGGTACCGGTCCAGGGTCACGGCGTAATGCCCCGCTTTGGTGATCTCCGTTTCGTGGCGGAAATCCGACTCCCGGCCGGGAGTCCCGGGCTGGTACCGGCAGAAGGAGTTTAATGCGCTGTGGAAAGGGACGTCCCCCACCACCGGCATCACCTGGAAATTCCCCAACTCCCCGTACCAGCCGATGCCGGAAAGGTGGTTGATGCTGAAGCCTTCGATTTCCGTGTTGTGGTAGCTGTAACCGGGGCCGTTGTCCCCGCCGGTGACGGTGTCGGGGCTGAACTGGACAGCGCCCCAGGGAGCCGCGGCCCCCGGATAGGTCTTGCCGCCGCCTGCCGGGACGGTCCCGGTGTAGCGGTCCGGGATATCGGCAACCGCGCCGACAATGGTGCTGATATACTGGTTCAGTTTCATCATATCCTCCTGCCTTTTCCTGTCAACAGAGCTGTCCGCCATGGAACGCACACTCATACACTCGAATGCCCCGGCACAGGATCTCCTCGTACCCATAGAACCAATCCGGTTCCCCCTGGACGGTGCATTTGTAAACCCAATCTCCCTTTTCATACTGTTCTGCTCCCCGATACGGGAAGCGGCAGTATCCCGCCAGAAAGGCCTCCCGGAGAAAGTCTGCCGGAAAGTCCTCTCCAAGGATCCTTCCCACAGAATTGACAGCCCAAAGGGGCGTTTCCTTCTCCCATAAAACTTCCTGCCCGGCAAACTGTTCCGTTCCAAAACAGGCGCCCATGTAGCGGAACTTTCCTTCGGCATACTGCCAGCTGCGGGAACCAGGCTGAGAAGGCCCGGACGCTTCCGCCGTACCTGTATACACAGCCCTTATGGCCTGCATGAGAAATTTTTCTGCTTCCTGATACATTTGTATCCACCGCCTTTCTATCCCTTAGTATAACGTGTTTTCCCGACAATTTCAATAGCGGTCACGGCAGGGATTTCTCCCGGCATCAAGGGCCGTTTCCGGAGCAGAAATTTTTTTGCTCTTTTTCCTTTTTTTGCGCAGCAAATGCCTCCCGCCGTGGCCTACAGGTGAAAGGCCCCTGTGGGAAAAGCTCCATCGGGACAGAGAAAGGAGAAAACAGCGCCATGGCGACATACAGGCAGGTATTGGATACGTTTCGGGATTTTTTGATCCATCAATCCCACGTCAAGATCCTCAGGACATCCTGGGGATACGTCCGATTGTTTTACGAGGAACCCTATGCTGACAGCTTTGAAGCGGTCCTGTGCAACACGCCGGAAGAATTATTTGCGGAACTGCTGGACCAGGCCATTTCCGACCGGGAATATCAGCTGTTCCGGGAAGCCAAAAAATCAAAGGAGGAAATAGCGGAGGAATTGGAGGCGCTGCGGAGCTTTTACCTGGAAAAGCTCCGGCAGGAAGAAGCGGACGGCTGTAAGTAAAAAAATAAGCAAGGGCAGAAATGTCCTTGCTTCCATCCTTATTCCTCCAAAGAAAATGCCTCCAGCAGTTTAAACACCACTTCCTTTGTAATGGCGAACTGTTTGGGTGAAAGGCGTTCCAGCCGATGGACCAGCTCTGATAAGTCGCTGCCGTCGGGGTCCGCCTTTCCAAACAGAATCTGGTCGCTGGAAACAGACAGCACCTGGCAGATTTTTTTCAGGGTGGTGAATGAGATCCCCACAGTCCCCCGTTCAAAGGCGGACACGCTTTTCGGCCCCAGCCCAATGAGCTCGGAAAAACGTTCCTGGGTCAGGCCCGCTTTTTCCCGTTCTTCTTTGATCCGAGCGCCGATTTCCGTATTGATTTGCTTCTTTTCTTGCATAGATCCAACCTCCTACCATTAGTGTATGTAATGGTAGTGTTGACATAAACTCATTAACTAGCGTATAATTATTCTAATCGATAATGCGAATATTTTGTAAACATACTGGATTTCGGAAACTCCGGCAAAAAAGCTGGGGATCCGGATAAAAAAAATAACGGGGCGCACCGCAAAAACGCGGTACGCCCCAAGCGCTGTCCGGCTGACCGCATTCTCATTGGAAATGGACCGCCTCCGCCGCAAACAGCCGAAATCACCGGCTGCTGCCGTCGGAATCCCTGGAGCCGCCTAAAATATTGCGGAACAGATACAGCTCATATTCCTTGTCAGGATCGCCCTCCGACTCCTCCAAGATCTTGCGGACCAAGGGGTTCTTTTCCCCGCGTTCCCGCCTGGGATGCCCGTTCGGCCCCATACTTTTTTCCTGGGCCCGTTTCCATTTTTCCAAGAGCTCCTCTTCCACGGCGGGGTCTTTGGGCCTTCCGTCGTCCAGGCGCTGCCTGTCCCTCATGATCTGGCAGAAATCATAGTCGGTTTCCTCCTGCCACCCGTACAACTCCAGTCGTTTTTCAACGTAATCCCTGGCCCTGGAGATCTCCCCTTCTTTTTCCAAAAGCGCGCAGGCGCCGGTGAAAAACACCCCGATCTCAAAGCTGCCCAACTCCTTGTCCGCCGGCAGGGCATACTTTTTATTTTGAGAATCCCGGGTTTGATATAACTCATAGGCCAGGTCGGCGCACCGTATGCACAAAACCCCGTAGTACTCCGCATCCCGGCCCGGGCGGGGCCGGAAATCATGAGGCCGCAGCGCCGCATACGCGTATTTCATGGTCTTGGGGACACGGTATGACTTGCCCTCGGTCACCTGCAGCCTCGGCCCCAGCCCCGTATGCAGGTAGCAGATGAAAAATTCAGCGATCTGCATTTTCCAGACGGCGGCTATGGAATAAACGCCGAAGAAAACCAGGGGGACGCAAAGGGCCGCGGCAGAGGCCGCCCTCAGCCAATCCCTACCAGCGACATATCCCGCAAGCGATTTGGCGGAAGCCGGAAGGAGCAAAAGGAAGGCGCCGCCGTAAAAGAGGATACTGCCCCATAAGGAAACGGTGTTCAAAAGGCGTACCGGCAGCCCGTCGCCCAGCCGGGCGCTGAGAGACCAGCTCCATACAAGCCCCAGGACCCAGGACAGCACCGTAATGACCGGGGACGCGCCATGGGTCAGATTATAGCAGAGCCAATACACGAACCCAAACAGGAAAAGGAAGCGGATCAAAAAATGGACGGATCTGGATCTGGTGTTCCCAACGGCGAACCACCCCGCCACGACGCCCAGAATCCCTGCGGCTGTCACCGCCAGCACGGGACCGCCCCGGGTCAGGTTGAAATACTGCCAGCAGATCAAGCCCAGCAGGGCCAGGTATCCCAGAAAAGCCAAGCCCCTTTCCATCCCTTTGTCCTCTCTTTCCTCTTTGATGCTCCTCTTCATGCTCATATCACATTCCCTCTTTCTGTTTCCATTGATTTCGGAGATCACGCCGTAATAAAAGCATCGCATCGCTCAAATCTTGCACAGAAAACATCATGTGCTGTAAACCTTCAGCCGGGGGGTGATGTAGGCATGACTACGGACGGAGCAGGTAGTCCCTGACAAATCCCGCGCTTTCTGTCAGGTTGGAGGAAAAAAAGAACTGATTGGCGGCCAGGGCCTTTTCCTTCAGCAGGGCCAGCGCTTTTAGTCGGTCTTCCTTGCTCATGGACGATTTTTCCGCGAGAATCGAAGCTTCATTGATATCATAAACGGTTTCCCGGTGCTCCTTGATCATGTAATCAAATTCTTCCGTCAGCTGGGCCACGATGGGGTATCCCTCTTTCAGCGCGCGCAGGGATCCTTCCGTAATGGGGCAGGAATCCTGGGGCGGAAACAGGAGGCCGGGGATGAAGCAGAGCTTTTCCTCCGGGACAGGACGGTCAAACAACACAAAGGACTGCATGACAGGCTCCCTCTCGTCCGTAGCGGCGGAGGTGACAGCGATCCCTTTCCGATAAAAGACCCGGGGCGTGATGTATTTTTGGTAGTTCATGTACAGGAAAAAGAAGTTTCCGATATCATCCGTCAGGGTAATGGAAATATTGCTGTTGAACGTGGACAGGATGGGGACGCCGTGGAGCTCCTTTTTCAGCGGCCGGACCCCCTCCTGGCCGACAACGCTGCTTTCCACTGTCAATGCCGCGGCAAAGCTGCCGTCCTGGGAAAGTTCGATCTTCAGACACAGCCGGTGCAGGTCGGAATTGTCTTTTTTGTTGGAGAACAGGAACCCATAGTAGGTCCCAAGGTATGCCGGGTCGTCCAGCACTTTGAATTTAATGGAATCCGTCATGGACTCGGCGGAGGGCATGGGCATTTCGGTATTTTCCGGGGAAGACAGGATATACGCCGTATCCAGCTTCCAATACCGGCAAAGGGCCAGCACACAGAAAAAATCCAGGGTCGTTGAATCGGGATTCAGGGTTTTCCGCAGGGTATCATAGTTCAGCTCAAAGTCCTGCTCGTTATTGAGGATCTGATGAAGAGCATACAGCGTCCCGCCATTGGCGGTAAACTGATTGTACTTCTGGTACAGGCGTTTTTTCACGGCTTGGATCTGCTCCAGCTTTTTTTCTGACTGGGTCCTCATGTCTTTGTCCTCCTTTTTTGTGTGGTCATTTCTAATATACATCCTATTATACTTGATAAATAGGATATTTGCAATATCATTTGTAAAAAACAATTTGATATTTGAAATATCCGGACGCGCGGCTTGGAAGGACAGGGCGGCCTTTTCCTGATAAAATAAAGACATCACAAAAAGGGCTTGCCGGCGCCCCGTCAGGAGGGACCCATACATTATGAAAAAGGATCAGACCAACGACCAGTATACCTATTTTTTTGCCACAGGGGAAACCGCCACAGTGACAAGGGGCAGTTTCTCTGGGCAAAAAGCGGATTGGATCCTGGAGCTCCGCGAATTGGACCGGCAGGGATACAACATCCAGCACAAAGAAACGCGCCGCCATTGCTCCCTGGAGGCCCAGGACCCGAAGAGCATGGGCGGCTACTATGAAGGAAGCAGCATGCGGGACGTCCAGCTGGAGCTGGAAGCGGACGAAGCGCTCCGTTCCCTGCCCCGGGACCTGGAGCATATTGCGCGGCGGCTGCTGGACGGCTACGCGGTTTCGGAGATTGCCTGCCAGCTGGGCATAAACCGCACCTCTGTCTACCGCAAGGTATGGCACACCCGCCGGCTGCTGGCGAAAATGGGATACTGCTGATTTTTTGAAAAAGCCCGGCGGTATCGGAGGCAAGATCCAAATCACTGCTAAGAAACCCGGCTGGCCTTCTGAAAAAAGCCAGCCGGGTTTTCCGGAATATTGATTTCAAAACGTTTTTATTTGCATGGAGGGCCTATTGCGCCCAAAATCACTGCCGTTCCAGCAGGTATTCGTAAACAAGGACCGCGCCCTTCTCACCGGCAAATCCCCGGGCCTGCGCAAAGCCCGCTTTTTCCAGGGCCTTGCGGGAAGGGGTGTTGGCGTCCCGGACATAAGCCCGCAGCATTTTCCCGTGGAGGATGTCCCGGGCCATTTTGACAGCCAGCTCGGTGATCTCCCCGCAGTATCCCTGGCCCCAGTGGTCCGGCGACAGGAAAAGGGACATGTTCAGGACCCCGGCCGCTTCCTTGTCCGGCTGTATGCTGAATACCCCCACAAATTCCCCGTCGTTTTTGAGGACAACATAGGATAGGTTCCCGCCGGAGGTCCATTCCCGGATCAGCTCCTCCGCCTGTTCCGGCCGGGTGTGGGTGTCGAACCGCATATACCGGGCGACCTCCGGGTCGGAGGTCAGGGAGTAAACGGCGGGGGCCGCCTGCATATCCAGGGGGAACAATTCCAGCCGTTCGGTCCGGATGCCGGAGGGGATGCCCGCCGGCGACGGCCCCAGGTCCAGAAGCTGGGACTGGTACTGCCGGCTCAAAGCCATGAGCCCATTGAAGAAGGAAACGTCATATCCCGCCAGTTCCGGGGAAGCCGTCTGCCGCACCCAGTTCAAGATCTCCACTTCTCGGACCGGGGCGAATACCTCCATCCCGTTTTTCTTCTTTTCCTCCGCCACCTGGGCGCACAAAGCCATCCGTTCCTCAAAAAGACGGAGCAGCTCCCCGTTCAGTTCATCGATCCTCTGCCGGATCTGGCTCAGTTCCATCCTGCGCTTCCTCCTTTTGTTCCGCTTTTTTCTTCTTAGGCTTGCAGAGGGCCAGTATCTCTCTCGCCTCTTTTACATAAAAGGTTGTCCCGCCGGATTCCAGGATATATTCGCAGTGGTCGATGGCGCTGCGGGTGGAACCGGTGACCTGCTCCATTTTCGCCAGCTTGCACAGGACCGTCATGCGGCTTAAAGGGAAGGAGGAATTTTCAAACAGCTCCTCGTAGATTTCCCGGCTGCGGGTGAAGCTCCCCTCGTGGAAGGTCAGGATGCCGTCGATAATGGTCAAAAGCTGCTGGCCGTTGCGGAGGTTGGGGGAATTTTCCTTTAACCCGTTCATCACCTTTTTGGCCCGTTCCCGGACGTCGATGACCATATCCATCTGCCCTAAGCCTTCATAGCAGAGGGCCATGACATTGTAATACAGGAAAATGAGGATGGAATCGGGCTTGGGTTTGGAAACATTCTGGAGGGTGTCCAAGGCCTCCCCGAATTTCCCCTGGTAGCACTGCGCCCGGGCAATGTTGATCAAGGTCTGGTTTTTCTTCACCTTGCCGTCATAGAGCTTTTGAAACACTTTCTCAGCTTTTACCGGGTCGCAGTACTGGTTCATGATCTGGTTCAGCATGTGATACTGGTAAGTGCGGCCCACATAAAGCAAATAATTCAGAACCACCAGGAAAAACACGCTGAGGGCCGCGTTGAACAGCGTGATCTTCTGCAAGATCAGGGCAGCCGCCACGCCCGCCAGGATCACTGCCGTCAGCCCGTGGCAAACCCAGAAGATCAGGACGTTTTTCCGGTAGGCCGCAACCACGTCGTCCGCCTTCATGGCCTTGAAATTTGTCTTTTTGGTGAACATACTCAAATCAACCTCCGCAGAATATTATCCGAAGTAATACTCATTGTAGCACGTTTATTTTGGAAAAGCAAGACAGGCCCAAGCTGATTTTACCCTTTTTTGACACGGTTTACGGATTTCCCGGCCTGCTTTTTGAACCAAAAAGGACAGTACCGGCATTTTAAGAGCTGGCGCTCGCCAATGCGCGTGTTTTTGAGGAAAAACCCCCAGAGCCTATGGCCCCGGGGATTTCAAGCCGCTTATTCTTTAGACAGGCGGGAGGTCTGGCGCTGGGCCATGACCAGGTTGTAATAAACAGATTTATTGCGGAGCAGCTCCATGTGGGTGCCGATTTCGGCGATCCGCCCCTTGTCCAGCACCACCAGCCGGTCGGCGTGCTGAAGGGTGGAAAGCCGGTGGGCGATGGCGAAGGTGGTGCGGTTCTGGGTGAGCCGCCCCAAGGCCTCCTGGATGAGCTTTTCCGTTTCCGTATCCAGGGAGGCGGTGGCCTCGTCCAGGATCAGGATGCGGGGGTTGCGGAGGATGGCCCGGGCAATAGCGATGCGCTGTTTTTCGCCGCCGGACAGCTTATAGCCCTTGTTGCCGATGTATTCCTGGTAGGCGTTGGGCATTTTGCAGATAAAGTCGTGGGCGTTGGCAGTTTTGGCCGCCGCCACTACTTCCTCCATAGTGGCGTCCGGTTTGGCGTAGAGGATGTTGTCCAGCACCGTCCCCTCAAAGAGGTAGGTTTCCTGGAGCACCACGCCGATCTGGCTCCGGAGGGAGTGCTGGGAAATGTCCCGCAGATCCACCCCGTCGATCTTGATGGAACCGGAGCTTACGTCGTAAAGCCGCATGATCAGGTTGATGAGGGTGGATTTTCCCACGCCGGAAGGCCCCACGATGCCGATCATCTCCCCAGGCTGCACCTCAAAGGAGATATTTTTCAAAACCGGCTTGTAGACCTTATAGCCGAAGCCAACGTTGTCAAAGGTGACTTTCCCCTGGATGTCCAGTTCCACCGGGTCTTCCTGGTCGGTGACATCCTCCTTCTCGTCGATGACCTCGTAGATCTTGGCGGCGCTGACCGCCACCTCGGCAATGTATCGGGGCAGCTGGATAATCCAGCGCAGGGGGCCGTAGACCATGCCGATGTACGCGCCGAACTGGATCAGCGCCCCCAGGGTCATGCCTCCTATCAGGACCTGCTGGCCGCCGAAATACAGATAAAAATATTCCCCCATGGTGATGATAAAGCCGATGATGGGGAACACCAAAAACCAGAATTTGTCCGCCCGGTACATGCTCTTGGCGAACCGTTCCGAATAGCCGGTGTAGTGGGCGATCTCCCGCTTTTCGCTGCCGTAGGTTTTGACCACCATGATCCCACTCAAAATGTCGTGGAGGGTGGATTCCGACTGGGAGAACCGGTTCCACACCAGATCATATTTGCGGCGGATGTACTTAAAGATCACCTGGGTGGCCGCCACCGCCAGAGGCACCGGAATCAGCACCAGGAGGGTCAGCTTCCAGTTGAGGAGCAGCATGACCGTCAGGATGACCAGGGTGGACAGCACCTGCACCGCGGCTTCCTTGCCGTGATTGGCCACAAATTCCTGGATCTTTTCCGTGTCGTTGGTGATCCGCTTGATCTGTTCGCCGGTGGTCCTTTTGGTGATGGACTTCATGGACTGCTCCTGGATCTTCTGGAACAGTTCCCCCCGCAGGTCCCGCCCCACGGAAATGGAAACCTTGGTGGTACAGCGTTCGTTGAAAAACTCCAAAAGCATCATGACGGCCGGAAACAGAAGGTAGCATCCCAGCAGGATCAGCAGGCTTTTGTAGTCCTGGTTTTTGGGGGTGATGTAGTGGTCGATGACGATCCGCTGCATGTAAGGGTACACGATCCACAGAAGCTGGCTCATAGCGGTAGCCAGCACCGCCCCCAGCAGGGACCATTTGTACCGCCCGGCCAGGCCGATGACCCGGACCAGGTATTTGCTCTTTGGGGCGCACCGGAAACAGAGATCGCTGCCTTCGGGCAGGATACTGCCGCATTTGGGGCAGGTTTTCACCTCATCCTCCCCGTCCGGCTCCGGGAACACGCCGGTTTCCTTGTGGTATTCCAAGAGCTTTCCCAGCTCGGCAAAGGCGTTCAGTTCGCTTTGGGTGCAGATACAGAGCTGTTCCGGTTTCCCGTTCCGGATAATGCCGAAGGCGCCGCTTCCCACCAGCTGAGTGGTGGTATATTCCTCCACCTCCTGAAGCGGGCAGCGGAACACTTCTTTTCCGTCCCGGAAAATACAAAGTTCCGTCCGGGTGGCGGCGCAGATACCCCTCACCGGCCTCCCGCAGCCGTCCAGGCTGAACCCCAGGCTGTAAACGGCCTCCCCCTTCAACAGGGGCCGCACTTCTTCCAGCCCGGATGCTTGAAAATTCATGAAGATCCCTCCCTTTCTTTCGGGGGACTAAATGTAAAGTTCGATTTTCTGCCGGTTTTCCCGGCTCAGTTTGTCAATGTCCTCAATGGCGTACCGGTTGCCCTGGACGTCCACAATGGTGACGGAGGACTCCCCCACCAGCCGCAGGTTGGAGGTCACATCGGCGATGCAGATGGTTTTGGGGCCTAAAACCGTGGTGATGTCCATGTAAACATACCCCAGCTTCTCCTCGATCTTCCCGATTTTTTCGATGTTGGGGATAAAGTATTTGTAGCGCAGATAGTTTTGCAGGGTTTCCCTTTGGGCCGGGGCCAGCTGGGAAAGAGTCTCGATGATCCCCAGCTCCTTCCGGGAGTCCCCGTCCTGTATGGAAACCGACAGCATCCCCTCCGGGTTCTGGAAGGGAAAGAGCCGCACCAGCTGCGCTCCTTCGTAATGGTTCCCCTGGTAATCCAGGGAGAGGATGCCGTTTTGATCCAGGGAAAAGCTCAGTTCCCCTGGGGATAGATATGCAAAATCGCTCATAAAAGCTCCTTTCTGAAGCGGATTCCTTCCGTTTATGCCCGCCAGTATGATTTGTAGGGGGCGGTCATCGGCCGCCCGCGTATCACTGGAAACATCCTGGAAAGGCAGCCGCACTGCGCTCCCCTACAATCCGGTTCATCTGGCTTTGAAAATACGGGCCGGGCGACCCGGCCCCTACAAAATTGGTATTCCAAATGCAGAAATCGTCCTTACCGATTATGAGTGGTTACTCTTGATTAATAAACTTTAAGGAATCCAGCTGAATCTTATGCAGATTAAAGTACACGCCCCGTTTTTCCAGCAGTTCCTGATGAGTGCCGCTTTCGCAGAGCTTCCCGTCGTCGATGACCGCCAGCCGGTCGGCGTCCCGCAGGGTGGAAAGCCTATGGGCGATGGAAATGATGGTTTTCCCGGACCGCAGCTTTTCAATGGCCGACTGGATGTTCCGTTCCGTCTGGGTGTCCATGGCGGCGGTGGCTTCGTCTAAAATCAGGATGGGCGGGTTCTGCAGAATGGCCCGGGCGATGGAGATCCGCTGTCTTTCGCCGCCGGAAAGCTGCACGCCGCCGTTTCCCACCTTGGTGTCGTACCCTTCCGGGAACCGGGCGATAAAATCGTGGGCGAAAGCCGCTTTGGCCGCCGCCACAACCTCCTCCAGGGAAGCGTCCGGCTTGGCGTAGCGGATGTTGTCGGCGATGGTCCCCATAAACAGGTAGGTTTCCTGGGTGACGATGCCGATGTTTTTCCGCAGATCCGCAAAGGCAATGTCCCGGATGTTCACCCCGTCAATGGTGATCTCCCCTTCGGTGACGTCGTAAAGCCGGGAGATCAGGTTGATGATGGTGGATTTCCCTGCGCCGGTCTTGCCCACCAGGCCGATCATCTGGCCCGCTTCCACATCGAAGCTGACATTTTTAATGACCGGGCGGCCCACCTCGTATTCAAAGCTGATATTCCGGGCGGAGATGTTTCCCTTCATTTCCGGCATCCGCACCGGGTTTTCCTTTTCCCGGACGGAAGGCTCCGTATCCAAAATTTCAAACATTCGGGAGGCGGAATCCATAGCTCTGGCCGCCGGGTTCGCGGAGTTTAAAAAGTACTGGATGCAGTTTAGGGTCATGTCGGCATAGGCCACCAGGGCCGTGAGCCCCCCTAGGGTCAGATGCCCCTGGATGGCGAAAATAGCGCCCAGGCCCAGGAACACCACCTCCGACATCCGGTAGATCATCCGCATCACCGGGAAATGGGCGGCGTTATAGTAGCCGATGTTCATCCGGGACTGCCAGTAGCCCTGGTTCTTCCCGGCAAAGCGGCTCACTTCCTGTTCCTCCCGGGCAAAGGACTTGACCACCTTCTGGCCACCTAAGGAGTCCGTAACAGCAGATTTCATGGAACGGATAGCCCGGTGCTGTTTTCTTTGCAGCTGCTTCAAGCGCTTTTCCGCCCGGGTGATCAGCAGTCCCACCGCTAAGGTGGAAGCGAAGATCAGCAGGGTCAGGGGCAGGCTGATGGTGCACATGACGATGATCAGGCCGATCAAGGTCAGGCCGCTGACGATGTACATGGGCACGATGTCCACAAAGAACCAGTAAAGCCAGTCGGCGTCGTCGTCGATGCGGGTCATCAAAGTGCCGGTGGCCTTGCTGGCGAAAAAGTTCACCGAAAGCCGCTGCATGGACGAAAAGATCTTCACCCGCAGATTGTGGAGCACTTGGCAGGAGATCTTGCTGAGGACGATGCCGTACACGGAACTGAAGGCCGTGGAAAACAGCTTGATGGCAAAGATCGCCAAAATCATCTGCAAAAGCATCCCGTAAAACCGCCCGGTCCCATCCCCCGGCGGGGTCAGGACCTGGTCGTAGAACATCTGGGAGCTGAACAGCGGCACAATCAGGGTCAGTACGCTGCTTAAAAGCATCATGACAAAAATCAGCGCCGCTTCTTTTTTAAAGGAAAGATATTCCTTTAAAAGCCGCAGAAAGGACGCCCGGCTGCTCAAGCAGTTGGGGCAGACCTTCCGTTCCTGGTTGGGGTAAGGGCGCTTGCATTTGGGGCAGCATTTATGCTCGTCTTTTAACCCGCTGTCGTCGATGGGCTCGTGGTCCCGCATGGCCAAGATCCGGCTTTTAAATTTCTCAAACAGCCCCACAAACGAAATCGACAGCCTGCATACCAGAAGCTCCTCCTTCTCTGTCTTGACAATGAAAGAAGATACGGTATACAACCTGTCGATGATGATCTCCCGGATGTCCCCAAGAGGGATCTCCCGGTAGCAGCTCACCCGGAAATGGATCTCCGTTTCCTTGCCCTTCTGGTCCACGAATCTCTCATGGCCCCAGAGGATGCACAGCCCGTGTTCTGTCAAAGCCAGGTAAATATCTTCATATTGATTTTCTTTTGAAACATCGGCCTTTGCCGTGTAGCGGATCTTTGCTTCAGAAACGCCCCGTTCCGCGTAGGCCTGTTTCACTGATTCCGGCAGCTCGATAAAGAACACTCCAGCACCTCCTTTATCACAAATGGCTTTTCTCTGTTTTTCTGGTTTTCTTTTCTCTCTTGTTTTTGATAATCCCCTCCGTGCCGGGAAACCCGGCGTCCCATCGTGTGTTCATGCAGCCGTATGCACACGATACAAACTTATTTTATCAAAATATCATTCTATTGTAAAGAATTTTTATAAAAATCCACGCAAAAAAATAGCCAAGAAAACTTCAAAATTTTTGACGGGGAGCAGTTGAAGATATGAATATACAGAATATTCCGGATATTTTAATTTATATTCAAATTTTATGCAATAATATTATTATATATTCAATTTTATTCAGTTTTTCTCTGTTTGTAAAACCCACAAAAACCGGATTCCGTGCAAGAAAAAAGCCGTCATTATGTATAAACTTTGAAATATATGCAGATTTTTTGAAAAATCCCCTTGCAATTCCCGAAAGGATGTGCTAAAGTATGGAATATACCAAATGAAAATTCACAGTAAATGAATATTTACAGTAAAGGATGGGTTTGAATATGAAACTGAAAAAGATCCTGGCCGCGTTCCTGGCTGCGGCCATGTGCGTTTCCCTGGCATCCTGCTCCGGCGATACCGGCAGCAGCTCCTCCGCCGAAACCGAGTCCTCCTCCGCTGCGGAATCTTCCTCTGAAGAATCTGCCGCCGAAACTTCCGGCAATGCGGCTGCCCAGGACCCCACTGAGGTCCTCACCGACGCCCGCATCGGCGTACAGCTGGGCACCACCGGCGACCAGTACATCGACGGCGATATTCAGGACGGCCTGCTGGGCAGTGCGGAACTGACCCGCTACAGCAAGGGCATGGAGGCTGTCCAGGCCCTGCTCCAGGATAAGCTGGACGCCGTGGTCATCGACAACGAACCCGCTAAGGTCTTTGTAGAGGAAAATGAGGGCCTGGTGATTCTGGACTCCGCTTACACGGAAGAGGATTACGCCATCTGCATCGCCAAAGACAACACCGAGCTTCTGGAGCAGTTCAACACCGCCATTGGGGAGCTGAAAGAGGACGGCACCCTTCAGCAGCTGCTGGATTACTACATTAACGGCGTGGAAGGCGCTGAGCCTTACACCTCCCCCGAAGGGATCACCTACAACGGCACCCTGACCATGGCCACCAACGCCGAGTTCCCTCCCTACGAATATCACGACAGTTCTTCCGGCGAAGATAAAATCGTGGGCCTGGATGTAGATTTTGCCCGGGCTATCTGCGACAAGCTGGGCATGGAGCTGGAAGTGACCGATATGGCCTTTGACTCCATCATTCCTGCCGTTCAGTCCGGCAAAGCGGACTTCGGCGCGGCCGGCATGACCGTAACCCCTGACCGGGAAGAAAACGTGAGCTTCACGGATTCCTACTGCACCGGTATCCAGGTGGTTATCGTCAAAGACGCGGCCGCCGAGTAAGATTTGACTTATCATCTAAGGGACAGAAGCAGGCTCGATCCTTCTGTCCCTTGCCTTGTATCAGAAAAGGGGGATCGACTTGCTGGATTCGATTGCGGCCTGGTTCGTGGATTTCGGCAATTCCTTTTATGACAACTTTGTCAAGGATTACCGCTGGAAATACCTGACCACCGGCCTGACCAACACACTGCTCATTACGCTGGGAGCCTTGATTTTAGGCGTTGTCCTGGGCTTCCTCATCGCGCTTGTCCGCACCACTCATGACAAAACGGGCAACCTGAAATTTTTAAACGCCATCGCCAAGCTCTACCTCACCGTTATCAGGGGCACCCCTGTGGTGGTCCAGCTGATGATCATTTACTTCGTCATCTTTGCCGCGGTGGACATCAACATCATCCTGGTGGCCATTATCGCCTTTGGCTTGAACTCGGCGGCCTATGTGGCGGAAATCTTCCGTTCCGGCATCATGAGCATCGACCCGGGCCAGATGGAAGCCGGCCGCAGCTTAGGCCTCAACTACACCCAGACTACCTGGAAAATCATCATGCCCCAGGCGGTCAAAAACGTCCTTCCCGCCCTGGGCAACGAAATGATTACCCTGTTAAAGGAAACTTCCGTGGCGGGCTACATCGGGCTCCAGGACCTGACCAAAGGCGGCGACATCATCCGCAGCCGCACCTATGAAGCGTTCCTGCCGCTGATCGCCGTGGCGGTCATTTACCTGGTCCTGGTGCTGATCCTCCAGGCCGGCGTCAACTGCCTTGAAAGGAGGCTGCGTCAAAGTGATCGAAATTAACGGCCTCACCAAGTCCTTCGGCAGCTTGGAGGTTTTAAAGAATATCACCACCACCATCAACAAAGGGGATAAAGTTGTGGTGATCGGCCCTTCCGGGTCGGGAAAAAGCACCTTCCTGCGCTGTTTAAACCTGCTGGAAATCCCCACCTCCGGGGAAATATGGTTCGAGGGGGAGCAGATCAACACCCCAAAATGCGACATCGACCGGCTCCGGCGGAAAATGGGGATGGTGTTCCAGCACTTTAACCTGTTCCCGCACCTGACCATTTTGCAGAACATCACCCTGGCCCCCACCACCCTGAAACTCCAGTCCAAAGCGGAGGCCGAGGAAAAGGCCATGACCCTGCTGGGGCGCATCGGCCTGGCGGACAAAGCCAAAGCCTACCCGGCCATGCTTTCCGGCGGTCAGAAACAGCGCATCGCCATTGTCCGGGCGCTGGCCATGAACCCGGACGTGATGCTCTTTGACGAGCCCACCTCCGCCCTGGACCCGGAAATGGTGGGCGAGGTTTTGCAGCTGATGAAAGATCTGGCGGACGACGGCATGACCATGGTCTGCGTCACCCATGAAATGGGCTTTGCCAAAGAAGTGGCCAACCGGGTTCTGTTCATGGACGAAGGCATTATCATGGAAGAGTCCAATGACCCGGCGGACTTTTTCAGCAATCCGCAGAACCCCCGTGCCAAGGAATTTCTGTCCAAAGTGTTGTAAAAACGAGGGAGCACATGCGCTCCCTCGTTTTTTGCGGACATAACGAAAGAGAAAAATAAAAATTTTCGTCCACCTTTTTTAAAAGGTGGCGGGAGTCCAGAGGGCAAAGCCCTCGGTCGCTCGTCGCAACGAGCGAAATCTCCATGTTACCAAAAGATCAGGAGGGGAGGTTCAACAGTCCGGTGGACTGTTGAACCGTGGGGAACCCTATCAAGGGGTTCCCCAAGTACCTTGACGGGCCGGGAAACCCGGCCCCTACAAAGATGACCCCGCGCCGTTATTTTGCAAGGCAAAATGACGGTTAAAAATTTTCTAACGAGCCATCTGCGTCCCATTTGCGGAAGCAAAGCAGGCTGTTTCTGATACATTGTCCCAATGCGGCGTTTTAGAATCTGTCAGGAAAACCAAATAATCGGTGCTGGTATGGTAATACAAAGCCAGCCTGATTAATGGACGCATTTTTATCGCATGCTGGTCAAGTTCATACAGCCGGTATGTACGGGGCGCACATCCGGCAATTTGGGCGGCCTGTTTTATGGTGATCCCATACTGCAAACACATCTCCAATAACCGAGTTTTCATAAAAATCCCTCCTACTATATTCTAGCAGAAGGGACTTCTTTTTACCATTCTCCCACAGTTTATATGCTATAACTGTGAGTTTATAAGGGGATAAAAGGGTGAGTGGAACCCCGCTGATAGTAGGGGCGCGCATTGCGCGCCCGGCGGTTTCACGTCATGTTTTGCTAAACATCGGGCGGGCAATGCCCGCCCCTACAGTCTTTTCGGGACGTTTTTCCTCAAATACGGGCCGGGCCTCCTCGCTTGCAATGAGGTGTATCACAGAACTGCGTAATCATCGAACACACAGCGTTTCTGCTTTGCTGACGCAAAATCTCCGTGGATAAAGCTTTAGGAAATCCTAAACCGCCATTTTGCTTCGCAAAATGGCGGCGCGGGGACATCCGCGGGCGGCTTGCGAGCCGCCTTTTTTCTTTATGTTCGCGCCCGAGGCGCGAAAGGGTAGGATTTCGCACTCTGCGGAGTGCGACCAAAGGCTCTGCCTTTGGAATCCGCGATTTTTTGAAAAAAATCGAGTAAAACTTTTCTTTTTTCTTTCACGGTGTGTTCTTGATTTACGGCAAATGCTCCTTTTGCCAGCTTTCCGCCTGTTCCAGGGTTTCCAGGGTGAGCTGCTCCAATTTCTCAAAGTCGATGGCGGCCCCATACTCCTTCTCGATCAAATCGTGCAGGTTTTTGGCCCTTCTCAGGGACCGCGACGCCGCTTCTAGCAATTCCTCCGCCGCGCGCCGGTTAAACCGCAGCCTTTGTTTCCGTAGGGCCAGCTGCTCCATATCCGTGAACCGGGTGAAGCTGATGACCCGATAAGGCTCCGGCAGTTTTTCCAAGGGGAAGGCTTTCCCCGCTGTGACAAATGCCAGGCCCAGTTCCGGCACCAGGATATGGTCGATTTTCTGCCGGGGACTTAATGGGCAGAAGCAGGTGTAGATGGTCAGGCCGTATTCCATGAGCTGGGAGCGGATGGCCGCCAGCAGCAGGCTGGACGCCGCGCCGTAGGGATCTTTCAGCAGGTAGACCCGGGGGCACAGGGCGGCGATGGTTTCCGGGAAGCCGATGTTCCCTTTGGGGGTAATGGCGCTGAGGAGCCGTTTCTTTTCCACAGACTCGCCCCGTTTGCGTCGGCGGCATTCCCGGGCTACAATGCCCGCGGCGGTTTTGGCCGTTTTCCGGGTGTCCAGGCAGTTGACGGCAATGCTCATATTGTCGGAGAGCAGGGCATGGGCCGCGCTTAAAAACCGGACGCACTGCTGGTGGCAAAGGGCGTTCTGCCTGCAAAGGGACAGGATCTCCGCCCTCCGGCTTTGCAGCAGTTCCTCGTCCCAGCAGGCGCAGAGGTTGACGACTGTTTCGCAGGCCCCGGGGTGCTGGGGCTCAATGACATGGGGCGGCGTGGCGTCCGCCAACATGACCCCGGATTCCGGGAAGAGCACGGCGTCCAGGGAGTCCGGGTCGGATGAACAGTGGATGTACTCAAAACACTTCTCCCGCTGGGAAAGAGCCGCCGCCGTCCGGCGCATCAGGGTGGATTTCCCGGTGCCGGGCCCGCCTTTCACTACAAAAAGGCGGCCGTTTTCCGCCTGGGCGGTAATTTCATCGTAAAAGGAGACAAATCCGGCCGGGGAATTGGCTCCCAGAAAAAAATGCATGGGCTGTTCCGGCATCATTGCATGAATCCCTCCAACCATTCCAGTTTCAAGACGGGTTCCCGCCTTACTTCATGGTATTCAGAGGGCCTGGCTTTTGATACATTTCCAAAGAATCCTGGGATGTCCGGAGGCTGTCCCCTACAACCGGCGAATCGCCGGAGATAATTCGACGCGGGCCCGGAGGCCGGGCCGCCAAGACGACGCGGCCGGGGTATTCCTATCCGACCGCTGGACGGCTCAATAAATTCGCCGTATTAATAGGTTTCATTTCCTATCGTTTTATAAAACGGCACAGGCAACAAATTTGTAGGGGCGGATGCCCACATCCGCCCGCATATCACACGAAATGTTCCGGCGTTTTATACGGGGAACCCCGCCGCTTGAAAAGCGGAAGATAGGGTCCCTCCCCTCCTGATCTTTTTTCGCATTGGGATTTCGTTTTCCGCGGAAAACGACCAAGGGCGCCGCCCTTTGGAATCCCGCCACCTTTTGAAAAAGGTGGACGAAAACTTTTCTTTTCTCTCAACGATAGAAAACAACTGCATTGAGCCGCTTGTCGCTGTCGTAAAACTTACGACGCACAGCGGCTTACGCAGTCGGTGCGGTGCTGTGCGGCCGCGTCGACTTAACAGCCCGGTTACCGGGCTAGCGCTGGACGCTGCCGGAACCTTCCCCTTTTGCCAGGGCAAATACCTCGTCCGCGCTCATCAGGTTGAAATCCCCTTCCACGCTGTGCTTCAAGCAGCAGGCCGCCGCGGCGAAATCCACCGTCTTCTGGGCGGAAAGCCCCGTCTGCATCCCGTAAAGGATTCCCGCCGTGAAAGCGTCGCCGGAACCCACCCGGTCCACAATGTGCATAGCGTGCTGGGGCGAAAACGCCGTTTCCTCATTCTGCCAGAAAGCGGCTTTGAATTTGTTGTCGCTGGCGGAAATGCTCCGGCGCTGGGTAATGGCCGCCGCCTGGAACCCGTACTTTTCATGGAGTATCCGGGCCATGGCGGCGCAGCCTTCCCGGCAGAGATTGGAGTCCTCCACCGCGTAGCCGGAAACGTCGATATCCAGAATGGACTTGATGTGCTCCTCGTTGGCGATCAGCACGTCTGTGTAGGGCATCAAGCCCCCCATGACCTCTTTGGCTTTGTCAAGGCTCCACATTTTGCTGCGGTAATTTAGATCGCAGCTGACCGTGACCCCCAGCTTCCGGGCGGTTTTCACCGCTTCCAGGCAGGCTTTGGCCAGTTCTCCGCTGACCGCCGGGGTGATGCCGGAAAAATGGAACCATCCGGCCCCTGCCAAAATAGCCTCCCAGTCAAATTCCTCCGCTTTTGCCAGGGATACCGCGGAATAAGCCCGGTCGTAAATCACCTTGGAGGCCCGCTGGGACGCGCCTTTTTCGATGAAGTAAATCCCGATGCGCTCCCCTCCCCGGACGATTTTTTCCGTCCCAACACCATACCGGCGCAGGGCGTTGACGGCGCTCTGGCCGATTTCATGGGCGGGCAGCTTGGTGACAAATTCCGCCGGGAGTCCGTAATTTGCTAAGGACACCGCCACATTGGCCTCGCCGCCGCCGTAAACCACCCCGAACTTGTCCGCCTGGACAAAACGTTCATACCCTTCCGGCTCCAGCCGGAGCATAATTTCCCCAAAAGTTACCGTTGGTTTCATATGGCCGCCCCCTTATTTCTGCACCAGATGGACGGCGAAGCCGCCGATTTCCTCCGCCAGGTAAACGGCGGTCCAATTCCCGGCCTCGTCGAATTTTTTGCCGTCAGGATGGAACCGGACGCCCTGCCGTTCCAGGTAAGCTACGGCCCGGGGCAGGGAGTTGGCGCGGATGGCGATATGGCCTTTGGCTCCCAGACCGGGTGTTTTCATCAGCTCCACAAACCCGGCGTTGAAGATAGAGGCGGGGCCTTCCTTTTTCTCAAAGCCAAACAGCCATTCAAAGGAATCCGCCGCTTTTTGGGCTTCCCCCTCGCTTTCGCAGTTGATGCCCACATGGGCCAGCTCGAAGCCCAGCATCAGGGCAACCGCTTTCCGGGTGAGGGCGGCAATTCCCTCATAATCCCCGGCTTTCAGCATGGCGTCGGGTACCATGAAGCTGCCGCCGCAGGCGATGATTTTGGGGAAGGTGAGGTAATCCAGCAGGTTTTTCTCGTTGATGCCGCCGGTAGGCATGAAGCGCAGCTGACCGTATGGGGCAGCCATGGCCTTGATGGCTTTCAAGCCGCCGTTTGCCTCCGCCGGGAAAAATTTGACCACGGAAAGCCCCAGTTCAATGGCGGCTTCCATGTCGGAAGGGGTGGCGCACCCCGGCAGGACCGGGACTCCCTTTTCCAGGCAGTAGGAAACCACCCTGGGGTTTAACCCGGGAGAAACGATAAACTGAGCCCCGGCTTCCACAGCCTCGTCCACCTGGGCGGTAGTCAGGACAGTCCCGGCCCCAACCAGCATTTCCGGGCAGGCTTTGCTCATCCGGGCGATGGCTTCTTTGGCCGCGGCGGTACGGAAGGTCACTTCTGCCGCCGGGAGCCCTCCTTGGCACAGGGCCTTTGCCAATGGTTCCGCCTGGGCGGCGTCCTCGATTTTAATGACGGGGATCAGACCGCAATCTTCGATTTGCTGAAAAATTTGCTGTTCATTCATGGGGATGCGCTCCTTTTTTTGTTGTTATTTTTAGGATACCGCGTTTTATCCTGGTTCTCAATTCAAAACCATCAACAAAGATTTCAGTGTTTTCCTGTATATTTTATAAAAACAATTGGTATACGTGCAGGCGGGGAAACCCGTATGAAACACCGAAATGTCCCGAGAAAAACGGCGGGACGGGAAACCCGTCCCCTACAACCGGCGAGCCGCCGGCGGCAATTCGCCGCGGCATTATACCACGCGCCGGATTTCTGAACGCCGGGATGAACCGCCGTTTTCGTCACAGGTTCCCCGAAACGACAGAAAATGAAACCTACCCATACGGCGAATCGTCGTGAATTTATTCACGACAAGAGCACGTCCAGCAGGCGGATAGAAATTGAAATGCCGCGTCGTATTGGCGGCCCGGCCTCCGGGCCCGCGCCGTCTTATCAGCGGCGGCTCGCCGCAAATGTAAAAAATTGTGAACAGCCGCGCTTTTTCTTGTACTTTCGCCCCGAAATGCGGTATAATAGAAGAAAAAGATCCTTTAGAGGAGGAATATCCATGGCAGGAGTCGATTTAGGCATTGATCTTGGCACCACCAAGATCATCATATACCGCCGGGACAAAGGCATTGTCCTGGAGGAACCCAGCGTTGTGGCTTACAATACCCGCAGCGGGAAAGTAGTGGCAGTGGGGCACGAAGCCCTGGCCATGCTGGGCAAAACCCCGGCGTACATCCAAACGGAATGTCCCATCCGGGACGGCGTTATTTCTGACCACCGCTACACCGAGTACCTGGTCAAGGAATTTGTCCGGAAGGTGACCAAAAGCTACTTGATCAAACCCCGCATCGCCATCTGCATCCCCTCGGCCATCACCCATGTGGAGGCCCGGGCCGTGGTGGACGCCGCTATGAGCGCCGGCGCCCGGCAGGTTTTCCTAGTGGACGAGCCTTTGGCGGCGGCCATCGGCGCGGGGATCGACGTGACCCGGCCGGAAGGACACATGCTGGTGGACAGCGGCGGCGGCACCTCCGACGTGGCCGTCATTTCCCTGGGCGGCATCGTCACCGCCAATTCCCTGCGGGTGGCGGGCAACACCTTTGACGAGGCCATTATCAAGTACATCCAGAACACCTACAAACTGGCCGTGGGCACCAAGGTGGCGGAAAACCTGAAAAAGGAAATCGGCTGCGTCTTTGACCCGGAGGAATCCGTCACCGCCACAGTAAAGGGGCGGAACCTGCTGACCGGCTACCCGGAGCAGATCACCATTACCCAGACGGAGCTCTTCGAGGTCCTGCGGCCCTTTGCCGCGGAAATCGTCATGGCCGTCCGGAACGTGCTGGAACGGACGCCGCCGGAGCTCATCGGCGACATCCACGAAAACGGCATCATCATGACCGGCGGCACCGCCCAGCTCCAGGGCTTAGCGGACCTCATCCAGGAAAACACCGGCATCGAAACCCGCTTGGCGGAGGACCCGGTGCGCTGTGTGGGCATCGGCACCGGCACCTGCTTCGACAGCATGAGCGAGCTGAAGGAAGGCTTTGAAAACGCCGCTACCTATTCCCATTAACGAAAAAGAGCCCGGCCGGGAGAGTTCCCAGCCGGGTTTTGTTATGCAATCAAAGATTATACCTGTTCCCAAATGGCCCGGGCCATGGCCAGGGAGATCTCCGTCCCCTGCTCGCAGACCTCCATGCCCTCAAATTCCAGGGACATGTACCCGTCAAAGCCGGAAGCCTTGATGACCCGCAGGATCTCCCAGATGTCCAGATCCCCCTGCCCTAAGATGGACCCCCGGAGCATCCGGCCGCCCATGGTTTCAAACCAGCTGCCGTTGTCGCAGTTGAACATCTCCGTCTGGCCGGGAAGCTGGGATTTCTTGCGGATGTAAAAATCCTTCAGGTGGATGATCTCCGCGTAAGGCAGGCATTTTTTCACCGCCGCCACGCTGTCCTCGTCCACGCACTGGAAATTCCCCACGTCCAGGGTCATTTTGATGTCGTCAAAGCCGGTTTCCTGGATCAGGTGCAGAATGCGGTCGGAACCGTTGACAAAGAAGCCGTGGTTTTCCAGGGTGGTGCGGATGCCCCGTTCCCCGGTGTATTCATGCAGTTCTTTGATGCCCTCCACCATCAGGGGCAGCTCCTTGTAAAAATTCTCCACAGTGTTGGTGGAAAAGGGCCGCCTAAAGGAGGAGGTGTCGTACCGCATCCGCTTTAAGCCAAGCCTTGCCGCCGCGTCAATGTGCCGTTTTACCCGTTCAATTTCCCGGCGGCGTTCCTCTGCGTCGGGCTTCAGCAGGTCGGCGTTGACGGAGTAGGTGGAGATTTCCAGGCCCACGTCCGCGCATTTTTCCCGGACGCTGTCAATGAGCTTTTCATCCAAAGTCAGCTCCTGGTCGTTGACAAAGGGTAGGTGGAAGGGCACAAACTCAATGTGCTCGCAGCCGTGCTCTTTCGCGAAATCAATGACGTCGTAAACCGTTTTGCGCCCCGCCGCCATAGCCGGGGTCAGGCAGTAGGCGCTCATGCCGAATTTCATAAAAAAGTCCTCCTTAAATATCCTTTTTCCTTGATTGTATCATTTCCATAACTGGCTGTCAAGAAGCCGCTGCTATTTTTCCTCCGACTGCAATTTGGCAAAAGCGTCGGCGAACAAATCCCCTAAGGTGGAACCGGTGCCGCTGGGGGTGGCGGGCTTAAAGACCTGCTGGATAATCCGGGTACGCTCGGCGAAGGCCTCCTTGTCCTTAACCAGGGTCAAAAGGGAGGCGGACATTTCCGCGTCGTCCACCGCCCGGTGCTGCCGCCCCTCAAAGGACTGCTCCACGGAACCAATGGCGTTTTGCAAAGAAAGGTTGGACCGGCGGGACAATCCCACCAGCCGGGTATACACCCGCTGGAAATCCATCCAGCGCCGGAACTGCCGGGGCACATCCAGTTCCTTCAGCCAGCACTCCCCGTAAAGCTGGTTGAAATCGCTGATGCTCCAGGAATAAATCCGCACCGGCCCTTCCCCGATCCACTGGGCGAAATCCAAAAGGGCGTCGGCCAGGACGGGAGCGTTTTCCACGTCCTCCTGGGTAATGCCCGTAAGGCTGGTGATTTTCTTGGTAATGGTATTCCGTTCCGGCCTTACGAATTTATCATAGCGGTCCGTCAGCTGGTAATCCTCGTCCAGCTTCACCGCGCCGATCTCAATGATCTCGTGGCGCACCGGGTCGTCATATTGCCGCTTGTCCGCCGCAATGGGATTCATTTCAAAATCCAGAAAAACATGGTACATCCATTTTCCCTCCATTTTCGACATAATTTTATTGTACCACAAAGCGGCTCTTTCGTGAAGGGAAAAATCATCGGTTTTCGTTTTCTTATGCGAAAAGGATGTGAGAAGCATGAGAACTGCCGTTTCTTTTGGCATAAAATGTATCGGATTTCTGCTGCTGTGGGGGCTTTTGGCCATGACGGCCATCCCTCTAAGCGACACCGCCGCCTTCTTGACGGGAAGCGGCGCTTACGCCCAGCTTTGCCGCAACGGGGCCGCCCTTGGAGCCGCCGGGATCGTTGCCTTCCTGATTTCCAAGACCTTCCTGCCGGGCCAGGGGCTCCGCGGACAGATGGGGGCCCGGCCCAGTGACGGCCTCTGGATGGGGGCCGGGTTCGGCGTATTCTGGGCGGCGGGGACGCTGCTTGCCTTCCGGCTGTCCGGCGGGCTGCATTTTATCCGCCAGGAAATGGAGATCGAGGACCTGGGCGTTTGGATCGCAGCGCTGGCCTGCGGCGTACTGACCCAGGGGATCCTGGCCCACGGGCTTTTCTACGCGGCCATGGAAGGACAGTTTTCGGGGAACGCCGCCCTGGTCGGCTCCGCCGTTTTGTTCGCGGCTTTGCATTTCCCCCAGTGGAAATACGGCCCCGCCGCTTTCCTCAGCCTGCTGGCCATGGGGTTTGCCCTGTCCCTGCTACGGCGGTATTCCGGCGGGATCTTGGCCCCTGCCGCCGCCCATTTTGCGTGGGATTTCGCCGCGGGGATCCTTTTTGGCGGCTTCCCCTTTGACCCGTACCCTTCCGTGATCCGGATCTCCTTGAACGGCCCGGCGTGGCTGTCCGGCGGGCAGGCCGGCATGATGGGGAGCCTGCTGACCATAGCCGTCACCTTGGGAGCTACGGCCCTTCTGGTCCTGTATGTTTCCCGGAAAAAACGGAAAAAGGCGTGAGAAAAGCCGCCTTTAAAGGGCGGCTTTAAAAATTTCGAAAAATTTCTTTTGAAAGTAAAACTGCGCAAAAGGGATCAATAAAAGTTTTCGTCCACCTTTTTCAAAAGGTGGTGGGTGTCCAGAGGGCAAAGCCCTTGGCCGTTTCCCGCAGGAAACGGAATCCTATCCCTTCGCGCCTCGGGCGCGAACGTTAAGAAAAAAGCGGGTCCGCAGACCCGCCGCGGATGACCCCGCGATTTGATTTTACTTCGTAAAATCAAATTTTAGAATCTTCTCAGTTTTATCCACGGGAATTTTTGCGTCAGCAAAGCAGAAATGCTGGGCGCTCAATGATTACGCAGTTCTGTGACACGCTGTATTGCAAACGGGCCGGGAAACCCGGCCCCTACAAATATATATCAAAAGACTGCAATGCGCGCCCCTAAAAAAGCCGCCTTCAAAGGGCGGCTTTTTTACGCTTTCAAAGGCCGGACGCTGATTTCCCCGCTGTTTAAGGCGGAAATGGAGCCGTCCTCCCGGCGCACCAGGAGCCGGCCTTCCCCGTCCACGTCCAGGGCCACCGCCGGGTACTGCTCCCGCAGGCCGCACACCTGGACGGTCTGGCCCAGGAAAAAGAGCCTTTCCCGGTATTTTTTGAGGATTTCCTCCCGGTTTTGAGGGAATTTCCCCGCATAAAAGCACCGTTCAAAATTCCGGCAAAGGCAGGCGGCGTAATCCGCCGGGGAAATTTTCACGCCGGTTCCCATATACACCGACCCGGCGATCCCCCGCAGCTCTTCCGGGAAATCCTCCTCCTTTTGCAGCAGGTTCATGCCGATGCCCACTGCCGCGTAATCCACCGCGCCGTTTTCCCCGCTGACGGAACATTCCGTGAGGATGCCGCAGATTTTCCTGCCTTCCATGAACAGATCGTTGGTCCATTTGATGCCGGGGCAGACGCCGGACAGCTCCGCAATGGTGTCCCCGGCGGCCACAGCGGCCAGAAGGGTCACCAGATTTAATTCCCCAACGGAGATTTCCGGCCGCAGCAAAATGGTCAGGTACACTCCAAGGTTTGGCGGGGACTCAAATTTCCGGGCCAAACGCCCCCGGCCCAGGGTCTGTTTCCGGGCAATAGCCACGGCTCCGCCGGGCGCGCCTTCCTGGGCTTTCTGCCGGATATAGGAGTTAGTGGAGTCGGTTTCTTCCAGGAAATACAGCTCCCGGCCCACCACCTGGGTATCCAGCCGCCGCTGTACCTCATAGCCGGAATACACCTCCCCGCCCAGATACCGGTAACCCTTGTTGGCGGCGGTTTCGATCCGATACCCTTCTTCCTGAAGGGAAGCGATATTTTTCCAAACCGCGGTCCGGGAGATCCCCAGCTCCTCCGCCAGTTCCCCGCCGGAAACCACCTGTCCGGGGTCCTGGCGGAGTTTTTCCAAAATCTGATACCGGGTCAGCGCCATGAAGCTAGCATCCTCCTTACCACTCGATCTGGGCCACAGCGGAAACCGCAGCCTGATATTCCGCCCGCACCGTTTCCCAAAGGCCGGGGACCCGCTGGGTCTCCCCGGCCCGGACCGCCGCCACCAGGCTGGAACAGCCCTCGTACAGCGCCGTAAGCCCCAGGTTTCCGGCAATGCCCTTAAGGGTGTGGGCCGCCGTTTCGATTCCGGGCAGGTCCCCCTGTTCCGCCGCTTCCTCCAGTTTCCCAAAGGTGGGGTCCTGGGGGAATTTTTTGAGGAAGCGCTCCAGCATCATCTGGCTGCCGCCGAACCGCCGGAGGGTCCCCTCCAAATCCCAGCCCTTTGCCTTTGCAGTATCCTGGACGTTCATATCCATCATCCCTTTCCGCTAAAATTCTGATACCTTTAGTATAGCAGAAATTCCGCGGAATTTCCAGTCTTCTGTCTCAAAAGGCTCCTAGCGGATTTCAAAGCTTCCGTCAGCCAGGTTGACGGAAACCTCCGTCCCGTCCGCAAAGACGGATTTCTGCCGCCGCCAGTCGGTTTCGTCAAATTCATGGCGCACAAGCTCCAGCTTGGCCACTTTTTCCTGCAGATCCGCCACGATCCGGTACCGGGCGATCTTTTCGTCCAGCTCCCGGTCCTTGGCGGCATCGTCAAAGGCGCCGTCAATGCCCGGATAGGCCCCGTCCTTGTCCAGATAGGCCGCGCCGCCGTTTATGAGGGCGTAGAGCATGTAATCCTCCTGGCCTTCCCCATGGTCCATGGGCCAGGGAAGGATCAGGCAGTCGTGGTAAACCAGGTTGAAAAGGGGCACAGGGACGCCCTTCTTGGGGCTGCCGGGGGCCCGGAGCATAAAGTCATAGGGGCCGTAATGGCAGAACACCAGCTCCTTCATGGCCCAGTCGGTGACTTCCTCGGAGCTGGGCAGAATCCCCCGGGAGGTCAGGTAGGCAAAGCAGGCTGCCCGGTATTCCAGGCACTCCTTCCGGGTCATGCGGTGTTCCGGATGGGCGCACTCGTCGGGCTCGTTGCAGGTGAACACATCCAGGTACGCGCCCTTTAAATGGATGCCGTGGCGGAACAGCTCCTCAAAATTCCGCTTGACATAGTAAGGGGCCTGGGTGGCGCACAGGTAGGTCTGGCGTCCGCCGGCCCAGCGGGCCATT
Organism: Candidatus Merdivicinus intestinigallinarum; assembly: GCA_018713335.1. Classification (GTDB taxonomy): domain Bacteria; phylum Bacillota; class Clostridia; order Oscillospirales; family Ruminococcaceae; genus Merdivicinus; species Merdivicinus intestinigallinarum. The sequence goes on along the minus strand of DVOW01000025.1, from coordinate 194,061 downwards.
TCAAAGACGCTGCCGTCCGGGGCGTGGAGGCCGAACTCCCGGTCGAAGGTTTTGGCGGAGAAATAATAGTCCCGGTACTGGTCGTGGATGCCGAACAGGTAGCCGCACTGCTCCATGGTGTCGGAAAGCTCTTTGAAGCCTTCCCAGCCGCCGGCTTCGTTGCAGGCGGGCAGGTAATCGGGATGCTGGTTGTCGTAGCCCGGCTGTCCCCAGCCGTCCAGGTGCAGGTAGAGCTTTTCCACTCCTTTGCGGCGGTAATGGAGCACCTCCTGGGTCCGGTAGGAGAAGGGCACTAAGGAGTCGTTTTTCTCCGGATGCTCATGGTCATAGAAGGCGGAATCCTCCGCCACATGGGTTTTGATGCCCTTGTGAACGATTGCCGCCCCAATCAGGTCGTTGACCCGGGGGTTCCGGGCGGCTTTTTCCGCAAGGGTGGTGAAAAGCCCCGTTTCTTTGACATGATCCCTGTAAATTTTACAAAGGGTATTATAATCGCAGTCCTTGCGGAACACATACCGCACCCGGCGGCGGTAATCCATTTTGCCTAAAGTGGGGAGCCAGCGCCAGGAAAGGTGGGTGTACGGGCCGCCGGCCGGATGTTCCGCCTGATACCCGGCGTCCCAGGGAGTTTCGTTGATGGCGATGTACCCGGCACCGTCCCGCACCTGGCCGAACCAGGGCATATAGGCGGCGCAGCTGCAAAGCTGGCCGTCAAAGGGGATTCTTCCCAGCTCCTCGGGCCAGTTGTTGGGAATCAAAAGCCCCTGTTCCAGGTTTAAGAGGCTGTACCAGCGGCTGGAATCCTTTTCAAAGGAGAAAGCGTCGGGCCAGTAAACGGCTTTCACAGCCGGGCCGTCCTCGTTTATGGGCATCCATTCAAAAAAGACGTCCCCGGATTCGTTTTCCACCCAGACAATGGTTTCAAATCCCAGTCCAAGGGGCTGTCCGTCCAGGGAAAAGCCCGCGTAGCGGCTGCGGATCCCGGCCCCCACGCCGGTTTTCCAAAGGCTGTGCTCCACCCTTTTCCCTTCCCGGAAAAAGAGCTCCCGGCCGTCCTCAAAAGCCACCCGGCCTTCTCCGCCAGTGCGCCATTCTTCCCCCTGGGCGCAGATGGTCAAAGAGAGGCTTTCCGCGTCCAGTACCAACCGGATCCCGTGATTTTCTGCTGCAATACAATTCATATGGCTTGTTCTCCTTGTCAAAGAAATTTACTGCTTTCAGTATATCAAATTTTTCTGTCGTTTTTATCGGATAAACGTGAAGAATTTTACGAAAAACCCCCGTATTCTTGAAGAACACGGGGTCAGAATATTTAAAACGTTTATTGGAAACTGTATAAAAGAGCAACATCAAAAGTTTTGGTCAAGCTTTTTCAAAAGCTTGCAGGATTCCAAAGGACAAGTCCTTGGCCGTTTCCCGCAGGAAACGGAATCCAACTTTTCGCGGCTCGGCCGCGAACTCATAAAAAAAGGCGAGCCATGAACTATAAGTTCATGGCGTGCAGACCGCCCGCGGGTTAGAATTTTCCAATTTTTTCTCCACGGCTCATTTGCGTCAGCAAACCACACGTTTTTGGCAATTTGCTAAGCTATATTCCCCTTTTCAGCGCTCTGACCCCCGCATTCCAAAAAATGCGGGGGGTTAAAACTATGCGTTTTCCATGCCCAGGTAATGGAGGACAAATTCCGAGAAGATGGAATTGGACCAGGCAAACCAGGGCCGGGTGAACTGGGCAGGGTCGTCCACGAAAACGCCCTCGTGCATATAGCCGGTGTCCGCGTCGCTTGCCTCCAGCATGGCCAGCAGCGCTTCCTGCTCCTCCCGGCTGTTGGAGGTCAGACCCTGCATGGACAGGGCAATGTGCCAGACGTAACGGGGCGGCGTATGGGGGCTGCCCACGCCCTTTAAGACCTTGCCCTCGTAATAGAAGGGATTTTCCTTGCTCAGGACATACCGCCGGGTGTTCTGATAGATTTCATCGTCCGGGGTGCACCAGCCCAGATACGGGATGGACAGGAGGCTGGGGACGTTGGCGTCGTCCATTAAAGTGTAGTGGCCCATGCCGTCGGTTTCGTAAGCGTAAATCTTGCCGAATTTCTCGTGCTCATAAACGCCGTATTTTCGGATGCCCTCGTCGATTTCGCCTTTGAGCTTCAAAGCCCTGGCGGCAAAAGCCTCGTCCTTGTAGATCTCTGTGAAGATCTCCGCCAGGTAAGACAGGACGACGGACGCGAACATATTGGCGGGCACCAGATAGCCGTACACGCAGGCGTCGTCGCTGGGCCGGAACCCGGACCAGGTCATGCCGGTGTGGGCCACAGGCGCGCCCTTGCCCTCATGGGACAGGGTGTCCGTAGGCGGGCAGTTTTTGCGGATAAAATAATAGGGGGATTTTTCACTGTGGTCCTGCTCCACCGTCCACAGGTCCAGCACCATTTCCGCGGATTTCCGGAAGGAGTCCGTGAAGCAGCCGGTGCGGCCGGTGGCTTTCCAAAAGAGCCAGGACAGCTGGAAGGGGTAGCACAGGGAATCGATCTCATACTTCCGTTCCCAGATCCAGGGGCCCTGGGCAGGCTCGTCCCGTTCCCAGCACTGGTTGTTGTCGGTTTCGTTGTAGGCGTTGGCGTAAGGGTCCAGCTGGATGCAGAACATCTGCCGGGCAATGAGGGCCTCGATGAGCTCCGCCACCGGCTCCGAATGTTTAGCCGCGCCGATATAGTGCCGCACCTGGGCAGAAGAATCCCGGAGCCACATGGCGGGAATGTCTCCGGTGAAGACAAAGGCCGTGCCGTCCTCCAAATATTTGGTGGTGGTGGCCATGGTGTTGGGGTAGCAGTTGCAAAAGAGCTTGGCCAGCTTCGGCCGGTCCGCCAGGCGTTGGGCGACCTCATCCATATAGGGCTGCAATGCTTCCAAAGGCAGTTTTTTTGCCATTTTCCTCATCCTTCCATCAAATGATTCTGATTTCATTGTATAGCATCGGCAGATATTTTGCAAGAGTATTCCACCAATTCACGGGAAGAATGTGAAAATCTTTAGGGATACCGTTCCCGGAGGAAGCTTTCCACCGGTCCTAAGCTCAAAAGCTCTTTGGGGGAAATCCCTAAAAACCGCCCGCAGATCTCCTCAATAAAATTGGCGCCGAAGTCGTGGAGCAGCAGCCCGGCAAACAGGGCCTCCGCCAACGGCTCCGGGGATTTCCAGAGCATCCGGGCCAACTCAGGGTCGTAATCAAACAGCGAAAAGCAAATGGGGGGCAGCTCGTAACAGGCTGGCGCCAGCGCTGTGTCGGCAAAATCAATGATGACTGGTACGCCTTCATCAGGAACCAGCAGGTTTTCCGCCGTCAAATCCCCGTGGACGCAGACCTCCGGCATTGCCGTCAGCCGGGGGAGCAGCTCCCGGCGATGGGCTTCGGCGGCCGGGGAAATCCCCTGCCACCGGGGATTTTCCCGGCTGTATCCGGCCATGTCCCGGCGGAAAACCCCGTCTGCGCAGGGAGTGTTCCAGGGACGGAGGGCGTCCCATAACCACCCGCAGAATCGCTCTTTTTGCGTTTTGTCCGCCGTTTTCAGCCAAGCCCCCGCCTCTTTCCCCGGGATGTGATCGGTAATCAGGTAGTAAAAGCGGTATTTGTCCTCCAAAAATCCCGCCCCCCGGAGCTTCGGCGTGGCAATCCCCAGGGATTCCGCCCGGCGGATGGCCGCCTGTTCCGTTTGGAAGTCGGATTCCGCGTCCAGGCCGGATTCCTTGGGGGCGAAAATCTTGACCACAAAATCATCCGCCCGGAACACCGCGTTGGTGCCCGGGGTCAAACGCGCGGTTTCCCGGATAGGCGGCAGGCCTTCTTTGGCAAAAATGGCCCGGGTTAGAGGCAGGAAGGCCGGGATGTCCTGATAAACGGCCCCCCAATCCGTCCAGTTTTCAATCGTTTTTGCGAAAAACATTCCAGTGTCCCTCCAGCGCGTAATTGTGAAAAGAAATAAGCCAAGCTTACCTTCCCGGGAAAACTCCCATCATACCGGGGGTTTTCCGGCATCCAGGCAAAACCAAACGGAAAGCAAACAGAAACCAAAAGGAAACCAAAAGGAAACCAAAGCGAAACCAAAAGGGAAGCTAATGATAATGCTAATGCTAATGCAAATGATAATGATAATGGGAATGGAAATGCGAATGCGAAAGGGAATGACAATGCGCCCGCCCTTTTCACACAGCCAAAATTCTTCCGCAATGGTTTCGAAATAGCCGGGCAGCAGTTTCCATGCGGGATGCCAACAGCGGCGGAAATTAAAACGCCTTCAAAGCTTCCCCGCAGAAGTCAAAAATCAGCTCCGCCCAGTCCTCCGGGGCGGAATGTTCCCGCAAAGCCGTGATAATCCGGCGGCTGCTGCCGGTGCATTGAACCTCCAGGGCAGACAGCCGGGCCTCATACACCCCGGTGCGGCAGTATTCCCGGGCAATGACCAGAAATTTTGCCGCTTTCAGACAGCCAAGGCCAATTTCGGGGGTGAGGCGGCCGTAAATGCTCCGGTGGGTGATCTCATGGAGCAGGTTTGCCGCCCCAATCCGGAGGCTTTCCCGGGCCTCTGCCGGGCCGGGCGGCTCGATCAAGTCGGAAAGGCTGCCGTAAAAAGGTTCCGTGTCGTAATACAGCCCGAAAAGGTCGTACCGGGGCCAGTTTTTCAGCTCCGCCAGGCCGCAGAGGAACCCGCAGGGCTGCGGAGTTCCCGGCAGTTCCTTAAGCATCGCCCGGTATTTGGCAAGATCGGCGTATTCCGCCCGGTCCAAAATGGTGACAATGTCCAGGTCGCTTTCCGGGGTCTGCTCCCCCCGGCGGTAGCTGCCCTGAAGTCCCAAAAACAGCAGCCTTCCGGGGAAAGCGGCGGTCAATTTTTCAAAAAACAGGGCCAAACGCCCTTTTGCAAATTCGTCCATTTCATCCTCCTTATTTTGAGAAATCGTGGGGCCGGCGAACCGCCGGGCGCAATTCGCCGCGGCGTTGTGTCCCGCGCCGGGTTTCTGAACGGCGGGATGGACCGCCGTTTTCGGTACAGGTTCCCCGAAATAATGTCTGTCTGTAACGTTGGTGTTGTAGGGGTGAACTGTGTTCGCCCGGGTTCATAAAACCTCGCGGAAATTAGGCGGGCGGGCAATGCCCGCCCCTACAACCGGCGGCTCGCCAATCAATTTAAATAATCGGGGGACTTCTGCCAGAGGCGCAACTTGTTTGCGCCAGCCGAAGCGTCTCGCGAGGTACAACAACCGCGGCGTCTTGCCAGCGGCGGCTCGCCGCTAGGAGCCGGTGGAACGGTAATGCCGCAGGCCGAACCGCCAGAAAAGGTAGGCCGGAACCAAAAACAGCAGGGTCGCCAGGGGAGAAAGAGCGTTCCAGACACTGTCCGTCCGGCCCAGCAGAAACAGCAGAGGATAATACTGGATCATGGCCATGGGGATCACAAAGGTCCAGAATTTGAGGATCGCTTTACCGTAGATCACTGCCGGATAGGAGCCGAACTCCCGGCCGCCGTAAATGAAAATGTTCAGCACTTCCAGACCCTCAATGGTAAAGAAGCTGGCCCCGGCGTAAAAAAGGAACAGCCCCGCGAAAATCGCCACACCCCCCAGAAGCATCCCGCAGAGGGTCAGCACCCGGGGCCAGGTCCATTCCACTCCGGAGGCTGGGATGGCGTAGCAGAACACCAGCACCGCCTGGAGAAATTTCCCCAGCCGGGAAAAGTCCATCTGAGCGCACAAAACCTGGAAAATGGTGCTCCGGGGCCGGATGAGGATCCGGTCGAACTGGCCGTTGCCCAGCAAAGACGGGAACCGGTCAAACCCCCGGAAAAAGCACTCGCAAAAAGAAAAGGACAGCATCACCGAGGCGAAACAGAGAAGCACCTCCTGGTAGGTGAACCCCTCCACAGCGTGGAACCGGTCAAACAGGAAATAAATGCTGAGGAAGGCGGAAAACGCCGTCAAAAACTGGCCGAAAAAGGTCATCCAGAAGGAGGCCGGGTACTGCATGGCGCTCCGCAGATGGATGGAAAAATAACGTCCGTAAAGTTTCATCTTCTCAACCTCCTTGCACCAGGCCGCGCCTGGAGGGAATGACGCCGCGGCCGCAGAGTTCCGCGTCAGGCTTTGGCTGGCGCAAACCAGTTGCGCCCCTAAAAGAGGTCCCCCGCATCTTGTCTTGAAATCTCATGTCCTCAACCTCCCTGCACAACCGCCCGTTTTAAGGCATTCCGGAAAATCAGCGCGCCAAGGGCAATTAAGCCCGCCGTCCAAAAAACTTGCAGCGCGACTCCCCAGAAAATCTCCATCCCGGCAATGTCGCCGCTGTAAATCCGGAAGGGCAGGTTTTGCACCGAGGCAAAGGGCAGGACTTCCAGCACCTTCCGCACTCCATCCGGCAAAAACGGCAGGGGAACCAGGGCGCCGGAGCAAAATTCCGCCAGAGAGGAAAAAACAGTCCGCAAGCCCAGCGGCGACATGGTGTAAAAGGTCAATCCGTATATAATCATGGTCATGGAAACCGCCAGCAAAAGCGCCAGGAACATGGTAACCAGAAACAGGATAAAAACCGGCAGACTCACCGGCAAGCTCATGCCAAAGGGTTCCGGCAGCAAAAAAGCGACAACCAACACCGGCAGGCACCGCAGAGCCGCTTTTGCCACCCGGTTGGCCACGCTGCGGGTAAACCAGAAAATGTAAAGGTTCATGGGGCGGCAAAGCTCGTAGGCGACACTCCCCCCGGTAATGGCGTCAAAAATCTCGTTTTCAAAAAACCAGCTCTGATAAAGGGTGAGGAAAGCCTGCTGGAGCCAGATGTAGGATACCAGCGCTGAAAATTCCATTGGGAAAGCGGTTGGGTCTGCTCTGTAAAAGGCCCGGTACAGTAGGATTTCCATAAAGCCCCAGAAAAACTGGGTGGAAATCCCCGCCAGCGCCGCCAGCCGGTACTGCAAACCGTTGACAAACCGGATGCGGAAAATCGAAACATATTTTGCGGCAAAATTCAAATGAACCACCCCCTAGATCCGGTATTCCCGGTAGAGGTTGGCGACAATCTCGTCGATGGGGGTATCCTCCACCGAAACGTCCCGCAGCTCCACCTGGGCTGACAGGCTGGAAATGGCCTCCGACACAGAAAGCAATTCCGGGGCAAGGAGCAAAACCCCGTGGTTCTCCCCTTTTTCCTGCCAGGAAAGGCCATTTGGCAATTCCGGGGTATCCCCCTGGTACTCGATGCGGAGGATCTTCCCACCGGAAAATTGCTTTTTCAGGTTCTCAAGGGCTCCGTCCAGCAAAATCCTCCCTTTTCCGATCAAAATGACCCGGGAGGCCAGGGCTTCGATATCCTGCATATCGTGGGTAGTCAAAATTACGGTAGTGCCCCGGCGCTGGTTCAATTCCTTAATAAAGCTCCGGACCGCCAGCTTGGAAACCGCGTCCAGGCCGATGGTGGGCTCGTCCAAAAAGAGGATTTTGGGGCTGTGGAGCAGAGAGGCTGCTATTTCGCAGCGCATCCGCTGGCCCAAAGAAAGCTGCCGGGTGGGGGTCTTGACGATTTGGGACAGGTTCAAAAGTTCCACCAGCTCGTCAAAATTCCGCTTGTACTCATTTTGCGGCACCCGGTAAATGTCCCGCAGCAGTTCAAAGGAATCGATCACCGGCACATCCCACCAAAGCTGGGATCGCTGGCCGAATACCACGCCGATGTCCTGGACATGGCTGCTGCGGTCCTTCCAGGGACAACGGCCGTTGATGTCGCACTGGCCTGTGTCCGGGGTCAATATGCCGGACAACACCTTGATGGTGCTGCTTTTCCCGGCGCCGTTGGGGCCGATGTACCCTACCATCTCCCCGTCCCCTATGGTAAACGAGATGTCGTTCAGGGCGTGGATGGTGTCGTACTCCCGCTTCCAGAGAGCTTTTACTGCCTCTTTCAAGCCGGCATTCCTCCGGGCCACCCGGAAGGTTTTGGTGATGTGCTGCACGGTAATCATTTTCTTCCTCCTTTTCTTCCGTTCCCTGCCTTTCCTCCGCCGGAGGAGGTTCAGAAAACGGCACAAAAACGCTTGAACGAACACGCGCCCAAGCTGACGAAAAATATATACCCCATGAAATGGGGAACAAAAGGCCCCTGCGCAAAATCACAGGGGCCTTTTATTTAGAGAGTTAGAGGTTCTTATGTATGCTTAGTTGAGGATTACTTTCTCGGTTTCTTTGTCGAACAGGTGGATGTTGTTGACGTCGATCGCCATCTTGATGACATCGCCGGCACGGGCAGTGTTGCGGGGAGAAACGCGGGCGGTCAGGTTGACGCCGGCGCAGTTCAGGTACAGGTAGGTTTCTGCACCCATCAGCTCGGTAACTTCTACGTCGCAGTCGATCAGGCCGGTAGAAGCGGAGTTGATGATAACTTCCTCGTCCTTCAGGTTTTCAGGACGGACGCCCAGGACAACTTCCTTGCCGACATACTCTTTGAGCAGATCGTTCTTCTTGCTTTCGGGAACGACCACTTCGTATTTATGGGTCTCATCGCCGAACTGGATCGCGAAACGGCCGTCTTTTTCAGCCAGGGTAGCGTCGATGAAGTTCATCTGGGGAGAGCCGATGAAGCCGGCAACGAACATATTGCAGGGCTTGGTGTACAGGTTCTGAGGAGTATCGACCTGCTGGATGAAGCCGTCCTTCATAACCACGATGCGGGTACCCATGGTCATAGCCTCGGTCTGGTCGTGGGTTACGTAAATGAAGGTGGTGCCCAGTTTCAGGTGCAGTTTGGACAGCTCGGTTCTCATCTGAGCACGGAGCTTCGCGTCCAGGTTGGACAGCGGTTCGTCAAGGAGGAATACCTGAGGCTCACGGACGATAGCACGGCCCAGAGCAACACGCTGACGCTGACCACCGGACAGAGCCTTGGGTTTACGGTCAAGCAGGTGGGTGATGTCCAGGATGCGGGCAGCTTCCTCAACGCGGCGTTTGATTTCATCCTTCGGGGTCTTGCGGAGTTTCAGGCCGAACGCCATGTTCTCGAAAACGGTCATATGAGGATACAGAGCGTAGTTCTGGAACACCATTGCGATGTCGCGGTCCTTAGGGGCAACGTCGTTGACCAGTTTGTCGCCGATGTACAGTTCGCCTTCGGAAATCTCTTCCAGACCGGCGATCATACGCAGGGTGGTGGATTTACCGCAGCCGGAAGGACCAACCAGAATGATGAACTCTTTGTCCTCAATGTCCAGGTTGAAATCGGATACTGCGGTTACGCCGCCGGCGTATTTTTTATAAATGCCTTTTAAAGTTAAGCTTGCCATAAAGTAACCTCCTAATTTTTCTGCTGTAAGTTGCCTTGATAATACTATATCAAATTTTTCCCATTCTGCCTAGCCATGGATTACCCAAACTTTTAAAAAACGATTTGTGTATATTGCTAACCGACAAAATTCCGTATTTTCTGGGATTTTTTCAAATATTTTCTCGATTTTTTGGGTATATCTTCCGGTTTTAGTGATTTTCATTGGTTTCCTTTGAAAATCCATGCATAAACCCGTCCAATGCCAGGGAACTGATGTCCCCGCCAATGATTTCCCCCTCATAAACCAATAAATTTGCACGAATTGTTTCCGAAAAATTTGGATAATTCATAACCTGATACTGATAATGCTCCACCTTCTTCCCTGCGTAAGGACGCAAATCTTTTCCCTGTTCCAACTGGATTTCATTATACCGGCTGTATACTTCGCCGAACTCCTCGGGGATCTGGATCGTCCTGGTTTCCAAAGGCTCCGGGCCGACTTCCCAGCCGAAGCTTTCCAGAAAAGCGGTCTGCTCCGCCGTATTTCTCCCCCAGTCTGTTTTCTGCCCGGCCCCCGGCAGTACCAGGAGCGCAAGGGCCAGCGCCGTCACGCCGCAGAGAAGGCAGATCCACCCTCTCCTGCATAAATTATGCAAGACCTTCATCCCGTACAGCACCTCCATTTTATGGATATGCCGCACAGGATGAGGTTATCACATCATTATGCTTCCGAAGTCAGCCGCTTGGAATTGGCGATGACTGCGGCTTCCAGATTGGAGGGCAGGGGGTCGTAACGGGAAAATTCCAATGTAAAGCTGCCGCTGCCCTGGGTCATCTGACGCACCAGGGTGGCGAAATCCTGCATTTCGCTCATGGGGGCCTCGGCTTCGATCTCGGTCATGCCTTCCCCAATGGAGTTCATGCCCAAGACCCGGCCGCGGCGCTTGTTCAGCTCGCCCATCATGTCGCCGGTGGTGTCGTCGGGCACCTGTACCTTCAAAGAGCCGATGGGTTCCAAAATAATGGGGGAAGCCTCCTGTAAGCCAGCCTTGTAAGCCAGGCTGGCGGCTGTTTTGAAGGCCATTTCCGAGGAGTCGACGGGGTGGTAGGAGCCGTCCACCAGGGTCGCTTTCAGGCCCACCACCGGATATCCGGCCAGGACGCCCTTCTTGACGCAGTCCTGGAGGCCCTTTTCCACTGCCGGGAAGAAGTTCCGGGGCACCGCGCCGCCGAACACGTTCTCCGCAAAGACCAGCTCCTCGCTGTCGCAGGGTTCGAACTCGATCCACACATCGCCGTACTGGCCGTGGCCGCCGCTTTGCTTTTTATGCTTGCCCTGGACCTTGACCTTCTTGCGGATGGTTTCTCGGTAGGCCACTGTGGGCTTCTCCAGCTTCACATCCACGCCGAATTTATTTTTGAGCTTGGCGATGGTGACATCCAGGTGCTGCTCGCCCAGGCCGCTGAGGACCTGTTCTTTGGTTTCCGTATTCAAAACGAAGGACAGAGTGGGGTCTTCTTCCAGCAGGCGGGACATGCCCTGGGAGATCTTGCCCTCGTCCCCTTTCCCCACAGGCTTCACAGCCATGGAGTAGCAGGGGGCCGGGAACTCCGTCTTGGCCAGCTCCACCTTCCGGCTGGGGGCGCAGAGGGTGTCGCAGGTGTTGGCGGCCAGCTTGCTGACGGCACAGATATCGCCGGCCAGCACCTCCTTCGCTTCTTCCTGCTTTTTGCCCCGGACATACAAGAGCTTGCCCAGCTTTTCTGGCTGCCCGGTGGTCATGTTGACCAGCTCCGTATCGGCGGTGAGCTTGCCCGCCACAACCTTTACATAAGACAGTTTGCCCACAAAGGGGTCGGCGATGGTTTTGAACACATAGACCACCGCAGGGTCTTCCGCATTGCAGGGGATCTCCGCCACATCGCCGTCCATTTCCCCTTCTTCCGGGGTTTCCTCGGCAGCGGAGGGGAACATGGAAACGATGGCGCCGCCCAAAAGGCTCAGGCCTTCCAGGTTGACGGCGGAGCCGCAGAACACAGGGGTGATGGAGCCGTCCCGGACGCCCTTATGGATGCCCCGGATCATTTCCAGCATGGTGAACTGCTCGCCGGAGAAATATTTGTCCATGAGTTCCTCGTCGGTCTCGGCGACGGCCTCGGAAATGGCGTTGATCAGGCCCTCTTCCCGGTGGCCCAGGTCGGGCATGACGATTTCCGCACGGTGGCCGCTTTCATAGGAATAAGCCTTCATGCCGATGAGGTCGATATAGCATTTTACCTTGTGGTCCTCCACATAAGGCACCACCAGGGGGCAGACGGAAGGGCCGAACTCGGTTTTCAGCTGTTCCAGGACTTTATAGAAATCCGCGTGGTCGCTGTCCATTTTGCTGACGAAGAAGGCCCGGGGCTTACCGGCCTTGACCGCCGCCTTATAGGCTTTTTTCGCCCCAACCGTGACGCCGGATTTTCCGGAAACCACGATGAGGACGCTGCCTGCCGCGCGGATTGCTTCCGCCTGGCCCAGGGCGAAATCAAAAAGCCCGGGGGCGTCCAAAAAGTTGATCTTCACGTTGTTATATTCCACCGGAACGATGGAGAGGTTCAGCGAAGCCTTCCGCTTGATCTCTTCCGGGTCATAGTCGGAAACGGTATTCCCGTCGGCGATTTTCCCCAAGCGGTCGGTGGCGCCGGTGCGGTAAAGAAGTGCTTCAACCAGGCTGGTCTTTCCGCTGCTGCCGTGACCGGCAACCGCTACATTCCGGATATCATTTGCCTCATACTGTCTCATGTCCTATCGCTCCTTGTACTAAAATTCCATGCTTGCAGAATTGAAATCAAATTTCCTGCTGTCATGCTCGCAAGGGCCATTATACATTGTATATAAAAAACCCATTTTCGATATTTGTATTATATCATAAATAGCCATGAAGTACAAGGACGAAAAAAGGGATTCTCTGCATTTTCCGGCCTTTTCAGCGTAAAACTTTCCGGGGCGCTCATGTGCAGTTTTAACAAAATATAAAAAAATTAACACGCAGTTCTATGAAACTGCGTGTTTGTTTTAAGGAAGAATCTCCAAAGATCTGGCCACAGACAGGGCGTCTTCATAATAAAGCGGGAAGGCCTCCGCAGAAGCGGTGTAGCAAATCTCCGCCCAGCCCTCGTCAAAGGAAAGGAGCCAAAGGGTGCTGGTGATTTCCGGCTGGTCCGGCAGCGCTGTCCGGACGGTAACCTCCAAAGCGTCCTCCGCCCGGGTCCCCTGTACCGATGATACCGTAGATACGGAAACCGCCGTTTCCCCATAATCAAGGAAGGAAAAGAGGGCCTCCAGACTCGCTTCCAGGCTGTCCCGGTCCAAAGAAGCGTCCCCGCCCTGGACGGGAAGATAGGCGGCCAGGATATTGGCCCCCTGCATCCCTTCTTCATTGGGGAGCATCATCAGCAGGTCCCCGGCCCAAAGGGACACCCAGCCGTCGGGGTGGGTAAAGGACAGGTTTTTCAGGTCGGCGGGACGCAGATAGGAGAACCGGCCGTTTTCGTCGAAGCCGTAGGCCTCTGCCCCCAAAACCAGCTCCTCGGTGCGCATGCCGCCCCACTCGTCAAAGTAATAGAGCCCATCCTCCAGCTGAAGAGGTCCGGTCACCATGGCCCCCTGGGGCAGGGCTTCCCCTTCTTCCGGGTTGAAATACCGCCAGCGGCCGTCCACCAGCCGCCAGCCGGTGGCCATACGCCCGTCCCCGTCAAAATAATACCAGTGGTCGTGAACCAGCTTCCACTGTCCCGCAGCGTACTCGCCGCCCGATCCCTGATACCGCCAGGAAGCCCCGTCCCTCAGCCAGCCCTCCGCTGCCGAAACCGGGGCCGCCAGGCTGACGCAGGCCGCCGCCAGCGCCAGGAAGGCCGCGCACTTCTTCCAAATGTGTTTCATGATGCCCCTCCTTCTGTTCAAAAATTTATCTATCCTTATTATACCTGATTGCACAGAAAATTCAATAGATATTGCGAAAAACAAGGGAAAATACGCACACTTTCGAGTTTGTCCCATTTGCAGAAAGGGAACGGCCGGCAGCATCACGCCGCCGGCCTAGTGGGAAGGTCAGAAACAGAATGATTTTCAGTTTGTAATGGAATCCTGCGTTTCCGCCTGGCCGGTCCTCTGGGCGGTATACAGCTTGTAGTAATCGCCTTTCTTGGCCAGCAATTCCTCATGGCTGCCGCATTCGGAGATCCCCTTGTTGGAGATGTACATGATTTTGTCGCAGTTTTTGATGGTGGACAAACGGTGGGCGATAATAAAGGAAGTTCTTCCCTTTAACAGCTCGTTCAGCGCCGTCTGCACCATTTTCTCCGTCTTGGCGTCGATGGAGGAGGTGGCTTCATCCAAAATCAGGATTTTGGGGTCGGCAAGGAGGGTCCTGGCGAAGGAGATCAGCTGCCGCTGGCCCTGGGACAGCCGGGAACCGCGCTCGTTCACCTCGGTCATGTAGCCTTTTTCCATTTCCTGGATAAATTCGTCGGCGCAGACGGTGCGGCAGGCCTGCCGGACCTCCTCATCGGTGGCGTCCTGCCGGGCGTACTTGATGTTGTCAAGCAGGGTCCCGGAGAAGATGAAGCTGTCCTGGAGCATAATGCCCATCTGGGAACGGAGGGAGTGGAGGGTGACTTTGGAAATATCGTGGCCGTCCACCAGCACCCGGCCGCCGGTCAGGTCGTAGAACCGGGAAATCAGGTTGACGATGGTGGATTTGCCCGCGCCTGTGGGACCTACCAAAGCGATGCTCTCGCCGGGCTTCACATCAAAGGAAACGTGCTCCAAGATGTTGCGGGGCGGCTCATAGGCAAAGGTCACGTCCTCGAAGGTGACGCGGCCTTCCACCTTGGGCAGCTCGTAAGCATCCGGGGCGTCCTTGATGTCCACTGGCTCGTCGATCATCTCAAAGATACGTTCCAGGTAAGCGATGCCGTTGACGAAGGTGTTGTAAAGGTTCGACAGGTTCAAAAGGGGCCGCCAGAACTGCCCGGCATAGTTGGAAACCGCCAGGATAGTGCCGAAAGAGGCCATGGGGCGCATGACCAGGATGCCCACAATGTACATGGCGCCCACGACCCAGGTGGACACGTTGTCTACGGTGACCCACACGCAGTTGGAGATCCGCTGGGCCTTGTTCCACAGGTGGAAATAGTCCATGTTGAGCCGGTCGAAAATGCCGGCGTTCTGCTTCTCACGGGTGAAGAGCTGGGTGATTTTCGCGCCGTCCAGGCTTTCCTGCAGATAGGCGTTCATATTGGAGCCTTTGTTGGAAACCTGCTGCCATACCCGGCGCTGGGCGGGCTTGATGATCATGATGACCGCCACGAAGACCGGGATACCGGCGGCCACCACCAGGGACAGCTTCACATCCACAGCGAACATGAAGATGGCGATGACGATCAGGTTGAAGATCTCCAGCACGAAGTTGATGACGCCGTTGGAGAGCATATCCGATACGTTGTTGACGTAATGGATAACACGGGTCAGAATTTTCCCGTGAGGGCGGCTGTCGTAGAAGGAAAAGGGCAGCTCCTGCAAATGGTCGAAGAGGTCCTTGCGCATATCGTAGATGATGCCCTGGCCCACCCGGGCCATGATCTTGGCGCGGACGGTGATCAGAGCCACGCTCAGGGCGATGGTCAGGATCAAGAGGACCGTCAGCCAAACCAGCTGCATGTAATTCTTGCTGGGGATGGTAACGTCTGTGGCGTATTTGAGGATCAGCGGGTACACCTGCGCAGCCAGGGCCGAAACCATGCTGGCCGACAAGGCGACGATCATCAGTTTCGAGTGTTTCTTGGCGTAGACCGCAGCCCGTTTGAAATGCTTTATATTAAAAGGCGATTCCAGGGTCTCGTCCACGTCGTATTTGTTGCGGGTTGCCATTATTCCTCACCTCCGATCGCTTCCTGAAGGCGGCAGATCTCCGCGTAATAGCCGTTGCCCTTGGACAGCCCCTCATGGGTGCCCATTTCCGCAATCTCCCCGTCCTTCAGGACAATGACCCGGTCGGCGCGGCGGGTGGTGGAGATACGCTGGGCAACGATGAGCTTGGTGCAGGGGAAGTCCAGGTGGCTCAGGCTCTCCTGGATAAAGTGTTCGGTCTCCATGTCGACGGCCGAGGTGGTGTCGTCCAAGATCAGGATGGCCGGCCGCACCGCCAAAGCGCGGGCCAAAGCGATCCGCTGCTTCTGGCCGCCGGAAAGGCCCACGCCCCGTTCGCCGACGATGGTGTCGAAGCCTTCCTCCATTTTGTAGATAAAGTCCGCGGCGGAAATGTGGGCGTAATGATGGGTCATTTCCTCGCTCATGCTGGAGTCGCCGTAAGCGATGTTGCCGTCCACCGTATCGGAGAACAGGAACACGTCCTGGGTGGCCATGCCGATATTGTGCCGCAGGGTGTGGAGGTCCCACTCCTTGATGGGCAGGCCGTCGATCTTCAAGGTCCCGCCGGTGATGTCGTAAAGCCGGGGGATCAGGTTCATCAGAAGGGTCTTGCCCGAACCTGTATTGCCCATGATGGCCACCGTTTCACCGGGCTCGATATGTAGATCGATATGTTTCAGCAGCTCGTGGCCCTTGATGTTCAGGGAAACGTCCTCAAAGGAGATGTCGCCTTTCAGACGCTCGTCCGTCGCCTTGCAGCCATAGCGGTTGACGATGGTGGGACGGGTGTAGTAAAGCTCGATCACCTTGGAGGCGCTGGCCATGAACCGCTGCGCGTCGTTCAAGAGGTTACCCAGGTTGCGGATGGGGTTGGAGAAGGTGAACACCAGGCCGCTGAAAGCCATGAGCTGGCCCATGGTGAGCCGTCCACTCATAACGAACAGGCCGCCCAGCAGCAGCACGACGATGTTCATGGCCTGGGCCGTCAGTTCGATGGCCGGGTAATATTTCAGCCAGAAATCGTTGGCCCGGAGGTTTGCGTCGTGATAGTCCATGTTGCATTTGTCAAAGAGGCCCTTTTCATATTCCTCTTTGGCAAAAGCCTTGACCACCCGGTTGCCCGCGATGTTTTCCTGGGCCCGGGAGTTTAGGATAGCCAGCTTTTCCCGCTGGTCCGCGTAAAGGGGGCGGGCCTTCCGGGAATAGTTGTAGCTGATAAAATACATGACTGGGAAGAGGCAGCAAAGCGCCAGGGTAAACACCACGTCGGTGCACAAAAAGTAGATCAGCACCGCGATAAAGGACACCAGGGAGTCGATACTGATGCGGACGGAAAAGGCCGTCACATACCGCACCACATCCAGGTCGCCGGTGAGCCGGGTCATCAGGTCGCCGGTGCGGTTCCGGTCAAAAAAGCTCATATCCTGCTTCTGCATGTTCCGGTAAATATACTCGCGGATCCTGGTCGCCACATAGATACCGGCCTTTTCAAAGGTGATGACCATCAAATACCCGATCCCTGTGCGGAACAAGGTAAAGCCGACCATCAGCAAAACCAACGGGATGAGCATATCGAGCTCCCGCTGCGCTTCAGAGGGGGGAACCAGCACCCGGTCCACGATCTGCTGGGAGATCAACGGATTCGCCAGGTTCAGCGTCGCCGTGATGACCACCATGCAGATGGCCAGAACGTACTGTTTCCGGTATCCTTTGAGGTTTTCCCAAACCCATTTCAAAGGAAACATAAAATCACCGCCATTCTGTCATAGTTGCGAAAAATTCTGTTCATACCTTATTATACCGGCTTCAAAAAAAATGAAAAGCCCTTTTTCAAAAAAAGATTGCACAAGAATCCTGTTGATTTTTTGGTAAAAAGTGTAGTTCTGGAAAAAACACCTGTAAACAGACGTCTTTTATAATAAAGTAGGAAAAAATCTGCGCGATCCAGCCTGAACTGGTAAATATTTTAAGAATTTCTTTCCCTTTTGTAAAAAACATGTTATAATGAGGATGTCTGCCAGCTTGTCCGGCCCGGACGGCTGAGATGTCCAAACGGAGGTTTTGACATGAAACAAGAAGGGAATGCCTGGGCATTGCTGCCCATCGGCATATTTTTAGTTCTGTTTATCGGGGTGGGGCTTTTGGCCTCGGACTTTTCCGCCATGCCGGCCGTGGTGGGGTTTTTGATCGCCCTCATGGCCGCTTTGCTGCAAAACCGGAAGGTCCCCTTTTCCCGGAAGCTCACTGCCATGTCCCAGGGGGCCGGGGAAGAAAACGTCATGGTCATGTGCGTTATTTTCCTGCTGGCCGGGGCCTTTTCCGGGGCCGTAACTGCCGCCGGCGGGGCGGACAGTGTAGTGAACATGGGGCTTTCGGTGCTGCCGCCCCGGTTTGCCGTGGCGGGGATCTTCGTCATCGCCTGCTTCATCTCCCTGTCCATGGGCACCTCCATGGGGACCATCGCGGCCCTGGCGCCCATTGCTGCCGGGATCAGTGAAAAGGCCGGGATCTCCCTTGCCGTCTGCACCGGCGCGGTGGTCTGCGGGGCCATGTTCGGGGACAACCTTTCCATGATCTCCGACACCACCATCGCCGCCACCCGCACCCAGGGCTGCGCCATGAAGGACAAGTTCCGGGTGAACTTTTTCATCGTCCTGCCCGCCGCCGTCATCACCGTCATCATTTTCCTGGCCCTCACCTGGAACAGCCGGTTCGAGCTGGCCGAGGAGCTTCCCTTCAACGTCTTCCAGGCCCTGCCCTACCTGTTCGTGCTGATCGCGGCACTGATGGGCCTCAATGTCTTTTTTGTCCTGTCGGCCGGGACCGTCCTTTCCCTCATTGCCGGGGTGGCCACCGGGGCTTTGCCGGTTTCCGAAATTTTCACCAGCGTGGGGAACGGCGTCAGCGGGATGTTTGAGATCACAGTCATTTCCATCCTGGTGGCGGGGATCGTGGGCATCGTCCGTTCAAACGGCGGCATAGATTACCTGATCCGCCTCGTCAGCAAACGCATCCGCACCCAGAAAGGGGCGGAGCTGGGGATCGCCGGGCTGATTTCGGTCATGGACATGGCCACCGCCAACAACACCATCGCCATTGTCATGGCCGGGCCGATCGCCAAGGAAATCAGCGGTGAATTCGGCGTGGAACCCAAACGCACCGCGTCCATCCTGGACATTTTCGCCTCTGTCTGGCAGGGGATCCTGCCCTACGGCGCTCAGCTGCTTTCGGCGGCCAAGCTGACGGGCCTGACCCCCTTTGCCATCCTCCCCTACCTGTTTTATCCGGTTTTGATGGGCATCAGCGGCCTGCTTTCCATCCTGCTGAGGCGGACGGAAGGCCAGTCCCGCCAGCCGTAAGGAGGGTTTTATGGAACTGCTGTTTTTAGGGACCGGGGCGGCCACGGCCTTTCCCCTGCCCTTCTGTTCCTGTAGTGTATGTACCGCCGCCCGAAAGCTTAGGGGCAAAAACCTGCGCAGGCGGTCGTCTTTGCTGGTGGACCGGCGCCTTCTCATAGACCTGGGGCCGGATTCGGCAACTGCCGCCGGGGAGCTTGGGGCGGATCTTTCCCAGGTCCGGTACCTCCTGCAGACCCACGCCCATTCCGACCATTTTGACCCGGGGCACCTCATCACCCGCCATCCGGATTACGCCGGGGAAAACCGGTCCCCCCTGTCCATCGCCGCGTCGGGAAAGACCCTGGAAGCCATGGGCCGGCGGCTGAAGGGCGAGGACCCGTCGGCGGAGCTCTTCGACCCGGATTTTCAAAAAAAGCTGGGACTCTCCCTCTTTCCCATCCAGGACGGCCAAGCCCTCTGCCTGGGAGAATACCGGGTCACCGCACTGGATTCCGGCCACGACCCCCAGGAGGACGCCCTGATTTTCCGGGTGGAGCAGGGGCGGTCCGCCTTCCTTTACGGCACGGACCTGCTGGAAATCTCCCCAAAAGGCTGGGAGCTCCTAAGGGAACGCCCTTTAGATTTTGCCATTCTGGACCAGACCTATGGCCATGGCGTCAACAGCGGCGGGCATCTGGACGCCGGACAGACGGCTTCTATCGCCGGCCGGATGCGCCGGGAAGGGATTTTAAAGCCGGGCGGCCAGGTTTACGCCACCCATCTTTCCCATGAAGGGAACAAGAACCACGAAGAGGCGGAGAGGGATGCCGCCGCCAATGGGTACCGGATCGCCTTTGACGGCCTCTGCCTGCGGACAGAGGACTAATAGGCCTCCAGCTCGTCCAGCTCGTCCCAGGCGTGCAGGCCCTCCACCACATACTCGAACATCTGGCGGGTCATTTCCAAAAGCCGTCCCACCTGCTCATCGGATATTTCGGTGGGAATATCGGTGGGGTAACGGGTTTCAATATAAA
This sequence comes from Candidatus Merdivicinus intestinigallinarum, assembly GCA_018713335.1. Classification (GTDB taxonomy): domain Bacteria; phylum Bacillota; class Clostridia; order Oscillospirales; family Ruminococcaceae; genus Merdivicinus; species Merdivicinus intestinigallinarum. The sequence goes on along the minus strand of DVOW01000025.1, from coordinate 174,468 downwards.
ACTTGTTCAAAGCCGCCGACTCGTCCAGCCATTGGGAAAATTCCGGGTCGATCCGGCAGGCCCGCTTGCACAGCCAGGTTAAGTTGTGGCCGTCCACCGCCTGTTCGTCCCGGGCCAGGATGTACCCTTTCAGGACCTTTTCGGCGCACTGCTGGCAGTGGAAGGCCGTGGCGTTGTGGAGGGTATCGTCCTGAATGAGCAGCTCCGCCGCCCGCAGGTCGTCATAAGCGGCGTTGAGCCAGTCCTGGAAGCGGCGGCTGTCCGTTGGGTTATGCCTCCGCCTGGTCATAGAGCAGCACCCCCTTTTCCCGGATCGTCACAGCGAAGGAATGGGGGTTTTTCATACACGCCTCCCATTCTTCCGGTGTGTACAGGGACAGGTCATAGGGGATGTCGCAGTCCAGCTCCAGATAGATCCGCCGTTCCAGGGCGGCCTTGTCCCCAGTTGCCGCCACAACGCAGATTTTAAAGCTGGTCACCTGCTGGTGCAGGTCGAATTTCGCGTGATACAGGTAAATTTTTTCCGGCGAGCACAGGGCGCGGATCTCCGCGGCCAGGCGCTGTACATGGGGTGAAATCTCCATCCGGACCGACCTCCTTTTCACCCTCATTATACGCCTTTTTTCAGAAAAATGGAAGGGGTTTCAGCGGGAAAAAGGCTCCCTTTGCAGCCCTTTCCGCCGGGCTTCCCGGAGCATGCGGCCGTACTGGATGGAAAGGGCCTTGAGCCGGAAGCAGCAGGCCTCGACGACCTCCCCGTCCTCCGCCATATCGAATTGGTTCAAAGCGGCGTCCAGCTGCAAGCGCAGATCCGAAAGCTCCTCCCAAAATCCATTCTCCTTTTGTTTTGCCCGGACAGCCAGTCCGGGGATCTTTTCCGCAAGCGCGATCATGCCGGTTCCTCCTTTGCGTTTTGTTACGGGAAGTATCGGCAATATCCCCCACTGTTATGCGATTGCTGGAAATTTTCTCCCGCAGTTCTGATCCGCGCCCTTTTTGCATAGGATACTACTGTCAAACAGGAAAACAAAGGAGGACGCATATGGACAACCGGACGTTTGAGATCCGCTACTGCCTGAAAGAGGGGCAGAATATCTGCGTGGAGGTCACCACCCGTCAAGGGGAAACCCAGGCCGTAAAGCGATGCCTGTATCAGGAGGAGAACTGCCCTCCCTGTCCCTTTGGCGTATCCTGCCCGGCACAGCACGCATAAAGGAAGCCGCCCTATCAAAGGGCGGCTTTTTGCTGTCAGACTTCGGAAAGGAAAAAGAAAATTTTCGTCCACCTTGTTTTATGTCGTGAACAAGTTCACGACCGGTGGCGGATTCCAAAGGCGGAGCCTTTGGTCGTTTCCCGCAGGAAACGAAATCTTGTTTTTCGCGGCCCGGCCGCGAACATAAAAATAAGAGGCGAGCCATGAACCAATAAGTTCATGGCGTGCAGACCGCCCGGCGATGACCCGCCGCCGTCATTTTGCTTTGCGAAATGACGGTTTAGAATTTCCTAATAGCCCGCTGCGGTTTATTTGCGTTAGCAAAGCATCAAACTTTGTATCATATATTAAATATTTTAGTGAACCCCGCCGCTTAATAAGCGGAAGATAGGGTCGCCTACCCTCCTGATCTTTTTATCATAAAGATTTCGCTCGTTGCGACGAGCGAGGAGGGACTCCGTCCCCTCCACCCTTGCAAACTTTCCCTTTTCTCTTTTGCCAAGTTTTTCAAAATTTTAAAGCCGCCTCAAAGGGCGGCTGTTTTTCTTTATAAGAATTTTTCGTCCAGCATCCGCAGCAGGCGGGAAGCCCCGTAGCAGGCCGCCGCGGGGATCAGCATGGTCAGCCAGGCGCAGACTTCGATCAGCAGCACCGTTCCCGCAAACAGCGCCAGGGATATGAGGATCAGCACCGGCACCACCACATAATAATTGACCTCCGCGCCCATTTCCCGGTAAACCTGCACCAGCACCATCAGAACGCTGGCGCTGCTCCCCTCCTTCAGGAACAGCCCCTTGATGCCCAGCAGCAGCCGGAGCAGGCCGTGGAAAGCGGCGTACCCCGCCGTATTGCTGTCCAAAAGGGTCTGGCAGGTTGTCCCCACAAACAGATCCACCGGACCCAGCAGGAAAGCCGCGAACCCGAACCGCACCAGGACTACCCCATAAACCCCCAGGAACAGGGCCGGCATCCCCACCCATTTAAGGATCAGGGCAAAGGGCCGCCCCACTTTTTTCCCCAGGACAAAGGACCCCGCCAGGATGAAAATGCCCAAAAACAACAGCAGCAGGTCCTTGCCCTTGATAAAATCCAAAACCCCGTAGACGTTTAAAGAAAAGAGGAACCCGGCCAAACCGAATACAACGGCAAACAGCATGACCCTGGCGATCAGCGACGCCGGGCCAATCTGAAAAATCTCCCGCACAGTCATGGGCTCCGGGTAATCGATCCGGTAAAGGCCGGACGCGCCGGCGGCGCCTTTCCATTTTTGCGTGCGATGCTCCGTTTTTCGTTCCATGGGAACCTCCTTTGATGTCTTAAACCTTCTGCGCCTCCGCCACAAACTGGTGCTCCCGGCAGGACAGGACGCCGCTCTGCTCCAGCTCCTTCTGCAATTCCCAAAAGGCCTCCTCCTGCTTTTCCACGGAAAAATCCAGGGGCTGCCATCCGGCCGCGTGGATCCAGTAAGCCAGGGCGCCAACATCCCGGAACCGGATCTCCGGCCGGGCCTCCTGCCCCTTCAGCACCAAAAAGCCCGCGTCTTCCAGACGGGTGATAGCGCTGTTCAAATTGTCCTCTCCGGCTGTTTCCTTCCAGCCCGGGAACAGCTTTCCGTTAAACCGCCCGTCAATGCCGCCGGACTGCTGGGTCAGAAAATACCCGCCCTTTTTTAAGACCCGGCAGACCTCGGAAGGGTCGAACCGGCCGTTGCGGGTATACACCAAGTCAAATTTTCCATCGCTGAAGGGCAGGTCCTTTTGGTCCACTACCTGCCGCACCTCCACGCCGTAGGGCTTGAACCGCTGGCGCAGGATGGCGGCCGTCCCCTCGTCCTCCTCGCCGTAAAAGGCGCAGCCGGGGGCCGGGTCTAGGGAAAGGAGGAAGCTGACGCTGCCGCTCCCCAGGTCCAGAAAGACGCTTTGCCCGGTGAGCCGGGAACGCAGCATCTGCTGGAAATCCCAAGGCAGGGAATCGGAAAACCACCGCCCATTCAGATGGGTGCTCCCCTTGCCGCCGTAAAACGCTTTTTCTTCCGCCGCGCACAACAATCTGCATTCCGACCGGGTCATAACGACTCACCCTTTCATTTCTTTTTGGAATTAATTATATTGTACCAATTTTTCCAATAAAATGCAAGGTATTTCCGGATTTTTCATCAAAATGCCGCCCCAAAAGAAAACTATTCCCGGATCAGCTGGGGCTGGGCCTTCAAAACCTCCAAAAGCTCCCGGCTGGAACGGACCGGCTCTGGGGTCAGGATGCCGCCGGTGCCGCAGGAATCCACATAATGGGAATCGGAGCCGCTGATTTGCAGGAGCCCGTACCGTTCCGCCCAGCTTTGGGCGATGTCGTTGCGGGAATCGTGGCCTTTATGGCCGTTATAGACCTCGATGCCGTCCAGACACCGGGGGTCGATGACCGTCATCCGGTTCCGGAAGGGGTGGGCCTGGAAAATCATGCAGCCGTTTTCATGGGCCAGTTCCGAAAAGGAGGCCGGGTCCATTCCCATCATTTCCGGGTGGGCCAGCAAAAATTCCGGCGTAATGCCGTAGACCAGGTAATCGTTGTCGTTCTCGTCGAACCGCAGCTCCATCCCCGGCAAAACAAAGAGCCGGTCCCCGGCGGCCTTCCGGAACCGTTCCCAGCCGGACAGGAAGTGCCGGACCATGGCTTCCCAGGGGGTCCCCTCCGGGAAATCCCGGAAAGTCCAGCGGTTCATATGGTCGGTGACCACCACGGTCCGATAGCCGGCTTCTATATAAAGGCGGGCCGCTTCCTCCGGGGGGCATTTCCCGCAGACGCTGACGCCCTGGGTGTGGCAGTGCAATTCGGTACGGTAGAGCATAAGATCTTCCTCCTGCAAATCCTGGTTTTCCCTTCTATTGTACCAATTTTTCGCAGAAAGCGCAAGACAAAAAGCCCCCCGGGTTTCCCGCGGGAGGGCTCAGCGCGTCAAAAGCTCCCTTAAAAGTAAAACTTTACAAAAGAGAAAAGGGAAGTTTTGGTCAAGCTTTTTCAAAAGCTTGCAGGGGTGAAGGGGACGGAGTCCCATTCTCGTTTTCCGCAGAAAACGAAATCCTGCTTTTCGCGGCCAGGCCGCGAACATAAAAATAAGAGGCGGTCCGCAGACCGCCCGGCGATGTTCCGCCGCCGACATTTTGCTTTGCAAAATGACGGTCTAGAATCTCCCCTAATTACCTCCACGGCTTATTTGCACCAGCAAGCAGAACAAGTGAAAAGCCCCCCGCAGTTCCCCGCGGGAGGCTTCTCACAAAAACTTGGGGCTTATTTCACCCACGCGCCGTCGGCGGCTACTGTATAGCCGTCCACGGTGGCGCCGGCGGCCATTTCGCCGGTGCTGTAAAAGTAGTAGCACTGGCCGTCGATCCATTTCCAGGCATTGGACACCATTTTTCCGTCATTTTCCAGGTAATACCAAACGTCGCCGTTCTGGAGCCAGCCGGTCTTCAGCTGTCCAGTGGCGAAATCCCGGTAGAACCAGCCGGTTTTTTCCGCGTCCCAGAACCAGCCGTTTGCGCTCAGCGCGCCTTCCGGCCCGTTGGAAGCGGCAATGGCGCTGTTTGCGGTATTCGGGGCGCTGATGGGCTGTACGGAAACATCCTCCGCAAATACCGGCGCGGCCGCCGCCACAGCCAGCATGGCCGCCAAAGAGAAAGACATCATTTTTTTCCAGATCATAAATAAAACCTCCTGAGTTCCGGCAGCGGACGTAAAACCTCCGCAGGCCGTGGCTTTTATTATATGACAGATCCGCCAAAAAAGCAATGGATAATTTTTGCAATTTTCAGGTTTGATTGGCGGATACTGGAAAGCCCCCGGCAAAGCGATGAAACTTTTCGAGAATACGCGCGCAAATTCATCCTATTCAACAAAAAACAGCCGCTTTTTGACAGGGATTCCCTCCCCGCAAAAAACGGCTGTCCGTTATGACTGAGCGCCCTGTTCCTTTAAGATCATATCCTTCACTTTCATAAGCCGGGTGACGTTGCTGCGCTCGTTGTCCTCCAGCTTCATGGTGATGAATTTGATGGCCTGCTGGGTCTCGGGGATCATGACATGCTCCAGGGCGTTGACCCGGCGGCGGGTTTTCTCGATCTCATCCGCCAGCATGGAGCAGGTCTTTTCCACCTGAGCCAGCTCAATGAGCTTGGGCATTAAGTCCGCCAGGTCCAGCACCGCCCCATCCAATTCCGCCGAGGTGAAGGCGAAGCTGTAAGGCAGGCCGGTGAGCTGGCCGCCCCCCTGGGAGGCGAAGGCGGGGACGGTGACGCCCATGATGTTCCGTTCCCCCACTGTCACCGATACCGTCCCGGCGGCTTCGGACAGCAGGGCCTCGCCGATATCGGCCTCCCCCATCCGGGCGGAAGCCACGGCGACCCGCTTCATGTCCCGGCCCAGGGCCTCCTCTACCTCGGCCCGCAGCTCCCGGTTCCGGCGGATATAGAGCATGAACTGCCGCACCATTTCATCCCGCTTGTCCTTTAAGAGCTTGTGGCCCTTGACGGCGGTTTTCAGCCGCTTTTTTAAACGGGTCAGCTCCATCCGGGTGGGGTTTACGCGAATGGCCATGGCAGATCACTCCTTTTCGCCGGATTTGGGATAGTAGAGGTCCAGGTACTCGTCCTTGATGCGCTTCAGCTCGCTGCGGGGCAGGATGCCCAGCAGCTTCCAGCCGATGTCCAGGGTCTCCTCAATGGTGCGGTTTGTCTGATACCCCTGGGAAACGTATTCCTTTTCAAAGGCGTCGGCGAATTTGGCGTAGAGCTTATCCATGCTGGACAGGGCCGCTTCGCCCAGGATGACCGCCAGTTCCCTAGCTTCCTTGCCCCGGGCATAGGCGGAGAACAGCTGGTTCATGACGCCGGAATGGTCGGCCCGGGTCTTGCCTTCGCCGATGCCTTTGTCCTTCAGACGGGACAAAGATGGCAATACGTCAATGGGGGGCATGACGCCCTTGTGGTAAAGCTCCCGGGACAGGATGATCTGCCCCTCGGTGATATAGCCGGTCAGGTCGGGGATGGGGTGGGTCTTGTCGTCCTCGGGCATGGTGAGGATGGGCAGCTGGGTGATGGAGCCCTTCTTGCCCCGGATACGTCCGGCCCGTTCATACAAAGAGGCCAGGTCGGTGTACAGGTAGCCCGGGTATCCCCGGCGGCCGGGGACCTCCTTCCGTGCCGCGGAAACCTCCCGCAGGGCTTCAGCGTAGTTGGTGATGTCGGTGAGGATGACCAAAACGTGCATGCCCAGCTCATAGGCCAGGTATTCGGCGCAGGTAATGGCCATGCGGGGGGTGGCGATACGCTCCACGGCCGGGTCGTTGGCCAGGTTCATAAAGAGGACGGCCCGGTCGATGGCGCCGGTGCGGCGGAAATCCTTGATAAAGAAGTCCGCCTCCTCAAAGGTGATGCCGATGGCTCCGAAAACAACGGCGAATTTCTCGCCGGTGCCCCGCACCTGGGCCTGTCTTGCGATCTGGGCCGCCAGCTGGGCGTGGGGCAGGCCGGAGCCGGAGAAAACCGGCAGCTTCTGCCCCCGGACCAGGGTGTTTAGGCCGTCAATGGCGGACACGCCGGTCTGGATAAATTCCGCCGGGTAGTCCCGGGCAGCAGGGTTGATGGGGGAACCGTTGATGTTCATCCGGGCCTCGGGGATGATCTCCGGCCCGCCGTCAATGGGGTTGCCCATACCGTCAAAAATCCGCCCCAGCATATCGGGGCTTACCTTCAGTTCGGTGCCGTGGCCCAAAAAACGGGCCTTGGAATCGGCAATGCGCAGCCCCTGGGAGCTTTCAAACAGCTGGACCATGGCCCGGTCCCGGTCCACTTCCAGCACCTTGCCCACCCGGATTTCCCCGTCGGCCTGCTCAATTTCCACCAGTTCGTCGTATTTGACCCCGGCGACGCCGTCCACCAGCATCAGGGGGCCCACGACTTCCCGGATGGTTTTATATTCTTTACGCATGATCGGCTTCCTCCTCCATGAGCCCGGCAAACTGGGATTCCAGCTCCCCGGTGACTGCGGCGTAATGGGCGTCCCACTGATCCTCCGGGACACGTTTGAGCCGCCCGATCTTTTCCACCACCGGCATGGTGAGGATCTGCTCCAAGGGGACTTCCGCCGCCACGGCTTCCTCCCCCTTGTGGTACCAGGTAAGGATGAGCTTCAGCATCCCGTATTGTTTTTTGGGGGAAGTATAGGTGTCCACATCGTCAAAGGCGATCTGGTGCAGGAAATCCTCCCGGATGGAACGGGCCGCCTCCAGGGTCATCCGGTCCTTTAAGGCCAGGGCGTCCACGCCCACCAGCCGGACGATCTCCTGAAGCTCCGCTTCCTCCTGCAAGATCCGGCGGACCTCCGCCACCTGGGCGGACCAGCCGGGGGCAACTGCCCGGTCGAAATATTCCGACAGATTGTCGCTGTACAAAGAATAGCTGGTGAGCCAGTCAATGGCCGGAAAATGCCGCTTGTAGGCCAGGTCCGCGGAAAGGCCCCAGAACACCTTGACGATCCGCAGGGTGGCCTGGGAAACCGGCTCCGAAGTATCGCCGCCGGGAGGGGACACCGCCCCGATGGCGGAAATGGCCCCGGTGCGCCCATCGGAACCCAGGCACCGGACAAAGCCCGCACGCTCGTAGAATTCCGCCAGACGGGACCCGAGATAAGCCGGGTACCCTTCTTCGCCGGGCATTTCCTCCAAACGGCCGGACATTTCCCGCAAAGCCTCGGCCCAGCGGGAGGTGGAGTCCGCCATAATGGCCACCTTATAGCCCATATCCCGGAAATACTCGGCGATGGTGATGCCGCTGTAAATGGAAGCTTCCCGGGCGGCCACCGGCATATCCGAGGTATTGGCGATGAGCACCGTCCGCTTCATCAGGGAAAGGCCGGTGCGGGGGTCGTGGAGTTCGGGGAATTCCAGCAGGACGTCGGTCATCTCGTTGCCCCGTTCGCCGCAGCCAATGTAAACGATGATATCCGCGTCCGCCCATTTGGCCAGCTGGTGCTGCACCACCGTCTTTCCGGAGCCGAAGGGCCCGGGGATGGCGGCGATGCCCCCTTTGGCAATGGGGAACAGGGTGTCGATGACCCGCTGGCCCGTGACCATGGGCTCATCCGGGGCGATTTTTTCCGCCGTAGGGCGGCCCCGGCGGACGGGCCATTTTTGCAGCATGGGGAGCTCCAGCAGTTCCCCGTTTTCCTTGCGGATCCTGGCGATGGGCTCCACGATGGTGGCTTCCCCTTCAAAGATCCATTCCAGGGTGCCGGACGCTTTTGGGGGCATCATGATCTTATGGAGGACCGCCGGGGTCTCCTGGACCGTGCCCAGGATATCGCCGGGGACCAGCTTGTCCCCGACTTTGGCCACAGGCGCAAAGGCCCATTTTTTCTCCCGGTTCAGTTTGGGCACCTCAACGCCCCGTGTGATCCGGTCGCCGGCGGTTTCGTAAATCACGTTCAAGGGCCGCTGGATACCGTCAAAAATCCCCTCGATGAGGCCCGGGGCCAGCTCCACGGATAAAGGCTCGCCGGTGCCGTAAACCGGTTCTCCGGGGCCTAAACCCGCCGTTTCCTCATATACCTGAATGGAAGCCCGGTCCCCCCGCAGCTCGATGACCTCCCCGATTAAGCGCTTTTCGCTGACCCGGACCACGTCGAACATCTGGACGCCGCCCATGCCTTCCGCCACAATCAGAGGGCCGGCCACCTTGCGGATAACTCCGCGGGCTTCCTGTTCCTTTGGACTGTTCATATTCTTCTCCTTCTATCGGCAGACTATTGCAGGTCCATTCCGACCGCTTTATAGATATTGCTCTGAATTTGCTCCCGGCCGAAGCCGTCGGCCCCCTTGCTTCCGGGGATAGGGATAATGGCCGGGCAGGTCCGGGCCTGGTACCGGGCAAGTTCCTCGGGAACCATCCGGGCCAGCCCCTCGGTGATATAGATGATGGAGCAGCCCTCCCGGGCCAGTTTATGGATAGCCCGGGCCGCTTCCTCCGCCGTTTCGGCGGGGAAGGTCTCAAGCCCCAGCACCCGGAACAGCATCACCGATTCCCGGTCGCCGATGACGGCAATGCCGCCGCCCTGTTTTTCCTGGCTCACAGGGAAACCCTCCTTTCCAAGCTACGCTTTCTGGGCAAAGAGCACCCGCAGCTCCCTTGCCTCATTTTCCCGCCGCATCAGGTAGCAGGCAATGGGCCCGATGCTGAAGGCGTCGTCCTGCCCTTCGTTCAAAAGGGCGATGCGCTCCTGTGTAAAACGCTTTTCCGCTTCCACCAGCTGCCCGTCCCGGGCATAGTCCTCCAGCACCCGCTGGATTACAGAGGAAAACTCCCCTTTGCAAAGCACAGGGATAAACTGGCCCGAAGCCAAAGCCTCTGGAAACGCCTCCTCCGGGATGGTCCCGCCGGGAAGAAGCACCTGCAAAAGGGTTTCCCGGTCCCATTTTAACGCCGCCGCCCGCAGGACGCTTAAGACGTTGGTAAAATCCGCCTGGGCGGAAAAATACCGGGACAAAAGGGGATTTTTCTTCTTTCGCAAGACAAGCCGGATCTGTTCGAACACCGCCCGGTCCACTGCCGCGCTGAAGGAAAGCAGGCTGTCAAAATGATCTGCCTCCTCCAATACCGCCCGGAAAGCCTCCGGGAGCATGGAGTATTCCCCGGTTTCCACCGAAAGGCGCATGATTTCCGGCTGGACAGTCCCGCCCTCCGTCAAAAGGCGGGAAACATCCTGGGAAAGGCGTTTCCCCTTATAAGCCGCTTTCAGGTTGTGGGCGTCAATGGGCAGAAGGAACAGGTCCGTCCAGGCCGGTTCCGGGGAAAGCTCGGCAATCACCCGGCGGGTTTCTTCCTCCTCCGTCCGGATCATGGCTTCCGGGTCGTCCTTGGGGGCGCCGTTCCCGTATCCGGTTTCCGAAAGGAGCCGCGCCGCTTCTTCCCGGCCCGCTTCCCGGAGGCGCGCCCACCGGAGAGCGTCAATAAGCTTCAGCTCCAGCGCCCGGATGCGGCCTACGGCAAAGGGATAGCTGACTGTTGCCATCTTCCCACCCCCTTCTTACTCGTCTTTGGGATACAAAATCCGGTAAATTTCCTGCTCCCAGTCCTCCCGGGCCTGGGAGAGCAAAGCGTCAAAGGACGCGTCTACGTCGTAAACCGGCCCCATAAGCCGGAACCCGCCGGTGACATTGGCGGGAGCGTCCCCAAGGGTCAGCTTCCCTTCCCGGCCGGATTCCTTCAAAGCGGCGTTTAAGCGTTTGAAAAAACTCTTTTCGCCGATAATGGGCAGGTTCCCTTCCGGCGTCCACTCGTATTTCTCCCGGTCAGCCGCCGGGATTTCCATAATTTCCGCGCCGGTTTCCGCCGCTTCCAGCAAAAGCCGGGTGATAAGGGCCTCCCACCGTTCCTTGGGCAAGTCCGCCAGCTGTTCCCCGGCCATGGAAAAGGCCTCGTCCATCACCGCCCGGCGGGCCGCCAGGGTATTTTTCCGGATTTGAAGCCCCGCCATCAGCCGTTCCCGCTTTTCCAGCTCCTCCGCCCTTTGGCGGGCGTTTTCGAGAATCGCGGCCGCTTCGGCTTCGGCGTCCGCCCGGATTTTACCGGCGGCGGCTTCGGCCTTTTCCTCCCCCTGTTTTGCCAGGGCGGCGGCCTCCTCCTCCGCGTTTTTGCGGATTTTTTCTAAAATCGCTTCCGCACCCAAATCAATTCCCCCTTACACCGGGATACCGATAAAGACGAACAGAACTGAGACGAGCAGCGCCAGAATGGCGTAGGTTTCCACCAAGGCGGTCATGGTAATGCCCTTTGCGGAGGAATCCGGCTGTTTGGCGGTCATGTGGATAGCGGCCACCGCCGCTTTGCCCTGGGAAATGGCGGACAGAAGCCCCACAATGGCGATGGGCATACAGGCCGCGAAGAAGGCCCAGCCCTGCTGGGTGGTCAGGGCCGCCGGCGCGCCGGTGAGCATACCGGTGCGGACCATGACCAGGACGGCAATCAAAAAGCCGTAAATGCCCTGGGTGCCGGGAAGGGCCTGCAAAACTAAGAGCTTGCCGAAAAGTTCGGGTTTTTCAGAAGTCACGCCGGCCGCCGCCTGGCCGCCGATCTGCACGCCGTAAGCGGAGCCGATGCCGGGGAGAATGGCGGCCAGGGCCGCGCCGATGATGGCTAAAATCAATCCGAGTGTCATGTTAATTTCCTCCTTGATTTTCCCCGCCGGAAACCACGTCCACAAAACGGGGGTTGATTTGAAGGGGCCGGAACGCATAGCCGCCGCCTTCGTAAAACTTATTGAAAAACTCGATATATTGGAGCCTGCTGTCGTGGACATAGGCCGACAAAAGCCCCATGGCCAGGTTGAAAACGTGCCCCACCGCGTAAATCAAAAGGGACAGGACAAACCCGATGACCGAACCCTGCACCATTCCGGCCAGCAGATTCATAACCATGCCCACAACGCCGGAGGCCAACGACAGGGCCAGGATACGGGAGTAAGACAAAATATCGCTTAAATAGCTGGTAATGCCGTACAGGCCGCCGAACCCGCCGATGATCTTGCCGAAAACGCCCTTTTTGGCCCTTCCGGCCGTCAGCAGGACAATGGCCGCGCCAAGGATGGCCAGCACCGCCCCCACCGTCCGGGTCTGAGGCAGAAAGAGAAGCCCCAGACCCGCAATGAGCATCATCCAGCTCACCTCGTCAAATACTGCGTCCAAAAAATGCCCGGCTTTGATTTGGGCCGCCATCTTCATGGCCATGCCGGAAAAGATGTGCAGAACGCCGATAATCATGCAGAAAATCAGCATCCCCATGGGGTTGTCCAAGGGGGCGAACAGAAGCGGATGCCAGGTTGCCCCGAAATAGCTGCCGAACACAATCCCCCAGAAAATGGTGGTAAAGCTGGAAAAGAACAGGACGTTTACCAGCTTCGCCATATCTCCCCGGGGCTTTTTGAGCTTTTTGAAGGCCCACAGTCCGATCAGCATCATGAGGCCGTAGCCTGCGTCCCCCATCATTAAGCCGAAAATAATCCAGTACCAGGGGGCCATGACCGGGTTGGGATCCAGCTCGCCGTTTTGGGGACGGGAGAACATGTCGGTAATGGTTTCAAAGGGAGTGACAAACCGGTTGTTTTTGGTGACGGTGGGCGGGTTTTCCCCTTCCGCCGGGTCTGCAAAGTCCAGGTAATAGCAGTCCGCCGCCTTATCCAGGGCCTTTTTCAGCCGTTCCGTCCGATCGGCGCGCACCCAGCCTTCCAGGTAAACCGTGTGGACCGTTTCCCCGTAGGGGGTTTCCGCCCGTTCGTTAGCCGCCTCCGACTGGTCAAAGTAAAGCTCCAGTTCCTCCCGTTTTTGGGCCAGCCGGGACATTTCCTCCCGGGCTTTCTCCTCGTCCTTTTCCGCCTGGGCAAATTCCGCCTCATACCGGGCCATCACGTCCTTGGGAAGCCCTGTTCCCGGGGGCGCCGCCTGGGAAAATCCCATGGCCGAAAGCTCCTGCAAGAGGGCTTCCTCCTGGGGCCGGTAGGTGTAAACCAGAGCCGCCGTCCCCTGTGGCCCAGTGTCCAGCAAAACTGCCGCGCCCCCCTGGGATTCTGCCGTTTTCCACAGCAAGTCCCCTTTTTGCGGGTCGATATAGCCGCTGTACACCCCCGTGAGCCGGGTCCCGCCCAGGGCTTCCGCCGGGATGTCCATAGGGAGCCAGGGCCGCAGCTCTTCCATGCGGTTTTTCAGCTCCCCTTTCCGGGCAGCCGCCTCCTCCATCCGGGCCGCGGTCCCTTCGATTTGGGCCATCAGCTCCCCGGCCCCCTCATTGGGGGCTTGCAGCTGGGACGCCGTGGCCTCCTGCCTTGGGGCCAGAAAGCCCTTCTTGGCCTGGTAGGGCCGCAAAGCTTTCAGGGCCTGCTCCGCCCGCAGGGTTTCCCCCGCTTCCCCGGCTTTGGCATAATTTTCCGGCGGAATGGGCATCATCTCCCCGCACCGCTGCAAGGCTTTGGTAACGGCGTCCCGGTCCTCCCGGAAAACAATCAGCGTGGCCTTTTTCATAGGCACAATCATGGCCGTTCCATCCTTTCTACAATCCGCGCCGCCGCTTTAGGCAGGTTCATCCGTGCCTTTTCCGCCTCCAAAGCGTCCCGCCCGGCAGCCGCGGACAGCATCTCACCCGTTTCCTGCTCCATGCGTTTTCGCGCCGCCGCCTCGATCTCTTCCGCCTGTTTCCGGGCCGCTTCCAGGATCTGCGCCGCGTCAGCCCGTGCGGATTCCTGGGCTTTGGCGAGCTTTGACCGGTTTTCCTCCAAAACCGCCGCTTTTTTCTGCCTGGCCTTTTCCTCCTCCGCCTGGAGCGTTTCCAAAACTGACATCCTTTCACCACCTTTGCCTGCAAGACCGCCGCACTGAGACTTTCCGGCGGCCGTTCATAAAAGATATTATAACAAATATCACTTAAAATTACAAGGATAATTTTTATAAAATACGAAATATTACAAAATTCGTAAATTTTATCCATTTTTTGACCGGACGCGATAAAATCCGAAAAATGGTATTGACAGCGGTGTGTATTACGGATATAATACAGTTAGAGAGTAGAGAAAGGGGATGATCTTCTGGATGTCTGGTTTGGATTTCAGCTGAACCGGAAAGAGCCGGTATATTCGCAGCTGGTCCGGCGGGTGAAGCAGCTGCTGGTTTCCGGCGGCCTCCAAGACGGGGAACTGCTGCCCTCCCGGCGGGAAACGGCGGCCCGGCTGGAAATCAACCCCAACACCGTCCAAAAGGCCTACAAGCAGCTGGAAGACGAAGGGATCCTTTCCACAGACAGCGGCGGCAGCCGCGTTTCCTGCCCGGAAGACACCCGGCTCCGGCTCCGGGAGGAATGGGTCCGGGAAATCGGGGCGGAGTTTGCGCGAAGCCTTCAGGACCTGGGCTTCTCCTTTAAAGACGCTGTGGGCCTTTTGAGCGAATTGTGGGAAGGGTCGTGATTTCCGGCTCAAGGTGTATGAATCGTATAATACAGAAAGGATGATGCTATATGGCAAAGCCTTTTGTTTCCCTTTTGCGGCGGGAATTTTCCGGCCGGGTTTGGCAGATGTGGGGATTTTTCCTGGCGGCGGCCCTCATTCAGCCGCTGGTGTTCTGGTTCCAGATCAAGGACCAGTACCAGCCCAAACGGTTCGAGGAAGTGTACATGGATTCCGCCGCGCCGGTGCTTTTGGCGGTGTTTTTCGCGGGGATCGTGGGCTGGATGGTCTGGATGTGCCTGCGGGACTGCGGAAACGGCAGCATCTGCACCTTGATGACCCTGCCCGGCGGACGGGGGCAGCTCTTTTGGTCCAAGCTGCTGGGATACGCCGGGGCGGTGTTCCTGCTGCTGGCGGGGGTGCTGGCGGGGGTCCTGCTCTGTTACCCGGTTTACCTTTCCTGGCAGGCGGAACTGGCCCAACGGACGCATGCCGATTTGACCTTGAATGCCGGTCTGTGGCTGGCCCTGAACCAAACGCCCCTGTTCCGGCTCCTTTGCCCCATGACCTTCCGGGAAATGGCGGCGAGCCTCCTTTTGCTGATTACCCTGCCGGTGTGGGCCTGTACTACCGGATGGCGGATCGCCGGGCGGCGCTGGGTACGGGGCGGAGTCTTAAGCCTGTCTGCGGCGGTATGCTGGGCGCTGGTGTTCCGGGGGAGGCTGACGGATTTTGGCGGTTTGCTGGACATTTCCAGCCTGATTGTTTTAGCGGTTCTGGTGATTCTCATGGCCGCAGACTGCCTTTGGCTCCTGCATCGGGGCGAGATTTAAGGAGGTGACGGAATATGCTGCGGTTCCTTCGCAAATACAAGGGTATTTTGTCCATCAGCCTGGCGGCGCTGGTCATTGGCGGCTTTTACCTGGCGGCCTGGCTGCCGGTTTTCGGGGAAGGCTTTCAAATTTCCATTGAAAAGGAATGGGGCCGTCCCAGCGCGCTGGGGGGATTTTCCCTGACCGGCTCTGTCACCGACGGGCGGTCGGAAACGATATTCACCTTAAACCAAGCCGGCCTTTCCCAGAAATCCCGGGCGATCCCGCCGGAAACAGCGGAAGAGGACCACACCGCGTTTTCTCAAAAAGCGTACTACCTTCCCGGGGAAGTCATGTGGGAGGAGCTAATAGCTGTCCCAAACGAAGAGGAATATAACTACCAGCTGACCCAGCGGACATGGAGTGAAGACACCCAGCTTATTTGGGAAATCAAGCGGCTTCATTTTAGCACGCAGTTCGATTGTCAAGTCCGGCTGAACACCGGCCTCACCTACCCTAAGAGCGAATGCCTGTTAAAGTCCAGCTCCGCCATGTTTGTCCCCGCCCCCTCGGACGAGGAGATCCGGGAGTTTTTGGAGCCCAATGAATTCTCTCCAACCAAGGACCTGCTGGATACGGTATTCGGGGTATCCTCGCCGCTTTTGGAAAGCGTAGCGGAAGTAAACGGCGCCCTCTACTTTGTTCCCACGGTTTCCCAGGAATGGGAAGGGACCCGGTACATTTATCGGGTTGACCAAAGCGAAAAATGGCCGGATACCGCTTTTCTGGATGCTTCCGACCCCATTGGCCAGGCTGCGCCCGTGATCGAGGTGCAAAGAGGCAGGGATCTGGACATTTGGGGGCTTTACGCCACCTTGGACGGCACCCTGGTGCTGATCGGCGAATATCAGGGAACTCCCCTTTTCCAGATGTACGAACCGGAAACCGGGGAAATGATGGGAGAAGTGACCGCGCCGGGGCTTTATCTCTCCGATCAATCGAGTTTCCTGTTTTTCCCTCAGGAAAACGGCTTCTGCGCCGGGTTTGCAGACTGGGAAACGGAAACCTCCACCCTGGTATCCATGCGTAATGACATTGCCTGGCGGAAAATCCAGCCGGTGCGGCAAGTCCCCTTTTATTTGGAGCACGCCGTGTCTGACGGGGAAAACCTGGCGGCCATCGGCAGCAAAAGGCAGATCCTCCGCACAAAGGACGTGGTCTGCGGGGCGGTCTGGGACCAGGACGGCCTGGCCTATCAGGTCCATCTCAGCACTCCCATCCAGCAGGACGAAAAGTATGAAGGCGGCGAACACCGTTCGTTAAGTGGATTGCAGGTGGAAAGGAGGAATCCCCATGATTGAGGTAAAAAATGTGGAAAAAACTTATCCGGGCACAGGCCGGGTCCTTACCGATGTCAGCTTTACCATCCCGGACGGGCAAATCGTGGGGCTTTTGGGCCGCAACGGCGTGGGCAAGACCACCCTGCTGAAGCGGATGGCGGGCATCACCGGCGGGGGCGGGCAGGTCCTTTACGACGGCAGGCCCCCGGAAAAATGCCGGGAGGACGTGGCCTTTTTAAGCGGGGACGGCACCTTTTTCCCGGAAATGACCCCCTTGGAGTACGGGGAATTCCTCTGCGGGTTCTATCCCCGGTTTGACCGGGAACGGTATACCAGACTGCTGGACTTTTTCGAGCTGGGGCTCTCCCTGCGCCAGCGGGCCGGGAGCTTTTCCAAGGGCCAGAAGACCCGGCTGGAGCTGGCGGCGGGGTTTTCCCGAGGGGCCAGATACCTGCTGCTGGACGAACCCTTTTCCGGCAAGGACGTCTTTTCCCGGAAGGATTTCCTAAAGCTCCTGACCGCCGGGCTGACCAAAGGGGAAACCTTGGTCATCTCCACCCACGATGTGGAGGAAATGGAAAACATTTTCGACCGGGTCATCCTCCTGCAGTACGGCGGGGTGAAAGCGGACCTGATGGCGGAGGAATGGCAGGAGGGCGGCGTTTCCCTGGCGGACCTTTACGCGGACGCCATGGGCTACGACCCCAACCGCTACCGGGAATTTTTGGAGCCGTAAAACCTTTTCTGGGCGTTTTTTAGAGAGAAAAAAGCCGGGCGTCTTTTCCAGACGTCCGGCTTTTTGTTTACCCTGCGGTTTTCCCCTGAAGCAAGGGGGAGAGCTTTTTATACACCAGCATGGTGACAACCACGCTACACATGCCCTTGATAAAAGTAAAGGGCATATTGAACATCCACAGGGCCTGCCAAAGGTTTTCCACCTTGGGGTTGATGGCCTGATACATGCCCATGATGGCCTCCATGGGCATAAACTGGGTGTAAATGGGGTAAACGATGAAGTAGTTGGTGAACATGCTGAGGACCGCCATGGCCACCGCCCCGGCCAACGCGCCGAGCAGGGCGCTGGCGCGGGTCTTCCGGTACCGGTAGATGAGCCCCGCCGGCAGCACGAAGCAGCACCCCAGCAGGAAATTGGACAGCTCCCCTACCCCGCCGGTTTGGGAGGCAAAGAGGTTCAACAGGTTCTTGATGAGGCAGACCGCCACGCCGCTGACCGGCCCCAAACTGAAGGCGGCGATCAGGGCCGGAAGCTCGGAGAAATCCATGGAAATAAAGCTGGGCATCAGGGGCACTTTGAAGCTGAACAGCATCAGCACCGCTGAGATCGCCCCCAAAAGGGCGGTCATGGTCATTTTGCGGATGTTTACACGGCTTTTTTGAGTGGTGGTATTGGTTTTCATAGCAGTTCCTTTCCGCGGGGTGTCCCCTTAAGGGAGGTTGGGAAAGAAAAACGCCCGCCGGATATGCTCCCGCGGGCGAATACATCGAATATCCCCGCCAAAACCGGCAGGAACCTTTAGGATGTTTCTTTCATCCGGACTATAACCGTCGGCCCCGGAATTTCACCGGATCAACGCCAAAGGCGCTCGCGGGCTTTACCGCCGGTGGAGGATTTCACTCCGCCCCGAAACATAAAATTTTATTCGTGTGAATGTCGCGCTTATTTGCAGTCGCAGCCGCCCTGCTCCTGGCCGCAGTCACAGCCGTCCAGGCCCAGATCGAACTCCAGCTCCTGGCCGCAGGCGGGGCATTTCATCTCGCCCTCGTCCAGCATTTCCTCGTCGATATACAGGGTGTTGCCGCAGGTAGGGCAGGTAACCTCGTAGGTTTCCTCATCGCCGCAGCAGTCGCAGTCGTCGTCGCAGCAATCGCACTCGTCGTCCTCGTCCTCATCGCCGAAAACGTAGTCGCGGACATCGTCCAGGTCCTCGTCCATGGCTTCGATGACGTTGCACAGCTCGTCGGTTTCCTCTTCCAGATCGGTCACCGTCGCGGCCATTTCGTCCAGGGTATCCAGGATAGCGTTGAAGAGCTTGGTCTCCTTCTTATCGGGGTCCAGCTCCATGCCGTTCATCAGGCCTTTCAGGTACGCGACTTTTTCCATCAGTTCCATTGCAGGTTACCTCCTATCCAAAGCAAAAAATACAAATCGAATCACGCGCGCTGCATATACTCGCCGGTGCGGGTATCCACGCGGATCACTTCGCCCTCGTCGATAAACAGGGGGACTTTGATTTCCGCGCCGGTTTCCAGGGTGGCGGGTTTAGTAGCGTTGGTAGCGGTGTTGCCCTTAAAGCCGGGGTCGGTCTTCACAACCTGAAGCTCCACAAAGTTGGGGGGCTCCACGCCGAACACCACGCCCTTGTAGGACAGGACCTTCACCACGGTGTTCTCTTTTACGAAACGGAAGCCGTCGCCCAGGTGCTGGCTGTCGATGGCCTGCTGCTCGTAGGTTTCGGTGTCCATGAAGTAATAGAGATTGTCGTCGTTGTAAAGATATTCCATCTCTCTGCGTTCGATATACGCTTCCGGGAATTTCTCGGTGGGGTTGAAAGTTTTTTCCGTCACGGCGCCGGTGATCACGTTGCGGATCGTGGTCCGGACAAAAGCCGCGCCTTTGCCGGGCTTTACATGCTGGAACTCGACGATCTGCATAACATCGCCGTCCATATCAAAGGTAAGCCCATTTTTAAAATCGCCTGCTGAGATCATGTAGAAACCTCCATATGCTTATCGCAGTTTTTTGGGAAGCTGTCCCCCAGATCTCTCCCGGGGCAGACCCTTTTCCTTATTTATTTTACCGTAAATCCCAAAATATTGCAAGGGATATTTGTAAATTTTCCGATTTTTCCTTTTTAAGGGGAAATGCCGCCTGATTTTCAGCCATTTCCTACATGATGCGGGAAAGGCCTTCCAGGGCCAGCAGATAGCTGTACTTGCCGAAGCCGCACACCACCCCGGCGCAGACCGGCGCGATGACGGAAGTGTGCCGGAACTCCTCCCGGCTGTGGACGTTTGAGAAATGCACCTCGATACAGGGGAGCTTGACGCTGGCGATGGCGTCCCGGATGGCGATGGAGTAGTGGGTGTACGCCCCCATGTTGGCCGCGATGCCGTCCACATCGTGGCGGCGCTCCTGGATCTTGTCGATGATGGCCCCTTCGCTGTTGGACTGGAAGATCTCCACCAATTCCAGCCCCAGCTGGGCGGCCCAGTTTCGGATGTCCTCGTTGATGGTGTCAATGGTTTCCTTGCCGTAGACCCCCACTTCCCGTTCGCCGGTCAAATTGATGTTGGGGCCGTGGATGACCAATACTCTCTTTTTCATGGCGATCCCTCCTTATCTGGCCAGGGCCGCCGCGTAGGCGTCCCGCATACTGGCGGCGTCCTCCGCCTGGGTCCCTGCCGACTCGCAGATGAACCGGGGCGACCAGCCCTTTTTGGCGATCAGCTCCATCAGCGGCTGGAAATCCGGCCCGTAGACCGTGTCGGCAAAGGTCAGGTGGCGTTTTTCCCCGCCTTTTTCGGTGTATTCGATTTTGGAAAAGTGGGAATGGAACCGGGAAGCCCGGTCGTGGCCCAATTCTTTTTCCATCAGTTCCAGCATGGCTTTATAATCCTCCGCCCCTTTGATTCCGCCGAAGGTCCGGGCGTTTAAATGGCCGAAATCCACGCAGGGCAGCAGCCGTTCGTTTTCCCGGCACAGGTCCAGCACCTCGGAAAGGGTCCCCAGCTGGTTTACCTTGCCCATGGTTTCCGGGCAGAGGGTGATATCGGGATATCCCAGCTCGTCAAGCCTTTCCACAGCCCGGCGCAGAGTCTGGGCGGCCAGGGCCATCCCCTCCTCCCGGGACATTTTCCCGCAGGAGCCGGTGTGGACCACGATCCGGTCGGCCCCCATGAGCCGGGCGGCCTTGGCGCAGTCAACAAGATACTGGATAGAATTTTCCCGCTTTTCCTCCTCGGCGGAGGACAGGGAGATGTAGTAAGGGGAATGGATACTCAGCCGGATGCCCGCGGCTTTGGCCTTTTCCCCGAAACCCGTGACAACGCTTTCCGTGTACCGGACGCCCCGGCCGAACTGATACTCGAAGGCGGTCAGGCCGAAGGTTTGCAGATAATCCGGCATCTGCTCCGTCTTTTTATACCCCATTGCTTCAAAGCTGTCCGGCCTTCCGGCCGGGCCAAAAACTGCGCTCAAAGGGATCCTCCTTTCTTTTTGCGGTACCGGCGGATGATGGGTCGCTCCAGCCGGCGTTTCAGCCGGAAGGACCACTTGTGCTCCAATTCATAAGGCTCCACCAAAACGGTCAGGACGCCTTTTAAATTCCCGCCCACAATGTCCGTAAAGATCTGGTCGCCGATGAGGCAGACCTGCCGGGGCTTTAAGCGGTACCGGCGGCAGGCCCTTGTGAGGCCGAAGGTCAGGGGCTTGCAGGCCATGGAAATGAAATCCAGGCCCAGTTTCCGGGCGAAAGGCTCCACCCGTTCCCGGTAATTGTTGGAAAGGATGGTCAGCTCCAGCCCGGCGTCCTTCATCCGGCCGATCCATTCCGGCACGCCCTCAGCCGGGACCGGGTTCCCGTGGGTCGTCAGCGTATTGTCCACATCCAGCACCACCGCCTCGATCCCCCGGCTTTTAAAAAACTCCGGGGACAGGTCGGTGATATGCTTTGCCATTTCCTTTGGCAGGAATACCGGCATCGCAGTCCCTCCTTCCGTTGTCCGCAGCAAAAAAGCGGACGATCTAAAAACCGCCCGCTTTTTGTACTTATTTAAATTTGCGCTTCCGAGCAGCCTCAGATTTCTTTTTGCGTTTTACAGAAGGCTTCTCGTAATGCTCTCTTTTACGAACTTCGGCGAGCACACCGGATTTCGCGCAAGATCTTTTGAATCTTTTAAGAGCGTTGTCCAGAGATTCGTTCTCTTTGACTCTGATTTCTGACATTCTAATTCCCTCCCTTTGCCGAACGGCAGGGGACTAAAGGCCGACCCCGCCCGCAGATTTTTCCGTAAAACCAACCTCTGTTCCGCGCAAATACGCGGGATTTCACGGAAGGCCGCAGGACAAAACCAGCATTTGTACTTTCTATTATATATCAGACCGGCGGGGAATGTCAAGGGTTTTCCGCAGTTTTCCGGAGAAAAATGAAAATGTTTCCAATCACTATATTTTCCTTATCCAAAATCATGCCGGTTCCCGCCATTGCTCCCGGTTTCTTCCAAAACAGCGATGATTTTTTCGATTTTCAGAAAACATTCTTCGTCGCTTTGTGTGTCGTCATGAATGATTTCTTTGATTTGGTTCAACGCCTGATAGCACCTCATTTGAACAATTTCTTTACTGTCTGCGACTAAGAACGGCATAATGTGTTCTGCAATATCTTCCGCTAAGGCACGCGCCAATAATTCCTGATATAATTCCATAATTTTCCCCCGGTAAATCCGATATGGGGATTATATCCCCTTAATAATTAGGATTATAACCCCCATAATAGAAAATGTCAAGGGGGGGACATCTGAAATGATTCGTTTTGACCGGTTATGGAAAATTATGCAGGAAAAGAATGTTTCCACCTATCAACTGCGGGAAAAATGCGGCATTGACAGCAAGACCATTCGGCGGCTCAGGGCCAATGAAAATATAGAAACCAGGACGCTAAACAAACTTTGCGCTGTTCTAGAATGCAAATTAGAAGATATTGCAGAATATATCCCGGACCGGCCAAAGGAACCCTCAGAAAATTCAAACAAAACAAACAGCACGCCCTAATCTGTTACGGCGTGCTGTTATTTTTATTTATAAAACCTTCCCATACGGCGAACATTTTCGCCGTCCAGCGGTTGGTGCGATGCTGTGCGGCCGCGCCGCGTCATCAAGCAAGCTTGCTGACTTTGCCTGCGGCGGCTCGCCGCAAGGCTGAAAACCCAAACCACCGGCAGATATAGCAGCATGGAAAATTCATACCGGCAATAAAAGCCGTTGGTAGGCCCGGTAATAAAAATCAGCATCTGGACCAGCATGGGGACGCTGAAAAGCACGCCTTTCCAGCTTTTCCGCCGTAAAAAATAGAAAAAATACAGGATGGCTCCCCAGGTATAAAAGGCCGGCATATTCAAAAAGGACAGCGCCGGCAGGGAAAATATATCTTCCCGCACAGCTTCCAGGCTGTTCCGTGCCTCCCAAAGGCTTTCCGGGTAATGATAGTCCGTCCCCAGCTTTTCGTTAATGTCCTCCATAATGCCGTCGCTCCACTCGTAGCTGTACAGGCTGAACAGGGTTTCCCCCGGGTAGAAATACTGGTAGTAGTTGTTCATGGTGGCCTGGATATAAATCCCCGGATGGCGCAGGAACATCTGGAACCAAACGCCGAAATATTCCAGCAGCTCCTCCGTCGTGCCGTGATAGGTGGCTTTCACATTGTCCGAAATGCCGGGATCATAATTCTCCGCCAGGGAGTCGTAATCCAAAACCCTGTCAATGACCTCCCGTTCCTCCGGGGTCACGTCCTCCCCCGCGTCCCGGACATACCGGGCCGTCTGCTGAAAGGGTACCGACAGCATCTCCCGGACGGAGCCTGGCGTCACACCCATAGCCGGAATCAGCACCTGGTTTAAGAGCACTCCCGCTGCTGCCCCGATTCCCAAAAACGCCGCCGCCTTTTTGCGGAACCCTTTCCAGAAAAGGAAGGCCAGCAGCGTGAGAACGACCATATATTTTCCCTCGTTCCGGAAACAGATCATGCCCAGGACAGCGGCCCCGAACAGGACGTAATCCCGTTTTTTCCTGTGGGCCGGACCGGCTGTCAGCTTGAAAAGCAGGACATAGAACAGGGTGACGCAGGCGGAATAAGGCACATCCTTGGTCAGCAGGAACAAATAGGAGGAAATCCGGGGATGGATACAGTAATAAAGGATGATGCCCCCCACCACAGCCGGAGGGGCTTTGATTTCCACCAAGGCCGCCGCTGCATATGCCAGAACCAAACAGACCAGCAGCGCCTGGACCAGGCAGTAAAGGAACACTCCCGCATTCTCATTCCCCAACAGCTCCCCCATCCGCACAAAGAGAGACAGGAAAAGGGTGTGAATCACCGGATGATGGTTGGTCAGAGTCGCTTCCCCAAACCCTTGGGACAGCTGGGACCCGGTATCTCCCATGAAAATCGCCGGATAGGATAAGACCATATAGGGAAGATTCACGAGCAGCAGCGTCCCCCATACCGTGGCAATGGGACGCGTTTCCACCATCGTCCAGTATTTCCGCCAAATGCGCCGCAGGATGCCCGGCTGGCTATGGGACACGCTCTTCCCCGCACCGGCCGTGCCGGCCTTGTCCAATAGGCCGAACAGGAAGGAAATCCCCAGGTAAAAGGCCAGAAACCACCCAATACCCTGGGCCAGGGACAGCAAAAAGTCCGGCATACTGCCGAACACCAGATCCCAGCTGTCTGTTTTTTCAAAGGACCGGCCGAAGACCATGAAAAACGCAAATAACGCCGCGGGAATCCCGCACCACACCTTGGAAAAACGCGGCGCATCCTGTCCCAGTTCCCTATGCAAACCCATGAACATCCCTCCAAACTGGGATTAGTTATTGAAACCATTGTTTTTAGTATAACACAAGAGGTTACATAATACAATTCTTTCCGCTGTTTTTCGGAGAGTATTTTCAAAAAATTCACACGGATAAAATTTTTCTCATAGGAAAACGGCCGCCATCCAATGGATGACAGCCGTTTGTTTTTGAAATGTTTTGGAAAAATCGAACGATAAAGGACAACACTGCCGGCCCGCGTGAAAAATCGAAACGTTCCAGAAAAAACGGCGGCTCGCCGCAAATTTATTTCGCGACGATGTTCACCAGTTTGCCCTTGACGTACAGCTCCTTGACGATCTTCTTGCCCTCGATTTCCGCGGCGACGCGGGGTTCCGCCTTGGCCAGGGCAATGGCCTCCTCCTGGGAGATGTCCGCCGGGACGACCAGTTTCGCCCGGATCTTGCCGCAGACCTGGGCCACGATCTCCACAGTGGATTCCTTGCATTTTTCCTCGTCCCATTTCACCCACTGACAGGAGGAAATGAGGCCGCCGAAGCCCATCTCTTCAAACAGCTCCTCGGTCATGTGGGGGGCGAAGGGGTTGAGCATGATCAGCAGGTCGCGGTATTCGGCCCGATTGATGGCCCCGCTGTCGGAGATCTGGTTCAAGAGGCTCATCATGGCCGCAATAGCGGTGTTGAACTTCATGGACTCGATGTCCTCGGAAACCTTCTTGATGGTCTGATGGAAGGGGGTTTCCAGCTCCTTGCGGTAGCTGTCCCCGTCGATGAGGATGTTCTGGAGGTTCCAGATGCGGTCCAGGAACCGTTTGCAGCCCCGGACGGAATCCATGCTCCAGGGGGCGGATTTCTCAAAGTCGCCCATGAACATCTCGTAAAGCCGCAGGGTGTCCGCGCCGAAGTCCCGGACGATGTCGTCGGGGTTGATGACGTTGCCCCGGGATTTGCTCATCTTCTCGCCGTTTTCGCCCAAAACCATGCCGTGGCTGGTGCGCTTGGCGTAAGGCTCGCTGCAGGGGACGACGCCCTGGTCGTAAAGGAATTTGTGCCAGAACCGGGAGTAGAGCAGGTGCAGGGTGGTGTGCTCCATGCCGCCGTTGTACCAGTCAACAGGCAGCCAGTATTTGAGGGCCTCCGGGGAAGCCAGGGCCTCGTTGTTGTGGGGGTCGCAGTACCGGAGGAAATACCAGGAAGAACCGGCCCACTGAGGCATGGTGTCGGTTTCCCGTTTGGCGGGGCGGCCGCAGACGGGGCAGGTGGTGTTCACGAAGCTGTCGATTTTGGACAGGGGGGATTCGCCGTCCTCGGTAGGCTCATAGCTGTCCACTTCCGGCAGCCGCAGGGGCAGCTCGCTTTCCGGAACGGGGACATAGCCGCAGTGGTCGCAGTGGACGATGGGGATAGGCTCGCCCCAGTAACGCTGGCGGGCAAACACCCAGTCCCGGAGCTTGTAGTTGACCTTCCGTTCGCCCTTGCCGGTTTCGGTGAGCCAGTCTTTGATCTTCTCCTTGGCTTCCTCCACAGTCAGGCCGTCTAAGAACCCGGAGTTGACCATCACGCCGGTGTCGCAGTCGGTGAAGGCTTCCTTCTCGATGTCGCCGCCCTTGACCACCTCGATGATGGGCAGGTTAAATTTCTTGGCGAACTCATAGTCCCGGGTGTCGTGGGCCGGCACCGCCATGATGGCGCCGGTGCCGTAGCTCACCAGGACGTAGTCGGAAATGAAGATGGGGATCTCCTTGCCGTTGACCGGGTTGATGCCCATAACGCCGTCCAGCCGGACGCCGGTTTTGTCCTTGTTGACCTCGGTGCGCTCAAAGTCGGACTTTTTGGCGGCTTCCTTCTGGTAAGCCCGGATCTCGTCCATGTTTTTGAGCTTGTCCGCCCATTTCTCGATGAAGGGGTGCTCCGGGGAAACCACCATGTAGGTGGCGCCGAACAGGGTGTCGGGGCGGGTGGTGTAAACCCGGAGGGTGTCCCCGGCGGTGGTGCCGAAGTCCACTTCCGCGCCGGTGGAACGGCCGATCCAGTTGATCTGGGAGGTTTTCACCCGTTCGATGTAATTGACGTCCGCCAGGCCGTCGATGAGCTTCTGGGCGTACTCGGTGATCTTCAGCATCCACTGGGATTTGACCTTGTGGATGACCTCGCCGCCGCAGCGTTCGCAGACGCCGCCCACGACTTCCTCGTTGGCCAGGACGCATTTGCAGGAGGTGCACCAGTTGACGTTCATCTCGCTCTTGTAGGCCAAGCCAGCTTTAAAGAGCTGAATGAAGATCCACTGGGTCCATTTGTAGTAATCCGGGTCGGTGGTGTTGATCTCCCGCTGCCAGTCGAAGGAAAGACCCAGGGATTTCAGCTGGCTTTTGAACCGGGCCACATTGTTTTTGGTGACCTCGGCGGGGTGGACGTGGTTTTTGATGGCAAAGTTTTCCGTGGGCAGGCCGAAAGCGTCCCAGCCCATGGGGTACAGGACGTTGTAGCCTTCCAGACGGCGTTTCCGGGCCACAATGTCCAGGGCGGTGTAAGGCCGGGGATGGCCCACATGCAGGCCCTGTCCGGAAGGATAGGGAAATTCTACCAAAGCGTAAAATTTGGGTTTGGTGTAGTCGTTTTCCGCATGGAAGGTGTTATGCTCCTCCCAGTAATTCTGCCATTTTTTCTCAATGGCCTGAAAATCGTAGGATCTCATGGCTTTCGTTCCTTTCTTCACAAATCAAAAGGCTTCCGTTCCCTGCAATGCAAGAAACGAAAGCCAAACTTCCGCGGTACCATTCTCGTTGGCGCAAAGCGCCCGCTTTTTCCCATAACGGAGGAAAACCGTCCGGGCCTAATAAGGGAGAACCCTGTTCAGCGGGAAGCTCAAGGGCGAGCGCGTCCGGCCCGGCACACTGCCTTGCAGCATCCGGCAGCTCTCTGAAGTGGGGCGGGGAGGACTTTTTCCCTGTCACAGCTTTTCACAGTATATTTTTTATTATAACAGATTTTGAAAAAATGTCAACTATTTATCGACTTGTCAGCCATATCTTCTGGTATCTGAATTTCGCCGTTTTCATTCTCAAATTCCTTAATACACTGACGAACTAAATACAAAATTTGTCCATTCGCGGAACGCCCTTCATATTTTGCGATATAGCGTAATTTATAATGCAGCACCGGTTCCACCTCAATGCCTAAATGTTTGTTATTTTTATTCCGCATAACAACCCCTCAAATAATCTTATTATAAGTTTATTTTAAGATTGTTTTATGGTATAATGTTGAAAGTATACTTGATTTAAGTATACTAAATTTGATTCAAGGGGTGTTCTTTATGAAAATTGCGATTATTGGTTCCCGAAATTTAATTGTCACAGATTTGGAAAAGTATATTCCGGAAGAAATAACCGAAATTGTTTCAGGCGGCGCAAAAGGGATTGATTCCTGTGCCCGGGCGTATGCTCACGCAAACCATATAAAGCTGACAGAATTTTTGCCGGAATACCCAAAATATGGAAAAGGCGCGCCGCTTCGCAGAAATTTACAGATTATTGATTATGCCGATGCCGTTCTGGCCTTTTGGGATGGAAAATCCAAAGGTACAAAATATGTAATTGAACAATGCAAAAAGAAAAATAAAAAAGTGACAATCTTTTTAAAAAAGTCTGCCACTTAATTTGTAGGGGCCGGGTCCCCCGGCCCCTACGAATATCCTCAAACCTTCCGGGAAAATTGTAGGGGACGATGCCGCCATCGTCCCCGTTTTTCCGAAATATTTTATTTGGTCAGCAAGTGGGAAATGTCGATCTGCTCCCCGTCGGCCCACAGGCGTTCCAGGTCGTAGAAATCCCGGGTTTCCTCGTAGAAAACATGGACGATCACATCGGTGTAATCCAGCACGATCCAGTTTTCGCTTTTATAGCCTTCCACATTGTGGGGCTTTTCGCCCTTCTGGCCCAGCTGGTATTCCACCTCGTCCGCCAGCATCTTCACCTGGGTGGAGCTGGAACCCGCGGCAATGACGAAATATTCCCCCAGGATGGTCAGATCCCCCACCCGGATGACCCGGATGTCCCGGGCTTTTTTGCTGTCCAAGATCCGGACAGCGTTTTCCATCAGTTCTTTTGCGTTCATAGATCCTCCTATTGCGCCGAATCGCTTTCGCTGCCGCCGTCCAGCAGGTCGCCGACAGTCGAAGTATTTTCATCGTAAACATCCGTTGTGTTTTGGAGCTCCACCAGGTTTAAGTCGCTGGCGGTCAGCGGCTCCTCGTAGGGCCGGAAGCTTTCGTTGATGATCTCCAGCAGCGGCTCGATGTGCACCGACCACACCGACTGCCCGTTGGGGGCGTAGCAGCCCTCGCCGGGGACCATGTGGAAGCTGATATCCTCCATCTCGATGCCCAGGACGATCTCCACCATGCTCAAAACGGTCTTCACGTCCAAATCCGTGGTGACATTTTCCATGACGGTGGGCACCAGGTTGGTGATCTGCCCGATGGACAGATGTTTAAATTTCTGGAACAGAGCTGCCAAAAATTCCCGCTGGGCGTTCATGCGTCCCACGTCGGAGCCGCGGCTGTGGCGTTCCCGGACGAATTTCTCCGCTTCAATGCCGTTTAGGGTCTGGAGGCCCGGCTGGAAGGTGACGCCCTCCAGGGTAAAGCTCTCCTGGATGTTGATCTCCACCCCGCCGATGGCGTCTACAATGGTGATAAAGCCGTCCATATTGATATTGACATAATGGTCCACCGGCAGCTGGAACCGGTCGTAAATCACCTGTGCCAGTCCTTCCAGGCCGCTTCTTCCGTAAACGCCGTTGATCTTCCCGGTGGAGGAAACGTCCGTCCCCACATAGGTGTCCCGGGGGATCTGCAAAACGTCCACCTTGTTGGTGTCCAGGTTCAGCTGCACCACCATGATCACATCGGTGAGCTTGGCCCGGGCGGTACCTGCCGAGGCGTCGATGGTATTGTAGTCAATGCCGGTCACCAGGAAATTGGTCACCCGGCCCCGGTTTTCCTCGGCTGTCTGGATGCTTTCGTCAATGCTGACGGCGTTGCCGGACTCGTCCACCTCGGAAAGCGGCTTCCAGTTCATCAAAGACACATACCCGATGATCCCGGCGGACACGCCGATAAGCACCACCGACAGAACCAGCAGCACCCGGTCCAGCGCCGAAAGCCTCCGCTTTTTGTTTCCATTCTTTGCCATGAAATCCTACCTTTCTCCTAAAGGTTATCGGAAGGCCGGCCCGCCTTTTTCAAGGCGATTTCGTTGTAGCAGGCCAGGGAATCCGGCTGAAGGGGCAGCCCCTTGGCAGTCAGGTCGCCCAGGATAAACTGGAGGGAGTAAAAAAGAGCCCCGTCCAGGTCCTGTTCCGACAGTTTCCGCACCTTTTTCACGTCGCTGAAATCCCGGTCGGCAGAGGTCAGGTCCGCCAGATAAACGACCTTCTC
Source organism: Candidatus Merdivicinus intestinigallinarum (assembly GCA_018713335.1). Lineage (GTDB taxonomy): Bacteria > Bacillota > Clostridia > Oscillospirales > Ruminococcaceae > Merdivicinus > Merdivicinus intestinigallinarum. The sequence goes on along the minus strand of DVOW01000025.1, from coordinate 145,113 downwards.
CAGCTTGGACATCCCGGCCCGGCCGGTGGTATGGTAACGGATGGCGTTCAGCACATCCTCATCCCGGATGCCCAGCGCGTCCCGTGCGTACAAAAAGCCGCAGGGGGCGTGCCAGATGGGCGGGGACGCCAGATCCGCACTTGATAAAAGTATATCAGACTTTTCGAGGGTTTGCAACAAAATTTTTAGCGGCGTATTTTTTTCGATATCGTGAATGAGCCCGGCCAGCTCCGCTTTCAATGGGTCGGCCCCGTGGATATTGGCCAGCTCCACCGCCCGTTCCATGACGTTTAGGGAATGGGTAAACCGTTTCGGGGTCAGCCGTTCCTTCAAAATGGCCTCGTATTCCGGATAATGGGTTTTCATGCCTTGTAAAGCCCCTTTCGATTGATATAATCCAAAACCGCCGGCGGCAGGAGGCCGGAAACGTCCTCCCCCCGGCGGAGCTTTTCCCGGACCATGGTGGAGGAAAGGGGCAGCGGCTCCACCCGGATGACCTTTGCCCGCCCAAGGGCCGCGGCCTTCTTCTCCAGCATCGCTTCCTCCCCCTCGTCCCGGGCAAAGGCGGCGATGTCCGCCAGGCGCAGGATGTCTTTCCAACGGTGCCAATGGTCGAAGGAACAGAGCATATCCGCCCCCATGAGCAGGGTGAACCGGCTTTCCGGGAACAAGAACCGCAGCTTTTCCAAGGTCAAAATGGTAAAGCTCCGGCCCTTGGACCGCTGTTCCAGGTCGCTGACCCAGACCTTGTCCATCCCCTCCACCGCAAGGCGCACCATTTCCAGCCGGTCCTTATTGGAGGCCAGGTCCTCCGGCGCCTTGTGGGGCGGGATATTGGTGGGGATAATCAGCATCCGGTCAAAGGACAAAAGCCTGGAGGCCTCCCGGATCAAATGCAGGTGGCCGTTGTGGATGGGGTTGAAGGTCCCGCCGTAAATACCGAAATGCTCCATGGAAAAGGCCTCCTTCCGCGGGATTTAGTCCAGCTGGATTACCGGTTCCTCCGGGTTCTGCTTATAAAGGGTGATGCGGGTGCCCACCACCTGGACCACGTCGCAGCCGGTAGCTTGGGCGATTTCGTTGGCCGCCTCCTTGGCGGAATAGATGCTGTTTTCCAGCACCCGGATCTTAATGAGCTCCCGGGCTTTCAAAGCGTCCTCCACCTGCTTTACAGTGTTCTCGCTGATGCCGCCCTTGCCGATCTGCAAAATGGTTTCCAAAGAATTTGCCATGGAACGGAGCTTGGCCCGCTGTTTGCTGTTTAACATAATGATTCTCCTTTTTGATAATGATGTAAGATTTTTTCGGGATGTTCCGGCGGTTCATGTCCCTATGAGTGTTTCCAATATAATCGAAATCCTTTTTGTAGGGGCGCGATTCGCGGCGGTTTTGTATAATCGCGGGCAGCGGTCATCAAATTGCTGACATGGCCGCCCCTACAACCGGCGAATCGCCGGCGATCGTCGTCAAGCTAGCTTGACGACGTGCCGCGGTATTGTATCCCCGTGCTGGATTTGCGAACGGCGGGATGAACCGCCGTTTTCGGTACAGGTTCCCCAAAATGAATCGCAGTGTTTCGGAAAACCCCGCCGTTTTTCCGGGGCGTCCAAATAGAATTGCAGGGGCTCAGCGGTCGCGGCGGCTCAAATACGCTTCCAGCATCCGGTTGGCCCGGCCCCGGTGGCTGACGGCGTCCTTTTCCTCCGCGGACATTTCCCCAAAGGTCTTGTCCTCCCAGTAAAACAGGGGATCGTAGCCGAAGCCGTCGCTCCCCTTGGGCTCGAAGCCGATTTTTCCGGGACAGATGCCCTCGAAGACCCGTTCCTTCCCATCCGGGCTGATGTAGGCGATGGCGCAGGTAAAGTGGGCGGAACGGTTCTCCACCCCTTCCAGCTCGGCAAGGAGTTTCCGGTTCCGGTCGGCGTCGGTGGCGTCCTCTCCGGCGTACCGGGCGGAGTAAACCCCGGGCCGGCCGTCCAGGGCGTCCACGCAGAGGCCGGAATCGTCGGCGATAACAGCCGTATGGGCCTGCTCCCAGACAGCTCGCGCCTTAATCAGGGCGTTTTCCGCGAAGGTGCCGCCGGTTTCCTCCACGTCAACGGAAATCCCCTTTTCCTTCTGGGAAAAAACGGTGTAGCCCAAAGGCTCCAGCATCCGCTTAAATTCCCGCACCTTCCCGGCGTTGCCGGTGGCAATGATAATCTCCATCTATGTTATTCCCCTTTTTTCAAAATCTTTTTCCGGATGAGAAAGCAGGCGATCGAAACCGCCGCCAATATCAGCGGCATAGCCCGGATCATCCAGGACATTACCTGCCCGCCTCCGCCTAGATCGGCTACATAAATACTTGTTGGGCCGTCCGCGCTGCCGATAATCCCGATGGACGCGTGGGACTGTATCACTTTCGTTTTTATCCAAAAAACAAGAGTTAGTCCCCAGTCTAAAACTGCCCAGACAACGGCGAGAAGTCCGGAAATAATTCCTGCGATTTTTAAGGCTTTTCCCTTATTCATGGCTCTCTCCCTTTTTCAGAAGCTTTTTCCGGATGAGAAAGCAGGCAATCGAAACCGCCGCCAAAATCAGCGGTATGGCTCTGATCATCCAGGACATCACCCGAGCGCCTTCCCCTATATAAGCGACAAAAACTGACGTGGGACCGTCTGCCTGGCCCATGACCCTGATTGACCGGAAAGGCCAGAAGCCAGCTTTCACAGACAGCGCCGCCCAGGCCATGGCGAGGATTCCGGAAACAATCCCCGCGATTTTTAAGGCTTTTCCCTTATTCATGGCTCTCTCCCTTTTTCAGAAGCTTTCTCCGGATGAGGAAACAGGCGATTGAAACCGCCGCCAGAATCAGCGGCATGGCCAGTTCTATCCCAAAGACTGCGTAGTCCAGCCAGCTAACGGACGCCTGACCGGTTGTCACGACCATTTCAACCGTTTCATATGTGGCCCCGCCAGGGATGATTTTTGACAGAACCGGTTCTACCTTCATGGACCAGAACAGGGAAACCCACGGCCCCCAGGCCAGAACCGCCCAAACAGCGGCCAGGATTCCGGAAACGATTCCCGCGATTTTTAAGGCTTTGGCCATATTTGTCATTCCTCTCTGTATTGTTTCGATTCCTGCGGGATGTTCTGACATTTTACGCGGGCCGGGCGACTGTTGTGAATAAATTCACGACGGCCCCTACAAAAACCACGATAGAAAACCAAAATTAGCGAATCGGCGAGTTTATCGAGCCGTACCAGCGGTTGGTGCGATGCTGTGCGGCCGCGCCGCGTCATCAAGCAAGCTTGCTGACTTTATCAGCGGGGTTACCCCGCTATTCGAACAAGGCTTCCACGAAATCCTCCGGCACAAATTCCTGCAAATCGTCGATCTTTTCGCCCACGCCCACAAACCGCACCGGCAGCCCCAGCTGGTTCTTGATGGAAACCACAATGCCGCCCTTGGCTGTGCCGTCCAGCTTGGTCAGCACGATGCCGGTGATGTTGGCCGCTTCCTTGAACTGCTCCGCCTGGTTGACGGCATTCTGGCCGGTGGTGGCGTCCAGAACCAGCAGCACCTCCACGTCGCAGCCTTCCGCCTTCTGGCTCACAATGCGGAACATCTTGCCCAGCTCCGCCATGAGGTTTTTCTTGTTGTGGAGCCGTCCGGCGGTGTCGATGAGCAGGATGTCCGTCCCTCTGGCGAAAGCCGCTTCAATGGAGTCGTACACTACCGCCGCCGGGTCGGCCCCCTCTTTGTGCTTCACAATGTCCACGCCGCTGCGCTGGGTCCAGATCTCCAGCTGGTCGATGGCCGCGGCCCGGAAGGTGTCCGCCGCCGCAACCAGCACCTTCTTGCCCTGGGCCTTGTAATTGGCGGCCATTTTGCCGATGGTGGTGGTTTTCCCGGCACCGTTGACGCCGATGACAAAGACGATGGAGGGCTTGGTTTCCAGCTTGAAGGGGGTCTCCTCCCGGAGCATATCGGCGATAATGCCTTTGAGCATCTCTTTTACCTCGGCGGTATCGTTTTTGCCGGTGCGCTTGATCTCCTCCCGGAGTTTCGCGCAGATGTCCTCAGAGGTCTGGGCCCCCATATCGGACATGATGAGGATCTCCTCCAATTCCTCCAAAAACTCGTCGTCCACCTTGGTGAAGGAGTGGATGACCGATTCCACCTGCTTCATCATGGCGTCCTTGGTTTTTTGCAGCCCCTGCTTAATCTTATCAAAAAATCCCATGGCAATTCCTCCTTATTGCGATTGGTTTTCCAGCTCGGCCATCCGCCCGGCGATTTCGGAAACGTTCAGTTCCAGGAGTTTGGAAACCCCCTGCTCCTGCATGGTGACGCCGTACAGGACGTCCGCCTCCTCCATGGAGCCCCGGCGGTGGGTGATGAGGATAAACTGGGTTTTGTCGCTCATAACCCGTAAAAAACTGGCGTATTTGACCACGTTGACATCGTCCAGCGCCGCCTCGATCTCGTCCAGGACGCAGAAGGGCGAGGGCCGGACCTTCAAAATGGCGAAGTAAATGGCGATAGCCACAAAAGACTGTTCCCCGCCGGACAGGGCCTCCAGGTTCTTGATGATCTTCCCGGGAGGCTGGACGGAGATCTCCACGCCGGAAGACAGCACGTCCTCCGGGTCGGTGAGGGACAGGCAGGCCTTGCCCCCGCCGAACAGCTCGGTGAAGATCCGCTGGAAGTGGCCGTTGATCTGGCTGAAATTTTCGGTGAAGATCCGTTCCATGTCCGCGGTCAGCTGGGCGATGAGCTTTTCCAGCTCCGCCTTGGAACCGGCGGCGTCGTCCACCTGTTCTTTCAAGAAGGTGTAGCGTTCCAGCACCTCCTTGTATTCCTCAATGGCCCCCAAATTGACGCTGCCAAGGCCCCGGATGCGGTTTTTCAGGGACAAAAGCTCCTGCTGGGCCGCCCCCTTGTCTTCGATGGGGATGGCTTCGGCCTGGGCCTCGGACCGGGTCATTTCGTACTCGTCCATGAGCCGGTGGATAATCTGGTCGTAGTCCTTCTGAACAGACAGCCGCTGTTCCTCCAGGCGGGCCAATTCCCCGGCGTTACGCTCCTTCTGGGCGGAGATTTCCCGTTCCTCCTGCCGGAAACGGGTGGTTTCCCCCTCGATCTCCTGCCGGAGGGCGATCATCTGCCTGCCCTTCTCCTCATATTCTGTCACCTGAAGGGCGGATTTTTCCGCTTCCTCCCGGATGGAACGGATGGATTCTTCCAAATTCTGTCCGTCGGACTTGGTTTTGCTGATTTCTTCCAGCAAACGGGCCTTCCGGTCCTCGCCGCTTAACTGGCTGGCCTTCATTTCATCCATGCGCCGCCTGATATTTTCCAGATCCTTCTGGGCGGCGATTTCCTGGCGGCTCAAATCGGAGATCTCCTCCAAAATGGCGTCCCGGCGTTCCGAAAGGGTGTCCCGGCTGCCCTGGAAGGCGGCCAATGCTTCCCGGATGCGGGCGGCCTCGGTTTCCAGTTCGGATAACCTCTGCCGGGCCTTTTCCGCCTCGTTCCGGCATTCCTCCGCCTTGCGGGCGCTCTGCTCCTTCTGCTTTTCCAGCTGGGCCTTGCGGGAAGCCATCTGCTCCCGGCTCTGTTTTCCCCGGGCAAGCTCCCCTTCAAAGCGGATCCGGTCCTCTCTGGCCGTAGCCTGCTCCGCCCGGATGCCTTCTAACTGGGCATTTAGGGCCGCCAGCTCCCGGGAGATCTCCTCGGCTCTGGCGTCGGCCCTCTGCTTTTCCATCTGAAGGGCTTTCGCCTCCTGCTGTAAGGCGGCCACTTCGTTTTTCCGGCTCAGAATGCCCTGATTTTTGGCGGCGGAGCCGCCGGTGAAGCTGCCCCCCACGTTGACCTGCTGGCCGTCCAGGGTGACCACCCGGAATTTGTAGCCGTACCGCTTGGCGATGGAGGACGCGGCGTCCAAATCCTCCGCCACGGCGATGCGCCCCAGCAAGAACCGGACGATGCCGGTATAGGCCGGGTCGTATTCCACCAGCTCCGACGCGGCTGCCACAAAACCGGGTTCCTCGGAAAGGCCCGGCTCGTGAAGGACATTGCCCCCCTTGATTTCGCTGACGGGCAGGAAGGTGGCCCGCCCGGCCCTCTGGGAGGATAAGTAGCGGATGCCCGCCTTGGCGGCTCCCGCGTCTGTCACCACGATGTTCTGCAGCGCGCCGCCCAGGGCGGTTTCCAAAGCAACGGAATACTCCGGCTTTACGTTTAAAAGCTGGGCAACAGTGCCCTGGATACCCCGTAAAACGCCGTTTTTGGCAGCCTTCATCACCGCCTTGACGCTGTACTGAAAGCCTTCCATGCTCTGCTCCAGGTCCTGCAGAAGCTTTGCCCGCTGGAGCTTTTCTTTAACGGCCAGGTCCATGGCCTGCTGGTTCTGGCGGGCTTCCTCCATCCGCTTTTTCCGGCTGTCCAGCTTCATCTGGCAGCCCTTGGCGGCATTTTCCAGGGATTCCTGCCGGGCGGCGATCTCTTTTAGCAGCCCGTCGATTTCCACTAAGGTTTCCTGCTCTGTCTGGGAACGGGTGTCCAGGGTTTCCAGCTCGTGGAGATAGGCGTTCAACCGGGTTTCCTCGTCGGCGGCGGCGTTTTCCTGGGTCAATACCAGCATATTGTTCCGGGAGATTTCCAGAGCCACCCGGTTGGCCTCCTGGTTGGTTTCCTCCATCCGGCCGGCGTAATCGCTCTGCTCCGCCGACAGTTTGGAGAGTTCCGCCCGCTTTTCCTCCGTTTTGGAAACCAGCATAGCCCGCTGTTCTTCCGCGGATCTGGCGTCCTCCTCCAACAGGCGCAGTTCCTCGGCCCGGCGGGATTCCCCGGCCTCCAGGGAGGAAAGCTCCTCGTTTAAGCGGCCCAGGGTTTCCTGGTTGTGGATGACGTCGTTTTTCCGGACGGCCTCGTCCTGATTAAGCTGGGCGATCCGGGCCTGTAAATTCTGCCGCAGGGTCTGGAACTCATCGGCCCGGGTCAGGCAGGACTGCATTCGGGAATAAGCCTCCTGGATGCGGCCTTCGGCGGCCTCCTGCTCTCTGGAAAGGCGTTCGTCCTCCCCCTTGGCCAGCAGGTATTTTTCCTGCTGGGATTCCAAAGCCTTTCTGGATTTTTCCAAATCCAGGAGCCACAGGGATATCTCCAAGGCCTTTTTGCGGCCGGAAAGCTCCAGAAACTCCTTGGCTTTTTCCGACTGGACCCGCAATGGCTCCACCCGGCCTTCCAGTTCGGAAAGGATGTCGTAAAGGCGCACCAGGTTCTCCTCAGCGGCGGAAAGCTTCCGTTCCGCCTCGGCCTTGCGGTAACGGTATTTGGAAATTCCCGCCGCTTCCTCAAAAATCTCCCGCCGCTGGGAAGGACGGGAGCTGATGATCTCGGCGATCTTGCCCTGGCCGATCATGGAATAGCCGTCCCGTCCCAGGCCGGTGTCCATGAACAGCTCGTTGATATCCTTTAAGCGCACGTCCGCGCCGTTGATTTGGTATTCGCTTTCCCCGGAACGGTAATACCGCCGGGTGATGGTCACTTCGTCCGCGTCCACGGACAAAAACCGGTCGGCGTTGTCGAAGGTCAGAGAAACGGCGGCAAAGCCCTGGGGCTTCCGGGTGGAGGTGCCTAAGAAAATGACGTCCTCCATTTTTTCGCCCCGGAGGGTTTTGCTGGAGGTTTCCCCCAGTACCCAGCGGATGGCGTCGCTTAAATTGCTTTTGCCGCTTCCGTTGGGGCCAACCACCGCCGTCAGGCCCTTGTTGAAGCGCACCACCGTTTTATCAGGGAAGGACTTAAAGCCCTGCATTTCCAATGATTTTAAAAACATCCAAAAATCCTTTCTCAAAAGGGTTTTTCTGAAAAGATTCCATCTATCTCAATGGGAAACCAATCCCACCACCGGTCGTGAACTTGTTCACGACATAAAACAAGGTGGACGAAAACTTTAATTTTCTAAATTCAGCTTAAATTCTCCCGGTTCCAGGGTTTCATCTGTGCGGATTTTGAAGGAGTATCCCTGTTTTTCCGCCCAAAGGAGGTTTTTCCGCTTCTGCCCGACGGCTATGGATACGAACCGGGGATGGACGGTTAAAATCCCCTTCCCTTTGGGCTGTCCGGCCAGAGCCTTTTCCAGCTTCCGCCGGAACAGCTCCGACTGGCAGAGTTCCCGGAAGGCCGGGTGGTAGGCTCCCCCCAGCATTTCCGCTTCCAGTTCCCGGCTGGCGTGGAGCCCCGCCCGGATGATCCGGATGCCGGCCTTTTCGTACCGTTCCAGCATGGGGGCCGCGAAGGCCACGGTTTCCTCCAAATCAGGCGGGCGATAATTCCCCTCCTCCATCCATCGGGCCAGCTCCGTCCCACGGATTACCACTGTGGGGTAAAGGCGCAGGGTGTCCGGATGGATGGAAAGCGCCGCTTTTTGGGTCAGTTCCCGGCTTTGCTCATCCTCCCCGGGCAGGCCGGTCATGATTTGCAGCCCTAGGGAAAAGGGATTTCCCGGATACCGCCGGATCTCCTCCGACGCTGTCCGGACGTCCTCCGCTGTATGGCCCCGGCCGTTTATTTGAAGCACCTTGTCATCCAGGCTTTGGGCCCCCAGTTCAATAGCCGTCACCCCATACCGGCTGAGGAGGTCCAAAATGGGCTTGCTGATGCCGTCGGGCCGGGTGGAAACCCGGATTCCCCGGCATTTCCCGGACTGGACATAGGGAAACGCCGCCTGCAAAAAGCCTTCCATTTCCCTTTGGGGCAGACAGGTGAAGCTGCCGCCGAAAAAGGCGATTTCCGTGGACTCCGGGTTTAAATCCCGGGAAAAGGCCGCTTTTAACTGCTCTCCCACAGCTTCCGGGGTGAGAAAGTGTCCTTCCCCGGAAATGGCCCGCTGGTCGCAGAAGGAACAGCGGTGGGGGCATCCCCGGTGAGGGATAAAAAAGGCGATATTGGTGTGGGCAGCCTTGACGCAGGCCACGGTCAGTCCTCCTGGTAATAGCCCATGAGCTTCAATGCCTCGTGGGCGGCGTTCTGCTCGGCCTGTTTTTTGGAACGTCCCTGGCCTCTGCCGATGATATTGGAGTTTAACAGGACTTCCACAGTAAAGGTTTTGGCGTGGTCGGGGCCCTGCTCGTCCACCAGCACATACTCGATGCGCTCCTCTTTGTTCTGCTGGACAATCTCCTGGAGAGGGGTTTTGTAGTCGGAGAGCTTAGTCTTCTTTTTGACGTCCAGCTGTTCCGGGATAAAGCCCAGGACAAATTTCTGGGCCGCCTCATAGCCGCCGTCCAGATAAATGGCCGCCAGCAGCGCCTCAAAGGCGTCGGCCAGGATGGAAGGCCGTTCCCGGCCGCCGTTCATTTCCTCGCCCTTGCCCAAAAGCAGGTATTCCCCCAGGCCGAACTGGGCGGCAAAAACGTCCAGGGCCTTTTCGCAGACCAGGCTGGCCCGGAGGTTCGTGAGTTCCCCTTCCGGCAGGTCCCGGTAGGTCAAAAACAAATGCCGGGCCACGATCACCGACAGCACCGAATCCCCTAAAAATTCCAGGCGTTCGTTGTTTTTGCCGTGTTTTTTCCCTTCGTTTGCGTAGGAAGAATGGGTCAGCGCCTGCAAAAGGAGCTGGTCGTTGCGGAAGGTGTAGCCAATTTTCCGCTGCAATTCCTCTAATTTTTCCGTTGATAGCATACTCATTTCCTTTCTCCGCGCCGCCCTTCATGCCCCGGGAAAACCGGGTTTCCAGACGCATCAAGAGCCGCGTGTCCATTCGCATTTGGGCGGGCATGGCCCGCCCTTTGTCTTATCAAATCTCAGTTGCCGTTTTCCGGCTTTTTCATGGAAGAAACGGTGTTCCCCAGTTCCTCAATCATCCCCGACTGGGCAAAGTCCCTAGCCTGGCGGATGGCGTTTTTAAAGGCCTTGGGGTTGGAGCTGCCGTGGGCTTTGATGACCGGCTGGGCAATGCCCAAAAGGGGCGCGCCGCCGTATTCGGTGTAGTCCATGGACTTCTTCAGGGCCTTGATTTTGCTGAGGACCAGCGCCCCGGCCAGCTTGCCCACAGCGCCGCCGAAAAGCTCCTTGAGCTTTGTTGACATGAGGGAGCCCATACCCTCGGTGAGCTTCAGGACGATGTTGCCGGTAAAGCCGTCGGCCACCGCCACATCCACCGCCCCTTTGGGCAGTTCCCTGGCCTCCACGTTTCCGGTAAAGTTGATGGGGGCTTCCTTCATCTGGGCCAGGGCCGCGATTTGCAGCTCCCCGCCCTTGGTTTCCTCGGAGCCGATGTTGATGAGCCCCACCTTGGGATTGGCCGTTTTCATGACTTTTTTCATATAAAGGCTGCCCATGACCCCAAACTGGGTGAGGATCTCCGGCCGGCACTCCACGTTGGCCCCGCAGTCCATGAGCAGGTAGCAGCCTGTCGCCGTGGGGATGACGCTGGCCAAAGCCGCCCGTTTGACCCCTTTGATGCGTTTCAGCAGGAAGGTGGCCCCTACCAAAATGGCCCCGGTATTCCCGGCGCTGACAAAGGCGTCCCCTTTGCCATCCTTCACCAGCTGGAAGGCCGCCGCCATAGAGCAGTCCGCCTTTTCCTTGAGGATGGAGGTGGGCTCGTCCTCCATGGTGATCACAGAGGGCGCGTGGTGGAAGGAGATGTGCTCCAAAGAAATGCCGTTTTCCTGGGCGGTTTTCTTCAAAGTTTCCTGGTCCCCAGTGACGACGATTTCCACGCCGTATTCCTTCACCGCCAATTCACAGCCCTGCAGCACCGCCAAGGGCGCGTTGTCCCCGCCGAAGCCGTCTACAATAATTTTCATGCTGTCCACTCCCTGCTTTTTATTTTTTTACAGCCACTTGCCTTTGATAACCAGGTTAACCGCGTCCTTGTAGCCCAGCTTTCCGTAAAAATGGCGGTGCATCTCGTCGTTCACCGCCAAAAGCTGGACCATGGACGCCCCCAGTTCCTTCACCCGCCGTTCCAGCTCCGCCATAAGCCGGGTTCCAAGGCCCCGGCCCTGGTACCGGCCGTCCACCACGATCTCCGCCAGGTCGTAGGCGGAAATGTCGTGGAACTGCTCCAAGTACCCCATGGCAAAGCCAATAGGCGCGCCGTCCTCCTCCATCAGGAGGCAGTAGGAATCCTCCCGGCTCCACACCTGGTGGATCCGGCGGTAGGTGGTTTCATGGGTCCACCCGTCGCCGTCGTGGGTGTTATAATATTCCATATAAAAGGGGACGACCCGGTCGATGTCCCCTTCTTCCATGACCCGGTAAGTGATCATAAGCCCGCCCCCTTGATGGCCTTTTCCAGGGCAGAAACGCCCCGTTCCGCCAAAGCCAGGTACCGGAGCCGCTTATCCCGGACCGGTTCCGCCAAAGGCGGCAAAATGCCCATATTGGCCCCCATGGGCTGGAAATCCCCGGTTTCGTTGACCACATGGCCGGTGAGAGCCCCCAGCATGGATTCCTCCGGCAATTGCAGGGGCGCAAGTCCTAAAAGCTCCCGGGCCAAATGGTGCCCGGCCAAAAGGCCGCTGGCCGCCGATTCCACATACCCTTCCACGCCGGTCATCTGTCCGGCGAAGCGGATGCTGGGACGGCTTTTCAAGCGGAACTCCCGGTCTAAAAGCCGGGGGGAATCTAAGAAAGTGTTCCGGTGCATGACCCCGTACCGGACAAACTCGGCGTTTGCAAGGCCCGGGATCATGGAAAAGACCCGTTTCTGCTCCCCCCATTTGAGGTTTGTCTGGAACCCCACCAGGTTATAGAGGGTTCCCGCGTTGTTTTCCTTCCGCAGCTGCACCACCGCCCAAGGACGGTGGCCGGTGCGGGGATCTCTAAGGCCCACAGGCTTCAACGGCCCGAACCGGATAGTGTCCGGCCCCCGTTTGGCCATGACTTCCACCGGCATACAGCCTTCGTACACCCGGAAATCCTTCTTTTCAAAGGCGTGGAGCTCCACGCTTTCGGCGGAAACCAGGGCTTCGTAAAAGGCTTCGTATTCCTCCTTGTTCATGGGGCAGTTTAAGTAATCGTCCTCGCCCCGGCCGTAACGGGAAGCGGCGAAAACGATGGAATGGTCGATGCTCTCGTCGGTGACAATGGGGGCCGCCGCGTCAAAAAAGCTCAATCCCGTCCTCCCGGTGAGCCGGACGATTTCCTCCGCCAGGGCGCCGCTGGTCAAAGGGCCTGTGGCCACGATCACCGGGCCTTCCGGAATGGCGTCCGCCTGCTTTTCCACCAGGCGGATGAGAGGGTTTTCCCGTATGGCCGCCGTTACCGCGTCCGAAAAGGCCTCCCGGTCCACGGCCAATGCGCCGCCGGCCGCCACCGCCGTTTTTTCGGCGCAGGGGACAATCAAGGACCCCAGCCGGCGCATTTCCTCCTTGAGCATCCCGGAGGCGGAATCCAGCCGGGCGGCTTTTAAAGAATTGGAGCAGACCAGTTCCGCCAGCCCCGGGTATTTGTGGGCCGGGGAATAATGTTCGGGCTTCTGCTCCCAAAGCTCCGCCTCAATGCCGTACCAGGCCAGGGTATAAGCGGCCTCGCACCCGGCCAGGCCGCCGCCGATGACTGTTGCTTTCATAAATTCTCCTGTCTCAGTTGGTTTCTTTCTCCACAGCCCGCTGGTAGCCGCAGTCGGGGTTGGAGCAGTAAATCCGCGCGCCCCGGCCGGATTTTTTCAAAAGGGTTTTGCCGCACTGGGGGCATTTTTCCTCGATTGGCGGGTCCCAGGAAAGGAAATCGCAGTCGGGGTTGTGCTCGCAGCCGTAGAATTTCTTGCCCCGCTTGGATTTCTTCTCCAAAATCTTGCCGCCGCATTTGGGGCACTCGCCGGGCATTTCCACGGCGATGCGCTTGGTGTTGCGGCATTCCGGGAATCCGGGGCAGGCTAAGAATTTGCCGTAGCGGCCGGTTTTAATGACCATATTGCGGCCGCATTTTTCGCAGATAACGTCGGTCACCTCGTCGGGGACCTTCATCTTCACGTCCTTCATTTCCTCCTCGGCCTTTTCCAGGGTCTTGGAGAAGTCCCCGTAAAATTCCCGCAGGACTTCCACCCAGGGCTTTTTGCCCTCCTCCACCAGATCCAGGTCGCTTTCCATGTGGGCGGTAAAGGCCTCGTCCACGATGGAGGCGAAATGCTCCTCCATGAGCTGGGTGGTGATCTCCCCCAGCTGGGTGGGCTTTAACTGCTTGCCCTCCATTTCCACATAGCCCCGCTTGGTGATGGTGGTGATGGTGGGGGCGTAAGTGGAGGGCCGGCCGATGCCGTGCTCCTCCAGGAATTTAATGAGGGAAGCCTCGGTGAACCGTGGGGGCGGCTGAGTGAAATGCTGGCTGCCCGCCAGGTCCTTTAGGGTCAGGGGGTCGCCTTTTTCCAAAGGCGGCAGCACCCCTTCCTTTTCCTCGTCCCCATCTTTGCCTTCCTCATAAAGGACGGTAAAGCCGTCAAATTTGACGGAAAAGCCGCTGGCTTTAAAGAGGTAGTCTTTGGCGGAAATATCGGCGGAAACGGTGTCGTACTCGGCGTTTGCCATCTGGCTGGCGATAAAGCGCTCCCAAATGAGCTTATAGAGCTTATATTGGTCGCCGGTGAGGCTTTCCTTCACCTGATCCGGGGAAAGGTCCGCCATGGTGGGGCGGATGGCCTCGTGGGCGTCCTGGGCGCTGTTTTTGGTTTTATAGACCCGGGGGGATTCGGGCAGGTACTTTTTGCCGTATTTTTCCCCGATATAAGCGGCGGCGGCGTCCCTGGCCTCGTCGGAAATCCGCAAAGAGTCGGTACGCATATAGGTAATGAGACCCACGGCCCCCAGCTTGGGCAGCTCCACGCCCTCGTAAAGCTCCTGGGCGGCCTTCATGGTCCGCTGGGAACGGAACCCCAGCTTCCGGGAAGCCTCCTGCTGGAGGGTGGAGGTGGTAAAGGGCGGCGCCGGGGATTTTTTCCGGACCCCCTTTTTGATACCGCTGACCAGGTATTCCGCGCCTTTTAAGTCCGCCAGCACCGCGTCGGCGTCCTCTTTGGTTTTCAGCTCCATTTTCTTGCCGTCCTTGCCGTAGAATTTGGCGGCGAAGGGCTTTTTGGAGGAGGCGGCCAGGAATTTGGCGTCGATGGTCCAGTACTCCTCCGGCACAAAGGCCTCGATTTCCTTTTCCCGGTCCACGATAATGCGGACGGCCACCGACTGCACCCGCCCGGCGCTTAAATTGGGCTGGACCTTTTTCCAAAGGAAGGGGCTGATCTTATACCCCACCAGCCGGTCTAAAATCCGGCGGGCCTGCTGAGCGTTGACCAGGTCCATGTCGATCTTCCGGGGATGGGCCATGCCCTCTTTGATGCCGTTTTTGGTGATCTCGCTGAAGGTGACCCGGTCCACCTTTTCCGGGTCCAGCTTTAAAATGTGGGCCAGGTGCCAGGAAATGGCCTCGCCTTCCCGGTCCGGGTCGGTTGCCAGATAGATTTTATCCTTGCCCTTTGCCTCGGCCCGGAGCATTTTGATAATGTCGGACTGCTTGCGGATGTTGATATAACGGGGCTCGAAATCGTTGTCCACGTCCACCCCCAGGGTGGATTTGGGCAGGTCGCGGACGTGCCCCTTGGACGCCACCACCTGATAATTGCGGCCCAAATATTTTTTAATACTCTTGGTCTTGGTGGGCGACTCCACGATCACAAGGTTTGCCATGCTTTTCCTCCTCTATTGTCACGCCTGCCCATACCGGCGGCCCGGATAGGCCTGAACGAGCCCCAAAAGTTCCAGTTCCGTCAAGGCGGCCAGGACTTCCTGGGGCTTTTTCCCGCTTTCCCGGATGATCCCGTCCATAGGGCGGGGCTCCTTTGCCAGCAGGCGGTAAATCTCTTGCAGTTCCTCGGGGACCGGCTCGGCCGGCCGTGTTTCCCGGGAAGGCTGGTAATGGGGTTCTTCCGCCACCTTCCGTTCCACTTCCGCGGAAGGCTTCAGCGGGGATGGACCCTGTTCCCCCCGGGAAACCAGCTTCCCCAGGGCGGCCTTTCGGTTTATCTTATCCCCCCATTGGGCTTCATATTCCTCCAAAATGTCCTCTGCGGAATAAACGGCCTTGGCGCCGTCCCGCAGAAAGGGCACCACGCCCATGTAAAGGGGGTCGAAAATATTGCAGGGCGGCAGGCAGAAGACCGTTTTCCCCTGTTCCACCGCCAGCTCCGCCGTAATCAGGGACCCGCTGCGCTCCGGGGCCTGCACTACGAACACCCCGTCGGACAAGGCCGACAGGATCCGGTTGCGGACGGGGAAATTCCGGCCCAAAGCCGGCGTCCCCGGCGGATATTCGGAAATCAGCGCGCCGCCCCGCAGCAGCATATATTCCTTCAGCTCCCGGTTTGGCGCAGGGTAATCCACATCCAGGCCGCAGCCCATGACGCCGATGCTGCACCCGCCGGCTTTCACCGCGCCCCGGTGGGCGTATTCGTCAATGCCAACGGCGCAGCCGCTGACGATGGTGATTCCCCCTTTGGAAAGGCGGTAGCTGATGTTGGCAGCGGCGGATTTGGCGTATTCACTGCACTTCCGGGTCCCCACCACCGTCAGGCATGGCGTTCCGCACAAAGCTTCCTTCCGTCCCTTTCCATATAATACAATGGGTGCGCCGTAGATGTGGCGCAGGGCTTCCGGGTAAAGCTCGTCCTCCAGGGTCAGAACCCAGATGTTTTCCTCCCGGCACTTTCGCAAAATCAGGTCCGCCACTTCCAAAGATACAGCGTCCATCCGGTTCAGCTCCCTGGGCTGCAATACTCCCAAAGACGCCCGGAACTCCCTTCCCTTTTGAAAAAGCTCCTCCGGGGCCGCACCCTTTTCCAGAAGCTCACAGGGTTTATCGCTGCCGCATGGGAAACACTGGGAAAGCCACACCCAGTACCGGAGCGCGTCCTCCATCTGCCTCATCCTTTCTCCCAAAAGTCAGGCCGGGTATGCCATTTTCTCCGGCGTCCAGCCTTCCAGCACCGAAGCCATGGAGGCGGCGTACCCTTTGGCCTTTTCCAGGCTGTGGTCTAAATAGTTGCCGCACTCGATCCGGGAAGCACCGGGGATTTCCCCCTCATAACGGGCGATAAACTCCATAGTCTTTTGCAGCAGGGCAATGACTTCTTCCTTTGAAATGCTGTCCCGCACCACAAAATAAAACCCGGTGCGGCAGCCCATGGGCCCCACATAGATCACCCGGTCCGAATACTCCGTGTTGCGGACGAAGGTGGCGAACAAATGCTCAAAAGTATGGATGCCATCATTTTCCAGATAAGTTCCAGCGTTTGGCGTCACCATCCGCAGATCGTAGGTGACGGCGTCCCCGTCCACCCGGGACAGGTACAGGCCGGGGGTCAGCAAATCGTGGTTGACGCAGAAGCTCTCAATGCGTTTCATCCGGTTCCCTCCTTAAATAATCTTCCCGCGGGCCATTTCCCACATAAAAATGGTAGCCGCCATAGCGGCGTTCAAGGACTCCGCGTTTCCCCGCATGGGGATGGTGATGGGGGTGTCGCAGGTCGCCGCCTGCTCCTCTGAAAGGCCGTTGCCCTCGTTGCCGATGACCACCACCGCCCCGGAAAAATCCATCCCGGCGGCGTTTTGGGCGTCCGGCGAAACCACGGCGGCATAGGACTTAAGCCCCGATTCCCGCAGGAAGTGTTCCAAATCCGTCACCAGCACCGGCACCCGGAACAGGGAGCCCATGGCGGCGCGGATGGTTTTCAGATTGTACAAATCGCAGCAGCTCCGGCTCAAAATGACGCCGGACAGGCCCATGGCGTCGGCGCCCCGGAGGATGGTCCCAACGTTTCCGGGGTCCTGCAAATCCCACAGGGCCAGGTAACTGCCGTTACTGTCTATTTTAACCATGTTTTCCCGTTTGTCAAGCCTTTTGCAAAGGGCATACACCCCCTGGGGGGATTGGGACTGGGAAATTTTACCCTCCACAGCGCCGGAAATCTCAAAGACCCGGGGGCATTTTTCCAGCATGGGAGCCAGTTCCCCGTGGGATTTGAAGCACTGGGCGGTGACAAAGACCTGCTCCACCTCAATCCCGCAGCGCAGGGCCTCCCCCAGCAGCTTGATCCCCTCAATGGCAAACAGCCCGCTTTCCTCCCGCTGTTTCCGGGAGGAAGCAATTTTTGCGTATTCCTTCACCCGGCCGTTGTCCCGGGATTCGATTTTTTCCATCTGGTACCTCATTTCTGGCCGCAAGTGCAAAGGCTTTTTCCCGCAAAGCCCTTGCATCTGCGCCGGGTATTCTGGCCAAAGACGGCAAACGCCCCAGGCATTCTGCATACCGGGGGCGTGACATTCAGCAAATTATAAAGCTTTTTTTGCCTGCTCAACCAGCGCGGTGAAAGCGGCGGCGTCATGAATGGCGATCTCGGAAAGCATTTTGCGGTTCAAAGTGCTGCCGGATTTTTTCAGGCCGTTCATGAACTGGGAGTAATTCATGCCGTTTGCCTTGCAGGCGGCGGAAATACGGGCGATCCACAGCTGGCGGAATTCGCGTTTTTTCTGGCGGCGGCCGATGAAAGCGTACTGGCCGGATTTCATCGCGGCCTGTTTGGCCATCTTAAAGTGTTTGCTCTTGCTGCCCCAGTAGCCCTTGGCCAGCTTCAGGATTTTATTTCTTCTCTTGCGGGTCATCATTGCGCCCTTTACACGAGCCATAGTCTGTTACCTCCAAAAATCTTGTGTCCTTGATACTTCTTCTAATTTTCAGTCCTTATGCGTAAGGCAGCAGCTTCTTGATGGCTGCGGTGCAGGTCTTATCCACATAAGCGCCCTTGCGCAGATTGCGTTTGCGCTTGGTGCTCTTCTTGGTCAGAATGTGGCGTTTGCCCATATGGCCGTGCTTAACAAGGCCGTTTTTGGTCAGGCTGTAACGCTTTTTAGAAGCGCTGTGAGTTTTAATCTTAGGCATATCGGAAATCCTCCTTGTGATTTTTAAACGATTCTGGGACCGCCGCCATTACTTGGCGGGTTTGGGCGAAATAAACATGGCCATGCTTCTGCCTTCCATTTTCGCAGGCTTATCAATGACGCCAACTTCCGCGCATGCGTCTTTAAAGCGGTCCAGCAGCGCCCGGCCAAGATCCGTGTGGGCCATCTCGCGGCCGCGGAACCGGACGGATACCTTCACCTTGTCGCCGCCCTTCAGGAATTTGATCGCCTGGTTGGCTTTGGTTTCAAAGTCGTGGGTGTCGATGTTCATAGACATCCGCACTTCTTTAATGTCCACGGTTTTCTGGTTTTTCCGGGCTTCCTTTTCCCGTTTGGCCTGCTCATAGCGGAATTTGTTGTAATCCATGATCCGGCAGACATGGGGGGTAGCCTGGGGCGCGATATCGACCAGGTCCAAGCCCTTTTCGATTGCCAGAGAGAGGGCCTGCCGTGTCGGCATGATGCCCAGCTGGCTGCCGTCCGCATCAATTACGCGGACTTCCTTTTCACGGATTTCTTCATTGATGAGCGAGTCTTTTTTGCTAATGGTAAAGCACCTCCAGTACCCAAATCAAAAAGGCATGGACGAATCCGTCCATGCCCACAAGAACCGCCAGTAACAGCCGGTTTTCATCGGTATTCGACCCATCTAACACAAAAGGCGAAGGGTGAGAACGGATTGTTCCACTTGTTTGTTTCCTATATAGTTTAGCACACCCATTTCCTTTTGTCAAGAGGTATTTTTTATTTTTCAGCTTTCGCGGCTTTCCAGCCCGCCTCAAACATTTTCATGGCGATATATTCCGCCATTTCCATAAAGGGCTGAATCGTTCTGTCCAACTGATTCTCCGTCTGCGCGGAAAGAATTTCGGAATTTACGACAGAAAGCAAATCGAGAAGCTGTTTTCTCGCCTCATAAGCCTTGGCATAGCACTCGTCGCAGAAGCTGCCTTCCTGGAAAAAGCTGGTCACAAAGGGGCATTCCGGCATGACCGGGTTTTCCGGGTCGTATTCCTCCATGGCGAATTCCGCCGCGGCCGCCGCCAGGGGCATATCCGTGTATTTTGAAAAATCAGCCATATAGATCCTCCTTTATACAATTTTCAATCTCTATTACAACATTATATCATTTTGTATTTTTATTGTCAACTATTGTAGTCTTTTAATACTACAAAAATGTGGTTAAAATAGATTACGAGGTGATCGACATTGGATAAAAAGTTTATTGTATACCCTAAAAAGGCTCCTTATGGAAAAACAACGGTTGTTTCCGCAAGACTTCCAGACCACCTTGTAAAAGAATTAGATAAGGTATCTTCCGCAACAGGAAGGACAAGAAATGAATTATTGGTAATGTGTGTAGAATTCGCTTTGGAAAACCTGGAAGTTCAGAAAGAACCGGAATATAAGGAAAAATAATAACGGGCGGCCAATGGCCGCCCCTACAAATTATCTGGAATATTTTGCTGTAGGGGCGAACTGTGTTCGCCCGTTGTTATGTCTGCAAAAATCGCGGGCCGGGAAACCCGGCCCCTACAATTTTCCCGGAAGGTTTTGGGGATATTTGTAGGGGCGGGGTCTCCCCGCCCGCCGAATTTCCTGAAACGCCGCGCGGGCGAACACAATTCGCCCCTACAACGATAGAAGACAACAGCCCGAGCCGCTGTCGCTGGTCACAGCGGTTTATGCAGTTGGTGCGCCGCTGTGCGGCCGCGGCGAATTGCCCGCGGCGGCTCGCCGCCCGCCGTTGACAGATATCCGGCAAAATGCTACAATAAAAAACAGGACGCAGCCAAACGGCAGGCGGTTCAATCTTTCCGTTATGGAGTCCCCCAAAAAGGGGGGATTGCTATGGATTATACGGCGTTGATATTACTTATCATCATCCTCTTTCTCGTGAAAGAAATAATCCGCATTAGCAATAAAAAGAAATAACCGCCCACTCTATCCCCATAGAACGCGGTTATTTCTTTAATCAAATTCAAGGGGGACGAACCGTTTGTCGGCTGCGTCCTTCTGTTTTTATTATATATCGGGAAAACAAAAAAGTCAAGGGCCAACGGATAGGAGGAAAACTATCGCAGGAGGCCAATGGCCGCCCCTACAATGGGATTGGGGTGTTTATCCGTAGGAACGGATGCCCGCATCCGCCCGTTTTATCGAAATATTTCGGAAAAATCGCGGGACGGGAAACCCGTCCCCTACAATTTTCCCGGAAGGTTTTGGAGATATTTGTAGGGGCCGGGTCGCCCGGCCCGCCGAATTTCCTAAAACGCCGTGCGGGCGAACACAGTTCGCCCCTACAACGATAGAGGACAACAGCCCGGGCCGCTGTCGGCTTATGCAGTCGGTGCGATGCTGTGCAGCCGCGCCGCGTCATCAAGCAAGCTTGCTGACTATATCACCGGCGTTTGCCCGGGAGCTTGGAGCGCACCATGCTCAGAGCCTTGTCGGCCAGCAGGCGCATGGTTTCATCCTTCACCAGGAGCAGCGCGCCGAAATAAACGGCCATACAAATCACGATAATAATGCCGGAGGTCAGCGCCGCGCCCCAGCGTAAGGACGCGATGCTGCTTTCCAGCCCGATTGCCCGGACGCCCATGGTGATGGGCAGGAAGGTCAGGGACAGGAGCATATACAGGACGTTGGTGCGGGTAAAGAACTTAAACGGGATGGACAGCCGCTTCTGGACAAACCAGAACAGAATGGCCATCAGCACGATTTCCGCAATCAAGGTGGTGAGGATGGCCGTCACCGGGTTAAAGACGCCGCCCGCAATCAGCAGGATATTGAAGCCCGCGTTCAGCAAGCCGCAAAGCAGGAGCATCCGCACCAGGTATTTTTCCTGGTTGTAGACAAAGAAAATCTGGTTGGCGCAGATGGTGTAAACGGAGCTTTCAATGGTCCGGACAGAAAAGAGAACCAGCACCGGAATGGCGGCGTCGTAGGCGGTGCCGTTGGTGTAAATGTGCATAACCTCCGGCGCCAGGCAGGCAAAGCCCACGCAGGCCGGGAACACCAGCAGCATAAAGCTGTGGTAGCTCTGGTTCAGCAGCTTGTGGTAATCCCCGTCCTGGCCGTTGCCGTGGTAATAGGCGAGCCTTGGCACCGCCACCATGACCACCGAGGACAGGAGGTTTGAGATCATGTAGGTGATGTCCTGGGGGATTTTATAGGTGGCCACCGCCAGGCTGCCCACCGTCTGGTCCAGCAGCATTTTGTCCAGCTGGGTGTAGAGGATGTTGACGTTGGAGATAATCAGCATACTGATTAACGGAGCGATGTGGGGCTTGATCTCAATATCCCGGAGGGAAATGGGAATCTGCCGCTTAATGTAGAAAAAGCTGGCCAGGTTGTTTAACAGGTCGGTAAAGACAATGACCAGGGCGTAGCGGATGACGTCGTCCGGTTCCCGGATCAGGGCGAAGATCATAACCATGTAAATCAGCCGCACCACAATGGTCTTGATGGTGATGAAGCGGTAATTTTCCATGGCCTCGTTGAGCCATTCCACTAAGAAAATATTGGCGAACAGCTTCAGGCCCAATGTCAGGAACAGCATCCGTTTCATGGACGTCATGGAAAACACGACAATGCAGCTGTAAATAATCAGCACCACGCTGTTGGTCACCAGATTGAGGCCGAAAAGGCTGGAAAACAACTTTTTGGCCTTTTCCTTGTCGTCCCGGACCCGGGCCCCTTCCCGGATGCCGTAGGACGTGACGCCGAAAACGCCGAAGATCAGGGCGAAATCCAGCCAGGTGCTGGCGCTCTGGAACTCCGCGTAAAGCTGCTGGTCCAGGGTTTCCACCACATAGGCCCCCACCAGCACCGGCACGATGATCCGGAAGAATTTCAGCACGAAATTATAAAAGGAATTGGCCGCAATGGATTTAGCCATGGTTCTCCCCCTTTGACAGATCCATCCCCGGACGGTACTCCCGGTCCGGCGAGAAATAGTAGGGATGGTGGTTGGAAACCTGCTTTTCCTTGGGCGGAAGGGTCATGTAATCCCCGTAGCAGACCTTTAGGGTGGCGTCGCTGTTTTCCGAAACCGGCAGCATTTCCCCTTCAAAGGGCACCCGCTTCCCTTTCCCCAGCCATTCCCGC
Organism: Candidatus Merdivicinus intestinigallinarum; assembly: GCA_018713335.1. Lineage (GTDB taxonomy): Bacteria > Bacillota > Clostridia > Oscillospirales > Ruminococcaceae > Merdivicinus > Merdivicinus intestinigallinarum. Next base: position 123,054 of record DVOW01000025.1, on the reverse strand, counting down.
TTAAAGTCGTAGCGGTGGCTGAAGGTAAAGGAATTGATGTCGCTGCACATCGTATCGTCCTTTTCGAGTTTCGGGAACACCTTCCGGAACCACCAGCGGTAGATCTTCCCGCTGCGGAAAACGCGGTTGGTAAGACCGTACAGCAGGTTCCGGGCGCCGCCGGGAAGGTAGTCCCGGACGGCGTTGTAGTCGAACATGGCCACAAGCTCGCCGATCCGGCGGAGGAGCCCGTTTTTTACATAGTCGTCCAGAGGGAACAGGTCCACCCAGATGCCGTGGTGCATCTGGACGTCCTTGAATTTAGGCTCCACCAAGGCGGTGCCGTCCTTGCGGATCTTGGTGATTTTCAGGCGGTAGCCCGGGTCCGTTTCTGTATCCTGGTAAAAATACCCGGCGGGATTTTCTTTTTTCCAGGCTTCCTTAAAGGCCTCAAAATCCTTCCGGTAAAGGACGATGTCCACGTCGTCGTCCCAGGGGATGTATCCGCCGTGGCGGATGGCCCCCAGTTCCGTCCCGTAAAACAGATAATACGGAATGTTGTATTTCACACAGATTTTATCAATTTGCAGCAAGATGTCCAGCCCCTGGGCCTGCAAGGCCCGGGTCAAATCCTCCGCCATGGGGTTCACCGGCCTTTCTTTCCGCTGAAAACCTTCCGGGAAAGCCGGGCCAGAAGGGGGTTCCGGCCTTTTTCAAAGGAAGGCTCCCCGGCGGTTTCCTTTTCAATAAAGTACATGGTGTAGCTGACAAAGCTCCAGAAAAGGATGGAACTGTAGGAGATGCCATAAATCAGCCCGGTTTCGCTCATGCTGCGGACCAGGAACACCAGGATAAAGGCGGTCATAGCCGCAATCAGGGGCATGACCTTTTTCTGCCGGAAGGCGTAAATGTAATACTTGATGAGCAGAATCAAAAATCCTAAGGCCATGATGCCGATGACCAGCAGGGCCGGAAGTCCGGAGGACGCGGCCACCTGGAAGATCATGTTGTGGAGCCCGCCGCTGATGCCGGGCAGATAAGGCTCATATTCCGGGATTTCCGCCTGTTCCAGCTGTTCCATGGTTTCCGCCAGTTCTTCCGCCTGGCCGAAGTTGTCGGCCCATTCCGCCTTCTTCATGGATTTATAGGTTTCCAGGAGTTGTTTTTCCTTGGCGGCTTCCTGCCGGGCCAGATAGGCCTGTTCCGCCTGCTCATAAGTCTGGGGCCAGGCGGCGTACTCATTGGCATAGGCTTCGATATTTTCCGCAGAAACACCCAGCAGCGGATGGTTCACCGTAATGCCCACGCCGGCTTTCCACAGGTAATAGCGGCCGCCCAAGAAGGAGCCGTAATCGTCCCGTTCCAGATCCGTGGGGATGCCGGCCATAGCGGCGGTTTTCTCCGCGTCTTCCGTATCCACTCCGGACAGTTCCAAAAGCCGTTCGGTAAAATAGGTGGTGGGCACAATAAGATTGGGCAGGACGCTTTTTGCAAACCCGTCGATGCCGGTAAAGGCGAAAACAGCCACCAGCGCCAACGCGGCGGTCCGTTTCAGCACCTTTTTCACCGGCTGCTCCTTCATTTTTTCAGGCAGCTGGGACAAAAGCGCCAGGAAAGGCAGCGCCAGGATGAAGAAAATAATGCACATCCAGGCGGTGCGGGAATTGGACAGGAAGAAGACGATGGACTGCACCACCAGGTTGACCGCGTAAAACCGCTTCCAGCCCTTGGGCATGGCCTTGCCCATCATCACCAGGCAGACGGTCATGAGCATCAGGTTGATGATGGCGATATCGCCGCCGGTGTTGGGGTTGGAGAAGAAGCCCCACATGCGGCCGCTGTAGAAGCCCAGCCAGCTGGTTTCCTCCACGCCGCCACTCGTGTAAGTAAAGGGAAGATGGACGTTCAGCACAAAGGCCGCCATGGTCAGCAGGTTGCCGCAGAAGGTCAGGAGCATAAAGGTGTGGCTCAGGTTCCAAATCTCCCGCTTCACCGACTCCCTGGGCTTGGACAGGTCGTAGGCGTAGAAAAGCATCAGGTTCGTGGCCATATAGCAAAGCATGGCGATATTCCGGGCCAGGTTCTCCTGGTAATGGTAAAGGGAGGTGATTCCGTACAGGATCAGAAAGATATAAAGAAGCCCCCGCCAGCGGTTTGTGAAAAGCAGCCGCTGGGTGAACAGGTCTTTCAGCAGAATCGCCGCGGACCACACCAGGGTGAATTTCACCAGCGGCCCTACATAAACTGACAGCAGATGGCTGCTGCGCAGCGTTACCATAATGAGCAGTACGATCCGGTAAGCCTGGTGGGAAAATAAGATCTCCAGGGCCTGCCGTAGTTTCCCGTTTGTTTTTTCCATTCTCAGTCCTCCTGTTTTCCAGTATCCCGGCCGGAATAGATATCTTCCAGCCGTTTTTTCAGGGAATCCGCGCCGTAGCCCAGCTGGGCCAGGTCCCGGCTCCAGCTTTTCCGCTGGGACGCATCTTCCCGGTGTTCCAAAATCCGGGCGGCCAGGGCTTCTTTGCTCCCCTCCAGGGAGAACACCTCCACCCGGCCGCAGACCCGGGCCTCCTTCGGCACCGCGTCCGAGGCAAAGCAGGTAAGCCCCGAGCAGACCGCCTCAATGAGCACAAACCCAAGCCCCTCGTAAACCGAGGGCAGCAGGAAGCTGTCCATGGCGCAGAGGTAATCCTCCGGGTTGGCCGCCTGGCCGGTGAAGATCACGCTGTCCCCAATGCCCAGCTTTGCCGCGTATTCCTCTGTTTCCTGTTTCAAAGGGCCGTCCCCCACATAAAGGAGGAGGCTTTCCGGCTCTTTCTTTTTGATTTGGGCAAAGGTTTCCAGCAGGAAACGGGGGTTTTTCTCGGCGGAGATCCGCCCCACATGGCCCAGGACAAATTTGCCTTCTATTCCCAGCTTTTTCCGCATCTGCTCCCGCTTTTCCGGGGAATAGGCAAACCGGGCAAGGTCGATGGAATTTTTAACTACCTGGAAATCCGCCCCGTCATACAAAAACTCCCCGGCGATCCCTGAACAGGCCAGCCTTAAATCGGAGTATTGTTTGATTTTGGGGGCGTTGATCCGGTGGAGGATTTGCCCCAGCTTCCCGGTATTCAGGCCGGAGCAGTGGGAGTGGGCGATGACCAGGGGGATGCCCGCCTTTTTGGCGGCAATCAGCGGTTCGATGTTGCTGGCCGAGGCCAGGTGGATATGGCAGACGTCAAAATTCCCTTCCCGCATGATCCGGTTTAAGTCCGCCCGGTGTTTCAAAGGATGCCGGTTCCGGGAGGCGATGGGAGCGATCTTCCCGCCGTACTGGCGGATAACGTCCTCGAAGTAAGGATGCTCCGCCCGGGAAAGGAAGGTGACTTCATACTGTTCCGGGTCCAGGAGCTTTAAGACATTCACGGCGAAAAGGGACAGGCCGCCCTTTTCCGTGCCGATAACGCCGGTAAGGATTTTCCGTTTAGCCATGGTGTTTCTCCTGCAATTCCAAGTCCCGCTTGATCTTGGTGGTGGAGATTTCCGGGGTCCGGGGGAGGTAGAGCACCTCGCAATAGTCTTTTAAGAAATCGAATTTCCCCTGCCAGTCGTCCCCCATGACAAAGACGTCCACCTTAAATTCCTGCACGTCGGAGATCTTCTGCTCCCAGCAGGTTTCCGGGATGACCAGGTCCACATACCGGATGGCTTCCAGCAGCTTTTTCCGGTCCTCGTAGGAGAAATAGCATTCCTTGCCCTTGCCCCGGTTAAACTCATCGGTGGACAGAGCCACGATCAAATAGTCCCCTTGTTCTTTTGCCCGTTTCAACAGGTTGATATGCCCGTAATGCAAAAGGTCAAAGGTCCCGTATGTGATTACTTTCCGCATAAAATCCTTCCTTTCGCGGGGAGGCCCCGCTGCCAATTCGACGCGGCGTTTCAATTTCTATCCGCCTGCTGGACGGCGAAATAAATTCGCCGTATGGGTGGGTTTTACTTTCTACTGTAATGAAAATCCTGATGACCCGGTAACCGGGCTGTTGGTCGTCAAGCTCGCTTGACGACGCGGCGCGGCCGTTGTGCCGCGCGTCCAACTTTGGCTGGCGCGAACAAGTCGCGCCTCTGATAGAAATTCCCCGAAATTACAGTGAAATTCCGGTAACCGGGCCGTTGATTCGGCGCGGCCGCACAGCCTCTATCCGACTGCGTAAGCCGTTGTGATACACGACAATGGCTCGAGGCTGTTGCCTTCTATTGATTGGGATGGAGAAAGGGACGGCCCCGCGCAATCAAAAGTTTTGATCCAACTTTTTCAAAAGTTGGCGGGAGTTCCACGCCGTGAACAAAGTTCACGGCAGGCAGAGCCCTTGGCCGTTGTCATCAAGCTGGCTTGACGACAAGCAGTGAACGGAATCTCCCAGGTATCTCTGCAAAACAATCCAGTGAATTGTTTTGCACGGCAAGCCGTTATTTTCATATTCGTTTTCTATATTCACAGCCCCAGCAGGGAAATGAGGTGGGCGCAGCTTTGGCCGTCCCGGTCGGCGTTGACCAGGCCATTGACCCGTTCCCGTTCCTCCCGGAATCCGTCGTCTCCGGCAAAGACCTTTTCCGCAAAGGCCACAAATCCCGGATAATCCCGGATCTTCATGCCGGGCATCAGTTCCAGGGGATTGTCCACCACAAAGCCCCGGTTGCCGCCGTAGGCCTCCATGTCGTCGCAGGTAAAGCCGATGGGCCGGTTTAACAGCAGGTAGTCGAAGTAAATGGAGGAATAGTCCGTCACCAGCGCGTCGGCATGGGCCACCAGCTCATAAAGCTGCATTTTCTGTGCCTCAATGTCCTTGTTGGTCAGCAGCCGGATATTTTGGTAGGAAAATTCCGAAATGTCGCTTAATTTCTGCATGGGGTGGAGCTTTACCGCCAACAGCATCCGGTGTTCCCGGAGCCACCGGTCAAACTCCTCCATCTGGGCCTTGGTTTCAAAAACCGGCAGGCCCGTCTGGGTGGCGCAGCCGCCGTCGTGGATATAGTCGTTGAAGGAGTTGCGGAAGGTGGGCATCCACAAAAGCAGCTTATCGTAATCCCCGGCAAGGCCCAGCTTTTTTAAAGCGTCCTCCGATTTTTGGAACAAGATGTCGTTCCGGGCGTGGCCGCAGCAGAGGACCTTCCTTTCCGGCACCCCGAAGCATTTGGCCATAATGGGCATAAACATGGGGGAAGCCGCCAGCACAAAAGTGAAGTAGTCGTAATCGTAATGGGCCACATTAGGGGCCAGCTTGCAGATTTTTTTGAGTGGCGTCCCGTGCCAGAGGTTCACCACCGTCTGGCTTTGGGAGGGCTTGATGGGGTAGGTCCCGTTGCAGTAAAACACCGTCCCCGCCCGGAAATAGGCGAACACCCCAGCCTTCAGGGAGAGGAACTTCACCCCGTCCTTTTGCAGGTAGCCGTAGGATTCGTGGTTTTTCACGGCGCATAGGATGCGGTACTTTTTCTCATATCCGTTTTCCGTCAGATAGGCGTACAAGGCTCGGTTATTGTCGGTCAGGCCGTCGTTCCCCACAAAAAGGATGGTGTCCTTCCGTTTGGGCACCAATTTATTCAAGACTGTCAGCAGCTTTCCCGCCAGCTGGCGGCAGCCTTTGACCAGATCCTTCGCTTTCATCTCAGTTTCCTCCTAACTGCGGCGCTTGAGCTTGTGCAGAAGCCCCGGCAGACGCCGCCCGGCGAAATCCGCCGCCCAGCCCAAGAGGCCGGCAAGGCTCACGGAACCGGTTTTCAGCACAAGCCTGATGGCCTTGAACTGGACGCCGCCGGAAAGATGGCTTAAAGCGTTTTCAAGGCTCCGGCTTTGGAGCATTTTCCGGATAAAAGCCTTCTTTTCCGTGCCGGTGAGCTTGCAGGAGGGCTGACGCAGGCTGATGAGGCAGGCCACCGTCCCTTTGATAAAGATCCGCGCGTTGACGGCCCGGACCTCATCGGTGAGGGCCCCGCCGTTTTCATAAAGCCCGTTCAAAGTCCGGTCGAAGCACTCTAAGGACTCGTATTTGCTGGGCAGGAACTTGCTGGTGAGGCTGGAGCCCCGCAGGTAGTAATGGAACAGGACGTCCGGCAGGAAGGTGAATTTTTCCACAAAAGGAAAATATGCCAGGTTGAAGAGCCGGTCCTCACAGCTGGCATACTTCTCGATAAAGGCGATATTTTCCCGGCGGATGATGTCCATCCGGTACATTTTGTTCCAGTTGACGTACATGAGCTGTTTTCCCATCAGGTCCGGCAGGGCCTTTAAAAATTCCCCGTGGTTTTGACAGGAAACGCTTTCCGCCGTGAATGCATCGCTGGAAACCGCTTTCCCGTCCAGTTCCCTCTCCTGGATAAAGCCGCAGGCCGCAAGCTCCGCGCCCTTGTCCATTTCCCGCACCAGGCTTTCCAAAAGGTTTGGTTCCGGCAGGTCGTCGGCGTCGCAGAGGTACAGGTATTCCCCTTCCGCCTTGCCGATGCCGAAGTTCCGGGCCCTGGCCGGGCCGCCGTTGGGGACGGTAAAGGGCCGCAGCCGGGGCTCCTTTTCCGCGTACCGGGCCAGGTCCAGGGCAGTGTCGTCGGTGGAGCCGTCGTCCACCACGATCAGTTCAAAATCTTCAAAGGTCTGGCGGCACAGGCTGTCCAGCATCTGCTGCATCAAGCTGCCGCCGTTATAGACCGGCATCACAATGGATACTTTCGTTTGCAATTTCGTCAGGCCTTTCCATAAGTTGTTGAGGAAGGTGGAGAAAAACGCCGCCGGGTTCCCGGCGGGCATACTTTTTTCTATTATACCAAAAATCGCCTTCCGTATCAAGAAAAAACTACGGCAAAACTGTTTTTTTAGAAAAAATTAAAGGCTTTCTCATATTCCGACCGTTTTTTTAGAAAAAATCAGCTATTCTTGAGCAAAAGGAATAGAAAAAAGGAGGAACATTATGCCTGTTACCTTTGACCACCGGGAAGGCGTCCTCATCGCCAGCATTTCCGGGGATTTGGACCACCACAGCGCCGCCCCCATCCGGGAAGCCATCGACCGCATGGCCGAAAGCGCCATGCCCAAGGTATTGGTCCTGGATTTCGGCGGGGTGGGTTTTATGGATTCCAGCGGCATCGGCCTGATCATGGGCCGGTACAAGCTCATGGATTCCATGGGCGGCTCCGTCCGGGTGGAGCACGCCTCTTCCCAGTTAAAAAAAGTCATCCGGCTGGCGGGGCTTTCTCTGCTGCCCATCCCCATCAACTGAACGAAAGGAGGAATTTTCCCTATGCAGAAACCTTTGAACGAAATGACCCTGGTATTTTTGAGCCGTTCGGCCAACGAGAGCTTTTCCCGTTCCGCCGCCGCGGCCTTCTTTTCCCAGCTGGATCCCACGGTGGAGGAGCTGGCCGACATCAAAACCGCCGTCAGCGAGGCCGTCACCAACTGCATCGTCCACGCTTACCGGGAAACTTTGGGGAAGATCAAAATGACCGCCCGGATCTACGAGGGCGGACAAGTTTACATACAGATCAAGGACACCGGCTGCGGCATCCCCGATGTGAAGCAGGCCATGGAGCCGCTGTTCACCACCTGCGAAACCGGCGAACGGGCGGGCCTTGGCTTTGCCGTCATGCAGTCCTTTATGGACAAGGTGTCCGTTCACTCCAAGCCGGGCAAGGGCACCACCGTCACCCTGCGCAAAACCTTAAGCTCCAAAACGGCCAATGACCCGCAGTCCCGCTGAGAAGGAAGCCTTCGTCGCCGCCAACCTGGGGCTCGTCCACTCCCTGGCCCACCGCTTAAGCGGCCGCGGCATGGAATATGAGGAGCTGTATTCCGCCGGATGCCTGGGGCTGGTCAAGGCGGTGGAGGGATTCGACGAGAGCCGGGGGCTTAAATTCTCCACCTACGCCGTGCCGGTGATCTTAGGGGAGATGAAGCGGCTTTTCCGGGACGGCGGCACCGTCAAAGTAAGCCGTTCTTTGAAAGAATTCTCCTTGAAGGTCACCCGGGAACGGGACAGGCTGGGGCTTACACTGGGGCGGGAGCCCACGGTTTCCGAACTGGCCGAAGCCATGGGGGAAACGGTGGAGCGCATTGCCGAAGCCGTCAACGTGAGCCTCCCGGCCCTGTCCTTGACCCAGCCGGAGGAGGACGGCAGCGGCCAGCTGGACGTGGAAGTGGAGGCCCCGGAGGAAGGCTTAGTGGGCAAGCTGGCTTTGCGGGAGCTTTTGACCCGGCTGGAGGAACGGGACAGGCTCCTCATCGAACTGCGCTATTTCAAGGGCCAGACCCAGACCCAGGTTGCCGCGCAGCTTGGCATGACCCAGGTACAGGTTTCCCGCCGGGAGAAAAAGATCCTCGCGAATCTGCGGGCGGACCTTCTGTCCGGGTAAGGTATATCGCCGCCGGTTTGGCATATACTAAAGCAGTAATGGTAAAAGGACGGAGGGTACTATGAACCAGAAACTGTTCCCCAAACTGGCGGCAGCCCTGTTGGCTGCGGCGCTTTTTTCCGGCTGCGGACAGAGGGAAGCGGCGCCGCCCAGCCCGGAGGAGGTTTCCGCAGCGGTGAGCCGGCCTTTTGACGCGGTGGCCGACATCCAAATGGGCGGCATTTCGGCCACGGCGGACCTGAATAAAACCGAAGACGGCGTATTTTCCTTTACTTTTCACGAACCGGCGGCCTTAAACGGCATGGTCGTCACCATGGACGAGGAGAAGATCGGCCTGTCCTACCTGGGCCTGCACATTGAGGCGGACAGCGAGGACGTTTTGGACAGCGCCGTTACCAAATCCATCGTGGCCGCCGTCAACAAGGCCGCCCAGCCAAACGGCATCACCATCGGGACGGAGGGGTCCGCCATTACGGTCAGCGGCGAAACGGAGGCCGGGGAATTTACCCTGACCTTGGACCAGAAAAACCAGTCCCTGCTGACCCTTTCCATTCCAAACCTGGACCTGGAATGCCATTTCGGCGGCTGAATCCAAAAGGGAGGGCAGTATGGGGCCGGAATTTCAAAAAAAACGCTGGCGGTGGGCGGCCGCCCTGCTGGCCGCGGCGGCGGTCTGGGTCATTTGGAACCCAGGTTTAGCCGGAAAAGCCCTGGGGAAAATCGGCGAAGCTTTCCTCCCCTTTGGGGCGGGGCTGGGGATTGCTTTTGTCCTCAACGTCCCCCTCCGTTTTCTGGAAGAACGGTTTTTTGCCGGCCGGAAGGTGAAGCGGTGGGTTTTGATCACCGTCACATATCTGCTGGCGGCGGGGGTGCTGTGCGTCCTGCTGTTCCTCATCATCCCCCAGCTGAAAAAAAGCGCCGGGGTGCTGCTGGAAAACCTCCCCGGGTACCTGGCCCAGGCGGAGGCCTGGACCCACCGGACCGCCCGGAAGCTGGGACCCTGGGCGGCGGATCTCACCCAGAACGCCTGGGAAGCCCTGAGCCAGTGGATGGAGCAGCGCCAAAAGACCGGGCCGGAGATGGTGGATTCCACCGTCAATATGGCGGCAAACCTTTTCCAGGGGACGGTGAACCTCCTGGCAGGCGTGGTCTTTTCCATTTACCTGCTGGCAAAAAAAGAAGCCCTCTGCCTTTCCTGCAAAGGGGTGCTGTTCGCTTTCCTGCCCCGGGACAAGGCCCGGAAGCTGTCCCGGGTGGGGCGGCTCACCACGGAGACCTTCCGGAAATTCGCGGCGGGCCAGCTGACCGAGGCGTTTTTGCTGGGGGCTTTCTGCTTTTTGGGCATGGCCCTGCTGCAAATGCCCTACGCGCCGCTGATTTCCGCCATGATCGGGGTAACGGCCCTGATTCCCATTTTCGGGGCCGTATTCGGCACGGCGGCAGGGACCTTGATTCTCCTGATGGAACGGCCGGTGACGGCGATTTGGTTTGTGGCGTTCATCCTGGTTTTGCAGCAGGTGGAAAGTAATTTCCTCTATCCCCGGGTCGTGGGGGATTCCATCGGCCTGCCGGGGATCTGGGTATTGCTGGCGGTTACGGCAGGGGGGAGCCTGTTCGGCGTCCTGGGGATGCTGGCGGGCATCCCCTTGGCGTCGGTGGCCTATACCCTCTTCCGGGAGACCGTGGCTGTCCGGCTCAAACGCCGGGACATTACAAAGGAAGAACTTGCCCGGGCCGGGGAGCCTGCGCCCGGGAACCGCGGGAAATAGGGAGAACAAGAAAAGTTTTGGTCAAGCTTTTTTAAAAGCTTGCAGGGGTGGATGTCGTGAGCAAGCTCACGACGGACAGAGTCCCTTCCTCGTTTCCCGCAGGAAACGAAATCCCTATAATACAAAAAGATCAGGAAGAACCCTATCTTCCGCTTTTTAAGCGGCGGGCTTCCCTAAAATAAATCGGCAAAATCTACCGTGCCAAACGTCGTCAAACTTACTTGACAACACAAATGAAAAGATTTCTCATAAACGCTGGTATTCTGCCGCTTTTTATCTTATAATAAAGGCAGCAAAGAAAATCGAGGTGCTGCCCATGAAACCGTTAAAACAAAAAGTCAGTATCACCCTGGATGAGGATGTGATTCAAAAACTGAAAATCCTTTCAGAGGACTGCGACCGTTCCCTTTCCCAGTATATCAACCTGGTGCTGAAAGAGCATTTGCGGGAACTGGAAAAAGAAGAAAGCCCCACAGAAACCCTGTGAAACCTCATGTTCTGAAAATAATGAATGTATTACCCAAAGTTTGATGTTTTGCTTGCGCAAATGAACCGTGGAGAAAAATTGGAAAATTCTAAACCGTCATTTTGCAAGCAAAATGACGGCGGCGGGTCATCGCCGGGCGGTCTGCGGACCGCCTTTTTTCTTTATCTTCGCGCCCGGGGCGCGAAGGGATAAGATTCCGTTTCCTGCGGGAAACGGCCAAGGACTCTGTCCTTTGGAATCCTGCAAGCTTTTGAAAAAGCTTGACCAAAACTTTCATACACTCTCTTATCAGGACAGTTTTATTCTATAAATAAAGCCCCACAGATAGTCTGTGAGGCTGGGAATCGGTCAGCTTTTCTCCTTTCGCAAACGGGAATCCGCTTCCTTTAATAGCCGTCCTTCCTTTAATAATTCCCGCAGCCCCGGCGCGTCCTGCCGGTTCAGGGCGTCCCGGTACTGGCTCAAATGCTCCATGATAGTATCCACCTCATAGAGCAAGGCCTCCCGGTTCAGCAAAAAGAGGGAGGTCCACATCTCCTCGTTGAGCTTTGCCACCCGGGTCAAGTCCAGGTAGCTGCCCGCGCTGAACCCGGCCTCCTTTTGGAGGGTGGGGCTTTTCATATAGGCGTTGGACACCACATGGGCCAGCTGGGAGGTGGCGGCGATGATCCGGTCGTGCTCCTCCGGTGGGGCTGTCACTGTCTGCCCAAAACCGATGGACCGGGCAAAGGCTTCCAGTTCCGCCACGGCGGATGGGTCGGTATGTTCATCCGGCGTTAAAATGAAGCTGGCCCCGTCGAACAAGTCGGCCCGGGCGTAGTCAAAGCCGGAAAATTCCCGGCCGGCCATGGGATGACACCCCACAAAGCGGACCCCCAATCGGTTCAAGGGGCCGCTGGCCGCCTTTACCACCGCCGACTTGACGCCGCAGATGTCGCAGACAAGCCCCCCTTTCCGGAATCTCTCCCCATTGTCCAGCAGGAAACGGATGGTCCCTTCCGGATACAGGCAGACGATGGCCAAATCCGCTTCCGACAGGGTTTCCGCTGTGCCGATTTCATGGATGGCCCCCTGGTCCAGGGCCTTTTGCAGCGTTTTTCCGTCCAAATCCATGCCCAGTACCGTATGGTCCGTATACCGGCGGACGGCCTTGCACAGCGAGCCGCCCATAAGCCCCAGGCCCACAACTTGAATTTTCATAGTTTCCACATCCTCGCAGGTAAAAATCCTTTTACGGCCCTTCCGACCCGCCGCCTTCCTGGAAGGCGGCCCCGGCCAGCTTGTCAAACCGCAGCCGGTAGGTGCAGTGGCGGCAGAGGGGTAAAGCCACATGGCGGTTGTCGAAATTCTTGGAGATCCGCTTAAAGTAATCGCCGTTGACGATGCTTTCAAAGGACTCCTCAAAAAGATTGCCCAGAGGGGCCTCCCCGTTGGCGTCCAGGCAGCAGGGCACCACGGTCCCGTCGCACAGGACCGCCACCATGCTCCGGGTGCCGTAGCAGATGCCGGTATCCGACACATAAGGGGATTTTAGGGTAGGCCAGGTAAATTCCTCCTCCCAGCTCAAAAACACCCCTTTTTCCAGGCACATGCTGGGCCGGTGGAGCATTTTTTCCTCCAAAGGAGCCGCCTCCGGGTAGGCTTCCTCGATCATCTCCATGATCCGCACAGCCGCCTCATCCGGCTTCTTTCCCTTGCCCAAGGCCCACAGCCGCAGCACGGCGAACCGCTTCCGTTCCCGGGCGAACCGCCGGGCAAAGGAAATGGCGGTCTGCACATAGTTCTCTAGCCCCGCCAGGTCCAGCTCATTGTAAAACTCCGGGGCCTCGCCGTTTGAGCCGTTCTGGAAGGGGAAGCTGTGCAGGGAGATGTTCACCTGCCGCAGGGCGTTCTTCTGCATCAGCAGGTCCTGCTTTCTGGCAAGGAGGCTGCCGTTGGTGGTCAGGTTCACCTGCAGATCGTTTTCTTCACAGATATCAAAAAACTTCCCCAGCAAAGGGTGCATCAGCGGCTCCCCCTTGACGTGGAAATAAATATAATCGGTAAACGGCTTGACTTCCCGTACAATGTGCCGGAACTCCTCCTCGTTCATGGAACGGGGCGGCCGGCTGCTTTTGACGCAGAACGGGCAGTTTAAGTTGCAGATGTTGCTGATTTCGATATAGATCCGCTTGAACCGCATCTGGCTCCCCCTTTTCGACAGTTTTCTTTTAGTATACCACATCCGGACTTTGCTCCGCAACGCTTTTCCCGGGGATTTTTCCCGGAAACGCAAAAAGCCCGGCCGGTCCCGGGGCCGGTTGGGCCTGTTTGTACAGAACGCACAAAAGGGACGGCGAATGTTCACAAAAAATTCACTGGAATTATCCTGTTAATTTTCTATCAAACCCTTGTCATTTTGGAAAATTTGGTATAAAATAAGAGTAGAAATTTTTTTGGAGGTTTATGATTATGGCAGTTAAAGTTGCAATCAATGGCTTTGGCCGTATCGGCCGTCTTGCTTTCCGTCAGATGTTTGGCGCTGAAGGCTACGAAATCGTTGCGATCAACGATCTGACCAGCCCCGAAATGCTGGCCCACCTTCTCAAATACGACACCGCGCAGGGCCGTTACGAGGGCCACACCGTTACCTCTGATGAGAACTCCATCACCGTTGACGGCAAGAAGATCACCATTTACGCCATCAAAGACGCTGCTGAGTGCCCCTGGGGCGAGCTGGGCGTAGACGTTGTTCTGGAGTGCACCGGCTTCTACACCAAGAAAGAGAAAGCCATGGCTCACATCAACGCCGGCGCTAAGAAAGTCGTTATCTCTGCTCCCGCAGGCAACGACCTGAAGACCATCGTTTACAGCGTAAACGAAAACACCCTGACCAAGGACGACCAGATCATCTCTGCTGCTTCCTGCACCACCAACTGCCTGGCTCCTATGGCGAAGGCCCTGAACGATGCGTTCCCCATCGAAAGCGGCATCATGACCACCGTTCACGCTTACACCGGCGACCAGATGATCCTGGACGGCCCGCACCGCAAAGGTGACCTCCGCCGTGCCCGCGCTGGCGCTTCCAACATCGTTCCCAACTCCACCGGCGCTGCAAAAGCCATCGGCCTGGTTATCCCCGAGCTGAACGGCAAGCTCATCGGCTCTGCTCAGCGTGTTCCTGTCCCCACCGGCTCCACCACCATCCTGGTTGCTGTCGTGAAGGGCAAAGACGTTACCAAAGAAGCCATCAACGCCGCTATGAAAGCTGCTGCCTCCGAGTCCTTCGGCTACAACGAGGATCAGATCGTTTCTTCCGACGTGATCGGCATCCGTTACGGCTCTCTGTTCGACGCTACCCAGACCATGGTCACCAAGATCAACGACGACACCTATCAGGTCCAGGTCGTTTCCTGGTACGACAACGAGAACTCCTACACCAGCCAGATGGTCCGCACCATCAAATACTTCGCAGAGCTGGCATAAGCCGCTGCGTAAAGCTGGATAATCGCAACGTTTATGTGCTGCTGCTCCATAGCGGCAGCACATTTTTTGAATATCCGCTTGTCCGCGGGAATCCAGCAGATCAATATAAGGAGGTACTACTATGAATTACTCGAAAGAAGTAGAAGAGATGTGTGTTGTGGCCAAAGGCCCGCATCACGGCCCCGCCCCTATTCCCGAAGAAGGCAAATGGGTTGAGGCGAAAGAAATCAAGGATATTTCCGCTTACACCCACGGTGTGGGCTGGTGCGCTCCCCAGCAGGGCGCCTGCAAGCTGTCCCTGAATGTGAAGAACGGCATCATCGAGGAAGCCCTCGTTGAAACCATCGGCTGCTCCGGCATGACCCATTCCGCTGCTATGGCCGCGGAGATCCTGCCCGGCAAAACCGTTCTGGAAGCCCTGAACACCGACCTGGTCTGCGACGCCATCAACACCGCTATGCGGGAGCTGTTCCTCCAGATCGTTTACGGCCGTTCTCAGTCCGCGTTCTCTGAAGGCGGACTGGTTGTCGGCGCAGGCATGGAAGACCTGGGCAAAGGCGCCCGTTCCATGGTAGGCACCATGTACGGCACCAAAGCCAAAGGCGTCCGTTACCTGGAAATGACCGAAGGCTACTGCACCCGGATGGCTCTGGATGCGGACGATCAGGTCATCGGCTACGAGTTCGTTTCCCTGGGCAAAATGACCGACTTCATCAAGAAGGGCATGGAACCCAACGAAGCATACGAGAAGTCCAAAGGCACTTACGGCAGATTTGCTGACGCCGTCAAGTATATTGACCCGCGCAAGGAATAAGGAGGGCACGAAGAATGGCTACTTTTGAAGGATACGAGAGACGCGAGGCGAAAATCCTCGGCGTTCTGAAAGAATACGGCATTTCCTCCATCGATGAGTGCAAGACCATCTGCGAGGAAAAGGGCATCGACCCTTACACCATTGTGCAGGAAACCCAGCCCATCTGCTTTGAAAACGCCAAATGGGCTTACACCGTCGGCTCCGCGATCGCCATCAAGAAAGGCTGCACCAAAGCTGCTGACGCCGCCGCCGCTATCGGCATCGGCCTCCAGGCTTTCTGCATCCCCGGCTCCGTTGCGGAAAACCGTAAAGTTGGCCTGGGCCACGGCAACCTGGGCAAAATGCTCCTGAGCGAAGAAACCGAGTGCTTCGCGTTCTTAGCTGGCCACGAGTCCTTCGCGGCTGCGGAAGGCGCCATCAAAATCGCCTTGAACGCCAACAAAGTCCGGAAAAAACCCCTGCGGGTTATCCTGAACGGCCTGGGCAAGGACGCGGCTTATATCATCTCCCGCATCAACGGCTTCACCTACGTTGAAACCGAGTTTGATCCCTACACCGAGGAAGTCAAAGTCGTCAGCGAGAAAGCCTTCTCCGACGGTCCCCGTGCGGACGTTAAATGCTACGGCGCTGATAACGTTCCCGAAGGCGTTGCCATCATGAAGCTGGAGAAAGTCGGCGTTTCCATCACCGGCAACTCCACCAACCCCACCCGGTTCCAGCATCCCGTTGCGGGCACCTATAAGAAATGGTGCGTGGAAAACAACTTCCACTACTTCTCTGTTGCCTCCGGCGGCGGCACCGGCCGTACCCTGCACCCCGACAACATGGCGGCCGGCCCCTCCTCTTACGGCATGACCGACACCATGGGCCGTATGCACTCCGACGCCCAGTTTGCCGGTTCTTCTTCCGTTCCGGCTCACGTAGAAATGATGGGCCTCATCGGCGCGGGCAACAACCCCATGGTTGGTATGACCGTTGCCTGCGCGGTTGCTATCGAAGAAGCCAGCAAATAATTGCTGTTAAGAGAAGCTGTTTCGCCACCGTCTGATTGCTCAAATGATAAAAAACCTGTCTGTGAAAACAGACAGGTTTTATTATAGCAGAAACATTTTGTAGGGGCCGGGTTTCCCGGCCCCTAATCTTTTTCAATCCAGGCGAAAAAAACAACGGGCGAGGAAACCCCGCCCCTACAAATTTATTCCTCTTTTTCTTGATTCAAAGATCGCAAATGCTGAACCAACGGATAAAGAACGTCCATATCCTTTGGGGTCAATCCGGAAATATCCAAGGTGGCCTTTTTGTCCAATCCCAGAAGATAATCTGTGGATACTTGAAAAATCAGAGATAATTCCACCAGATATTGGGTGGTTGGAACAGAAATCCCCATTTCCCAGGCGTTAACACTGGAACGGGTAATGCCAAGCCGTTTGGCCAGCTGGCTTTGGGTCATGTTATTCTTTATCCGTAATTGTTTTATCGTTTCATCAATCATACTATCACCTTTGAAACGGCAAGATTAATTTGCCGTCATGGGACTATCGTTTGTAGAGGCCGGGTCACCCGGCCCGCAGAAATCCGAGATAATGGCGGGCGGGGAAACCCCGCCCCTACATTTCTGCCGGTTTCTCCTGATTTTCGGGAAGCGGTTCAACCTTAATTTTATCCATTGCAAATTCCAACGCCATAGCAATCAATTCATTCCGGCTGCGCTTGGTTTCCCTGGACAGGTTATCATAAAAATCAACAATGGATTTGTCCACTCGTATTGTAAACATGACTGGTTCCGTCTTTTTGGTTATTTTCAGTTCATCCATGGAAGCAACCCTCCAATATATCAATTCCTATGTTTTATTATTGCATATTTTATCCGATAAAAACATGTTTAATAAATACATCTATATATGTTTACTTTTAAACATATATGTGATATAATTGGCATATACCCTATAATAAAAGGATGTATCATGATGAGGTGCCCCAGATGGCACCGGAAACTGTCGGAGGATATGCCTTACTGCATATGCTGCGGTACGGATTGTATTGGAAATGAGATTTTTAACGCAAAGGAATTTTTCCTGCGGTTCGGCCCTCTGCTGGCGGCTGTCGGGATTTTGGTCCTGGGCCTCTATTCCCTGGGCCGGGAGCTCTATTATCTGCGCAAACGGATTTCCTTTTAAATACAAAACCCGTCCTCCCATTGGGAAGGCGGGTTTTTCGCGCAAAGGAACCATTTTCCCTCTAAAATCGCCGAGGACGGAATTTCATCCTTGCAGTTTCGGCAAAAAAGGGGTACAATATAGGCAGAAATCCCTGTTGTGAGATGATCCATCGTGAAAAAGATGAAAAACTCCGGGCGTCTGCTCCTGCAATGGCTGCCCTTGATCGCTGTCGGCGTCATGGCCGCCATCGCCTTTCATTACAAAAAGTATTTTTCATTGGATATTCTTCTTTCCGTTATTCCGCCCCAGCCTCTGGCGGCGGCCGCGGCCCTCATGGGCTTGTTTGCCCTAAAAAGTCTGTCCATTGTGTTCCCGATTTTGGTGATCTACGCCCTCAGCGGTCTGCTGTTCCCGCCAGTCTTTGCCATCCTGGTGAACCTGGCCGGGACGGCGGCAGCGCTGTCCCTGCCTTACGGCCTTGGACGGCTGGCCGGGACGGAGCTGGTGGAGCATATTTTCCAAAAATACCCCAAAGCCCGCAGCCTCCGGGATTTCCAGCAGCACAACGCCTGGTTTTTCTCCTGCATCCTCCGGCTTTTGGGCTTTTTGCCCGGGGATGTGGTAAGCATGTACCTGGGAGCCAGCAAACAGCCCTTTTGGCCAAGCCTTCTGGGCGGACTTTTGGGCATGGCACCCGCCATGCTTGCCGGGACCTTTCTGGGGGATTCCCTGGGGGATCTGTCCTCTCCCCTCTTTTGGGTCAGCCTTGGCGGCATGATTCTCTTGAGCCTTGCTTCCATCCTCCTGTACCGGCGGCACATGAAGCGCCACTCGGACAGCAGCCGTTCCGCAAAGGAGGACCCCAGAAACCGGAAATAAACTCGTTACAAAAAAAGAAAGGGACGGAGCAGCCGTCCCTCTATTTTTTACAGGATCATTCGCAGATCTTTTCCAGGCAGTAATGGCCCTCCTGGATCGGCTCCCGGTCGATCCACCGGCCGTTGGTGAAGTCCGGGACGGCAACCGGCGCGCCGCCCATGGCAATGGACGCCTCGGACAGAGGGGTAATGCTCATCCAGGCTGCCATATCGTACACGTCGATGGGGGTCTGGACGCCCTTCTTCACCGCGTCAAAGAAGGCCCCGAACACCAGCCAGTCGATACCGTCGTGGCCGCCGGTGACGCCCTCTTTCAAATACTGCTTCCAGATGGGATGGTCGTACTGTTCCCGGTATCCCTCCACGTTGTTCCACTGGTCCTTCCAGCAGAAATCATATTTGTTGTGGACACCGTCCAGGAAAATGGTGCGGTTGTCCTCCATGTACATCCCCTTGGTCCCCTGGACATGGAACCCCCGGGAATAAGCCCTGGGCAAAGTCGTATCCAGGGTCAGAGTGATGGTTTCGCCGTGGGCGCACTTGATGATGGTGGTCACCACGTCCCCCTGGGCAAAATCAAAGCTGCTCAGGTCGTATTCCGGCCCCTTTTCCTGCATGAGGAACTCATGCAGCCCGGCGGACTTGGAGGCGACGGAGTTTAAGGACACCATCCGGTTGCCTCGGTTGATGTTCAGCACCTTGGCAATGGGGCCAAGCTCGTGGGTGGGGTAGTTTTCGCAGTTGCGGTTCTGGTAGTTGACCAGGCGGTAATGGCGGTTTTCCCGGCCGTAAGCCACTTCGTCCCGCAGGTCGTGGCGGTAGCCCCCCTGGCAGTGGACAATCTCGCCGAACAGGCCCTGTTTCACCATATTGAGGACCATGAGCTCGTCCCGCCCGTAGCAGCAGTTCTCCATGAGCATGCAGGGGACGCCGGTTTCCTCATAGGTGCGGACCAGCTCCCAGCATTCGTCTAAGGAGTATGCGCCGCCGACCTCGCAGCCCACATATTTGCCGGCTTTCATGGCGGCAATGGCAATGGGCAGGTGGTCCGCCCAGGAAGCGGAGATAATGACGGCGTCCAGTTCCTCTATGGCCAAAACCTCCCGGTAATCAGCCGTGCAGAGGGGCTCGATGCCCCGTTCCTGCTTTACTGTATCCGCGGCTTTCTGCCGGCGGTCCTCGTAAAGGTCGCAGACGGCGATCACGTCGATTTCCGGCCGGGGCAGCATCACAGAGGTCATCAGGCCGTACCCGCGTCCCCCGAGGCCGATCACACCAATTTTCAGTTTCTCTTTCATGTTTATTCTCCTTTTTGGATGGATCATCACAAATTTCCAAGGATAGATTTTCTTTATTATAGCAATTTTTCCTCATCCCGTAAACCGGTTTGCCGCGGGAAGAAAAAATCATGACAGCTTAGCGCAAAAAAACTAAATTTTTACCGCAACAAAAAAGCCCTTCCCTTGGGGAAAGGCTTGGAGTATCGAAAAAGGGAATATGTTTTATCAAATTGCACAAAGGCGTGTGGTTTGCTGACGCAAATGAGCCGTGGAGAAATTTTAGAAAATTCTAAACCCGGATTTTGCACACAAAATCCGGGCGCGGTATCATCCGCGGGCGGCTTGCGAGCCGCCTTTTTTTCTGATAATTCGCGGCCGGGCCGCGAAGGAGTAGGGTTTCGCGCTCTGCGGAGCGCGACCAAGGACTCTGTCCTTTGGAATCCTGCAAGCGGTCGTGAACTTGTTCACGGCATAAAACAAGCTTGACCAAAATTTTTAATTTTTCTCTTTTGTGCAGTTTTACATTCAAAAAATCATTCGCCCAGGGACTTCAGATACTCAAAGCAGCGGGTGACTTCGCTGACGCCGTCCGGATCGCAGCCTTCGCTCTCTACCACCATGTAGAAGCCCAGCTCCTTGGCCCGTTCCCAAACCGCCTTCACCGGCGCGGAACCCATGCCCAGAGAGTATCCGGTATGTCCGCCGTTCCCGTCCTTCAGATGGATAAAGGAAATGCGGTCCTTCAGGCGGGTGATGACTTCAAGGGGGTCGCGTTTCGCAGCAAAGGCCCAGTAGGTGTCGATCTCAAATTTGATATTGGTGCGCTTGGCCATTTCTTCCATGGGGATCTGGCCGTCCTTATTGGGCAGGAACTCGCTGTGGTGGTTGTGGTATTGGAGGGAGATCCCTTCCTTTTCCAGCATGGGCTGCCACTTATTGAAGTTCTCCACCAGTTCATCCATCGCCTTGGCGCAGGATGTGTCCGCGCCGGGAACGATCAGGGTGTCGCAGCCAATGGCTTTATGGTAAGCAACTGTCCCGTCAAAGTCGTCTGCCAGAAGATTGTAGCCGGTGTGGGTTCCAGTGACCTTTAAGCCGTACTCGTCCAGCCAGCTTTTGACTTCCTCAGCGGAATGGCCGAAGAAGCCGGCGAATTCCACGCCCTTATAGCCGATTTCGCTGACCTTTTTCAAGGCGCCCTTCAGGTCCTCGCCGGTAATGTCCCGCAGGCTGTACATTTGCAGACCATATTCCATCATAAAAACCTCGCTTTGCCAAAAATTTCAGGCTTTCCAAAGCCTTGTAATCGTTTTCAGTATACACGATTTTCCAGAATCCTGCAATAGAGAAAACAACAAAATATCGGGGAAAATATTTGGCTGAAAAGACAAGAGAAAAAATTGGAAAACGTATCATTTCCGCCGGTTTTCTGTTTACAAAATAAAATCCAGGTCCCATACTGCACAAAGAAAAGCGGAATTATTCCGCTTTGATTTATGCATACAGTGCATAAAAGCGGCGAAACCTTGTCAAGATCCGTTCACAGATTTTTTATAATGTAAAGTTGATGTGATAAAATGTAGCAAAATGTCTTTTTTTCAAAATTGATGAAGGTTCAACAGAGAAGTTAAAGATTTATTGGTATTTTTTTGAAAACATCTTGTCTTTTTGGTAAAGTTGTGGTATTATAAAGATAAAGCAAAAGGAAGGGGTTGTTTCAGAATTGAAATAATCGCATTTTTTTGTAAACAGTAAAAAATTGCTTTACATTTTGAAATCCGAAACTTTGCCCCTCAAAAAATTTTAGGAGATGGAGTGATATTATGGCGGCTCAGGCCCAGAAGAAAAAACGGAAATTCAGCTGGACACGCGACGACACTGAATTGACTCTCTTGTCGCTGCCCACCACGGTGTGGTACATCCTGTTTTCCTTCCTGCCCATGTTTGGTATCATCATTGCGTTTAAGGATTACAAGGTGACGGCTCCCGACCGCAGCTTTTTCTACAACCTGCTGCTGAGTGAAAATGCCGGCTTTGACAACTTTAAATTTCTGTTCCAAACAGGCGGTATGTGGGATGTTATTAAGCTGACCCTGTTCTACAACATTATTTTCCAGATCCTGGGGATCTTGGTACCGGTAACCCTGGCGCTGCTCATGAGCCAGCTGTACAGCAAACGGTACGGCAAAATCTGCCAGACCTGCATGTTCTTCCCCTACTTTATGTCCTGGGTTGTTGTAACCTACTTCGTGTTCGCTTTCTTAAGCCCCGACAACGGCCTGGTCAACAAGGTCCTGGAAAGCCTGGGCTACGAAACTGTCAACTGGTACATGGAGCCTAAATACTGGCCGGTGTTCCTGATCTTCCTGAACACCTGGAAAGGTATGGGCTACGGCATGGTCGTTTACCTGGCCACCATCACCGGTATCGACGCCACCATGTATGAGGCTGCCCTCATCGACGGCGCCACCAAATGGCAGCAGACCCGATACATTACCCTGCCTCACCTGAAAAACATCATTATCATGATGTTCATTCTGAACATCGGCAGCCTGGTCCGTTCCGACTTCGGTCTGTTCTATCAGGTTCCCAAGGCGTCCGCTTCTCTGACGCCGGTCACCAACACCATCGACGTTTACATCTACAATGCGCTGAAAACCCAGTTCTCCCCCAACATGTCCTCTGCGGCGGCATTCCTGCAGTCTGTTGTAGGCTGTATCCTGATCCTGCTCAGCAACTTCATCATCAGCAAGATCGACGCGGACAGCGCGATTATTTAAGGAAGGAGGAATCCCTATGGCTAAAAAACAATTGGAAGGCATTGAAAAGTTTAACCGGGTGCATCCCGTTACCAACGCGCTGTTCACTGTGCTGTTTGCACTGCTTGCGCTGATCTGTATTGTCCCGGTAATTTTCGTCGTAATCATTTCGTTCTCCAGCGACACCAGTATCCAGCAGATTGGGTATTCCTTTACCCCCCAGGAATGGTCCCTGGACGCTTACCGGTATCTGTGGAACAACCGGGAAATGATCGGCCGTGCGCTGCTGGTGTCCATCGTTGTCACCGTGGGCGGCACCGTACTGGGCCTGTTCCTGACCACCACCATGGGCTACTGCCTGTCTCGTCCCAACTTTAAGCTGAAAGGCTTCTTAACCTGGGTGGTATTCATCCCCATGATCTTCAGCGGCGGTCTGGTTGCAACCTACAACGTGTACACCACCGTTCTGCACATCAACAACTCCCTGTGGGTCCTGATTCTGCCTATGGCGGTATCTTCCTTCAACGTCGTTATTTGTAAGACCTTCTTCCGGACCACTGTACCAGACTCCATCATCGAATCCGCTAAAATCGACGGCGCGCCGCAGCTCCAGATCTTCTTCCAGATCGTGCTGCCCATCTCTCTGCCGGTTCTGGCCACAATCGGCCTGTTTCTGACCTTCGCTTACTGGAACGACTGGTGGCTGTCCCTGATGTACATCAACGACAAGAACCTGTTCTCTCTCCAGGCTGTCCTGATGAGCGTAGAAAAGAACATCGAATTCTTGGCCCAGAACGCTAGCACCATGGGTGTTTCCGCTGCCGAATACGCGGCCTCCATGCCTCGTGAATCCATGCGGATGGCTATGGCCGTCGTCATTATCTTCCCCATCGCCTGCGCTTACCCCTTCTTCCAGAAATACTTCGTTTCCGGTCTGACCATCGGCGCCGTAAAGGGTTGATCTCAATATTTTCAGGTTTTTCCTGTCAATATAACGCTGAATCATCAGCAAACAACTGTCAATATGCGTTATGCATAAGGAGGATTTTTCAATGAAAAAAAGTCTGAAAGTTATCGCCCTGCTTGCTGCAATGGCAGCCACCATGGCCAGCTTTGCTTCCTGCAGCAGCGATACCGGCAATTCTTCCACTGGCGGCAGCACCTCCGGTGAAACTTCCACCAGCGAAGGCGCTTCTTCCGGCGAAGTTGTAAACCTTTCCTGGATTCAGATCGGCGGCCAGCCCAACGACCTGGACATGGTAACCGATGCCCTGAACGAGTATTCTTCTGAGAAAATCGGCGTCACCTGCGAATTCACCTATCTGGACTGGGGCGTTTGGGGCGACCGCGTCAAAGCAATGCTCCAGGGCGGCGAAAATTTTGACATCATGTTCAACAACGGCGACGTTTACACCTCCGCCATCGACCTGGGCCGGTTTGCAGCCCTGGACGACCTGCTGGCTGAAACTCCCGACCTGAAAGAGTTCATTCCGGAGCTTTGCTGGGAAGGCGTTACCTACAAAGACGCAATCTACGGCGTCCCCACCTACAAGGACAACACCCAGACTCAGTACTGGGTATGGGACAACAACATTGTTGAAGATTACAGCATCCCCTATCAGGATCTGCACACTGTAAAAGAAATGGATCCCTATATCCGCCAGATCCAGGACGAGATCAACGCCGGCAATATCACCACCAGCAAATACGCCTTCTACATGATCCGCGACGGCATCAACGGCCAGTTCATGAACTATGACGCTTCTCCCTCTGGCACCCATATCGGCGTCCGTTACGACGACGATACCGCTACTGTTGTCCGCATCATGGAACAGCCTGAGATGATGGAAACCTACCAGACCCTGTACGAGTGGTACCAGGACGGCATCATCAACCCCGATGCTGCTACCGTTACTGAGGCTCCCACCTATGTTATCGTCGGCTCTGCTCAGGGCTTCCCCGGCGCGGAAGTGGGCTGGGGCAACCAGCGCGGCGTGCCGGTTGTTACCGAACCTTGGGGCGGCCCCCTGTGGTCTAACGGCACCATCCAGGGCTCCATCAACTCCATTTCTTCTTCCTCTGAGCATCAGGTGGAAGCTCTGAAATACCTGGAGCTGGTCAACACCGACGAGTATATGCGCAACACTCTGGTTTACGGCATCGAAGGCACCCACTACACCAAGAACGACGACGGCACCATCACCAGAGATGAGGTCAAGAAAAACGACTACGCTCCGGCTGGTTACGCCCAGGCTACCTTCATGACCATGTACCCCGAGGCTCCTAACCCCGCCACCATGTACACTGACGTAGCGGCTTGGAACGAGACCGGCGAAGTATCCGTCCTCATGGGCTTCAACTTTGACAAATCTTCTGTTGAGAACCAGATCTCTGCCTGCACCGTTGTCTGCCAGTCCTACGACTACAACATCTACACCGGTTCTGTTGATCCCAACGTCGCCATCCCCGAAATGTACGCCAAGCTGGAAGAAGCCGGCCTGAAGGACATCGAGGCGGAGCTGCAGAAACAGATCAACGAGTTCCTGGGCAAATAAGCTCGCTTAATCCTTTCTAAATTCTTTTATCGCAATCGCAAACATGCAATGGCAATGGGACCCGTTTCTCATTGCCATTGCCGCAAATATTATTTGAGAGGCTTCCAATATGAAAAACAAGGCAAAAATCCTTGCAGCTATCTTGGCTGCCGCTTCTGTTTCTATGAGCCTGGCCGGATGCAGCGGCGATGACACTACTTCTTCCGGCGCGGCCAGCACCGGCAGTGAAACTTCTACTGAAAGCAGCGCAGAGGAGAGCTCTGCTGCGGCTTCCGGCGAAACCGTCAATCTCTCCTGGGTCCAGATCGGCCCGCAGCCCAATGACCTTCAGATGGTCACTGACGCGATGAACGAATACTCCAAGGAAAAAATCAATGTCACCTGTGATTACACCTATCTGGACTGGGGTATTTACGGCGACCGTATGAAAGCCATGATCCAGGGCGGCGAATACTTTGACATTATGTTCTTAAACGGCAGCACCGTTTACACGCAGCCTGCTGAAACAGGACGTCTGGCCGCTTTGGAGGACTACCTGTCCGAAGTCCCGGAACTGGAAGAGTTCACTCCGGATTCCCTGTGGGAAGGCGTTACCTACAAAGGACACATTTACGCTGTCCCCACCTATAAGGACTCCTCCTGCACCAACTACTGGGTCTGGGACCAGCCCACAGTAGAGGCCCTTAGCATCCCCTACGAGGAGATCAAGACCTTCGCGGACCTGGATCCCTGGCTGTACACACCGTTCAGGAAGGCATTGCCAACGGCACTGCGGACAGCGCCATCGGCCAATATGCCCTGTACCTGACCAACACTGGCTTAAACGGATACGCTCCTGTTGATACCTATGACCTGAACGTTGACAACGTCTTCATGGGTGCCAACATTGAAAAGGCCGACGGCCAGATCATCCGTATCCTGGAACAGCCCGACGTTATGGAAAACCTGAAGCTGCTCCACAAGTGGTACAACGACGGCATCATCAATCCTGACGCCCCCACCGCCACCGCTGCTCCTACTGCGAAAACCGTATTCTTCGCCCAGGCGTATCCCGGCGCGGAAGTCGGCTACGCTCTGTCTGCCGGCCGTGACGTTGTCATGAACGTCGGCGAAGGCCCCATGTACACCACCTGGACCGTACAGGGCTCTCTGAACGCCATCTCCTCCTCTTCTGAGCACATTGTAGAGTCCCTGAAATACCTGGAGCTCTGCAACCTGGATCCCACCATGCGGAACATGCTGGCTTACGGCGTGGAAGGCACTCACTGGACCGACAACGGCGATGGCACCATCACCCGCGACGAAGTGAAACAGTCCGACTACGGCCCCGCCACCTATTCTCAGGCTACCTTCTTCACCATGTCCCCCATCACCCCCAACACTGCTGACCAGTGGACTCAGGTGCAGGATTGGGTAGAAGGTTCTGCGGAATCTCCTTACCTGGGCTTCATGTTCGACTCCGCCCCTGTGGCAACGGAGCTGGCTGCCTGCCAGGCCTTGTACGCCCAGTATGCGCCTGAAATCATCACCGGCGCCCGCGACCCGGAAACCACTGTTCCCGAGTACTATGCGGCAATGGATGCGGCTGGCCTGCAGACCGTTCAGGACGAAATGCAGCGGCAGCTGGATGAATTCATGGCTTCCAAAGGCGAATAATTGCCCGAAAAATCAGGGCCGTTTTACGGCGGCCCTGGTTCTTCATGGAAAATTTTCAAATTTTCTCCTGTACAAATACAGCAAAACCGTGTATAATAAATGGGAATATTCTGCATGAAATGAGGTAGTAATATGGCAAAAATTATTGGCGAAGCCCTCCCCAATATTCCCTGGGAAGAAAAACCCGCAGGCTGCAAAGACGTGATGTGGCGTTATTCCGCGAATCCCATTATCCGCCGGGATGAGCAGAAAAACTCCAACAGCATCTTCAATTCCGCCGCAGTCCCCTTCGGCGATGGTTTCGCCGGCGTTTTCCGCTGCGATGACCGCGCCCGCCGGATGAACCTCTTTGCCGGTTTCAGCAAAGACGGCATCCACTGGGAAATCGAGGACGAGCCCCTGGTATTCGAGGGCGACGGAATTCCGGATGAAATCCTGAAGGTTCAGTACCGCTATGACGCCCGCGTTCTCAAATGCGGCGACCGGTATTTCATCTGCTGGTGCAACGGCTATCACGGCCCCACCATCGGCCTGGGCTATACCTATGACTTCAAAAAGTTCTACCAGCTGGAAAACGCTTTCCTGCCCTACAACCGCAACGGCGTCCTGTTCCCGCGGCAGATCAACGGCAAGTACATGATGCTTTCCCGTCCCAGCGACACCGGCCACACCGCTTTCGGCGACATTTACCTGAGCGAAAGCCCCGACCTGGTTTACTGGGGACGCCACCGTTTTGTCATGGGTACTGCGCCCTTCGATGAATCCGCTTGGCAGTGCACCAAGATCGGCCCTGGCCCGGCTCCCATCGAGACCGACGAAGGCTGGCTGCTGTTCTACCACGGCGTTCTGACCAGCTGCAACGGCTACGTTTACAGCTTCGGCGCGGCTTTGCTGGATCTTGAGGATCCCACCAAGGTCCTTTACCGTTCCCGCCCGTACCTCATTTCCCCCCAGATGGATTACGAGTGCGTAGGCGACGTTCCCAACGTGACCTTCCCCTGCGCAGCGCTGACTGACGCGGCTACCGGCCGGATCGCAATTTACTACGGCTGTGCGGATACCGTGACAGGCTTAGCATTCACAAAAGTGGACGAGGTCCTGGATTGGCTGAAGAAAAACAGTCTGTAATAGGATGTTTCAAAACCATCGGACCGCGCTGGTTGTGCGGCCCGGTGGTTTTGGTTGTTTTACCTATATTCTGGGAATTTTATTTGAAAAAAGTTTTCAATTTTATCTCAAAGAGTATGTTTCCATACCAAAAGCGAAATTTATTTTAGAAAAGAGGCGTATCTATGATTTTTGCAAAAGAACGGGTTGATGTGATTACCAATGAACTGGCTGGTTTGATTACGGTCCAGAACTGTCCCATCAATACCTTTGAATATAAAAAAGGGTTTTATGTGAATCCGGCCGAAGCGGACGGCGTGGATGTCCCCTATGCCCCCTTCCACTGCGAAACCGACACCTGGGCCGGCCCGGACGAGCACTACTGGTTCCGGACGGAGCTTACCGTGCCGGAAAGCTTTGAGGGCAAGCCCCTGTGGCTCTACTTCTGCACTGACCGGGTGTACTGGGACGCCGTGAACCCCCAGTTCCTGCTGTTTTTGAACGGGGAACCCATCCAGGGCGTTGACATCAACCACCGGGAAGTCCTGGTGACCCGCTGCGCCAAGGCAGGCGAAACCTACCGCCTGGATCTGCAGGCCTATACCGGCCGGGACACCCATGAGCATGTGGGCGAGGACTTCAACCTGGAGCTGAAAGCCGCCTTTATGGAACGGAACCCAGAGATCGACCGGCTCTACTACAACCTGACCATTCCCAACGAGATCGCCGGCTGGCTGGAAAAGGACAACATGAGCCGCATCGCTCTGGAAAAGGCCCTGAACGAAACCATCAACCTCATTGACCTGCGGGAGCCTTACAGCCCGGAGTTTTACGCTTCCATCGACGCCGCCAATGAGTATGTGGAGCAGAAAATCTATACGGAGCTGGCGGGCCACGACGAGGTGATTGCCACCTGCATCGGCCACACCCACATCGACGTAGCCTGGTGGTGGACCGTTTCCCAGACCCGGGAAAAAGCGGCCCGTTCCTTCGCCACCGTCCTGAAGCTCATGGACGAGTACCCCAATTACAAATTCATGTCCAGCCAGCCCCAGCTCTACGCTTTCGTGAAAGAGCGTTACCCCGATCTGTTCGAGCGCATCAAACAGCGGGTGGCCGAGGGCCGCTGGGAAGTGGAAGGCGGCATGTGGCTGGAAGCCGACTGCAACCTGATTTCCGGCGAAAGCATGGTCCGCCAGTTCCTCCACGGCAAGAAGTTCTTTAAGGAGAATTTCGGCAAGGACAACAAGATCCTCTGGCTGCCGGACGTGTTCGGTTATTCCGCGGCCCTGCCTCAAATCATGAAAAAATCCGGCATCGACTACTTCATGACCACCAAGATTGCCTGGAACCAGTTCAACAAGCTGCCCATGGACACCTTCTGGTGGAAGGGCATCGATGGCAGCGAGGTGTTCACCCACCTCATCACCACCCAGGACGCCCATCAGGCCAAGGACAGCCATTACACCACCTATAACGGCTTCCTGAACGCCACCTCTGTCATCCGGGCCTGGGAGCGCTACCAGCAGAAGGAATTCGCCAACGACGTCCTCCTGTCCTGCGGCTACGGCGACGGCGGCGGCGGGACCACCCGCCCCATGGCGGAAAACGCGGAGCGCCTTTCCAAGGGCATTACCGGCGCGCCCAAGGTCCGCTGGGAAACTTCCCGGAAATACTTCGACGAGCTGTATGAAACCTGCGGCAAAAATGAGAAGCTCCCCCGCTGGGTCGGCGAACTGTACCTGGAATACCACCGGGGCACCTACACCTCCATGGCCCGGAACAAGAAGGGCAACCGGAAATCCGAGCTCATGTGGCAGGAAGCGGAATTCTTCGCCAACTGGGCAAGGGACCTGGGCGTGGAATACCCCGCCGAGGAAATCTACAAGAGCTGGGAAACCATTTTGCTCAACCAGTTCCACGACATCCTGCCCGGCTCCTCCATCCACGACGTGTACGAAGTCACCAAGGTGGAATACGAGGACCTGCTGAAACGGGCCGGCAACCTCATTGAGAACCGCGTCCAGCTGCTGGCTGATCATTCCGGCGCGCCGGAAGGCAGTCTGGTGGTCTTCAACGCCGCCCCCTTCACCCGGGACGCTGTGATCTCCGTGCCCTTTGAGGCGGAATCCTTACAGGACGAGTGCGGCAATGTGTACCCTGTCCAGAAAACTGCCGACGGCGCCGTCTGCCATGTGGCCAATGTCCCCGCCAAAGGCTGGAAGGCCTTCACCCCCGCCAAGGCCAAAGAGGAAACTTCTCCCTTTGTCTTTACGGAAAACGGCATCCAGACCCCCTTCTACGACATCACCTGGAACGAAAAGGGCTTCTTCACCTCCATTTTCGACAAAGAGGCCAACCGCCAGGTCCTGAAGCCCGGCAAGCTGGGCAACGTCCTGAAGGCTTACGAGGACAAACCCATCAACTACGACAACTGGGACATTGAAATTTACTACCCGGAGAAATCCTGGCTGGTAGACGACGTCCAGTCCATGGAATGGACCGAAAAAGGCCCCGTCCGCGCCACCTTGCGGATCCAACGGAAATTCCTCCACTCCACTGTCGTCCAGAACATCCACTTCTACGCGGATAACCGGAACATCGAGTTCGACACCTGGGTGGACTGGAAGCAGCATCAGGTCCTCTTAAAAGCGGAGTTTGATGTGGACGTCAACGCCAACGAAGCCACCTACGACATCCAGTTCGGCAACCTGACCCGCCCCACCCACGCAAACACCATGTGGGATGTGGCCAAGTTCGAGGTTTGCGCCCATAAGTGGGCCGACCTGTCCGAAGGCGGCTACGGCGTGGCCATCCTCAATGACTGCAAATACGGACATTCCATCCGGGAAGGCCATATGACCCTGACCCTCTTAAAATCCGGCATCGTCCCCAACCCGGTCACCGACCAGGAGGAGCACACCTTCACCTATGCCCTGCTGCCTCACCTGGGCGGCTGGCGGGAAGGGAATGTTCCCCAGGCAGCTTATGCCCTGAACATCCCCGTCCGGACGGCTGTGGCCGCCGCTAAGGGCCAGGGACTGCCTCACAGCTATGTGGATGTTTCCGCGGAAAACGTGGCCCTGGAAACCGTCAAGAAGGCCGAGGACAGCGACAGCACCATGATCCGCCTGTACGAGTTCCAGAACCGTCGCACGGAAGTGACCGTGAAGCTGGCGGACGCCTTCTCCAAGGTGGAGGAATGCGACCTGATGGAGAACCCCGAAGCGGAGATCCCCACCGACGGGCACAGCTTCACCTTTACTGTAAAGCCTTATGAGATCAAGACCTTCCGTCTGACCAAATAAATATAAAAATGCGGCCCCGGGCAGCTCCCGGGGCTCCCAATCCAGGGAAGAAAGGAGGAGATCATGGAACAAAAGCCTAAAATCTCATTGCAGCAGATCGCAGATGAGCTGAACGTGTCCCGGATCACGGTTTCCAAAGTCATCAACAACAAGGAAGGCGTTTCCGAGGATACCAGAAGGCGTGTAGCGCGGAAGCTGGTCGAATATGACTATAAAAAAATCAATCGGGACATCCTCCGGCTGGCTCATCAGACAGACAACAGCAATCCTATTGTGCGCAACAATATCGCCGTGATCGCCACCGAACCGGATTTTTCCGATTTCTGGCTGAAAATCATCAACGGGATTGCCAACGAAGTCTCCTCCAAGGGCTACAACTTTGTCTACCACTTTATTACCCGAACGGAGGAAACCAATTTCTCCATGCCCAAAAGCATCCTGGACCACAGTGTCTGCGGCATCATTGTCATCAACGTGTACAACAACGCCGCCATTTCCGCCCTGTCCAACTCCGGTATTCCGGTGGTCTTTTTGGACATCACGCCGGACAAATTCCGGGAAGGGCTGACTGCGGACGTGGTCCTGCTGGAGGGGGAACGGGTAATCCGCAGCATTACGGAGAACATCATCCGGCGGGGCCGGAAAACTCTGGGCTTTATCGGGGACATTACCTATGCCCAGACCATGTACGACCGGTACCGGGGCTTTGAAAGCGCCTGCCGCGCCCATGATATCCCGATATGGCCGGAATTTTGCCTGACGGACAGCAAACGGGGGCATTTTTACTTCCAGGACGAGGTCCGGGAGTTCGTAGATTCCCTGCAAAACCTGCCGGAAGGGTTCGTCTGCGCCAACGATGTCACGGCCTACACGGTCATCAGCTGTCTGCGGGAACGGGGGCTGTCTGTTCCGGAGGACCTGGCGGTTTCCGGGTACGACAACATCAAGGCGTCCATCCTGACGGCTTCGGAGCTGACCACTGTTGCGGTGGAAACCGCCGACCTGGGCAAACGCCTGGCCCAGCAGCTCCTGCGGCAGCTGGAATCCCCCATCAGCTTCCATGAGGTGGTATATATCCAGCCTCAGGTGATTTTCAAACGCTCCACAGAGTTTTAACCGAATCACAAAAACCCCTGTTTCCACGCCAAGCGGCTGGATATAGGGGTTTTTTAATATAATTGGGGATTATTGAGGCGTCCCATGTCAATAAAGAATTGGTCATGAGCTGCTTCTATTTAACCATAGCAGCAAATCATCAAAAGTTCCCCGTAAATGATAACTTGTATGGTTCCTATTTGTTCCTATGATTTTCAAACCCAACCGATCAAGGATCGCAAGGGATCTGCTGTTTTTCTTATTTGCAAACGCTTCTACATATTGGAGGTTCTCCGGCAGATTTTTTACTACAAAACTATATAAGTTACGGAATACGCCATCCTTCCCTTGGTAATCCGGAATAATTTGTATTTCTTCCATTCTGAATATATCTCCATTCACTGAATAGCAAAAAAAGCCGACCACCCTATGCTGGGATAGGATCAGAATGATTTTCCTCTCTTCCTGCTGGACAAAGGCGCTGCCAAAAGCATCGCGCCAGCATTCGTAATCTTCCTCATAGCTATTGCCGGTTGGTGCAATCAAAGTCATATTCGCATGTAAAATAGAAAAAAGGTGCGGAGCATTTTCAGAAAAAGACTCTTTTTCCAAATATTCAAATAAAATATCGTTCATAAAATTTTTCCTCTGCAAATTCCAATCTGCCGTATAGACAAAAAAGCGAAAGCATCGCGCTTCCGCTTTTTTACTATAATCGATGACTGACTGTTTGAGAGCCGGTTAAATCAGGGCCAGCACGACAAAGTTTAAGATGAACAGGCCGGTAACCACCCACAGGATGGGATGGATTTCTTTGGCCTGCTTTTTGCAGACTTTGACCAGGCAGTAGGTGATAAAGCCGAAGCCGATGCCGTAGGAGATGCTGTAGCACAGGGCCATAAACAGGCCGGCAAAGAAGGCGGGAACCGCGTCGGAGAAATCGGTCCAGTTGATTTCCTTGAAGCTGGACAGCATCATAATGCCGACGATCACCAGAGCCGGAGCCGTAGCGGCGTAAGGGATGGCGCTGATAAAGGTGGACAGGAAGGCGCTGATAGCAAAGCAGATGGCTACCACAACGCTGGTCAGGCCTGTGCGGCCGCCTGCGCCGATACCGGCTGCGCTTTCCACATAGGTGGTGGTGTTGGAGGTGCCGAACAGGGCGCCGATGGAAGTAGCGGTGGCGTCGGCAAAGAGGGCCTTGTCCATTTTGGATTTAAAGCCGGCGTTGGTTTCCATGGCTTTTTCGTCCTCGGCGCTGAAGATGCCGGATTTGCGGCCGGTGCCGATGAAGGTGCCGATGGTGTCGAAGGTGTCGGTGATGCTGAAGGAGAAAATGGTGATCAGGGCCAGAGGCAGCTTCGCCGCGTCTGTAAAGAGGCTGACAAGCCCTTCCGGCTTAAAGATAGCAAAAACGGTAGTGGGCAGGGCCTTGCAGGCTTCCGTAAAGCTTACGGTATCCTGGGGAGATGTAACGCCCATGGGGATGCCCAGCAGAGTGGCGGCCACGATACCGATGAGAATTGCGCCTTTGACATGCAGCACCTGGAGCACGATAATCAGAGCCAGGCCAATGAGGAACAGCCAGAAAGCGGGCTGATCCAGGGTAGCCAGGGCGGGAACGCCGGAATCAAAGCTAATGATGCCCACGTTCAGAAGGCCGATATACGCCACGAAAATACCGATGCCGCCGCCGATGGCGTTCTGCAGGCTGTGGGGAATGGCCTTAATGATGTATTTGCGGATTTTGGTCACCGTCAGCAGGATGTTAATCAACCCGCAGAGGAACACCATGCTCATGGCCTGCTGCCAGGTAAATCCCAGCCCGAAGCAGACCGTGTAGGTAAAGAAGGCGTTGAGGCCCATGCCGGGGGCCTGAGCGTAAGGGACGTTGGCAAACAGCCCCATGATTAAGGTACCGATAATGGAAGCGATGATGGTGGCCAGGAAAACGGCGCCCCATTCCATACCGGTCTGGCTTAAAATCGACGGGTTGACGACGATAATGTAAGCCATTGCAAAGAAAGTAGTCAAGCCGGCAACAATTTCAGTTTTTACATTGGTGCCGTTCTGCTTGAGATGAAACAGCTTTTCCATGCAGAGAACTCCTCCTGTCAAAAGTAAAATGAAAGCATTTTTATTATAAGTCAAGTTTCCTTTTTCTTCAAGCAAATTTTGCATTTTTTTCGGAAAAAATTCATAAATGATGATTTTTCACAAAGAAAGCCCCACTGCTTTTCCGAAATCTTATCAAAACTGGAAATTTCTGAAAGAACAGGCAGCTTTAAAATTTTGCCTGGACAAATATTCAATGCTAAAAATTTTCCAGTTCTTTATAATAAAACTAGAACTTTTAAAAGGGAGATGACCGCAATGACCGAAAGAGAACGCGTCCTGTCCATCCTTCAGAGGAAACAGCCGGACCAGCTGCCCTGGTGCGCCGACCTGGCTTACTGGACCTACGGTCTGGAGGTGGACGAAACTTATCCGGAAGAATACCGCAACACCTGGTACGGCAACGGCCTGCAAAAGCTGCACCGGGACCTGGGGATCGGATTTTATTTACAGGGGTTTGAGCCTTTTACCGGTACCCGGACAGGCTTTGAGGAAACCACGGAGCAGAACGGGAACCGGATGGTCCAGCGCATCCACTGCCCTTCCGGCGGCGAGCTGACCCAGATTTCGGAGTTCAGCCGGAAAAGCTACAGCTGGGGCGTCACCAAACACATGGTGGAAACGGCGGAGGACTTGAAGCTCTACTGCGATATGCTGGAAAACACCGTCTATACCCCCAATTATGAATACGCTGAGAAGCGGTACGAAACCATTGGCGACAACGGGGTCGTCCTCTGCTATACCCCCAAAAGCCCGTTGATGAACCTGATCGCCCTGGCCAGCGGGGTGGAGAATTTCACCTTCATGCTGATGGACGAGGAAGAAACCGTCCTGGACTGCTTAAAGCGCATGGAGGCAAAATTTGACGAAGCCTGCGAGCTGACGGTAAATTCCCCGGCGGAGTGCATCATGATCCCCGAAAACATCACCTCCGAATGTGTCAAACCCTTTTATGAGCTGATGGAGGGCTACCACAAAAAATGGACGGACCGCATCCGGGCCGCCGGAAAATACTCCTTTGTCCATCAGGACGGCACTGTCCGGGGGCTCATTGGCGAACTGTCCAAACGCTCCGGATTCGACGTCATCGAGGCGGTGACCCCGAAGCCTGTGGGGGATGTGACCATTGAGGAGGCCCGGGAGCTGGTGCTGCCGGAAACCATCATCTGGGGCGGCATGCCCGGCGGGCTTTTCCGGGAGGACAGCTTCAGCGACGCGGATTTTGACGCCCACCTGATGCACTGTATTGAAGTCATGACCAAGTCCCCCAACTATGTCCTGGGAGTGGCGGACCAGGTGGTCCCCGGTTCCACCGTCCGGCGGCTGCGCCGGGTGCGGGAACTGGTAAACCAATACGGAAAGTATTAAAGAGGAGGAATTAACATGACGGAAAGAGAACGCCTGCTTGCGGTGTTGGCGGGAGAGATCCCCGACAAGGTGCCTCACTTTGAGCTGGATTTCCAGCTTGCGGCGGAAGCCTTCGGAGAAGGTTTTCCGGATCTAAGCGGCTATGGCCAGGCGTCTGAATCGGAAAAGGAACGGCTGACCCAGGCCTATCTGGATATGTGGGAAAAAGTCGCGGACCGCTATCACTGGGCCGCTGTGCCGGTTTCCCTCCCCCTTCTTCCGGCTGCCCGCCGGCGGTTCGAGCAGAAAGCCGTGGTATTTACCTACAATGGGATGGGGACCTTCTGGATGCCCCCTGGGGACAAGATCATGGATTTTGTTGTGGATCTATATGAGCATCCTGAAGACCTGCATGAAGAAGCCAAGCGGAAATGCCGGGATTCTATTGAGCTGGCCAAGCAGCAGGCGGACGCCGGCGCGGAATTTATCTGCATCAACAGCGACTACGGCTTTAATGAAGGGCCGTTTATCAGCCCCACCATGTTTGCGGAGTTTGTGACCCCCTATCTGACGGAAATCGTAGGGGCCATCCACGATCTGGGCCTGAAAGCCATCCTCCATTCCGACGGCGATCTGCGGAAGATCTTAGACCAGCTGGTTTCCACCGGGCTGGACGGCTACCAGTCCATCGACCCTCAGGGGCATATGGACATCGCCCAGGTGAAAGCCCAGTACGGCGACCGGCTGATCTTAATGGGCAACGTAAAATCCGCGGCCCTTCAGGATTCCGACCCGGAAATCATCCGGGAATCGGTGCGGTATGCCATTGAAAACGGCAAACCCGGCGGAAGGTACATTTTCTCCACCTCCAACTGCATTTTTGCTGGAATGCCCCTGGAAAACTACCATATTATGCTGGATGAGTACGAAAAGCTGGCTTACTACACGCCTGAAGAACAAAAAAGCACGGCTATTTAAAACAAAACGGCGCTTGCCTCGCAAAAGGCGGTGCCGTTTTTCTTATAGGATATTCATTTTCCACAGAATATAAAGGACGATGAAAACAATGACGCCAATGCCGATGAGCACGCCGGCCAGCAGGCGGTAGGCGGGCTGCTGCCATTTGCGGCGGCTGGCGATATGCTTGGGGTTTTCCAAAAGAATCTCATAAGCCGACATCATGCCGATGGAAAAAATCCAGCAGAATATGGAGCCGGAAACACAGACCAAAGCAATCAGCTCCGACAGCATGGAAAATTTTCCCAAAATATCGTCGAACAAAATGGCAAAGCCTCCGGCGAGGAAAATCAGCAGGAACCCGAAAATAAACAGCCACACATACCGTTTCCGCAAAACCCCGTACCGGGCCTTCAGCTCCTCCAGGAACTGGTGGTCGAAAAACAGGGGTTCCTTTTCCATCTGCGGGTATGGGTCCGTCTGAAACGCCATGGAAAGGACCCCGGCGAGCCCGGCGGCGATAAAAACGATGCTGCCCAAGGCGCAGACGTTCTCGTTTACCTGGGGGAACAGGATAAAGGGCAGGGCGGCCCCAAAAAAGCAGAGGACAAAAAGCCCGATCTTCACAGCGGTTTTCTGGGTGTGGGCCAAATAACCCAGGGTGGTTTCCCGGCTGGCGTAATAGCCTTCTTCCGCAGGGGCGCCCTCGGCCCCTTCCGGCGGCGTGTCCTTCAATAAGTAATCCAGGCTCACGTTAAAAAGGCTGCTTAAAATTAAAAGCTTTTCCGTTTCCGGGAAACCCTGGTTATTTTCCCAGCGGCTCACGGCCTGACGGGTGGCGTTTACTTTTTCCGCCAGGGCCTCCTGGGAAAGGTTCTGTTCCTTCCGCAGCTTATAAAGTTTTTCTCCGAATGTCATGAGGGGTCCCTCCTTGTGTTTTGATGGCTTTATGATACCAGAGCAGCCGGATCTTTTCTATCAAATTCCCCTTGCACTTTGTCAAATTCAGCTTGCGGCCCTGTTATTTCAATACAAATCGTATTTTATTTTTTAGTTATACGGATTTTCGGCCCCGGCGGTATTCCGAAGGGGTCTGGCCTGCATACTGCTTGAAAATATCCGCAAAATGCTGGGAGGAGGAAAATCCCAGCTCATAGGCAATCTCCGCCATGGAAAGCCGGGTGTGGCGCAGCATCTCCTTGGCCAGGGAGATTTTCTGCCGCAGCAGGCAGTCGTAGGGGGACAGGCCTGTTTCCGCCTTGAATTTCCGCTTGAAATGGGAAACGGACAGGCAGGCGGCGTCCGCCATATCCTGCACCGTCAGTTTTTGGGAAACGCCGGACTCGATCAGCTCCAAAACCCGGGCAATATCCGGGGAAACCGCCTGTCGGGAGGGAGTTTGCCGGAGGGTTTTCGTCAGCAGGTAAAAAAATTCCACCATTGCCCCGAAAACCCGGACTTTGCGGAAGGGGCCCTCTGTTTCATACAATTCAAAAACCCGCTGCAGGGCTTCCCGGAAAAGGGGGACCCCGCGGAGCTGCCGCCTCCGGCTGGCGTAAAGGGTATCCCGGATATCATCCGACAGCTCCGGTTCCAGGCCCATAAATCCCCTGGTATCCGGCATCAGCTCAAAAATCAGGTAAAAGAGCTTGGATTTTTCCTCGCCGCTGCCGCCGGAGCCGTGGAGCTCGTTGGGATAGGTGAGGAACAGATCGCCGCTGGCGGTTTCAAAGCCCTGCCCCTCCACCTCGTAATGCTGGCTGCCGTCGTAATGGTAACAGATCTCAAACTGGTTGGGGTGGATGTGGGGCTCCAGGGCCGACTGGGTGTTGGCGGCAAACTCCACCTTCCCCAGCCGGAGCAGGTGGGGGATGCCCAGTTCCTCAAATTCAATGGTCTGCCTGTTGGGGGCCTGCGGGTGTTCCTTCATACCTCTCCCCTCCTTCCCTTACAGGATACCATATTGTCCAGAAAAAATCCAGATGTACAACATCGTACCATCCTATTTTTCCGCAAGACAGGGAGCGCAAAAAATTGGTACAATAAAGGAAATCAAGGCAAAGGAGCGAAAATTATGACCTTTCGGGAAAACTACCTGCGCATGGCCCGCTTTGAAAGGCCGGACTATATCCCCATGAGCTACTGCATCAACGGCGCTTGCTGGAACGCCTACCCCCAGGAACAGCTGTTGGACTTAATGGAAGCCCACCCCTTCCTGTTCCCTGATTTCAAGCGGCCCAAAACGCCCATGGAACTGGACTTCCACCCGGTGGCCCGCAAAGGCCAGCCGTACCGGGACGACTGGGGCTGCGTTTGGGAAACCACCCGGGACGGCATCACCGGCACGGTCACCGGCCACCCTCTGGCGGACTGGGAGAACTTCAAAACCTATCTGCCGCCGGACCCGGAAAAGGTCACGGGCATCGGTCCAATGGACTGGGCCGCGGAAGCTGAAGCCATCGCGGCGGCCAGGGAACGGGGGGATCTTGTATCCCGGGGCCTTCGCCACGGCCACACCTTTTTGCAGCTCTGCGACATCCGGGGCTATGAAAACCTGCTTTTTGACATGGCGGACGAGGAACCCCGGCTTTGGGAGCTCATCGACATGGTGGAGCAGTTCAACATGGGGCTCATCACCCGCTACTGCGCCCTGGGCGTGGACATGATGGGCTACGCCGAGGATTTGGGGATGCAGAAAGGCCCCATGCTTTCGCCGGATCAGTTTGAAAAATACATCCTGCCCAGCTACCGGCGGCTCATCAAACCGGCCCGGGAATCCGGCGCCCTCATCCACATGCACTCCGACGGCGACCTGCACCAGCTTCTGGACGGCATTTTAAGCGTGGGCGTGGACATTATCAACTTGCAGGACCTGGTCAACGGCATCGACTGGATCAAGGAGAAGGTGGCGGGCAAGCACTGCATCGAGCTGGACATCGACCGGCAGTCGGTGACGGTCAACGGCACGCCCAAGGACATCGACCGGCTCATCCGTTCCGAGGTGGAAGCCCTGGGCAGCAAACAGGGGGGCCTCTGCATGATCTACGGCCTGTATCCCGGCACCCCCATTGAAAACGCCGCGGCGGTCATGGACGCCATGGAAAAATACGCCTTCTATTTCTCTTAAATCCCCGGAAACACGCAAATCCCGCCCAGGCGGCAAGCCTGTGCGGGATTTTTCTTGCTTCTGGAAAAATCAAAGGGCAAAGGATCCTTCCAGCAGAGTTTTCAAATTGTCGTAACACCAGTCCGGGGTGTTGCCATTGCCGAAGGTCAGCATGAGTCCGCCTTCCGGCCGGTCAAAAGCGCTTACCAAGCGGTGCAGTTCATCCTTGACTTCCTGCTCATCGCCGAAGGCCATGGTATGCTGCACGTCGATGCCGGCCAAGATGCAGATCTTGCCGCCGAATTTCTCGTTGATCTCTGCCGCGTCCATGGTCCCTTTCTGGATGGGGTGCAGCACGTCCAGGCCGATCTCCACAAAGTCCGGCAGGAACGCCTCGATATTGCCGCAGCTGTGGAGCCAGAAATGCATCCCCAGAGAGTGGGCCTTCTCAATGAGCCGGGCGTAATAGGGCTTGAAAAATTCCCGGAACACTTCAACAGAGAAGAAGGGGCCGGTCTGAGTGCCGATGTCGTCGGAAACGAAGATGCCGTCCAGCTTCAGCTCTTTTTTGGCCCGTTCCATCATCTTGCAGTAAAACTCGGTGAGCCACTCAAAGAGCTGATGCACCCGTTCCGGCTCCAGGTAGAAATCGGTCAGGGCGTTTTCCATACCCCGCAAAGACCAGAGCCGTTCAAAGAAGCAGTACCACCACACGCCCAGGCGGTATTTTTCGCCGGGTTCCGGGGCCGGGGTCATGAGCCGCGGGTCGTCCCAACGGGGCAGGTCCGGCAGCATTTCGTCGAACTCGTCCCACTCCTCGATGGCGATGCGGTTGTCGTAGCCCAAAGTTTCCAGAGGGGGCGGGGATTTTTTCACCCAGGAATAATCGCTGTTGGGATCGTCCCGGAAAACCGGCGGCATGTTGATGCCCACGGTTTCCATATCATAGGGGTATTTTTGCAGCAAGTCATTGAAGTCGTTGGATTTCTCCCCGTAAATCCAGGGATTGATCCACATGTTGTAAAGCATGGGGAGCCTTCTGGCCCGGCCTTTGCGGTCAATTACCTGGGTCAGCTCCTCCCGGGTCAACGGCTTATAGTTTTCTTCCAGTGCCATATTTTCACGTCCTTTGAAAATCGAATGCAGTCCTTTACTTTTAATCCTATCCCAAAAAAGCAGGGGCCGCATTGAACATTTATCCTTGCAGGATTTCAAAGGTTCCGTTTTAAACAGTCAGTCCACATTGATTTCATCGCAGTATACATTGGTACACTGGACCGCATCCCCGCAGATCTCGTCACAGTTTATGGTAGAGCACTGGCGCACGTCCCCTGCAATTTCATCTGCATTGACCGTTGTGCAGTATGTGACATCCCCATCGATTTCGTCACAGGTAAGGCTCCCCAGCACACAGCGGACGTCCCCCTCAACAGTATCGCAGGTAACCGAAAAAGCGGAAAGCAGATCCCCCTCCAGTTCGTCCACCGCCAAGGTCCCGCCGTTTTCCGCCGGCGGTGTCACCAGCTTTGTCCCTTTGAAGAGAACTGCCCGGTAAACGCCGTCGTCGGCCCAAGGCAGGCCGTCCACTCGGACGCTTTCGGCCTTTTCAAATTTTGGATGGGAGGCCGGGTCAAAATGGAAATCCTTATTGAAAGGCATTTTTTGAAGTCTGGCTGACGTTCTTTCCATAGCCTGCTTCACGATCTGGTTCACATACTGGCCCAGGGAAGCCTCAAAATCCCCGGAAGAAAACGGATCGAAGGGCTGTTCCGGTTCCTTCGGCGCGTCATCCTGGGCCGGTCCTTCTGTTTGGGAAAGCTCCTCCGCTTCCCGTATCTTCTGTTCCCGCAGGGCCTCCCGCGCTTCTGCTTCCCGCTGTTTCTGTTCCCGCAGGGCCTGCTTCGCTTCCTCTTCCCGCGCTTTCTGTTCCCATCGGGCTTCCTGAGCTTCTTCCCGCGCTTCTGCTTCGCGCGCTGTCTGTTCCCAAGAATCTTCAGGACTTTCCGGATCTGGTTCCTGTCGGGAAAACTCCTCCGGTTCCATTGGCGTGAAAAGTTTGTCCATACTGATCCCGTAGATCTTGGCGATTTCCGGCAGCAGGGCGATGTCCGGACAGGATAAACCGTTCTCCCATTTGCTTACGGCCTGGAAGGACAGCCCCAGCTTGTCGGCAAACTGCTCCTGAGTGAGATGGGCGTTCCGGCGCAGAAGGATCAAATTATTTTTGAGGATCTGGGTAGTATTGTTCTCCATAACAGCACGACCTTTCTTTCATGGTTCCCGGGACAATTTCATAGTAGCAGAAACCGGTGGGAAAAAGCAATCATCTATCCGTTGAATTGGAAAACCGCCCGCTTTTCAACGGTTGGTTGAAGAACAGGCGGCGGATTCAACTGTTGGGTGAAGAAACTGTTTGGATTTTTCCTGCACTTTTCAACAGTTCGTACAAAGTGGGCCGGAAATGAAATTCTTCCGTCAAGGCCTGCACCTCCGCCAGGGCCTTTTTCCGGGAAGACGCGGGGACGTTTGCTTTCACCGCCCGGATCAAGACGTTTTTGGGGGTGTGGGCCAGGTCGATAAATTCCAGCAGCTGGGTCTTGTAGCCGCAGGCTTCCAGCAGGTTGCCCCGGATGGCGTCGGTGGACAGGGCGGCGAAGCGTTCCTTCAAAATGCCGTACCGGGACAGGATGGAAAGGTGTTCCGGCTCCATCTGCCCGTTCAGCTCATGCTGGCAGCAGGGCACGGAGAAAATCATCCGGGCGTCCCACTGGATGGCGTTGAACAGGGCGAAATCCGTGGCGGTATCGCGGGCGTGGAGGGTAATGACCATGTCCACCGGAAAGGGGCAGTCGTAGCCGTTGATGTCCCCCAGTTCAAAGGTCAGTCCGTCATAGCCGTACTTTTGGGCGGCGGCGTTGCACTTTTCAATGACATCCGCCTTTAAGTCCAGGCCGGTGATCCGGGCCGGGATCTTCTTGATCTCCGTCAGATAATAGTAGAGGATGAAGGTCAGGTAAGATTTGCCGCAGCCAAAGTCGATGATGTTCAAGCGTTCCGGCTCCTGGGCCTCCACCGCGTCGTCGATCAATTCCACAAAGCGGTTGATCTGCCGGAACTTGTCGTACATGGTGCGGACCACTTTGCCCTCCGCTGTAAAGACCCCCATGTCCACCAGGGGCGGCACTACTGTCCCCTCAGGGATCAGGTACTGCTTTTGGCGGTTGTGGGATTCCTGGGGGGCGGGGGCGCTGGCGGGGCCGCTTTTCCTTTTAAAGGAAACCTTCCCCTTTTTGGAAATCAGCAGCATGGATTCCCCCGTTTTGTCCCAGGCGTTCAGCTGCAAAAAGTCCGTTCCCAGCACCGACTGGCAGAAATCCGCGGCTTCCTTGGGGGAAAGGTTTTTATGGAACACCTGCTTTTGGGTGTACTGGGAAACCAGGTAGGCTTCCCCCTTCCATTCCAGGTCGATTTTCCGGTAGGGCGCGTCCTTCCGGGCCTGCTTGCTGATGACCGCCTTATAGGGGCCGGAGGCAAAAACTTCGGAGAGCTTTTCTTTCAGCTCAGTGCCGCCGTCCTCTTCCACCAAAATCAGTTCCTCCGGCTGGAACAGCCACTTGGGTTCGCTTTCATCCTCTTTCAGCGCGTACATCTGAACCAGCTTGTTGTCGATGTCCAAAACGGCCGTAAAAGTCCGGCCGCGGCTTTCCTCCAGAAAGGCGGCGAACCGCTTGGACTTCTTCCGGTGGGCGAACAGCTGAAAATTGATCCGCACCTGCCTGCCCGTCCAGTTTTCTCGGGGTTTGTTCTTTTCCAGCAAGATCCGTCCCTCCTACGCCCGCTTCAGCACCGCCGCGGCCCAGTCGTTTTCCTCCCGCAGCTCCACAACGGCAAAGCCGTGCTGTTCCAGATGGGAGGTGACCTCCTCCGCCCGTTCGGAGATGATGCCGGAAACCACTAAGGTCCCGTCCTCCTTCAGATACCGGGCAAAGAGAGGAGCCATGGCTTTGATGACGTCGGCCACAATGTTGGCCACAATGACGTCGTAGGACTTTTCCCCAATCTTATCGGCCAGGGCCGGGTCGTCCAGGACGTTGCCGCAGCGGATGGTGAGCCGTCCGTCGTCGCAGCCGTTTAAGGCGGCGTTTTCGTGGGCGATCTTCACCGCCAACTGGTCAATGTCCGCGGCGGAAACAGAGCTGGCTCCCAAAAGCAGGGCGGCGATGGACAGAATGCCGCTGCCGCAGCCCATGTCCAGCACATCCAGGCCGGAAAGGTTCAACCCGTCCAAAAATTTCAGGCAAAGCTGGGTGGTGTCGTGGCTGCCGCTGCCGAAAGCCATGCCCGGGTTCATCCGCAGGACGATCTTGCTTTCGGGGGCGTCGTATTCCTCCCACTCCGGCACTACCGCCAGGCGACCGCTGACCTCAATGGGGTGGTAATATTTCTGCCAGGCGGTTTCCCAGTCCTCCTCGGCCTTATAGCCGATGGAAAGGGAAAGCGCCCCCAGGTCGGTTTCCTGGGTTTCCTGCAAGTGGGGCAGGTCCCGTTTCACTAAGTTCAGGGTCTCATAGCCCTGGGGATTGTCCGGCAGGTAGAATTTGATGACGGTGGGGGCCTCCGCCAGCTTCATCAAATCCTCCTCCACATAATCCCAGTGGATGGTGGTGTCCTGCAAAAAGCTTTTGAAATCCTCGGCGTCCTCGATCATGACGCAGTTGATGCCGTGGGCCATGAGGAAGCCGTTGACGATCTCAATGCCCTCGGTGGTGGTTTGAATGCTGATTTCCGCCCAATTCATAAAAGCCCTCCTTTATTTCTCAAAGGTGATGGAGGCTTCTTTGGGCAGGGCCAGGCCGCACTCCACTTCCATGCACTTTAAGATCCCCGCCAAAGTGGGACAGGAAGCGTGGCCGGGGAAATGCTCCCTGGCGTAATCGTAAAAGACGCTGGTGCCGGGCTTGCCCAGGCAGCAGGCGAAGGCGTCGAAGGTGTCCCCCAGCTCCTCCATCATTTTGCGGACGGCCTCGCAGCCGGATTTCACCGTCACTTTGACTTCCATCTGGTCGTCGGAAT
Organism: Candidatus Merdivicinus intestinigallinarum; assembly: GCA_018713335.1. Classification (GTDB taxonomy): domain Bacteria; phylum Bacillota; class Clostridia; order Oscillospirales; family Ruminococcaceae; genus Merdivicinus; species Merdivicinus intestinigallinarum. Next base: position 78,763 of record DVOW01000025.1, on the reverse strand, counting down.
GGGCCTCCACTGTGGTGATCAGGCCGCACACGCCCGGATTAATGGTAACTTTTGTCATGTTGATCCATCCTTTCTGTTCTGTTAAAATTTATAGACCGGGTCCAGCTCCTGGAGCTCCGTCAGGGTGTCGATTTCAATGACATCCCCTTCCTTGCACTCCCGGGCCTCAATGTAAAACTCCTTGTTGTAAACATCCAGGGGCACATTATCCCAATAGTTTTCCTTGCCGCCGGGGGATTCATAAAGCTCCGGCAGGTATTTGGCCATTTTCTCCCCGTCCTCCGGGGTCCAATAGGTGATGTCGTACATGTGGTAGCAGTCGGTGCCCCCCACCTTCATGCCGGTGATCCGGCCGTTTTTCATAATGAGCCGCCAGTCGTCGGTGCGCTCCTTTTTGACCCCCACATAGCTGGCGCAGTACTCATATTTCCGGATCAGGTCCGGGTTTTGCAGGTAAAGGTCGGAATCCAGCACATAGGCCCCGCCGAACAGGTCCTTGACCTTCATTGCCGAGGAAATATTGTTGGCTTCCTTATAATCCGGGTTTTCCACGAAGATAATATTGGGGTATTTCTTTTTGAGGATGTCGAACTGCTCCCCTAAATAGCCCCGGACAATGTAGATTTCCTCGATGCCGGCCCGGACCACGGCGTCCAGCATGGTTTCGATCATGGGCCGGCCGTGGATGCGGATCAATGCCTTAGGGGTGTTCAGGGTAATGGGCACCAGCCGGGAGCCGAAGCCAGCGGCCATAAAAATGGCCCGCTTTACCCGGTAAGGCTCCAAGGCCGCCAGGCCCTCCTTTGTAATGTAGACGTTTTTGCTTGCGGGGATGTCGATCCAGTTCTGCTCCAAGAGGACGGGCAGCAGCTTGTTGACTGCCCCCAGGGAAAAACCGGTCCCTGCCGCCAGGCGGCGCTGGCTTATTTTTTCGCCGTTATAGCGTTCGATGTAGGTGAGGATCTCAAATTCCTTTTTATTTAATTCCATACCGGATCAGGCTCCTTTTTCATCAGATATTTATCGAAAGAAAGCGAACAGTTTCAGCAAAACAGCCGGGTATTTCATAAAAATCCGGCTTTCTTTTATTATAACGGTTTTCCTCATACAATGCAAGGCGTTTCCGGCCGGGGCCGCAAAAATCTGGAAGAAAATCCGGCTTTTACAGAAACTATATGTACATTTTCCCGGAAAAGGGGTATAATAAAAATGTATAATGTCAATTTGAAGAAAAAAGTTCGTTTAGAAAGGATGAACGACATATGCGCAAAACGAAAATTATTTGCACCCTGGGGCCATCCACGGATTCCGATGAACGGATGGAGGAGCTGATCCGGGCCGGCATGAACGTGGCGCGGTTTAATTTCTCCCACCAGACCTATCCGGAGCACGCCGCGCGTTTTGAAACCCTGGTCCGCATCCGGGAAAAGCTGGGTGCGCCGGTAGCGGCGCTTTTGGACACCAAGGGTCCGGAGATCCGCCTAGGCCTTCTGGAGGACGGCAAGGCCGAGCTTCTGGCCGGGGATATGTTCACCTTGACCACCCGGGAGATCGTGGGCAACAAAGAGATCGCCTCCATTTCCTTTAAAGACCTGCCGGGGGACGTGAAGCCCGGAGACCGGATCCTCATTGACGACGGCCTCATTGAACTGGTCCTTTTGGAAAACGACGGGGAAAACCTGGTGTGCCAGGTGGTAAACGGCGGCCGCATTTCCAACCGGAAAGGCATCAACGTCCCCAACGTTTCCCTTTCCATGCCCTTTTTAAGCGACAAGGACCGGGAGGACATCCTCTTCGGCATCCGCACCGGCTTTGACTTTATCGCGGCCTCCTTTACCCGGACAGCCGACGACATCCTTCAGATCCGGCGGCTTCTGGAAGAAAACGGCGGCGGACATATCAAAGTGATCGCCAAAATCGAAAACGCCGAAGGCGTGGAAAACATCGACGAGATCATCAAGGTTTCCGACGGCATTATGGTGGCCCGGGGCGACATGGGCGTAGAAATCCCCTATGAAAACATCCCGGTGATCCAGAAGCGGCTCATTACCAAGGGCTACGACGCCGGCAAGCAGGTGATCACCGCCACCCAGATGCTGGACTCCATGATGAAGAACCCCCGCCCCACCCGTGCGGAAATCACGGACGTAGCCAACGCCATTTACGACGGCACCAGCGCCATTATGCTTTCCGGCGAAACCGCCGCCGGGGCCTATCCCATTGAAGCGGTGAAGGTCATGGCCACCATTGCCGAGCGCACCGAGTCGGACATCAACTATGAAAAACGGTTCCGTGTCCGGGAATCCGCCGCGGGCACCGATGTGACCAACGCCATTTCCCACGCCACCGTCACCACGGCTTTGGATTTGAACGCCAAGTGCATTATCACCGTCACCAAATACGGCAAGACTGCCAAGATGATCTCCAAATACCGGCCCGTCTGCCCCATTATCGCCTGCTCCCCCCATGATTTCACCGTCCGCCAGCTGAACCTTTCCTGGGGCGTCACCCCCATCTTGGTGGAGGAAAAGACCAGCACCGACGCCCTGTTCGCCGCGGCTTATGACGCGGCGGAGCAGCACGGCCTGGTGGAAAAAGGCGACCTGGTCGTCACCACCGCCGGCGTGCCTTTGGGGATCTCCGGCACCACCAACCTTCTGCGTGTGGACACCATCGGCGACCCGGTGTGATCCAATAAAAACAGTAAGAACCCCCGTATCCTTTACGATACGGGGGTATTTTTGGCCGTAACGCACAGCCGCCGGTATTGACCGGCAAGGACGCCGCCGGCCGCGCCTGAAACCATGGCGGCGAAACAGGCGGCAGTGGGAGCGGCCCACGGAACCAGCAGGGTGGATACCCAGGTCCCCAAAGCAGACAGGGCCAGCATCCAAAAGCCCGCCTCGAACAGCCGCAGCATTTGCGTGTATGCCGGGCGCAGCAAGGCAATGCCCGCCCCTAAAAGCAAGGCGGCGCCGGCGGAACAGCAAAGCCCTATGAAAGTCATCCCCCGCCAAACCGCCGGTGAATCATTGAGCATGACCGGCCCCAGCCAATACAGCAGCGGCGCGAAGCCCACCGTCCGGCCGCCCCAGGGGACCTCCGCCCACGACAAAAAAGGCAGGCACAGGCAGGCAAGGACGCTCAGAAAGGAAAAGGCCCGCAGAAGGCTGACCGAAACCGGTTCGTTGTCTGGAAACATTGGCAAAAACCCCTCTCCGTTTTCTCAATGCTTCCAGTATACCATCTTTTTTGACAGAAATCAACAGTTATTGCTATAATTATAGCAATTAGTGTCTGTATATCCACAGTGATACCTTCTAAAATAATAGAGGGTGATAGCGATGGGTGTGGATTACCGGCTCCTGGGCCAGCGGATGAAGCAGAAGCGGCGGCAGCTGGGCAGGACACAGGACAACCTGGCCGAGGCTTTAGGGGTTTCGGTGGGATATGTGAGCCAGCTGGAACGGGGCGTGACAAAAATCAACCTGGATACCCTGGCGGCGGTGGCCGGATGGCTGGGCTGCGGCATCGGGGAATTGGTGACGGGAGTGGATCCCGGCCGGCCGGATTACCTGACCGAGGAGATCGCTGCCTTGTGCCGCCGGATGGATGACCGGCAGAAGCGGCTGCTTTTGGCCATTGGGGCCGACATTTTAAAGAACACAGAATAAAAAGAGGCCCGGTTCCTTATGGGAACCGGGGCTTTTGCTGTTATTGGGCAGGGTAACGGGTAAAGCAGAGGTTCAAGTCCACATCGCCGTTAATGCCGGCCACGCTGCCGGTGTTGGTATACTGCCACATTTGGAAGTCGTACGGGAACGCGGGGGTGCGGTAATACTGGGCCAGCCAGGTGTCGTATTCGGTGAGGCGGCTCAAATCCATGTTGGCCGCCAGCCATTTCAGATTGCCGTAAATCATGGGCCGGTATCCGGCGGCCTCAATAGTTTCGCAGAAGGCAATGGCGATATCCGTCACCTGCTCCGGCGTCATGCCGTAGGTGCGAGCCTCGCTCCCAGCAATTTCCTCCATGTCAAAAACCACAGGGAAGGTGATGTCCCGGCCTTTCAGATTTTCAATGGCCAGGTTGGCTTCCTCCACGGCTTCTTCCTCTGTGATGGCCTGGGAAAAGACATAAACGCCCACGTCCAGCCCGGCGTCCAATGCGCCGTCGATGTTGGCCTCATAATTCTGGTCCACCAGCAGGTTGCCGGAAGCGCCGTAGCCCCGGTAAGCCAGGCGGATCATGGCAAAGCCGATGCCGTCGTCTTTTACCGCCTGCCAATCGATATCCCCCTGATGGGCCGAAACGTCAATGCCCAAAAGGGCGGCCTGGCCCTCCGGCGGGGCGTAGGAATACCGCTTGCCGTTCCTGGAAAGGTACTGCCAGTCGTAATCGTTTTTGGGCAGGGATTCGTCGATATCGGCGTAAACTACGCCGGTTTCATCCTTATAGACCAGCTTGTCCGGGAAAAACTGCTGGATAAACTCGGTGCTGGGGCTGTACTGCTGGACATAGCCTTTGAAGGTATCCACCGGGATGGTGGTTTCCTCCAGCTCCTGGATCCTGGTTTCCAGCTCCTGCTGCTGGGCCATGGCTTCCACGGACAGCCTGCGCTGGGACAGGAAATGATAGCCCAAAACGGCCGCCAAAGCCAGGAGAAGCAGGATATTCAAAACAGCCAGGAATTTCGAAGCTCCCCGGCGGGGCTTTTTTTGCTCTTGATTGAGATTCTGTTCCATGGAATACCTCCTTACTCTCTACTTGTCATTATATCGGATTCCCTGTCGAAAATCAACGGCATTTGGAGAAATTAAGGATTATTTAAAATTCCGCGGATATCTTGGCTTAATCAGTAAAGCGCCGGATATTTGATATCCGGCGCTTTTTCTCCCATCGCATATTTGAAAAAGATAGATATACTGCCAACAGCAGCGGTCCAGACACAGGTTCAATGCTCGTTCCTTAGATATAGTATGGGTTCGGCTTAAAGAGCAGCACAATAAAATCAACCAGCGCGCCGATTCCGCATAGTCCGCCGGTAAACAGGTATAAAATCCCCATGCCGATTTTTCCTTCGTAAAACTTATGCGCTCCAAAAATTCCCAGAAAAAAGCAAAGCGCCAGCGCAGCCCACTTATTTTTGGGGGACTTTTGAGGAGCCGCGTTCAGATTTGTGTTGGTGTTGTTGTTTTCATTATTAATTACAATTGTAGGCTGCGGGGCATTGGCGCTTTTCATTTCTTCCACCTGTCTGCCGCAGACTGTGCAGATCACGGCATCCTCCGCTATTTGTGCGCCGCAATGCTTGCAAAATTTCATCTTTGTGGTTTCAGTTCCTTGACTGTCCATAAACCCATCCCTTTCCCTGATTATGATAAACCAATTCTAACACATAAGTATTCATTTGTCAACATATGTACTCATAGCGCGGGCAGTTCTCCCATAGAATATACATAGAGGTGATAACTATGTATATTTCAACGTTAGATTCCGTGGTTGTGGGACAGGTCATTGCGTATTTCCGCCAGCAAAGCGGCATGTCCCAGGAGGTGCTCAGCGGTCTGGCCGGCATCGGCCGGAGCCATTTGAGCGCCATCGAACGGGGGGAACGGAAGCCCACCCTGGAAACCTTTTACCGCATCTGCACCGCCATGAATGTGAAGATGAGCACGGTTGTCCGGAAGCTGGAGGAGGAATTGGAAAAAAAGGATCAGCGCCAGCCTGAAAAGCGCGCCTTCCGCTAAACGCGGCAAGCCGCCCGGCAGATAACTGCCGGGCGGCTTGCTTTCTATTCACATGGAAAGGGAGAAACTATCTTAGGACTGAGCGGTATCGGGTTTGGATTCCTCCAGGGTCAGCTGGCCGGAATATTTGCTGCCGTTCCGTTCGATGACCATTTCCACGGTGTCGCCGACGCTGCACTGGTCAATGGCCGTTTTCAGGTCGTCCACGCTGGTGATCTCCGTGCCGTTAAAGGACACGATCCGGTCCCCGGACTGGAAGCCCACCTGGGCGGCGTTGGTGCCCTGGGCAACTTCGGAAATATAGACGCCGGTGCCGGACAGACCATACATCCGGGCAATCTGGGCGTTGGAAATATCCAGGACGGACAGCCCCAGGCTGATGCGGCCCTTGACATAGCCGTACTGCATCAGGTCGTCGGCAATGGCTTTTGCCGTGTCAATGGGGACGGCGAAGCCTAAGCCTTCGATATCGCTGCCGGAGGATTTGGCCACTACAACGCCGATGAGCTGGCCTTTGCTGTTAAAGAGGCCGCCGCCGGAGTTGCCGGGGTTGATGGCCGCGTTGGTCTGTAGAAGGGTCATGGTTTTGCCGTCGATGTCGATCTGCCGGTCCAGGGCGCTGACGATACCGTCGGTGACAGTGCCGCCCAGCTGGCCCAGGGGGTTGCCCACGGCGACTACGGTTTCGCCCACCTTCAGGTCCGCAGAGCTGCCAAGTTCCGCGGCTTTCAGGCCGGTGGCTTCCACCTTGATGACTGCGATGTCGCCCTGTTCGTCGGTCCCCACCAGGGTGGCCGGGTAGGAAGTGCCGTCCCGGAGGGTGACGGTGATGCTGCTGGCGTCCTCGATCACATGGTTATTGGTGATGATGTAGCCGTCGGAGGAGATAATGACGCCGGAGCCGGCCCCTTCCGAAACATACTGCCGCATGAAGTTGTCGTACTGCGTCACTTCAGTGGTGATCTCCACAACGGAATCGCAGACCTTTTCGGCAATCTGCTCCACGGTCATTTCACCGGAGGAGCTGCTGGCCATGGTGGAAGCGTTTGCGGAAGAAGAACCGCTGTCCGCGGTGTTCACCGTTCCGGTGGGCTGCTGGGTCTGGGAAGCGGAAACGCCGTCGGCGCCGATGCTGTTGGCCGCTACGCCGGCGGCAAATCCGCCGCCCCCCGCCGCCACGATGCACAAGGCCATGATAACAGCGCCCATTTTCTTGGTCAGGTAGGGTGTTTTCTTCTTTTCCGGTTCCTGATGGTCCTGGAAATCAGGGGTCAGATTCATGTTGTTCATGTTGTTGGTATTGCCTTCCATATTGATCTCTCCTTCAGTATTCTTCAAGAGGTGTTTCACTTGTTTCATTGTCTTTAGTATACCCATGTCAAGTGATATGCGTTTGAAACCAAGGTGAAACCTAAATGAAAATTGTAAATCATTTTTGAAGGAGAAATGACAGATTTTTCCTGTCCTAGCGAAGGCCTAAATACTGCCGGAGGCTCTCGGCCAGCTCGTCGATGCTCTCAGGGTTTAAGTGGTAATAGATGCGGTTGTCCCGCACCTCGTCGGTGATGAAATCCCGCTGCGCCAGAAGGTTCATGTGGTGGAACACCGTGGGGGTCGTCAAATTCAGCCGCTTGGCCAGCTCCGTCTGATAGGCGGGGCCTTCCTTGAGGATCCGCAGGATCTCCAGCTTTGTGGGATCCCCTAAGAGCTTTAACCGGGACGCGATCCCTTCGCCGGAAAGCGGGGTCCGGGAAAAAAGGTCCACTCCGCAGAAGATAATGCCCAATATCAAATAAGGAAAATCGTTGTCCGTAAGCTGGTATATGAGCCCGTAGTTGAAGGCGCTAAGGCTTGGGAAAACGATGGTATTTTCCGGCACCTGAAGGTGGACCCGTTCCCGCATCCGGCTTTCCAGGTCGGGGGCTGCAAAAAATCCCTCCGCGTACCGGAATTTGTCCCGGTGCTTTTGAAGGATCGGCTCGATTTTCCCTGCGATTTTTTCCAGCAGTTCCGCCAGCTGGGCGATATAGATCTCCGGAAACAGGGCGGTTTCCATAATGGCGGCCCGGCCTTCCGGGGTAATGCAGTCCTCATGGAGCCGTTTCAGCAGCTCCTCTTCCGAAAGGCTCTCCCGGCCGCTGTCATCCGCATCCGTCGGGATGTTCAGCAGAAATTGCCGGATCCCCTTTTCCCGGACCCCCTCCCGCAGCTGTTCCAAAGGCGGCCGGGGGTCCATGGGGCTGTAATAGGACATGAAAAGCTCCTGGAACAGCAGGGGATCCGGGCCCTCCTGCCGGAATATCCGCTGGAACAGGAGCGATCCCGGCAGGGAAATATCCCCGCAGGCTTCCATCATTTCCTGATACGGCTCCGTCAGTTTCCGGGCAAGCTCCGGGTCGTTGGAACGCTGGGCCAGTTTCTCCACCTGGGGGGCGGCGTCGTCCTGCTGGCATTTCTGGGAAAGAAGCCCGTAGGCCTCCAGATACAGGTGGAAGGGTTCCAGTTTCATATCAATCCACTCCTACATGTTGTTCTCCTTCCATGATAGCAGGTTTTTCCTTTTCATTCAAGGCATAGCAGAGTTTTAACCGGGACAGGATGACCAAAACCACAGCGGCGGCTGCGGCGGCAATGGCAAACAAAACCTGAATGGACAGCAATGCCGCCAATCCCGCCACAAGGACGGACATCAGCGGATCGATACAGGCTCCCGCTGAATTAAAAACCGCCGCCGCCCGTCCCAGGTAGTCCGGCTCCACGATCCGGACAAACTGAATGCTGAAAAAGCTGTTGGTGATCCCCATGACCCCGCCCCAGGCGAACATGAAGAGCCCGGCGGCCAGGTAGCGGAACCAGCCCAGTGCGGGAAACACCGTCAGGGCTGCATATCCCGCGGCAAGCGCGGCATATCCGGCCAGAAATTGCACCCGGTAGGAGATTTTTTCCGAAATTTTGGGATAGAAATAGAAGGCCAGCAGCATCCCGGCGGTCTGGGCCGCCCCAAACATGGACAGCGCCATACTGCCGCCCCGGAAGACATCCGAGATATAAGGGACCATCAGGCAGCCGAGGATCGTGCCGACGCTGTTGAACAGCACCGCGCCCATGACCAGGAGCAGAAAGAGTTGGTTTTTCCCCAGATACTGGAAGCCGCCTTTTAATTCTGCAAAATAGCCCTTCTGTTCCTCTTTGGGGGCGATGGTTTCCCGGAACCGGATGCCCAGGATCAGCAGGCCGGACAGGACAAAGGTCAGAAGGTCAACGCCAAAGGCTGCCCCCATGGACAGTGCGATGATTAGTCCCGCCAGTCCGGTTCCCGCCAAATCCGCCACCATGCAGACGGAGTTCATCAAGCTGCTGGCCTTTTTGTATTCCTCTTTCCCCACCAGCTTCGGTAGCATCCCCACACCGGCGGGAATCCGGAAGGATTCCACCGTGTTCATGACAAAGGAAAAAGCCAAAAACATCCAGGCCTGCAGGGAACCGGTGAGATAAAGCAGCAGGAAAATCCCCACCAGCGCCGCCCGGATAAAGTCGCACACCGCCATCACCGGCTTTTTGGGCAGACGGTCGGCAATGGGGCTGAAGAGGGGCTGGAAAATCACGGTGGGAAGGCGGTTGGCCGCCAGCGTCAGGGCGCTTAAAGAAGCGCTCTGGCTGAACTGATAGGTGAGCCAGGTGAAGGCCACCGCATCCACACTGTCCCCAAACCGGTTGATGACATCGGCCAAAAGCAGTTTGCGGTAGTCGGCGTTTTTGAGGATCTCCCGATACATGTTTTATTCACCTCTAACATCGATATTATAAGTGTATCATATCATTATCGTTTATATTTGTCAATCATCTATTAGAAATTCATCAAATATATTTGCCCGGCGATTCCAAAATTTGATTTTCCTCTTGCAAAAATCATTTGGCTGTGCTATACTGAAAACGAAATCAAGAAGAAAGGGAAAGGTATTGCCAGAATGTATATTCGCTAAGTATTTCACACAAACAAGATTCTGAAATGCAGAAGGGGTTTTATTACCCTTTGTTTGTGCTGGAACCGGCGGATTACCGGCCTTTCCTTGAGAATGGCCTGGAAATATGCGTTTTTGCGTGTTTCCGGGGTTTTTTGCACCCATTTCCGCCCTCCGGCGCCTTCTGCAAGGCAAGGGAGGTATTTTTATGTCCAAAATTCTGCTTTCGGCCAGCCACATTGTCCAGTATTTTTCCGACCGGAAAATCCTGGAATTTGAAAAGCTGACCGTTTATGAGGGGGACCGCATCGGCATCGTGGGGGTCAACGGCGCGGGGAAAACCACCCTGTTAAACATCCTGTCCGGGGAGCTGACGCCGGACGAAGGCAGCGTCATCCGGGAAGCGCCGGTGAGCTATTTTAAGCAGTTCCGGGAACGGACGGAGGAAATCGACCCCCGGAAATCCAAGGAACTGGGCATTTCCGGGAAGCTGACCCGGGAAAAATTAAGCGGCGGCGAAATGACCCGCCTGGGGCTGGCGGCCATGGAGGAAAACGCCCTTCTCACTTTCGCCGACGAGCCCACGGCCAACCTGGACGCAGAGGGGGTGGAGCTTTGCTGCCGGATGCTGGAGCAATGCCCTACCCTGCTCCTCATCAGCCACGACCGGGCGGTGCTGGACCGGCTGTGCACCCGGATCATCGAGGTCAAGGACGGGGCCCTGCATTTTTACACCGGCAATTTCACTGCTTACCGCCAGCAGCGGGAGCAGGAGTTTAAGCGGCGGGAATTTGAGTACCAGCAGTACCGTTCCGAGAAGGCCCGGCTGGAAGCGGCGGCCAGAGAACGGAGCCAGGCCAGCCGTTCCGTCCGCAAGGCCCCCAGCCGCATGGGCAATTCCGAAGCCCGGCTTCATAAACGGGAGGCGGTGGAAAAGGCGGAAAAATTTGACAATGCCCGGAAATCCATTTTATCCCGCTTAGAACAGCTGGAAGTCAAGGAGCGCCCCCGGGAAACGCCTCTGGTAAAAATCGACTTCTCCCTCACCGACCCGCCGGAAAATCGGGAAATCGTCACCGGGAGCCACCTGACCTTCCGCTATGGGGAAAACCGCGTGTTTGAAAACGCTGCCTTCTCTTTACCCAAGGGCAGCAAAACGGCCCTCGTCGGGCCGAACGGGGCGGGTAAAACCACGTTAATGGAGCTGATTATCTCCAACGGGCCGGGGATCCGCATTGTACCCAAGGCGAAGATCGGGTATTTCAAGCAGGGGTTAGACTCCCTGGATTTGGAAAAAACCGTCCTGGAAAACGTCATGGACACGGCGGTGCAGGATGAAAAGACCATGCGGGGGATTTTAGCAAGGCTTTTGATTCGCCGGGAGGATGTGTTCAAAAAAGCGGGGGTATTAAGCGGCGGCGAACGGGTGAAGCTGGCTTTTGCCAAGCTCTTCGGCTCCCCGGCAAACCTCCTTTTGCTGGACGAACCCACCAATTTCCTGGATATGCCCGCCATTGAGGCGCTGCAGGAGATGGTGCGGGAATACGAGGGGACGGTGCTGTTTGTTTCCCACGACCGGGCCTTTTCAGACGCCTGCGCCACCCGGCTCCTGCGGATCGAAAACAAAAAGCTCCTGTCCTTTGACGGGAACCTGTCCGACTGGGAGAAAAAGCAGGCGGAGCCGAAGCCGCAAAAGCAGATGGACAAAGCCCTTCTGGAGCTGCGGCTGGCGGAGGTGGTTTCCCGGCTGTCCGCCCCCAACTGCCCGGACAAAGAGGCCTTGGAGCAGGAATTTGAACGGCTTATTGCGCAAAAAAATAAGGCCCAGTAAAGGCGGGCCCTATTCTGCCGGATATTTTGTTACTCAAAGGAGGAAAAGCCAATGTTGGAAATCGGCGCGATCGTCTGGGGCGTGACGGATATTGCCCGGGCGGTAGAATTTTGGAGCCAGGCTTTGCATTACCGCCTGAAATACCCCGCTTCGGAGGACTGGGCGGTGTTAATACCGGAAGAAGGCCCGGGCGTCCAGCTGTCGTTGAGCCTTGTTTCCTCCCCAAAGCCCAGGCGGCACCATTTGGACCTGTTCACCCACGACCAGGCGGCGGAGGTAAAACGGCTGCTTTCCCTTGGGGCAACCCGGAAGGAATGGCGGTACCCGCCAGACGCGGACTATGCGGTTTTGCAGGACCCGGACGGCAACCCCTTCTGCGTGGTGCAGCGGGCGGAATAGCTCCGCTTCCCCCCAAAAATGCCCGGCGTCTATCTGTTATTGAGAAAAACTTGTCCAAAATTCAGTTTTTTCAAATTCAGGCTTGACGCCGGCCGGATTTTTTTGTAGATTGAAACAGAGGACCACCCGCGGCAGGGACCGCGGGCAAAAAGGAGCTGGAGCAAATGCACGCGGGATGGAAACGCACATTTTTTACCGTATGGACCGGGCAGGCCTTTTCCCTGCTCGGTTCCAGCCTGGTAGATTTCGCCTTGATCTGGTGGCTCACCGAAACCACCGGTTCTGAACAGATCTTAGCGGTGTCCACACTGATGACCCTGGTCCCCCGGATGATCCTGGGGCCCTTTGCCGGGGCGGTCATCGACCGGCTGAAGCGGAAGACCGTTGTCATGGGGGCGGACAGCGCCGTCGCGGTGGTGACCCTGGGCCTCATTCTGCTGTTCCGCCTAGGACTAGCCGGGACCGGGGCCGTGATGGCCGTACTGTTCCTCCGTTCCATGGGGCAGATGTTCCACCAGCCGGCCATGATGTCCACTACGCCCCTGATCGTCCCGCCGGAATATCTTGCCAGGGCCGGGGGCATGGACAAGATCCTCAACGGCATGATGGCCGTAGTGGCGCCCATTGCCGGGGCGCTGCTGATCGACCTGTTTTCGGTGGAGGCAGTGCTGTACATCGACGTAGCCACGGCCGCCATTGCCGTGATCACCTTCGCCTGCGCCAAGATCCGCCAGGAAGCGCCGGCAGTCCGGGAAAGATCCTCGGTGCTTGCGGAAACCAAGGAAGGCTTTCTCTATGTGCTGCACTCCAAGGCCCTGTTCTTTGTGGTGGGGACCTGCACCCTGGCCAATGTTTTCTGCGGCCCGGCCAACGCCATGAAATCCCTCCTGGTCACCAAGGTGTTCGGCGGCGGCGTAGCGGAGCTGTCCTGGATCACTTCCTTAAGCGGCATCGGCCTTGTGGCAGGCGGGGTCATCATGGGCGTCTGGGGCGGGTTCCGCCGGAAGCTCTTCACCAGCGCCTTCGGCTGGGGAGGCCTGGGCGTTGCCTATATCCTGGTGGGGATCTTGCCCTCCGACAGATTTTGGGCCCTGGCCGCGCTGATGTTTATTTCCAGCGTATTCGGCGCAATCGGCGGGGCCTCATTGGAAGCCTTTTACCAGTCCTATGTACCTGTGCGGTATCATGGGCGGGTCTTTTCCGTTTTGAACACCCTGGACAACACCAGCGTCCCCCTGGGGCTCATAGCCGCCGCCCTTGTGGGCGACCGGATCCCCATCCCCATGTGGTTTTTGCTGATGGGAATCCTGCACCTGGCTTTGGGGATCTTCTGGCCCCTTTCCAAAAACATCCGGAAAGCGGAACCCCAGCCCTCTATGGAAGGACAGCCTCAGTAATACCGCCGGCCGGAGGTCATCTCCCGGTACTGGCGGGCCATGATCCGGCAGTTTTCCTCCTGCAGCTTCAAATACGCCGCCCGTTTCTGGCGGTCAGCGCGCATGACCTCCTGGTACCGTTTCCAATCCGCGCAGGTTTTATGGCAGCCTTCGGTGTAGTGGGGGCAGGTATTTTTGCAGGGAAGCATATTGAAAACTCCTTTCCGATTCAAGGCGCATCCGATACGATGCGGCAGAAAGCCGTTTTTCTTTTATTATACGGGGCTTTCCGGAACAGTAAAACCATCCTGTATCAAATCCATGTAAAATTTAAGGGAGCCGTCCTGTTTTGCGCAGGGCGGCTCCCGTATTTATTTCAGAAAAGTCTGGTAATCCTCGTAATTGCGGCGCAGAAGGGCGGGGGTGTCCAGTCCATAGGGGCACTTGGCCTTGCACTGGCCGCACTGGACGCAGTTTTCCACCTTTTTCATCATGGCCTGGCCCTGCTCCGACAGCCATCCGGCGGCAGGAGAACGGCGCAGGAGCAAAGACATCCGGGCGCAGGTGTTGATCTCGATCCCCTGGGGGCAGGGCATGCAGTATCCGCAGCCCCGGCAGAATTCCCCGGCAAGCTCCCGGCGGTCTTTTTCAATGAGGGCCGTCATTTCCGGGGTGAGGGCAGGCGGGTTGTCCTGATAGGACAAAAACTTATCCAGCTCCGATTCCCGCTGGATGCCCCAAATGGGCAAAGTGTTCTCAAACTGGGCAAGATAAGCGTAAGCCGCGTCCGACCGGGTGATCAGCCCGCCGGACAGGGCCTTCATGCAGATAAAGCCCACGTTCTTTTCGGCGCACAGGCGCACCAGCTCCTCCTCTTTCTCGCTGGCCAAATAGCTGAAGGGGAACTGCAAGGTGTCGTAAAGGCCCGATTCCACCGCTTCCCTGGCAACGGCCAGTCGGTGGTTGGTGATGCCGATAAAGCGGATCTTCCCCTGCTTTTTGGCCTCCAGCATGGCCTCGTAAAGGCCGGAGCCGTCCCCGGGTTTGGGGCAGAAGGCAGGGTTATGGAACTGGTAAATGTCCACATGGTCCGTTTTCAAGAGCGAAAGGCTGGTTTCCAGGTCCTTCCAGAAGCCTTCCGGGGTGGTCTGGCCGGTCTTGGTGGCCAGTATGATCCGGTCCCGAACGTCCGAAAGCCCCAGGCCGATCTTTTCCTCGCTGTCGGTATAGGCCCGGGCGGTATCAAAAAAGTTGATGCCGTTGTCAAAAGCCTTCCGCAAAAGCCGGGCGCCTTCCTCCTTGGAGACCCGCTGCACCGGCAGGGCGCCGAAGCCGTTGCGGTTGACGGTGATGCCGGTCCGGCCCAATGTTACCTGTTTCATGGAAAATCCCTTCCTCATAGTTGCTTTGCTTTTATCATACCACATGGAGCCTGCTCCATGTCAAGAGGGATCGGAGATTTTTCCAGAAATTTCCTACATAATTCCAAAAAACGGCGGCAAAATAACAGGGAAAACATTTCCGGTTGGGAGGAATTTCAGTGGCGATCAGAATGGGCCGGGGCACGCTCCGGCTGGAAAACTGCCCCTCCATCGAGGGGTACGCGGCCATCGGCGGGAAAATGGAACGGGAAGGACCCTTGGGAAATGAATTTGACCTGACAAACGAGGACACCACCTTTGGGGAAACCACCTGGGAAAAAGCCGAGAGCCGGATGCAGAAAACGGCCCTGGAACGGGCCATGACCAAAGCCAAGGTCACCCCCAAGGAGGTGGACATGGTCTTTGCCGGGGACCTTTTAAACCAGTGCGTCAGCTCCACTTACGGCCTGCGGGATCTAGGGATCCCCTTTTTGGGCCTATATGGGGCCTGCTCCACCATGGCGGAGAGCCTTGCCATGGCTTCCCTCTTTTTGGAGGGAGGGCTGGCGGACCGGGCGGCGGCTGTCACCTCCTCCCACTTCTGCTCAGCGGAACGGCAGTTCCGGTTCCCCCTGGAATACGGCGGCCAGCGGACCCCCACCGCCCAATGGACGGCCACGGCCTCCGGGGCGGTCATCGTGGGGAAGAAGAAGCAAAGCCCTTTTATCCGCCATGTGACCATCGGGCAGATCGCGGACCTTGGCATCACCGACGCCGCCAACATGGGGGCGGCCATGGCCCCGGCCGCGGCGGGGACCATCGCGGCGTTTTTCCGGGAAACCAAAACCCATCCGGAGCAGTATGACCGGATCTTCACCGGCGACCTGGGGATGGTGGGCCGGGATCTGCTGCTGGAACTGCTGGAACGGGAAAAGCTTTCCATATCCGTCCAGCACAACGACTGCGGCCTCATGATCTACGACCGGAACACCCAGGACGTCCACGCGGGCGGTTCCGGGTGCGGGTGTTCGGCCTCGGTGCTGTGCGCCCACATCCTGCCCCGCATCCAGTCCGGGGAATGGAAAAACGTGCTGTTCGTGGCCACCGGGGCCCTCATGTCCCCCACCCTTTTGCAGCAGGGGGAGAGCATCCCGGGGATCGCACACCTGGTGCACATCAGCGCGGCGGAAGGGGGGAATTGAATGGACCTGTTTTGGGAATTTGCCAAGGCGTTCCTGGTGGGGGGCGTTTTCTGCGCCATCGGCCAGGCCCTCATCGACTACACCAAGCTGACGCCGGCCCGGATCTTGGTGTCCTATGTGGTGGCCGGTGTGATTTTAGGGGGACTTGGGATTTACCAGCCCCTCATCGACTTCGCCGGGGCCGGGGCCAGCGTGCCTTTGACCGGGTTCGGGGCGCTGCTTGCCAAGGGCGTGAAGGAAGCGGTGGCAGAAGACGGGATCTTGGGCATTTTCACCGGCGGCCTTACCGCATCGGCGGCGGGGATCACGGCGGCGGTGCTGTTCGGGCTGGTGGCCGCCCTCATTTTCAAGCCCGGCGACAAGAGCTGACCCAGGCCTGGCGGGGAGGCCCCGCGGCCAATTCGACGCGGCGTTTCAATTCCTAACCAACCGCTGGACGGCTCAACAAATTCGCCGATTTGACAGGTTTCATCTTCTATCGTTTGATTTTGCAAAAACGACGGGGCGTCGGGGACGCCGCCCCCTACAACATGCCCCCAAAAATCGATAGAAAATGAAACACATCAAACCGGCGAGTTTATCGAGCCGTCCCGTAGCAGGATAGGAATACCACGGCCGCGGCGAATTGCCCCCGGCGGCTCGCCGGTTGTAGGGGACGATGCCCACATCGTCCCGCGAATTCTCCACAGAGAATAAAGCCTGCCCATACGGCGAATTGTTGTGAATTTATTCAGAACATGAGCACGTCCAGCGGGCGGCGTGAGGCTGTGCGGCCGCGGGGTCTTCCCGCCGGGCGGATGTGGGCATCCGCCCCTACATACTACCCGGAACATTCGTCAAGGGACGGCGTTTCCCCGCCCGCACGAAAATAAAAACCGACAGAAATTCGCAAAAGCTCTTGCAAATTTCTGCCGGATGCGTTATAATATGCCTGTAAGCGTGTACAAAGAATAGTCCAAACAGTATTCCTCCGCGCTTACAAAACGGAAATGGCAAAAACGGTGCCCCGAAGGATGGGAAAGATCCTCCGAGGCTACATAAGGTGAACACACCACCATATGCAACAGCAATGCTGCACCGCTTCTTTATTGTACAACAGTTTCTGCTGTTTGGCAAGAGGGAAGTTTTGTGCAAGCGGCGAAACCCAAAGCAAAGATCCCTGGGGCGGCATATGGGAGGAATCCTTATGCCGTCCCTTGCTGTTTCCGGGCTGGCGCGAAGGGGCTTTGGCTCCCCAAGTACTGCCTATCACCGAAGGGGCGGAAGCCCCGAAAGCCCAGCGCAGCCGGAAACGAACGCCCTTCATCGGAAGATGGAGGGCGTTTCTGTTTTGTTGTTTGATTTTTGGGGAAAATATATCACCAGGATCGCCGGTTGTAGGGGCGCGCAATGCGCGCCCGGCGATAAATCACGGCGTTTTTGTGGAATCGCGGGCGACGGTCATCAAATCGATGACATGGCCGCCCCTACAATTCCTCACAGGGGTTCCCCATATAAATTCGTTTAAATTCCCGCAGGCTTTCTTCGCTGTCCATAATGGGCGTATATTCCAGGCCGCAGGCTCCCGTATACCCGGCCTTGTCCACGGCGTCAAAGATCACCCGGTAGTCGTTTTCTCCGTATTGCAGCTCGTGCCGGCCCGGATGCCCGGCGGCGTGGAGGTGGGCGATGCAGTCCAGGTTCTCCGTAATGCTGGGGATAATGTTCCCTTCCATGACCTGCTGGTGGTAAATGTCGTAAACCACCTTCACCAGAGGGTGCCCCACTTCCCGGATGATGTCAAAAGCCTCCCGGGAGGACCAAAGATAATACCCGGGGTGGTTTACATAGGTGTTCAAAGGCTCGATCATGACGGTGACGCCGCTTTCCTCTAAGATGGGCCGGGCTTCCCGCAAAGCGGCCACGATGCTTTCATGCTGATACGCCCGTTCTGCTCCGGTATCCTGCCCCACCTGGGTAATGAGCCGCTTCACCCCGGCCTTTTGGGCGGCCGCGCAGCTTTCCTTCAGCCCCGCCAGCCAATCCCCCCGCTTTTCCGGGGCGGTCATGTTAAATG
Organism: Candidatus Merdivicinus intestinigallinarum; assembly: GCA_018713335.1. Classification (GTDB taxonomy): domain Bacteria; phylum Bacillota; class Clostridia; order Oscillospirales; family Ruminococcaceae; genus Merdivicinus; species Merdivicinus intestinigallinarum. The sequence continues at coordinate 60,828 of DVOW01000025.1, read as the reverse complement.
CCGTGGTGCACATGCTTAAGAGCTCCACGCCGGCTTCGGCGCAGGTCTGCCGCACCCGTTCCAGGTCCAGGCTTTTCCAGTCATAGGTTTCCGCCGCGTCAAAGCCCAGCTCCCGGATCTTTTTCATGGCGGCGCAGAAGTCTATTTCCCCGAAAAAGCAGGGGACCGGCACGCAAAATCTCATACAGTATCCCTCCCGATTGTTTTTGACAATGCCGCCCCGCCGGAAACCAGCGGCGGCCCGGCGGCTCTAACGCCTTTATTTTAGCACATTTCCGCAGAAATGAACAGTCTTTTTTATTCTTTTTGTTTTGGATGCCCGCGCAGCGCGAAGGTAAAGTTATTTTATCTAATTGTATTTCAGAACAATTTCCGCGCTATTTTATTGGCTGTTTTCACGAAATCAAAATTATTTTCTGAAATTCCAGTAAATATTTCAATTTCCCCTTGACGGCGCACTTCTTTTATGAAATAATGTAGTAAACAATCTTTATTATATATGGGGAGGTATCAAAATGGCTCTGTTTCAACCTCAGGAATTTGATTTTTCAGACACCAAAACATATGACGTATGGGAACGGCACAACCTGGTGCGGATCGACAATCTCTGCAACCTGTCCGACCCGGTGGAGCTTTACCCTTCCGAGGAACTCCGCGCCGTCAGCGAAAAGATCCTGGAGGCCCGGAAAAACGGCCGGCCGGTGATCGTCTTTTACGGCGCCCACGTCATCAAATGCGGCCTTTCCCGCTATTTGATCGACCTGATTAAGCGGGGGCTTATCACCCACATCGCCTCCAACGGCGCAGGGAGCATCCATGATTTTGAACTGGCCTACCTGGGCGGCACCTCCGAACACGTCCCCACCGCCATCGAGGACGGCTCCTTCGGTATGTGGGAGCAGACCGGCGGCTGGATGAACGAGGCCATCCGCCAGGGATTTGAGAAAGGCTACGGCTACGGGGAAGCCCTGGCCCATTATGTGGACGAACATCCCGACCGGTTTCCTTACCGGGAAGACTGCGTCTTCTACACCGCCTACGCAAGCGGCATTCCCGCCACCTACCATGTGACCATGGGGACGGACATTATCCACGAACACCCTTCCGTGGATTTTGCGGCCATCGGCGGAACCAGCGGCCGGGATTTCAAGATTTACGTCAACTCCCTGAAAGACCTGGAGGGAGGCGTTTTCTTAAACATCGGCTCCTCCGTCACCGGGCCGGAGGTATTTTTGAAGGCCCTGTCCATCGTCCGCAACCACGGCTACATGACCCGGCACATCACCACCGGGAATTTTGACATCATCCCCCTGGGGGATTACAAATCCGACGTCAGCAAGGACCACTTTCACTACTATTACCGGCCCCGGAAGAATATTATGAACCGTCCCGTAAGCCTCGGAGGGAACGGCTATTACATCTACGGCAACCATATGCAGACCGTACCCACCCTTTATCATCTGCTGACGGACGCCCGGCCGGAAGCTGAGTAAAGGAGGGCCCCTATGACAAAAGAAGACCTGGAACAAATCTTAAAGAGCCTCCCTTCCCGGAAGGTCGCCCTTATCGGGGACGGCTGCGTGGACATTTACTGGGAGGCGGATATGCGGTTAAGCGAGCTGTCCCGGGAGGTGCCCCACTACCCTCTGCCCATTGTGGAGGAGCGCTTTTCCCTGGGGGCCGGGGCCAACGTGGCGGCAAACCTGGCGGCCCTGGGGGTTTCAGATATCCGGTTTGTGGGCTGCATTGGGGAAGACTGGCGGGGGACCCTGTTCCGTTCCCTTTTTGAAAAGATCCGCATCCCGGCGGATTACCTGGTTTCTTCTCCGGAACGGGTGACGCCCGCCTACTGCAAGCCCATCCGCTGCGGAATCTCGGACGTGAAATATGAGGACCCCCGGCTGGACTTCAATAACCTCGCCCCTCTTTCCGAGGAAATGGAGCAGCGGCTCTTAGCTTCTCTGGAAAATGCCTGTCAGGGGGCGGACGTTCTGATCGTCTGCGACCAGCTGCAAAACGGCTGCATCACCCCCAAGGTCATGGAACGGCTGGCGGAGCTTGGCAGGGTCATGCCCGTGATTGCGGACAGCCGGGACCGGATCGGGGCGTTCCAAAATGCCGTCATCAAGCCCAATGAGCTGGAGGCCTGCCGCTTCCTGGGCCTTGACCCTGCCGCCGCAGAGGACACCGCCGCCATGAAGGAGGCCGCCCTGGCCCTGGAAAAGCGGTGCGGCCGCCCCGCCCTCATCACCTTGGGGGACCGGGGGGTTCTCTGGGCGGAAGGAGGGAGGACCGTCCTTGTCCCGGCCTACCAGGTGCCGCCGCCCATTGATTTCGTGGGGGCGGGCGACGCCTTCCTGGCGGGATTTTCAGCGGTATACAGCCTGGGGCTGCCGCCGGAAACAGCCCTTTCCTTCGCGAACCTTGTCCCCGCCGTTACCATCCGGAAAACCGGCATGACGGGGACCGCTTCTCCAGACGAGCTTCGGGAAGCTTTTGCCCAGTATGAGGATTTTTGTGCCAATCAATAACCTTGCAGGGAGGAATCGACATGAAATTCAGCAAAGACAGCATTTTCCGGCGGAAGCTGGAAGCCATTTCCGACGCGGTTTTGGAGGATATCCTGCCGATGCCGGACTGGCAGAGCCGCAGCGCCATGTTTTTGGGAAAAGACGGCTATACGGGCGAAACGGACGACGGCGTTTTTCATGTGGGGGACGCCTGGGAATGCCGGGACGACTTTACCCGGTGGTTCACTGCCTCGGTGACAGTGCCGGAAGCCTTTGCGGGGAAGCCCTTGGCCCTGAACCTGGAGTTTGGCGGCGAGGGCATTGTCCGGGTCAACGGGAAGATCGTTTCCGCCATCACCTCCTACTTGGAACCCCAGGACGCCACCCGGACCCGGGTCATGCTTTCGGAATCCGCCAAGGCCGGGGAAACCTACCAGGTGGAGATTGAGGCCCACTTGAATTACATGGAATTCAACCGCTTCCGCAGCAAAGGCGGGGTGAGCATCCGTTATACCATCCGGACAGCCGCCCTGGTCACCATCAACCGGACCGCGGAATCCTATTATTTTGACATCAAAACCGCCCTGGACGGCATCCATACCCTGGAAAATCCCATGGAAAAGGTGCTGAAATCCGGGACCCGGCTGCCGGAGGAGGTCGTCCGCTTCTTTGAGTCGGTGAGCAAGGAGGACTTTTACGCCGACAAGCTGCGGGAAGCGGTGCTGTCCTCCATCACTTGCGTGGATTTCGATTTTGACCGGGAAACCATGCTGGCCAGCATCCCCAAAGCCGCCGAAACCTTCCAGGCGGCCATGAAGGAGATCTCCGCTTCCACTCACGGCATCATCAAATTCGTGGGCCAGGCCCACATCGACACCGCCTGGCTCTGGCCGGTGCGGGAGTCCATCCGGAAATCCGCCAAGACCCTGTCCAACGTCTGCGCCCTCATGGACCAGTACCCGGAGTTCACCTTCGCCTTCAGCCAGCCCCAGCTTTTTGAGTTTGTCAAGGAAAACTACCCGGAGCTTTATGAACGGGTCAAGGAAAAGGTCAAAACCGGCCAGTTCGAGCTGGTGGGCAACACCTGGGTGGAAATGGACACCAACATCCCCTCCGGCGAATCCCTGGTGCGGCAGATCCTTTACGGACGCCAGTATTTCTTAGAGGAATTCGGCAAATGCTCCGACGTTTTCTGGATGCCGGACGTATTCGGCTATACCTGGGCCCTGCCCCAGATCATCAAGCGTTCCGGGATGAAGTATTTCTTCACCTCCAAGCTTATCAACAACGACGACAACCGGTTCCCCCATTCCCTGTTCCAGTGGCAGGGCATCGACGGCACCCGGATTCCCGCCTATTTGCAGCGCCTGAACTATAACGGCAGGGTTTCCCCCGAAACCCTGCGCACCCTTTACCAGCGCTATGACCAGAAGCCCATTTTGGACGAGGCCCTCATGACCTTCGGCTACGGCGACGGCGGCGGCGGACCCACCTACCAGATGCTGGAAACCGCCAAGCGGCTGGAACACTACCCCGGCCTGCCCCGGATGGAGCTTTCCACCTCGGAGTCCTTCTTTAAGGACGCCGAAAAGGTGCAGGAAAAGCTGCCGGTCTGGAACGACGAAATGTATTATGAATTCCACCGGGGGACCTACACCTCCCAGGCGCGCACCAAGAAAAACAACCGGAAGTCCGAGCTTTTGTACCGCCGGGCGGAAATGGCCAGCGTCTTTTCCCTCAAAGAAACCGGCGCGGCATACCCCTATGCCGACCTGCTGAAGGGCTATAAAGCGCTCCTGACCCACCAGTTCCACGACATCATCCCCGGCTCCTCCATCCACTCCGTTTACGAGGACGCCCAGAAAAATTACAGCGAAATCCTGGGGAACGGGACCCAGATCGTTTCCGCCGCCCAGCAGGCCCTCTGCGGCAAAATCGCCCATCCCGCCAACACCGTGGTGGTGTTCAACTATCTCTCCTGGCAGCGCAGCGAGCCGGTGACCATCCCCCTGCCGGAAGGCATGGAAGGCATTTCCGTCCACAACGACAAAGGGCAGGAGGTCCCCAGCCGCCAATATGAGGAGGACGGCGCACGGTATCTGGAATTTCTGGCGGAGAACGTCCCGCCCATGGGCTACGCTTCTTTTGTCCTGGCGCCCGCCAAAGCCAAAGAAGAGGCCCGGGTCAACGTTTCCAAGACCTGCATGGAAAACCGGTTCTACCGGGTGACGCTGGACGAAAACGGCATCCTCACCAGCGTTTATGACAAGCTAAACGAACGGGAAGTCCTGGCAGGGCCCTCCAATGTCCTGAAGATCTTCGAGGATAAGCCCGGCGGGGAAACGGCCTGGAACATCGACATCGAGTACCAGAACAAGGAATGGCCCCTGGAGAAAGCCGGCTCTGTGGAGATCCTGGAAGCAAGCCCCTTAAAGGGGACATTGCGGGTCGTCCGGACCTTCCACAACTCCACCATTACCCAGGACATTGTCCTGTATGCGGATCTGGACCGCATCGAGTTCCGCACAGCCGTGGACTGGCACGAACGGGAAAAAATGCTGAAGGCGGAATTCCTGCCGGATATCCTGTCCTCCAAGGCCACCTATGAGATCCAGTTCGGCGCCATCGAACGCCCCACCCACGAAAACACCTCCTACGACCGGACCAAATTCGAGGTGTGCGGCCACAAATGGGCCGACCTGTCGGAGGGCGATTACGGCGTCAGCCTGTTGAACGACTGCAAATACGGCTATGACATCAAGGAGAACCGGATGCGCCTGACCCTGCTGCGCTCCCCCATTGACCCCGATCTGACCGCCGACCAGGGGTACCACACCTTCTGCTACGCCATCCGGCCCCACAAAGGCGGCTGGACGGCGGCCGGGACGGTCCAGGCCGGTTACGCCTTAAACGTCCCCCTGGAAGCCCAGTTCTGTCCGGACGCGGCGGAAGGCTCCCTGCCCCCGGAAAAATCCTACTTCCAGGTCAGCAAAGGGAACGTCATCCTGGACACTGTCAAGGCCGCGGAGGACGGCGACGGCATCATCCTCCGGCTGTATGAATCCAGCGGCACGAAAACCCGGGTTTCCCTGCAATCTGCCCTGCCCTTCGCAGAGGCTTTGGAATGCAACCTGGTGGAGGAAAACGAGCGCCCGGCGGAAACGGAAGGCAGTGCCGTGAATTTTGAAATGCACCCCTTTGAAATCAAGACCTTCCGGCTGCGCTGACCGGAAAAAGGAGGCTTATCATGGACCCTAAAATTTTTATGATCGGCAATGCCCACCTGGACCCCGCCTGGCTCTGGCGGTGGCAGGAAGGGTATGCGGAAATCAAGGCCACCTTCCGTTCCGCCCTGGATCGGATGAAGGAATTTGACGGCTACATCTTCACGGCGGCAGGCGCCGGCTACTACCAGTGGGTGGAGGAAAACGAGCCGGCCATGTTTGAGGAGATCCGCCAGCGGGTGACGGAAGGCCGCTGGGTCCTGGCCGGGGGCTGGTGGCTCCAGCCGGACTGCAACCTCCCCTGCGGGGAATCCTTTGCCCGCCACGGCCTTTACGGCCAGCAGTATTTCCTGTCCCGGTTCGGGAAGCGGGCCCTGTTCGGGTACAATGTGGACAGCTTCGGCCACAACGGCGCTCTGCCCCAGCTCCTCACCCAGTGCGGAATGGACTCTTATGTGATGATGCGGCCGGAGCAGCATGAAAAAGCCCTTTCCTCCGACACCTTCCTGTGGGAGGGCATCGACGGCACCCGGGTGCTCACCTACCGTATCCCCATGGGTTACGGCACGGCGGTGGACCACTCCAACCTGGACCGGAAACGGGAATTTTTTCAGAAGAAGATCCAAACCGAACACGCCTCCAAAATGTTTTTCTATGGGGTCGGCAACCACGGCGGCGGCCCCACAACGGCGCTGCTGCACCGGCTGGAGGACTGGATGAAGGAGGACCCCAGCATCTGCTACGGCAGCCCGGCGGACTTTTTTGAGAAGGTCCGGGCCGACGAAGAGCCTGTCCCCGTTGTCCAGGGGGATTTGCAGCACCACGCCATCGGCTGCTATTCCGCCTTCCGGCAGATCAAGCGGGACAACTGCCGCAGCGAAAGCCGGCTCTTAGCGGCGGAACGGATGATGACGGCCGCAAACGTCCTGCAGGGGCTCCCCTATCAGCAGGAGGACCTGCACCGGGCCTGGCAGGATGTGATGTTCAACCAGTTCCACGACATTTTAGGCGGATGCAGCTTGAAGAAGGTCTATGAGGACGCCCGGGAAGCCCACGGGGAAGCCCTGCGCATCGGTTCGGTGCTGCTGAACGCCTCCCTTCAGCGGCTGTCCTGGCACATCGACACCAAACGGGGCGGGACCTTCGCCGTCAGCCGGGATTTTGACTGGAATTCCTGGGAATATGAAAACGGCGGTTCCCCGGTGGTCCTTTTCAACACGAATCCCTGGCCCGTGACGGCGGCTGTGCCCCTGTCCTGGGAGATCACCGGCGCGACGGATGAAAACGACGGGCCCCTTTGCTGGCAGAAGGTCCGGGCCGACCAGACCTGCAACAACGGCCGGGACGACTACAAGTCCATTGTCCAGGCGGAGCTGCCGCCTATGGGCTACCGCACCGTTTACCTGTACCGCCATCAAGCGATCGCCCCCAAAGACAGCGGCCGTTCCTTAAGGTATTCCAGCCATTATCTGGAAAATGACTGGTACCGGCTGGAGCTGGACCCTGTTTCCGGCGCCATCGCCAGCCTGTGGGACAAAGAAGCGGGACGGGAGGTCTTTTCCGGCAAAGGCGCCGCGGCGGAGGTCATTGAGGATTTCCACAACGACACCTGGGCCCACGGCGCGGTCTACCTGAACAACACGGTTGGGCATTTTGAGAACGCCTCCCTCTCCCTGTTGGAACGGGGACCGGTGCGGGCGGTCCTGCGGGCCGTTTCCCATTACCAGAACTCTGTTTTGATCCAGGATTTTGCCCTGTACCGGGACCGCCCCGGCATTGAGGTTTCTTTGCGGGTCAACTGGCAGGAGCCCTTCCGCATCCTGAAGCTGGCCTTCCCGGTGGATGTTTCCGAGCCTTCCGCCACCTACGAGATCCCCTACGGCAGCATCCAAAAGCCCGCCGACGGCAAAGAGGAGCCGGCCTTGGGCTGGATGGACGTGGGCAATGAGGAGAAGGGCCTGTCCATCGCCTCGGAATTTTTGGGGAGCTGTTCTGTCGATGGGAACACCGCCCGCTTTATCGTGGTGCGCAGCGCCGGGTTTGCCGATCATTACGGCATCAAGGACGCCTTCACCGAACCCATGGACATCGGCATCTACGAAACCAGCTACACCCTCCTGTCCCGCAGCGGACGGCTCTGCCCCTATCTGCCCACCCGCCGGGCCGCGGAACACCGCCAGCCTCCCATCCCGGTCTATGAAACCTATCACAGCGGCGAGCTGCCCTTATCCGGCGGTCTGGCCTGTTCCTCCGCGGACAATGTCCAGATCGAGGTTGTGAAGCAGGCGGAGGACGGGAACGGCTTTATCCTGCGGGCCTATGAAACAGACGGAAAAGCAGTCCGGGCCGCCCTTTCCCTGCCCTTCCTTTCGGCGGAAACCGAAGCGGATTTCCGTCCCCACGAGGTCAAAACCCTGCGCATCGCCTCAGACGGCGCAGTTTCGGAAACAAATATCCTGGAAGATTTCCCGGAACCTGCTGACAAAGGCCGCCCTGATGTGGTAAAATAACAATAACACAAAAAAGGGGGCGTGATTATGATCCGTCAGGCCGGTTCCCGGCAGCAGACCATTAAAGAAAAAAACCGCGCGCTGGTTCTCCAGGCGGTGCTGAACCAGAATATTGTTTCCAGGGCAGAGATTGCCAGGAGCCTGGGGCTGACCAAAACAACTCTGACAAACCTGGTTTCCGAACTGATCGAAGAGGGGATCCTCACGGAATCCGAGGCCATCTCGCCGGAAAGCGGCATGGGGCGGAAGTCCATCGGGCTGGACCTGGCGGAAAACGCCCCGCTGATCTGCGGCGTTTTGATTCAAAGGGGGAACCTGCACGTCATCCTCTCCAACCTGAAAGGGGAGATTCTGGCGGACAGCCGCTGCCGCTACACCGGCCTGATTTCGCCCGCCACCTTCCGGGAAAAGCTGGCGGAGCTGTACCGGCAGACCCGCAGCCAGTCCCGGCAGCAGATCCTGGCGGTAGGCGTTTCCTGCGTCGGCCCCCTGAACATCGTGGACGGGACCCTCTTGAATCCCCATAATTTCTTTACGGAGCCTTTTGAGTTCCCCATCGTTTCCTTCCTGGAGGAGCTTTCCGGTGTGCCGGTATGGCTGTGCAACGACGCCACGGCAGGCGCCATTGCGGAAAAGCTGTGGGGGAAAGGACGGAGCCAGGACAACTTTGTGTATATTTCCACCTTTAACGGGATCGGCGCCGGTTTTTACCTGGAAAACAAGCTCTATAACGGGGAGTACGGCCAAAACGGCGAGCTGGGACATATGTCCATCAACTTTTTAGGCCCCAAATGCGCCTGCGGCAACAATGGCTGCCTGGAGCTTTACGCGGATATCCCCACCATCGTCAACGGGTACCGCCATTTCCGGGAATACCTGCCAAACCATCCCCTGCTGCGGATGGAATCCCCCACCATCCTGGACGTCCTGACCTTCATTGACGCCGGCGATGTGCTGGCTATGTCCATCCTGACGGAATACTGCCGGTATCTGGCCGCGGCGGTGTCCAACCTGATTTCCCAGCTGAATGTGAATCTGGTGATCCTGGCCGGGTCACCCCGCACTACCAGCAGTTTTTTCGAGCACACCCTGACCTATATGATGAACCAAAATTCCCCTATTGGCAAGTACCGGCAGAACCTGGTGGTAAAGTCGGATTTCGGCCTGGATTCCCCCCTTTACGGAAGCGCGGGGATCGTCCTGGACAAGATCTTCAGCGCGGAGATCCCTCCGTCCCCGCCGATCCCTGCCGGATAACAGAAAGGAGAAGCATCCTATGGCGTTGCAGCACAGCCTGCTCCTGCCGGAGCTGAACCGGGCGGGCTGCCCGGTAAAGGCGGCTATTTTTGATTTCGACGGCACGATCTCCACCCTGCGCTGCGGGTGGGAATCGGTCATGGAGCAGATCATGCTCCGGCACCTGGAGGGCGGCAGTCTTGCAGGCGAAGAACTGACCGGGCATATCCGCCGGTACATCGACGAATCCACCGGTATCCAGACGATCTTCCAAATGGAGTGGCTGGCCGGGCAGGTCCAAAGCCTGTGCGGACGGGAGCCCTTGGACCCCTGGGACTACAAGGACCAGTACAACGCCGCTTTGATGGAGATGGTGAACACCCGGCTGGCCAGGCTTTCCGACGGCACGGCGGACCCCGCCCAGTTTTTGGTCCCCAGCAGCCGGGAATACCTGGAGCTTTTGGCGGACGCCGGCATTTCCATTTACATTGCCAGCGGGACGGACAAGGAAGACGTCCGGCGGGAAGCGGAGCTTTTGGGGATCGCGCCTCTGGCCCGGGAAGTGCGGGGCGCGCCCCAACGGCGGAAAGACTGCTCCAAGGAGGCCGTGATCCGGGAGATCCTGGAAACAGGCGGCCTTTCGGGGCGGGAGCTCCTGGTGGCCGGGGACGGCAAGGTGGAGATCCAGCTGGGCCGGGATGCCGGCGCAGTCACAGTGGGCATCGCCAGCTGGGAACTGCAGAAAAAGCCGGGGCTGAACCCCCGCAAGCTGCAAAAGCTGCAAAAGGCCGGCGCACGGTACATTGCGGCGGATTTCCTTCCGCTGATCCGCTGCTGGAACGAGGAGGAGAGCATATGACAGAAAAAGCAGAGGCGTTTTGCCGGGGGCTGTTTTTCAACACACCGGCCCTAAAAGAGCTGGAGCAGGACTTCCGGGAAAGCGTTTCCCTGCTCTGCGGCTGTTTCCAGGCGGGAGGGAAGCTCCTGACCTGCGGCAACGGCGGCAGCGCGGCGGACAGCGAGCACATCGTAGGGGAACTGATGAAAGGATTTTTGCAGAAGCGTCCCCTAACAGAGGAAGAACGGGCAGCCATCGCGGCCTCCGGCTGCCCGGACCCGGAAAAATTTTCCGAAAACTTACAGCGGGGCCTCCCCGCCATCTCCCTGGTGAGCCAGACGGCTCTGTTGACCGCCTTTTTGAACGACGTTCAGCCGGATATGCTCTTCGCCCAGCAGGTCTTCGCCTACGGACGGCCGGGAGATGTGCTTCTGGGCCTTTCCACCTCCGGCAATTCCGCCAACGTGGTCAACGCGGCCTACGCAGCCAAGGCCCGGGGGATGAAGGTACTGGCTTTTACCGGGGAGGCGGAGAGCCGCCTTTCCAAAATCAGCGATGTGACCCTGAAAGCCCCTTCCTGCCAGACCTTCCGGGTACAGGAATATCACCTGGCTTTGTACCACGCCCTGTGCGGCTGTGTGGAGCTGACCTTTTTCCCGGAATGAATGAAAGAGCAAAAACCGCCTGCGGGATCCCGCAGGCGGTTTTATGATGAGAGGAACGCTGAAACAATTCACCAGAGAGAAATGGTGCGGCTGATGTCCGTGCCGTTTAACCCCCGGAGCCAGACCCAGGAGCAGCGCTCTCCCTGTTCAATTTCCAGCTCCCCGCCGGACAATATCCGCAGGTGCTTGGGGTACGGCCCCAAGCGGATCGCCAAATTTGACAGCGGGATGGAGCTGGACACCTGAATCGAAGTGCTTCTGGCGGCCCGGTCGTGCCGCAGCTCCATGGAGATCCGCCCGATACTGCCGTCCAGCGCGGCAAAGGGGAAATTCTCCGCCTGCATGGCGTCCCATTCCCAGGGGAGCCGGGGCATCAGCCGCAGGCCCGCCGGATCTGAATCGTCAATGCCCACCATGAGCCGGAAAACCTTCAGGATCTCCGCCGCCTGCACCAGGTTGCCCTCATCCCCCGGATTGTCCATGAGCCCCGGACGGCCGTTTTTCAGAACGCCGAAAGTGTGGTCCAGGCCCTCCTCATAATTTTCATAGGAAAAGCACTCGTGCATCAGCCAGGGGTTCCGTTCATCCGCCAGGTCTTCCGCCACATTGCCGTCGTACGCCAGCCGGGCGATCCCCTCCGCCAGCAGGGAGTAGGTGTTCACATCGTCGCTGAGCAGCGCCGCCTGGGTCATATAGCCCTGGCTGTAGCCGCACATGGTGTCGTCGTGGCGGCCGCCCATACCGGTCCAGCCGCTGCCGCTGACAAAGCCGTATTTCCGGAAGAAGCGGTTGCCATTCATATACCGCAGCACATGGGCGTAGCTCTTCTGATGGACCGCCAGCTGGCGGTCCTGCCGCAGCGCCATGCTCCCCAGGTCCGGCTGCAAAACAAAGGGCAGCTGCCGGGTCCAGTGCCAGACCGGCCAGGAGGTAAAGTCCCAATCGGAAAACTCATAGGGCCGCCCGTCCCGGCCGTCCAGGCCGTTGAGCCAGCATCCGGCGGGGGTATTGGAAGGCTGGGCGCCTGCCACCAGGCGGCTGTCCATGGCCTCAGTCAGCTCTTTTTCCAGGGAGGCCAGCTTTCCCTCCAAGGGAGAGTGAACGGCCCTGGCCATTTCCAAAAGCCCCTCTAACGCCATTTTCAGTGCGTAGTTTGGGAAAACAGCCGTTACGGTATAGGGCGTGCTGGGGTTGCCGGAAAGCTCGGAGATACAGGGCAGCAGGCAGCCCAGGGGGTTCCCCCGCATCTCATGCTCCAGCCATTTTACCACAGGCTCCGCCGCTTTCAAATACTCCGCCCCCAGCTTCTCCTTGTCCCCACTCATTTTCCAGACGTTGGCGATGCCCAGAAGGACCAGGGCGTTGCCATCGGCTTCATAGCCGCAGCTATCGTTTGGGGAGGTGGTGCGCCCCCAGTGGTCCCCCTTGTTCAGGTTCCGCAAAAGATACCCGGCGGCGGCTTCGGCCTCCCGCTGGAACCCCAGCCTGCTCAGTTCGATCAGGCCCCGGCCCGCGTCCCGGCTCCAGACGCTGTCATAATAGCAGGTATTGGGGTGCCGGACGGTGGAAGTGTGGAAAAATCCGGCTTCATATCCCCCCGGCTCCATGTCCACCTTTTCCACCAGGTCATGGACGTTTTCCGCAAAAACCGCGCCTATCCGTCTGGCAAGGTCGTTTCCCTCAAACCGCAGGATCGGTCTTGTCATAAAACTCCCTCCTCACTGTTCCACCAGCACGCAGGCGCACCGAGCCGGGATCTCCACGATACTGCCGGAAACCTTGGCTCCATCCTCCTCCGGCGTATAAAGGAGGAATTTCTCACAGCCGGAATCAGCCGCCACCTGCAGGGTCAGCGCCCGTTCCGCTTCCTGATTGGCCACCGCAATGGCCCGCTTCCCGTTTGCCGCCTCAAAGACGGAATAGATGTATTCCCCGGATTCCCCAACCGGGCGGACCTTTGCCCCATCCGTGTGCAGAAACGTCCCCTTCCAAAGATATTCCCACAGCCGGCGGCGCAGCTTCTGGATCTTCATGCCATACTGGGCCGTCAGGGGGATATCCGACATGCGGCCTTTGAAATTATAGGGCTCATAGTTCAGGATATAGCTGTACACCAGGCACTGGTTGGCCATTTCCCGGTCGTCCCAGCCCACCAGGCAGCTGGCAAAGTGCATTTCCGGGTGCAGGTATTTCCCGGCCGGGCAGTGGGGCTCCCCGCCGTCGTCCCAGCTGCGGATGTAGTTGGTGGAATAGTACTGGGACAGCATATCCGAGGGCCCTTCCCCGGCGAAGGCGAAGTCGCCGGCAGCTTCCTGGGCAAGGTTATAAAACTCTTTGGCCAGCAGCAGCGAGCCTTTGTGGATGCTTTCCCCATAGGCGTGGCCATGGGAGGTGTCGAAGCAGCAGAGCATGGGGTTGGCCAGCTCGTCATAAAGGATGCCGCTGGGCTTCAGCTCCAAAATCTTCCGGAATCCCTTCAAGGCCGCCCGGCGGTAATCCGCCGAGGAGTGGCACAGGCCGTAGCCGTTGTGGATGCTGCCGCCGCTGAACCGCTGGAACAGGGTGTCGTAGGCGTAGCCGCCGAAGGGCACAGGATGGCCCCGCATATCCTTTAAGGTATGGGCCGCCATTTTATCTGCAAATTCCGGCGCGGACTGGTCGGCCCATTTGAATTTGCACATCAGCAGGACCCGGATCCCCATTTCCTCGATCTGCCGGATAGCGTCCATCAATTCTTCCCTTGTCCCCAGCAGAGGGTCGGTGTCCTGGAAGGGCTCGTTGCCGTCCTGCCCGCCGGTGGCCCAGCCAATGAGCTGAAGCGCCTGGACGCCGTACTGTTTGGCTTCTTTCATAACGGCGGGAAGGTCCCGGTACAAATACTTGCACCGCCCCTCGGAGGAATTCATTTGCAGGGTCATCCAGCAGTCGGCTTCCGCGGTCCATTTGGGGGCGGGGACCGGACGGTACCAGGTTTCCTCCCATTCCCGGTAGGCTTTCACCCCCTGGTGCCAATCCCCTTCATAGGGCTTCAGCACGACCGGCGCTAAAGTCCGCCGCTGGCCGGGCTGGATACAGGGGACCCGCACCAGGCTGACGCAGAACCCCGCCGGGCTGCCGCTTAAGTCATCCCCTGCGGGCAGGCGGTGGTGCTTGCTGTCCAAATATCCGGGGCAGAAGCTGTAAACAAAGGAGGCGATCTCCGGCTGGGGGTCATGGACGCCCCAGTAAAGCCCTCCGCCCTCCTTTTCCAGCAGCATAAAGGGGGCGGTGACATCCGGGGAGGGGAAGGTTTTGATGACAGTGGGAGAATCGATCCCCCAGTAATCGTTCAGCGGAAAGCCGTTCCCCAGCCGCACTTTGGTAAAGCCCCCCTGGAAATGCATCCCCAGGGCCGTCACCGGCTGTTCCCCGGCCGGTTCCCGGAAGCCGCCCAGGTTGGGCGCCCAGACTTCCTCCACCATGTACCGGGACCGGTTGTCCACCGTTACCGTAAAGGACGCGCCGCCGGCGGTAAGCTCCACCCGCATTTCCGCGTCGATGGGCAAAGGACCACTCTGGTCAAAGTCCAGCCCTTCCCACCGGAGCACAGCCGCCCCTTCTTCGGGCACAGCAGCAAAGGATGCCAGCTTCTGGCGGCCGCTTTCCGCCAGGTTCCAGCGGTGTCCCGGCGCCGGGACCCGCAGCTGGATTCCCATAGCCAGTTTCGGCTGCCGGATCAGCTCCCAGCCGGTTTCCTTGCAGCAGAATTTGGTGATGCCGCCGGTTGCTTCATCAAATTCTATCCGAATTTTGTCGTTTTCCAGGAGATGCGCCATAAATTCAGTTCCTCCATTCGGTCCGCAGCCTTTGGCCGGGGCATTTTCTTTTATGATAGAATGTTTCAATCGAAATGTCAATAAATTTTCAAAAAAGAAAGCTGTGAATTTATAAAAAATCACAGCTTCTTCCTTGGTCATTCCATCGAGGACTTTTTGGGGCGGGAACTGGGCCTATACCAGCTTCCGCGCCGCCATCTGGGCCCGGACGCAAAGCTCCGCGGCTTTAAAGATGTGGGCCTGGGTCATGGCGGTTTCCGTGCCGTCCAGGCAGTCCCGGATCATTTGGCCAAAGAAGGGGATGCCGGTCTGCCCGGCCGCGTGGATCAGGTGCTCCCCCTGATGGTCCACCAGGAAAACCTGGTCCTTTTCGGGGCCGACGCCCACATTGACATATTTCCGCAGCTCCATATAGCCGTCCGTCCCCAAAATAAAGGTCCGTCCGTCCCCCCAGGTGCGCAGGCCCCCCGGCGTAAACCAGTCCACCCGGAGATAGCCGGATGTCCCGTTATCCCCTACTAAAGACACTTCCCCGAAATCCTCCAGCTCCGGATAGTCCGGGTGCTGGTAATTGGCCACATGGCTGGACATAATGGACGCGTCCTTTGCCCCGGAGAAAAAGAGGTACTGTTCGATCTGGTGGCTGCCGATGTCGCAGAGGATCCCCCCGTACTGGGCTTTCCGGTAAAACCAGTCCGGTCTTTTTTCCGGCGGCCCCAAACGGTGGGGCCCCATCCCCATGACCTGGAGCACGCGGCCGATGCGCCCCTGCTCGATGAGCCGGGCAGCGCAGACGGCGCTTTCCGAGCAGAGCCGTTCGCTGTAAAAGACAAAATACCGCCTGCCGGTCCGGGCGCAGGCTGCTTTCGCCGCGTCCAGCTGCTCCAAAGAAATCAGGGGAGCTTTATCGGTAAAGTAATCCTTCCCGCTTTCCATGACCCGCACGCCCAGGGCCGCCCGGTCGCAGGGGATGGCGGCGGCCGCCACCAGCCGGACTTCCGGATCAGAAAGCACCTCTTCCTCGCTCCGGGCCGCCTTGGCCTGGGGGTATTTCCGCAAAAACGCCTCCATCTTTTCCGGGGACGGGTCATACACCCAGCGGAGTTCCGCCCCCGCTTTCAGAAGCCCGTCCGTCATATCGTAAATGTGTCCGTGGGAAAGGCCCACTACCCCAAAAACGAACTCGCCGGGCCCAACCGCCGGCTTTTCCAGATCTGCACATTGCATTGCGCCGTTCTCCTTTCTAAATGGGCATTATTTTTAATTGATTGATAAGAGAAAATCTTCTGATTAAGCCTTTGCAAGTATTGATAAAAATCTTGGAAGCGGCTTAAATCAAGAAATTTTTATTGATGTACCGAGGATCTCTCTGCAGATCTCGTCAACGCTTTTATCCGATGTGTTTATTTTTATAGAATCGATTTTATGATAAAGTTCGAGCCTTTTCATGCTTCTTTCAATAACATCCGCTTTGCGGACGCCATTTGCAACATCCTTATTCAATCTTTCCTTAAGCGTTTTTTCATCGCACACAAGGGAGATTGTTTTTATTTCACAGCAGGACAAATCCAAGCCGCTTATGATTTCATCAATAATGCTCTGCTGATGCATAACCCAACAGAAAATAATGTTTTCGTATGCGGAGCATTTGATAAATTGATTTAAAAGAAAGCAAATGTTTTTGATAACCATTTCTTTCGTTTCGTCCGTTACCTGAAACGGATTTGCGTTCCAACACCAATCGCCGTCTAAAAACACAGATCGATCAAGTTCTTCATTCATTCGGTTGCATACGGTCGTCTTGCCGACGCCCATAGTGCCGCCGATCAGGTATAAAGTTTTCATGATTTTTTCTCCATAAAGACCGCCTGTCCGTCCTCGGCATAACCGCAGCTTTTGTATAGACCGTGCGCTGTCGGGTTGTTGATATTCACATACAGTCTGATCCCATTGGTATTTAGTTTCGCTTGCAATTCGTCGGCCTTCTTCAGCAATGCTTTGGCAAAGCCGTTATTTCTGTAGTCGGGAGCAACCCAGAGCTCGTCAACATACAAATGTCCGCGGCCATTCCATCTGCTGCCGATTTTCGGTATGTAGATCATGGAGATCCAGCCAACAAATCTGTTTTCAACATCAATGGCGTAAACATAAAAGTCAGGATGATGAAGCTGGTCTGTCATCTGCTGAGATACGGCTGCATTCGACGGCTCCCGCTGAAAGCCGTTTTCACGGTAAAACACCATATCGTCAAACTTACTGTAGTTTTCAACTGTTATCCTTTCTATTGTATAGTCCATAAATCCCTCCGCAAAATTCCAACTTGAAAATTTCCTCCCCTCCAATAAACGACACAGCCATTCATACCCGTCAATAGTCAAAATGAACGGGTTTTGCCCACCAGTGGCTGAAAAGCAAATACTATCTTTCATCATACCCGTTTTTCTCCCGGGACTCAATTCCCATAATTGCCAATATTTTTCCATAATACTTATGGAAATCGCCGAAGTACCGGACAAGATAAGAACATCCGCATTGTCCCGCAAACGGATGAATCGGAAAACATTTTCCCAAAAAAAGAAACATAGTACAAGCGCTGTCCCCCGGAACATGTTATACTGAATATAAAGAAACCAGACCGCTTTTTTGCACAAATCAAAAAGGAGAGAATTGATATGAAAGATCTTTTATTCCGCACCCTGCGCCATGAAGAAACCGAGCGCGCCCCCTGGGTTCCCTTTGCGGGCGTACATGCGGGCAAGCTGAAAGGCTACGACGCCACTGAGATGCTCACCGACGCGGACAAGGCTTTTGAATCCTTAATGGAAGTCAACCGCCTTTACAAGCCCGACGGCCAGCCGGTGATCTTCGACCTGCAGATCGAGGCCGAGTGCCTGGGCTGCGAACTCACCTGGGCCAAGGACTGCCCTCCCTCTGTTTCCAAGCACCCCTTAGACGGCAGCGATGAAGAGCCCCCTGTCACCCCCTGCGACTGCACCATCCCCACCAAGGAATCCGGCCGCATCCCCTATGTGCTGGATGTTATGACCCGGATGAAAAAAGCCGTGGGCGACACTACCGCCCTTTACGGCCTGATCTGCGGCCCCTTCACTCTGGCTTCCCATCTCCGGGGCAACAACCTGTTCACCGACATGTTCGACTTTGAGGAAGAAACCGCCAGCCTTTTCGCTTTCTGCACCCGGGTCTGCAAAAAAATGGCCGACTACTACATTGAGGCGGGCATGGACGTCATCGCCCTGGTGGACCCCCTGATCTCCCAGATCTCCACCGCCCACTTTGAGCAGTACATGACCGAGCCCTACAAGGAACTGTTCGCCTACATCCGGGAAAAAGGCGCTTTCTCCTCCTTCTTCGTCTGCGGCGATGCCACCCGCAACATCGAGGTCATGTGCCAGACCGACCCCGACTCCATTTCCGTGGATGAAAACGTGAACCTCCTGGCCGCCAAGGAGATCACCGACAAATACAACGTGGCCATCGGCGGCAACATCCCCCTGACCTCCATCATGCTCTTAGGCAACCAGCAGGACAACATGAAGTTCGCTGTGGACCTTCTGGATTCCGTCAAGGTGAAAAAGAACTTCATCCTGGCCCCCGGCTGCGACATGCCCTATGATGTGCCCATCGAGAACTGCATCGGCGTGGCCCAGGCCGCTTTGGAAACCGACGCTGTCCGGGAAATGGTGAAGAACTACCAGGCCGAGGAAGTGGACACCTCCAACGTGGAGATCCCCGATTACGAGCACCTGAAGAAACCCCTTGTGGAAGTATTCACCCTGGATTCCGCCCAGTGCGCCGCCTGCAGCTACATGATGGGCGCGGCCAACCAGGCTGTGGAAACCTTCGGCGACGCCATCGACATGGTGGAATACAAATTCATCTACAAGGAAAACGTGGCCCGCTGCATCAAAATGGGCGTGCCGAACCTGCCCTCCATGTACATCAACGGCAAGCTGAAATACCGTTCCATCATCCCCACCAAGGCCGAGCTGGAAGAGGCCATCCGGGAAGCCATTGAGGAATGCAAAAAGAACGCATGAGCCGCCTTTATCTCATCACCGGCTTTCTGGGGGCGGGCAAGACTACCTTTTTAAAGAATTTTATCCGCCTGTTTGCCGGGGAGAAAATCCAGCTGATCGTCAATGAATTTGGCCAAGAGGGCGTGGACGGCGTCCTCCTGGCTGATTTAGGGGCATACCTTCAGGAAATCTCCGGCGGGTCCGTGTTCTGCTCCTGCCGCTTAGACCAGTTTGAAAAGGTCCTGCGCCAGTCGGCGGACATTGCGGCGGATGTGATTTTAGTGGAAGCCTCGGGGCTTTCCGACCCGACAGGCATCCGGAAGCTCTTTTCCCAGACGGACCGGTTCCCCCACATCGACTATCAGGGGGCCGTCTGCCTCATCGACGCCGTGCGGTTCCCCAAGCTCTACGCCACCGCCCGCACCTGCCAAAAGCAGCTGGCCGCCAGCGACCTGGCGGTGGTCAACAAAACCGACCGGGCGAGTGGAGAGCAGCTTTCGGAAACCCTGGCCTTGATCCAGGGCCAGCGGCCGGATATGCCGGTGATCCAAACGTCTTTCGGAGCCGTGGACGCCGGGGTTCTGGACACCCTGCAAAAAGCCCGGGCCCTTCCGGCGGGGGACATGCCTCTCACCGCTGATTTGACCCTGCGGAAGCTCCTGGTGACCATTGACCCTTCCATCCCGCCCTATGACCTGCAAAAGTTCATCGAGATGTTTTCGGAAGACACTTTCCGGGTCAAAGGCTTCATCCAGACAACAGACGGTATGTATCTTGCCGACTGCGTGGGCAACGTGGTGAGCCTGTCCCCTTATGAGGGAGAGGTTCCGGAGGGGAAAGCCGGACATCTGGTGGTGCTTTCCGGCGCAGGGATGCCTGTCAGCAAACGTGTCCGGGAGGCCGCCGCCTGGTATCCTGCTTATATCCTGGATATTTCCTGACGGTTCCCGTTCCGAACAGTCCTCATATTTTCAAAAAATGTCCCCGGCAGAGTTCTTTCTGTCGGGGCTGTTTGTTTTTCTCTTGGAAAAAACCGAATCTTAAGGAAATCTTTCGACACTTTCTTCTAAAGTGTGCTACAATGGAAACAAGAATGGGGGAATTGTGTTGAAACAAGGGAAACGGCGCCTGCGGTTTGGGAAAATTTTTCTGCTCTGCCTGCTTGTGGCCGGGATCTGCTTCGGCGGCAAATGGGCAATGGAGGAATGGGGGCTTTTTGACTCCCGGATCGTCGTGGCCCTGGACGCCGGACACGGCGGGAACGATCCCGGCGCGGAAGGTCTCATCGGGGAAACCCAGCTGACGGAAACCACCGTCCGGTATTTGGAGGAATACCTCAGGCAGGACGAGAATTACCGGGTCATCCTCTGCCGGGAATACGGGGAAAGCAAGGACATCAACGACCGCTGGCGGCTGGCCGACCGGAAGGGGGCGGAGCTGCTCCTCTGCATCCACGGCAATTCATCGGAGGACCCCTCCGCCCGGGGATTTGAGGCGTATCCACCCCCGCCGGGCCGGAAATACCACGAGGAAGCCCTTTCCTTTGCAAGGCTGCTGGCAGGTGAAATTTCCCAAACCGGGATCCCTCTCCGGGGGGACGGCGGCATCCGGTACGCTTATTACCAGGGAAATGAAAAAATTCTGACCGACAGTCCCGACCCGGAATTGGAAAGCCTGCCCTCCTTCGGCATGGTGGATTACCCGGACTGTCCGGCAGTGCTGGCGGAGCAGTGTTTTCTGACCAATCAGGAGGATGTTGCCCTGCTGGGGACGGAGGAAGGGTGCCAACAGGCGGCCCTCTGTTATTACCGGGCCATCTGCGCCTACTTTGGGACGGAACCGCTGCTTTGACAGTCCGCCCTTCCCCTGCTAAGGAGCCGGTCCAAACAAATGCGGCAGCCCCTAACAAAAGAAACCACCCGGCCAAAAAGCCGGGTGGTTTTGCGTCAATGGAAAGGGATCAATAGTTTTCAGGTTTTACCTGGAAATAGGCCTTCGGGTGAGAGCAGACCGGGCAGATTTCCGGCGCTTTCTTGCCGATGACAATGTGTCCGCAGTTGCGGCACTGCCAGATGACGTCGTGGTCCTTGGAGAACACCACTTCGTCCTCGATGTTTGCAAGCAGCTTGCGGTAGCGTTCCTCATGCTCCTTCTCGATAGCGCCTACCATTTCAAACAATGCGGCGATCTTTGTGAAGCCTTCTTCCCTGGCTTCCTCCGCGAAGGTCTTGTACATATCGGTCCATTCGTAGTTTTCACCGGCTGCCGCGTCCTTCAGGTTTTCCATGGTGGTGGGGATTTCGCCGTCGTGGAGCAGCTTGAACCAGATCTTGGCGTGCTCCTTCTCATTTTCAGCGGTTTCCGTGAAAATGGCGGCGATCTGCTCAAAGCCGTCTTTTTTGGCTTTGGAGGCATAGTAGGTATACTTGTTTCTGGCCTGAGATTCCCCGGCAAAAGCGGCGGCGAGATTAGCGGCGGTTTTACTTCCCTTGAGTTCCATGCAAATAACCTCCTAAATCGATTGTATTTCAGTCAGACGGCGCGCCGTCCTAGCTGTCAGAAATTCATGTGTGCAGCGTCAGATCCTTGCCGATGAGGCTGATATCCACCCGTTCCAGCTCCAAATCCCCCACAGGATGCTCCCGCAGATAGGCTTCGATCATCTGGACCAGCGCCATATCCTGGCAGTCCCGCACCTTTCGGGTTTCCTGGTCGCAAATGTGGATATGCTCATAGGTATTGATGTCAAAAATGACCGGTTCCCCTGCTGCGCCAACCTTCCGGATCAAACCCTTTTCCTCAAACAGGTTCAGAATATTGTAGACCGTGGCGACAGTCATGGAAATGCCGCGCTGCTTCAAAACGTCTAATACCATTTCTGCTGTAACATGAGTATTGAGCTCTTTCAGCACTTTATACACCGCCAGCCGCTGTTTTGTCACTTGGATTCCGTTTTCTTTCAATACATTGCGCAGCTTCTCCATCCGCACCCCTCCTTTTCTTTCAGTATAAAGGATTTTGCCCCAAATGTCAACTGTTTTATAATAATTTTAAAATTCTTCGTTTTTTCAGAGAATCGGGATAATTTTGACAAAGGATGGAATACTGACAATGCGGAGCTGTTCAGCGGATCTTGAGAAAGGAAGGATTTCGGATGAAAAATATCACCAAAGAGGAATACAAAAAGCTGGCGGAGCAGGCTTCCCCCAATACCCAAAGCTGGAAGACCATCCCCAAGGCCTTTGCAATCGGCGGGCTCATCTGCGCCATAGGCCAGGGGTTTCTGCTCCTTTATAAGCATTGGGGCGCTTCCCCGGAAACCGCGTCCACCTGGGTTTCCATCACCCTAATCTTTTGCAGCGTCCTGGCTACCGGCTTAAAAATTTACGATAACCTTGCCAAACACGCCGGGGCCGGCACCCTGGTCCCTATCACCGGATTCGCCAACGCCGTGGCCTCCCCTGCCCTGGAATTTAAAAGCGAGGGCCTGATCCTGGGGTTGGCGGCGAAGCTCTTTTCCATTGCCGGGCCGGTCATTGTCTACGGCCTGGCCGCCAGCGTCATCTATGGGATCATACTGGCCATTTTTCAGCAGTTCATACGATAAACGGCCGCAAAGCCTCAAGCCGGACAGAGGATATCTGTCCGGCTTTTGCGTGTAAAGATTAGGGGTCTGAGCACTCAGGCATTCTGAAAATGGAGCGACAGCCCATCTCCGCACTGAAGCGATACTTCTGTACAGATCGTCCCATCTTCTGCACAGAAGAACGGCAGATTCTGCTGGTTTACAGAAACGGCCGTCAGCTTGCCTGCATCGCCGCAGCGCAGCTCCGCAAACGCAAGAGAGCCTTCTAAACAGCTGACTTTGATTTCATTGTCTTCTATCCGGATCGTTCCGTATCCAGTCGGCGCAAACCATGGGATACAATGGAGGCCGGGCGTCAGGGAAAAGCTCAGCCGCTTTTTCGCGCAGTCCAGCCGGAAATGGCTGAGGGAAAGCATCATCGTCCAGCTGGAAAGGGGGCGGTAATAATAATCGCCGCATTCCTCATGGTTGAAAATACGGCCGGCGTACCAGTACCGCTTTTCAACGATGTCGGCCAGCGTACTGGCTTCCGCAAAGCGGCCGTATTCCAGCAGGAGGCTGGCAAAGGCGTACTCGATCCCACTCCAGTTGGCCAACGCCTGAACATTTTGATAGGTATAAAGCGTGGGGGTGGTATTGGGCGGGTAGGAAGCGTTGATTAAGCCGTTTTCCCGATTGAAATTCCATTTGAGGATGCTGTCCATGGTTTGGGAAACACAGGCTTCTTCCACAAAGGGGGGCAGCCCAATGAGGAGCGAGTACCAAAGCCCATCCAGCTGGTCCGACATACAGCATTCATCCCGCAGGCTCCCGTCTGTCCAAAGGCTGTAATACGACCCGTTCCACAGCTTGGCAAAGCTGGCTTTTCCCTTTTCCAGCAGCCGGCTCCATTTTTGGACAAAATCGGGCTCATCCATCTCCGCCGCCAGGCGGATCCCCGCTGTCAGCGCCCCAAGCCAGAGGGAGGCGATATAAGCGGGGGTGCCCTGGAACTTCCAGGCGTCATAGGTGTTGGCCTTGGTGTCGGTATCCGGCAGCCCGTCCCCGTCTGAATCCAGCTGGGCGGTATTCTCCATGGCAAGGACAACGTGGGGCCAAAGCTCAGCCAGGTACTGCCGGTCCCCGGTCCACAAATAGTCCCGGCACACCATCAATACAAACTGCGGGTTCATATCCACACGGTCAAACCCCTTGTCCACCGCGCTGAAGTCGGGGGTGAAGAAATGATGGACCCGTCCGTCTTTCCGCTGGAATTTCGCGCCCATGCGCATTTGCCGCAGCTGCAATTCCGGGAACAGGGCCAGCAAGCCCCATGAGCCGTGGTAGGTGATGTCGGTCGTATGGAACCCGCAGCTGCCGAAGCCTTCCCAAATGCCGAAGTCGCCGTTTTTGGTCCACCAGGAGCATTTGAGCAGCGTGTTCAAATGGGCTGTCCACCCCCGGGGAAATGCGGCGGGCGCGTCGGTTTCTCCCAGCAGCTGAGAAAACTCCTTTGCCTTTGGAAAGATGCTTTGATGGTTTTCAGCAAGGTAGGAGCAGACCTCCCCAGAATTGGAGAACCAGTTTTCATATTGATGGCCCACCGTATGCCCTTTGGGGCTGATATGATGCGGAAAATACCAGCTCAGAAGGAAGGAAAGCTCTTTTGTTTCACCGGGCTGCAAAGTAATGGCGCTGCACAAGCCGCAGCCGCCCCATTCGCTGTGCTCCGGATGATCGGACGCGGTAAATTCCTGATATTGGTTTGCCAGCATCTTTAAAAAGGTCCGTTTCCCTTCAATAGTTTCAACCGGGCAGGGATCCAGTTCGCACAGGCGCTTCCAGGGATTTGCGCCCCACGCCGCCTTTAACATCAGCGCCAGCCACGCTTCAATTTGACCTTCTTCCATTTTATCGATCTTATCCGGCGTGAACTCCGAAAGATCCGGAAGGCTTTCCCAGCCCAGATTGGGGAGCCTGCCCGTTTTGCGGAAATCGAACAAACAGGATTCTTCCGTGGTCCCCAATTCCCAGCCCAGGACATACGCCTTCAGATACGCTTCAAAGTCCCCGCATATATAGCTGTGTTCACCGCCCACAGCCATGAGGCTGATGCTACCGTTCTGCGGAAGGGCCTCTTCCGAGGCGCTGGACATGGTGACCATGGACGCGTCGGGAAGCCGGCTGAACTGATTGACAAGCTCCCGCTTGGGGACGCCTCTGCAAACGGGGTTTTGCATCAGCCCCAGCAGGGAGACGGTTACAGGGCTTTGCCCGCAGTTGGCGACGGTATAATTTATCGAAAATCCCGGCGTCCCGCTGACGCGGGCGTCGTGGGGCACAAAGGGCGAAATATATTCCGCCGATACCCGGACAGGGAGATCCGGGTCGCGGTATTCCAGCAGCGCGGCCGGAAAACTGGGCGTCCATGCGATTTCGGGGACGCACTTCATCCAGGAATACATTGCGGAACGGAAGCAGCCCAGGCGGTTGGGGCTGTCACACGACAGCTTCCGGACAATAGGCTCTCCTCCTTCCGTACAGGTCCGCAGGTAAAAGCACAGCAGCTCATCCGGAAAATCGGGAATATCCTCCAAATGGTCCTGTTCAGGCGAACGGGACGCCCATTTCCCGCGGTTGAAAATACTCCAGTTATCCAGACGGCCATCGGGGCAAATTTCCACCGTGCCCGTTCCAATCCCCCCAAGCGCCATGCCGGCAAACTCCGGGGTGTGTTGAATGATGGTACGCATGTGATTCATAAAAAGCCTCCTGTAAATGTATTGGAATACCTGCCTTGGCGGCCGGTATCAGGATCCTTGCGCTATATCTCCGGCAGAAAGTACGATCTGGGTTTCGCACCGGATATCCCGGGAAGAGGCTCCCGCCAGAATCCGGAACTCACCCGGCTCCACTGCCCAGCGGTAATCCAGCCCCATGAGCCGGAAGGCCTTTTCATCCAGTTCAAAAGCAAGGGTCTTTTCCTCCCCGGCCTTCAGGAATACCCGCTTAAAAGCCTTTAACAGCAGCGGAGGCGTCGCCACCGAGCTGTCCACATCGTCCACATAAATCTGCGCCACTTCCTCGCCGTCCCGGCTGCCGGTGTTGCGGACCGTTACAGATACGGACACCCGCAGGGGGTCGCGGCTGACAAGCTCCGCCTTTAAGCCGCTGTAAGAGAAGCTTGTGTAGGATAAGCCGTGGCCGAAGGGGTACCGGGCCAGCTTGGTCCCCTCCATAAAGTTCAGGTCGCCGCCGGGCAGCATGGAATAGTAGCAGGGCAGCCTGGTGCTGCTCTGGGGGAAGGATATCGGCAGCCGCCCCGCCG
The DNA here is from genome assembly GCA_018713335.1 of Candidatus Merdivicinus intestinigallinarum. Taxonomy (GTDB): domain Bacteria; phylum Bacillota; class Clostridia; order Oscillospirales; family Ruminococcaceae; genus Merdivicinus; species Merdivicinus intestinigallinarum. The sequence goes on along the minus strand of DVOW01000025.1, from coordinate 35,100 downwards.
GGTTCAGGAGTCCCAGCAGCGCCTCCGCAATGGCCTGCGCGCCGAACTCGCCGCCGAACCACGCCGCCAGGATCGCGTCGCAGTGCTCCTCTTCCTTAGAAAGGTCCACGCATTTTCCGTTTTCCAGTACCAGGACCAGGGGCTTCCCAAGCTGCGCGAGCTTTTGGATCAGCTCCTGCTGTTTCCCGGCCAGGGTCAGCTCGCAGCGGTCCTTGCCTTCGCCGCTGGTAATAGTGTTGTCGCCGCCTACCATGACGATGACGTCGCATTTGGAGGCGATTTCCACCGCCTGGTCCATGCAGTCGGCGATTTCTTCCTCCCCTTTGCTGAACAGATGGGGCTGTCCTTCTACATAATATTCCGTCTTGGGGCCTTCCGTAATGGGGCACCCGTCGCACTGGAAGATCTGCACCTGATTCCCCGCAAGCCGCCGCAGTTCCTCGTAAACAGAGGGGATGGCATATCCCACAGGGACAGCGGAATAACCGCCAATCTTCTGGTGGGCGGAGGAGGGGCCGACCAATGCGATGGAACGGACGTTTTCAAGGGGGAGCACGCCGCTGTTCTTTAACAGCGTAATGGACTGGCGGGCCGCCAAAAGGGCAATGTCCCGGTTTTTCTGGCTGCGGATCTCCCCTTCCCAGGCGGTTTCATCCGTATAGGGGCGCTCAAACAGGCCCAGCCGGAATTTCATCCGCAGGACCCGGCGGACAGCGTCGTCCACCCGTTCCATGGGGAGCCGCCCTTCTTTTACAAGGCTCGCCAGGGTTTCCTCAAAATACTGGTTGTCCAGGTCGCAGCCCTGCACGTCCAGACCGTTGCTGATGGCCAGGCAAAGGGCGTCCCGGTCGTCCCGCACCAGGTGGTGCAGCCGCCGGATGCGTCCGATGCCGCCCCAGTCGGAACGGGCGTAGCCCTGGGCGCCCAATTCGTTTTTCAGAATATCGGTCAGGTATTTATGGGAGCACATGACCACGTCGCTGTCGATGCTGTTGTAGCTGGCCATGACATTGCAGGCGCCGCCCTCCCGGATGCCGGCCTCAAATACCGGCAGGTAGTCCCGGCGGATCTCCCGTTCGCCCGCCCGGGCCGCAGAGCAGTTGGTGCCGCCCTCCGGGATGCCGTGGACGCAGTAATGCTTAGGCTCGCTGGCCACCGCGTCCGGCCGGTCCAAAGCGCCGTCCTTCTGTTCGCCGGAAATAATGGCCGCCGCCATTTTGGAGGACAGGCAGGTGTCCTCCCCGAAGGTTTCCTCTGTCCGGCCCCAGCGGGGCTCCCGGGCCACATCCAGGTTGGGGGCCAGGATCTCATGCATCCCCAGCGCCCGGGTTTCCCGGCCGATGACCTCTCCCACCAGCCGCACCGTTTCCGGTGAAAAGGTAGCCCCAAGCCCCAGAGGCACCGGGAAGATGGTGCCCCGTGTCCCGCTGATGCCGTGCAGGGCTTCCCCGGTAAAGATGCAGGGGATGCCTAGGCGGGTCTCCTCCACGCAATACCGCTGGAGCTGGTTCATAACCGCCGGGACAGAATAGGTGTCATGGATAAATCCGATCCCCCGGGAACCGAATTTTTCCCGGATCTTTTGAAAATCAAAGCCGCTGTCCGGCTCCACAGAGCAGTTATGGACAGACGATGGCCGGTCGGCATATTCCACGCCCCGGGTCATATCCAGCTGGGCGGCCTTTTCTTCTAAGGTCATCCTGGAGAGCAGGTCCTCCACCCGTTCCTCGACACTCCTGCTGCTGTCTTTGTAAATCATGCTGTTTCCTCCTTGATTGATGTATGGATAAGGGTTCCCCCTTAGGAAATCTGCTGTTGGGCGTCCTCAAAGGGATGGCGCTCCATGGCGGGATGACGGATGGTGACCTGGGTGCCCTGGCCGGGGACGCTTTCCACCGACACGGCGCTTTGCCCTCCAAAAAGCAGCATCAGCCGCTGCCGGACGTTGGTAATGCCAATGTTCTGCCCCTGGATATTCGGGGAATCCAGTTTTTCCCGGATTTCCCGCAGCCGTTCCGGCTCAATCCCCGCCCCGTTGTCCGCAATGGTGAAAATCAGAAAGCCGTTTTCCAGCCGGCAGCGGATGGTCAGCTTCCAGTCCTGTTCCGCATTCTGGAACCCATGCAGCATGCAGTTTTCCACAAAAGGCTGGAGCATCAGCTTCAGTGTGCAGAACCCGCCGCATTCCGGGCCGATTTCATACTCCGTGTGCAGCCGCCCCCGTAACGGACCGACTGGATATCCGTAAAGAGCCGGAGGTTTTCAATCTCCTCCCGGACCGGCACGATCATTCGCTTGGTGTCATAGGCGGAGCGCATCAGCTTGGAGAACATGGAGATAACTTTGGTCGCCGGTGTGTCTTTGCGCGTTTCCCGCAGAACACTCAAATTAATCAGCTGGAGGGTGTTAAAGATAAAATGGGGGTTGATCTGGGCCTGTAATTCGCTTAGCTGGGCCTGCCGCAGCTGCCCGATCTTATCCACCAGCTCCTGGTCCAGCATCTGGCTTTTCTGGGCGCTGGATATGACGGAATTGATAATATAGAAAAACTCGCTGTTTAAACGGTTGGGAATCTGCATCTGACTGGGCTCGTCCGCATTCTGGATGGCCCGGATGACACTGGTTACCGACCGGTAATGGTTCAAGGCAATAAACAGCGAGCAGATAGCCGCAATCAGGAATACAACCACCCCCCCTGTCAGCAGGAAATAGTTGAGTTTCTGATAACCGCCCATCAGGCTGGTGCGGGAATTATAAGCCATCAAAATCAAGTTGGAAAGGCTGCTTTTGGCAACGGAAATAATGTGGTCCCCCCAGAAAAGGGTGCTGCCCTCCGTCTCCCTGGCCGACAAATAGGCGCTGTAAATATCCGGGTCCTCGAACATTAGGGTGTTGATACGGTCCTGATCGCTGCTGTACAGGATCAGCCCCAGCTCGCTTACAATAAAAATCTTATCCGGGTCCTCCCCAAAAGACTGGTGGACCACCTGCTCAAAATTCTGATACCGGTTCATGCTGCAGAAAATGCCGATGGTTGTGCCGTCGGCGCCGTACAGCTCGCTTACCGTATAAATGTAATTGAAGGTATCCGAATCCACCTTCCTGGGGAACATCAAAAACGGCAGCTTTGTTGCCCGGTAGGTATTGAGCCAGCTTAAGCTCCGGTCCGTCCCCACCCGCTTTACCGATTCGGTGCTGATGCACAAATCGTTCTGAAGGCTGTAAATCATCAAATCCGCCACAGCCGGGTCGCTTCGCTTCATGGATTGCAGCAGCGTCTGCACCCGCTTAAGCTCCTGGATGGGAACCTCTTCCGTGCCCGCCTGAAGGATTCCCTGGACATCCTCCGAATCGGATACCACCGTAAGATTCGCGGAGTAATTGGAATTGAGCAGATCAAAAATGGTTTTGGATTTCAGCGCGTTCTGGGCGGAAACGGCAGCCAGCTCTTTTGAAAAGGCATAATCAGAATAATGGTAGAAAATCAGGCAGAATGGCACGAATATGATGAGGATCAGCAGAAAAAAGCTGAACAGATAACGGAAAAAGACACTTTTCCAGCTAAACACGCGGATATTCCGCAAAAAATCTAAGCGCTGCATAACTGCCTCCGGGACGTTTTGAATCTGTCCTTATTTTATCGCACTATTCTTAAAAATTCAAGATAAAATGCACAAAAAGCAAGGGAACCATACTAAAAGTAGAAACGGCATGATTTACAATATGTTTAGGAATAGATATAATAATCCATAGAATATTTGATTGGAAGTGAATGATTATGAGCAAAACATCAAAAAGAACAACATTTTACAAACAGTCCGGATTCCGATTGTTTCTCATGATCCTGCCGCTGCTGGCAATGGTGTTCATTTTTTCTTATATGCCCCTGTATGGCTGGATTTACGCTTTGTTTGATTACAAGCCGGGACTCCCGCTGTTTGACTGCGAGTTTGTGGGCCTTTATAACTTCACTCGGATGTTCAGCGACATTTATTATTTTGAAGACCTGATCCGGGTTATGAAAAACACCCTGGGCATGAGCCTGCTTGGCATGGCCGGGTCGCCGCTGCCAATGCTGTTCGCAGTATTCTTAGCGGAAATTAAGTGCATGCCCTTCCGCAAAACCGCCCAGACCCTGACCACCATCCCCAACTTTATCAGCTGGGTTTTGGTGTATTCTATCGCTTACGCCATGTTCTCCGTCAACGACGGCTTTGTCAACCGGCTTTTGATGGAACTGGGGCTGATCGAGGAGGGGATCAACTTTCTGGCCTCCGGCGAACATATCTGGCTGAAAATGTGGTTGTGGAGCACCTGGAAAGGCTTAGGATGGAGCGCCATTGTCTATATCGCCGCCATCGCCGGCATTGACCAGGAGCAGTATGAGGCCGCGGAAGTGGACGGCGCCAGCCGGTTCCAGAAAATGTGGTACGTCACGATCCCAGGCCTGCTCCCTACCTTCGTCGTGCTGCTGATCCTGTCTATCGGCAATATGATCAACAATGGCATGGACCAGTATTTTGTCTTCCAGAACGCCATGAACAAGGAGCACATCGAGGTCCTGGACCTTTATGTTTACAACCAGGGCATGGTAGGTATCAATTACTCCTATTCCACCGCGGTAAGTATTTTAAAATCCCTGGTCAGCGTCACACTGTTTATGATATCCAACATCGTTTCTCGGTTCGTGCGGGAAGATAGTGTCTTTTAAGGGGGGTCAGACATGAAAAAGAAATATACAGTCGGGGATATCGTCTTTAATATATTTAATTACGCTTTTTTCGGAATCTTCACCCTCCTCTGCTTCCTTCCCTTTTACTATCTGTTTATCAACACCATCAGTGACAATGAAATGGTTACAAAAGGAATGGTCTTGTGGTATCCCAAAGGGATTCACTTCAATAACTATTTAGAGGTATTGAAACTGCGCGGTTTGGGTAATGCCGTCATTGTTACTCTAGGCCGCACCATACTGGGCACGGCACTGACCATTTTTGGAACTTCTTTTTTGGGATATGCCCTGACAAAACAGGAACTTTGGCATCGGAAACTGTGGTACCGTTTCATTGTCGTTACCATGTACTTTAACGCCGGTATCATTCCTTGGTTTATCAACATGAAAAACTTAGGGCTGACCAATAATTTCCTGGCCTATATCCTTCCTGGAACGGTTTCCGCCTATTCCCTGATCCTCTTTAAGACTTATGTAGAAAGTATTCCCGCTTCCTTGGAAGAATCAGCCGACCTGGACGGCGCAGGATATTTAATGAAGTACGCAAAAATAGTCATGCCCTTGTGCAAGCCGATCCTGGCAACCCTGATCGTTTTCTCCGCCGTTGGGCATTGGAACAATTTTATGGACACCGTATTTCTAATGACGGATTCCAAGCTCTTTACCCTTCAATACTTATTATACCAGTATTTGAATGAGGCCAATTCCCTGGCGGATACTTTGCAGAAAATGGCCGAACAGGGAATCCAGATTGATCCTTCGAGGATGATGACTCCTACGGCAATCAAAATGACTGTATCCATGGTTGTGGTAATCCCTGTGCTGTGCGTTTACCCGTTTTTCCAGAAATATTTTGTAGGCGGCATTATGATCGGCGCCGTCAAAGGTTAATTGTATTTACTGTGCTTAGCACAATGTATAAGGAGGTACAAACATGAAAAAGCGCATCTTCACATTCCTCTTGGCAGGATTAATGGCGGCTGGCATGGTATCCTGCGGCAGCGGACCACAGAGCAGCACCGAAACCAGCACTGAAACCAGCACTGGAGGGGATTCCTCCGCTTCTGAAAGCAGCGAACAGACTGGGGATTCCGGAGAAGTGATCTCGCTGTATATTCTCAGCATGCCAGCCAACAAATCCGGTATCATTGAAGGCTGGTGGGCGGATGACGTCCGGGAAAAACTGGGGATCGAGTTTAACCTGCTGCCTTCCGGCGACCAGGGTGAACAGAAGCTCCAGGCACTAATGGCCAGCGGCGAGCTTCCGGACCTTGTGATCTTCAAAGATTACAAACAGGTGGAAAATGCTGTAGTCGGCAATATGCTGCTAGCCTTTGACGACTACAAAGACCTGGTTCCCAATGTGTATGCAAACGCTGCGGAGTCCCTGCAATATACAGCCGATACCCTCAGCGACGGGCAAGGGAAATCCTTTGTAGTTGGCACAGGAATCAAGCATTATCCTGACAGCAGAGGCTGGTCCGGTCTGCAGGTCCGCTATGACCTTTATAAAGAAATCGGCTCCCCGGAAGTGGGCACGCTGATGGATCTGGTGCCGGTTATTCAGGAGATGCAGGCACTGGAACCTGAAAACGCAGACGGCAAAAAGGTTTACGGTTTGTCTCTGTTTAAAGACTGGGACCGTTCTTATATGACGGTAGGCATGTTTGCCGCCGGAACCATGGGCTATGAAATTCCCGGAGAAGGTACTCTTGTTCAGATTGACTACCGCAACGATCCCAACGGCGTAGTGGATTCCCTTCTGGTGGAAGACGGCGTCTATATGCAGTTCCTGGACTTCTGCTTCGCGCTGAACCAGCTGGATCTGCTGGACCCTGACTCCCTGACCCAGCGGTTCGACGATTATATGGGGAAAGTCGGCGACGGGCGGACGATCATGACCGCTTTCGGCGACTGGGGCGTTCCTACCTTCAACACCTACGAGCAGAAGCAGAAAGGCGTTGGCTACATGCCGATTCCCCTGATGGATGTACCCTACAAAATTGGCGGAACGCAGCCCATCGGCAACCAATGGACCATAGGCGTTTCCTCCGCTACGGAATATCCGGAAAAATGTATGGAGTTCGTCAATTATTTCTACGATTATGACGCCAATATGTTCGCTGTAAACGGCGTACAGGGTCCGGACGCTTTGTGGGATTATGATGAAAACGGGCAGCCGTACCGCACCGAAACTTATTATGAGTTTGCAAATAATCCGGAAAAGCTGCTCCCCGATGGCCGCAAACACGACCAGGGCGGTTCTCCTCTTACCGCTTCCGCATTTTTTGCCAACGAAATTAATCCCAACACCGGCTTGCCTCTTGACTCTCAGTATTGGCCGGAAAAGGATTATGCGCCGGAAAAGACCCTTTTGGAAACAACCTGGATGGAGGACTATGACGCGAATGATTCTGTTGATTACTCCGTAAAAAACAATCTGGTTGTGGAAAAGCCCTTCTTTATCGCGCCTCTTATGACGGATGAAATGGAACAGATTTCCTCCCGTGTCGGCGATGTGGTAAAGACAATATCCTGGCAGATGATTTTTGCTGAGGATCAGGCAGAATACGATGCTTTGAAAGAAGAAATGATTTCTAAAGCGGAAGGGCTTGGCATCAATGATTTTCTGGAATGGTTCAAAGTAGAATATGAAAATGCGCTGGAATTCGGCAAACAGTACACCGAATAAGACGTAAAGAATCCAGATTTGCAGCCTTACAGAGCCGCCCGATGAGGGCGGTTCTGTTTTTCTATCTTTTTAATAGGAGCAAAAAATAATTCCCACAAAGCTGTGGAAATTATTTTTTAGTGTTTCCTTCACACAAGCAGAGGGCCTGATCTTGGGACTGCCATTGCCCGCCGCAGTAAATTGCCGGGAAAATTCAGAGTGGACCTCAGCCGATGCATTCTGGACATTTTTCCGAAATGACCTTCAGGGCCGGTTCGTCCGCCACAACCACTACATCCGGGTGCAGCTGGAGGACGGAAGCCGGCACATGGGGGGTAATGGGGCCGCAGCAGGCTTTATAAAGGATCTCCGCTTTGCCCTCGCCGTTGGCGATGAGCAGGATCTTTTTGGATTTCATAATGGACTGGATGCCCATGGTGTAGGCCTGTTTGGGCACATGGTCAATGGAAGCGAAGAACCGGGAATTGGACTCGATGGTTTTGGGGTCCAGGTCCACGCAGTTGGTGCCCTTTTTGAACTCGTCGGCGGGCTCGTTGAAGCCAATATGTCCGGTGAGGCCGATGCCCAGCAGCTGGATATCCACGCCGCCCATGCTCTCGATCACCGCGTCGTAACGGGCGCACTCTTTTTCCGCATCTGGCTCGGTGCCGTCGGGGACGTTGGTGTTCTTCATATCAATGTTGATGTGCTTGAACAGGTTCTCCCGCATGAAATAAGCGTAGCTCTGATCGTTATCCTTGGTCAGGCCCCGGTACTCATCCAGGTTGACAGTGCGGACCTTGGAGAAATCCAGGTCCCCGTTCTCGTATCCTTTAATCAGCTCCGCGTAAAGGCCCAGAGGGGAGGAACCAGTGGCCAGGCCCAGGACGGATTCCGGGTTCAAGACCACCTGCGCCGCGATAATGTTGGCGGCTTTGCGGCTCAAATCCGCGTAATCCTTGGCTTTGATAATTTTCATCATGTCCATCAAACCCCTTTGCAGTAAATTCTATCTCCAGTATACCACGCAAAGGGCCGGGTGTCCACTGTTTTCCAGCAGAAATCCGGAAAAGTAACCAAAGGATTCCAAAAAGCCGGATCTTGCCCTGTATTTTATTTTTCGGAATTTTGGAAAAACGTATTGGCAAACCGCTTGCGTTGTGATATTATGAAATTACGGAAATCCGATAAATTAAAAATGAGGTGATTTTATGGAACGCAATTACGGATTGGAAATCGACGAACTGAAAAAGGAACTGGCGGACATCAAAGAGATGCTGGGAATGATAAGCCCGCAGCCTTCTGAGCCGGAGGCCGACCACAAAAAAGTGGGGCACATTGAGAAAGTGGGGAAAATGCACCCCGACCCGGCCATTCAGTCCATTATGGACCGGCTGGAGGACACCTGCGGGGAAAGCGGGGATACCGGCCGGATCACCTATCTGGGGGTATTTTCCTCCGGGGACCGGCAGTCCAACTGGATTCGCAATGGGGTCAGCGCCGATCAGCTGCTGGAGCTCATTACAAACCACACGGCGGAAAAGGTTCTGGCCTGCATCGGCAGCAGCGACCGGCTGAATATCCTGCTGGCCATCCTGAAAAAGCCCATGACTGTGGCCCAGCTGGTGGAGGAATGCGGATACAGCTCCACCGGGCAGGTTTACCATCACTTAAAGCCCCTTCTGGCGGCGGATTTGATCGCGGAAGATAAAAAAGAAGGGAAAGGCGTTTATGTGGTCCAGTTCCATCGGGTGCAGGGCATCCTCATGCTCCTGGCGGGCATCAGCGACATGGTGAACCCGGAATATACCCGAGGGAACTGGGAGGAAGAGTCCCCGGCAGAATGATCCGCCGGTTTTCGCGGAAAGGGATGAGAAGTATGAAAAAATGGGCTGCCATCTGCCTTGCGGCGCTGCTTCTTTCGGCCTGCGGAACGGCCCAGTCCCCGAAAAAACGCGGGGAACCCCCATTGCAAAAGTCAAAAAGCATCATTTATACCATTCGGTAATAGCAAGCTGAAAACTATGGATTTTTTCCGGGATCCATGTTATGATGAAGGCAGAGAGGGGGGACGCACAGTGAAAAGAATGTGGCCCATCTGTCTGGCGGCCCTGCTGCTTTGCGCCTGCGGACCGGCGGACGTCCCGCCGGAATCCTCCATAGGTTACGGATCGGAGGAATCTTCCGCACAAAGCAATGAGGAAACGCAGCCATCTTTATCCGGCAGATTGAAGCCGGAAATCCTTGCTTACCAAGAAATGACGTATGAGGAGTTTCTCCAGTCCGGCGGAGAGGAAGCGGAATTTTATCATGGCGGGGAATACCTTGCTGCGCTCCCAGAGCTGAACGCTGAAATTGTTTTTCTGGGAACTTACGATAAGGAAACTGGGACTTATTCGCTTCCGGGGACCGCAAAGCCCCGGCGCCTCCAGGGGACTGTAAAGGATTTTTTTGCAGAAACCCCACTGGAGGTACCGGAAAAAACCTTTGCACAGGCCTTCGCAAAACAGAATCACGCCGTCAGTTCCTGGGAAGAAGGGGGCGGCTCCGCTTATTATATTGCCGACCTTTATCTTCGCCTGGAATGGGCTGTGGGATCGGACGAAGCCGCCGCTGTCCTGGATGTGGCCCTGGACGATTCCGGCTACATCCGACCGGACACACTGTGCTGGCTCACCTGGCCTGAATAGGGCCTATTTTCTGCAAAAAACTCCCCCGGACGGGTCCCTTCCGTCCGGGGGTCATTCTCATTATTTTACCAGGTACGCCAAAAACCGGCAGCCTTCCTTGCTGACGGCGATCATGCCGTGGGGCTTGGAGGAATCGTAGTAAATAGCGTCCCCTTCGTTCAAGATCTTTTCCTTGCCGTTGACAATCACCTTTAGGGTGCCGGACAGGATGTAGTCAAACTCCTGCCCCTCATGCTGGGACATGGCGATAGGCGCGTCCTGCTGGCTCTCTATGTACGGGGCGTCCACCAGGTAAGGATCCGCCAGCTTGCCGCTGAACTTATAAGCCAGGTGCTGGTACTGGAAATTTTCCCGGCGGGACACAGAGAGGCCCTGGCCTTTCCGGACCACCGAATAGGATTTGAGCTTGGGGTCGCTGCCGCTTAACAGCTCCACAATGTCCACCTTGAATTTGGCGGCGCATTTTCCCAGGAATGTGACGGAAAAATCCTGCTCGCCGGATTCATAGGCTGCGTACTGCTCCGGGCTTACGTCCGTGGCCTCGGCCATTTCCTCCACGGAAAATTCCAAAATCTCCCGCAGGCCCCGCAGGCGCTCCGCGATCTCTTTAATGCTTTCATTCATATTATTTCCCTCACTTCCAGGAATTTCTTGTAAATTAATATTCAGTATATCATATTCGGAAACAAAAATCAATACCCATTTTAAAACACTGAATATCGCTACTCTTCAAAATTTTGTGCGGATTCCCGGAGGACTTTCAAAAAATCCGCCGCCGCTTTCGGCAGCTCCGCCCCGGCCGGGCGGATCAAAACCTCCAGGTTCACCACGTCCGACAGCCCGCATGGCCGCAGCACCAGCCGGTTGCGGGAGAGGATCTCCTCAGGGACCGGGGCTGCCCAGAGGAAGCTGCCGGGGATATGCCGCAAAAGGTCGTACTGGCTGCCCCGGTCATAGACGGTGATCCGTTTAAGGTGCGCTTCCAGCCCGGCCCCCCGCCGGATCTGGCTGAAGGACAGGGACGGCGCCGGGTAATCCCCGTGGACAATCTCCGTATAACCGGCCAGCATAGGGTAGCTGATCTCCGGCAGCTGGGCCAGAGGATGGTCCTCGGACATCATCAGCTGCATCCGGAACCTGCCCAGCACCTCGCTTTCCAGCCCCGACTGCTCCAGGAGCTTCTGAAAATACCCCTGCTGGCTGGCCTGGTACCGGATGACCCCCAGATCCATTTCTCCGCCGGAAACCAAATGCACCGCGTTGATCGCGCCGGTTTCTTTAAAATGGATGTCGATGTGCTCCAAATCCGGACGGCTGTTCAAATATGCCGCAAAGACCATGGAGGATCTGGCCGACCGGGGCATGGCGATGCTCAGCTCCAGGGCGTTTTCGTTCCGGGGCTTATAGAGGGATTCCAGCTCGTTGATCTGGGAGAGGATCCCCTGGGCATAGCCCAAAAATTCCTTGCCCTTGGCGGTGGGCACCACACCCTTGGCCGTCCGGCGGAAGATGGTGATACCGATCTCCTTTTCCAGCTCCTTGATGGCCTTGCTCAAATTGGGCTGGCCCATATAAAGGTTCTGGGCGGCCTTGGTAATGGACTGGACCCGTCCCACTTCCACCACATATTTCAGATATGAAGTATTCATCGCCGCCTCCTGACCCGCAGATTACGCCCGTTCCCAAATGACCACATGGACCGTGTCCCCCGGCTGCTTCCCGATTTTGGCCCGGATATCCTTGCGCACCCCGATGATATGGCAGGGCGTTTTCATCCGCACCAGGCTCCCCTCATAAGGGGCCCCGTCAAACAGGGCGCGGACCTTTACCCGGCCTTTGCCAAACTCCTCCCGGACGTCAAAGGGGAACTCCACATAAGCGGCGTCCATATCGCCGGCCCGGCGGAGAAGGGCGTCGAATTCATAGCGGCGGGCGTTCATAACCGGCTCCTTTCAGTCATGTGTTTTTCTATATATCCACTATATTAATTATACATTACCCAAAGGAGAAATTCAATGTTAAAATAATATCAAAGGGACGGATTCTGAAAAACTTTCGTGAATTTTGTTCCAAAAATATCAATGTACCACCCTGCTGCATCAAAGGAGATTATGGACTATGCGTTTTACATTACCCAGAGATTTGTACCACGGCAAAGGCTCTTTGGAAGCCCTGAAAACATTTGAAGGCAAGAGAGCCATGGTTTGCGTCGGCGGCGGCTCCATGAAGAAATTCGGCTTCTTAGACAAAGCCGTTTCTTACCTGAAAGAAGCCGGCATGGAAGTAGAGCTGTTTGAGGGCATCGAGCCGGACCCCTCCGTTGAAACCGTTATGAAGGGCGCCGAGGCCATGCAGAAGTTCCAGCCCGACTGGATCATCGCCATGGGCGGCGGCTCTCCCATCGACGCGGCCAAAGCCATGTGGATTAAATATGAGCACCCCGAAGTGACCTTTGAGGATATGTGCAAAGTCTTCGGCCTGCCGAAGCTCCGGCAGAAAGCCCATTTCTGCGCCATTTCCTCCACCTCCGGCACCGCTACCGAGGTAACGGCCTTCTCCATCATCACCGATTACCAGAAGGGCATCAAATACCCCATCGCGGACTTTGAAATCACCCCCGACGTGGCCATCGTTGACCCCGATCTGGCCGAAACCATGCCCAAGAAGCTGGTTGCCCACACCGGCATGGACGCCATGACCCACGCCATCGAAGCTTATGTTTCCACCGCCAACTGCGCTTATACCGACCCGCTGGCTATTTTCGCCATTAAATCCATCCAGGACGACCTGGTAGATTCCTACAACGGCGACATGGCCAAACGCGACGCCATGCACGACGCCCAGTGCCTGGCCGGTATGGCCTTCTCCAACGCCCTGCTGGGCATCGTTCACTCCATGGCCCACAAGACCGGCGCTGCTTTCGCTGATTACGGCGCGCACATCATCCACGGTGCTGCCAACGCCATGTACCTGCCCAAGGTCATCGCTTTCAACGCCAAGGACGAAACTGCTAAGAAACGCTACGGCGTCATCGCGGACTACATGGGCCTGGGCGGCGAGGACGACGACGAGAAGGTTTCCCTCCTCATCGACTTCCTCCGCGGCATGAACGACAAGCTGAACATCCCCCACTGCATCAAGAACTACGGCGCGGACAGCTACCCCACTGAAAACGGCTTCGTTCCCGAGAACGTGTTCCTGGAAAGACTGCCTGAAATCGCCAAGAACGCCATCGGCGACGCCTGCACCGGCTCCAACCCCCGGATTCCCACCCAGGAAGAGATGGAGAAGCTGCTGAAAGCCTGCTACTACGACACCGAAGTCGATTTCTAAAGCCATCCTTTTCCTTTGGGCGGACCCGACAACAAGGGTCCGTCCATTTTATTTGGGCATGGAGGCCCCGCCGCCGTTTCCCCAAAATTGTAGGGGCGGCCATCGGCCGCCCTCAAATTTTTACCCCGGATAATCCCCGGGCGCGCAATGCGCGCCCCTACGAAACCAATGCGGTTTTGAATTGTAGGGGGCGGCGTCCCCGACGCCCACCCGGAACGGCAGGCTGTCCCGTTGTAGGGGCCGTCGTGAATTTATTCACGACAGTCCCCTACAGTTTTCCCGGAAGGTAGGAGGAGATTCGTAGGGGCCGGGTCCCCCGGCCCGCGTAAAAGGCCGAAACGTTCTGAAAAAAACGCGGGACGGGAAACCCGTCCCCTACAAATTATTTCTTTTCCAGTTGTTTCAAAATTTGGTCAGCAGTTTCCGGAATATCGGTACGGCCAAGCAGATAATCCACGCTGACGCCATAAAAATCGGCTAGCGCACATAAAACCTGCGGCGGAATCATTCTTCCACCGGTTTCATAATAAGCATATGTTCTCTGTGGTACGTTAATTGCTAATCCTACCTTTTCCTGACTTAAATCCTTATCTTCCCTTAAATCCCTGATACGAAGTTTCATCAAATCACCTCAATACCAGTATGCTTTAGAACAATTTGTGCTATTGACTTTTTGAATAATTTGTTCTAATATTGTCATGGGAAGGTGAGATTATGCCGGATTATCAGAAAATGTATACGATTTTATTCAATAAATTAACGGATATTCATGAGGAAATTGAAAAGATTCAACAGGTTGTAGAGGAAATTTATATTAACACTTCCGAAGATCGTTATCTTTGGCTGGATACCCCCGCAGAAGATGCTATTTTAGAAAAGATTGAAAAAGAAAGCGAAACCAGTTATAATAAAAATGGTTTCCAAAATGCGACTCGAAAGGAGAACTCTTCCATGTTTAAAATCGTGAAAAAAGAGCACCTCAATCCCACCGTTGCCAAAATGGTGATTGAGGCGCCTTTGATTGCCAAAAAAGCCGAACCCGGCCAGTTCATTATTTTCCGGGCCAAGGAAGATTCTGAACGCATCCCCCTGACTGTGGCGGACTACGACCGGGAAGCTGGCACCGTCACCATCATCTACCAGATCGTGGGCGCAGGCACCATGGAGCTGGACACCCTGGAAGAAGGCGACTGCCTCCACGATTTTGTCGGCCCTCTGGGCACCCCCAGCCATGTGGAAGGCTTAAAAAAAGTGGCCGTGGTGGGCGGCGGCGTTGGCTGCGCCATTGCGTACCCTGTGGCCAAGAAGCTTCACGAACTGGGCGCGGTGGTCCATTCCGTGGTCGGTTTCCGCAACAAGGACCTGGTCATCTTAGAGGATGAATTCAACGCCGTTTCCGACAAGGTCTGCATGATGACCGACGACGGCAGCTACGGCGAAAAGGGGTTGGTCACCAACGCCCTGGAAAAGCTCATCAACGAAGGCAACCAGTACGACGAAGTTATCGCCATCGGCCCGCTGATTATGATGAAATTCGTCTGCCAGCTGACCAAGAAATACAACATCAAAACCGTGGTTTCCATGAACCCCATTATGATTGACGGCACCGGCATGTGCGGCGGCTGCCGCCTGACTGTCGGCGGCGAAACCAAGTTCGCCTGCGTGGACGGCCCCGACTTCGACGGCCATCTGGTGGACTTTGACGAAGCCATGCACCGCGGCACCATGTATAAAGATTTTGAACAGCACGCCCGGGAAGCCGAGTGCAACCTGCTCAAAAAGGAGGTCAAATAACCATGGCCATTCAGCGCAATATGGACCCGAAAAAATGCCCCATGCCTTCCCAGGATCCCAACGTCCGCAACAAAAACTTTGAGGAAGTGGCTCTGGGCTACACCTATGAAATGGCGGTCAATGAAGCCCGCCGCTGCTTAAACTGCAAAAACAAACCCTGCGTTTCCGCCTGCCCCGTTGCCATCGACATCCCCGCTTTCATTGAGCGCGTGGCCAACGAGGACATGGAAGGCGCATTTGAGATCATCCACCGTTCCAGCTCCCTGCCCGCCGTCTGCGGCCGCGTCTGCCCCCAGGAAACCCAGTGCGAAGGCAAATGCGTCCGGGGCATCAAGGGCGAACCGGTAGGCATCGGCCGTCTGGAGCGTTTTGTGGCCGACTGGCACCGGGAGCATTCCACCGAGGCCCCCAAAATGCCGGAGCAAAACGGCCATAAAGTGGCCATCATCGGCGCAGGCCCCTCCGGCCTCACCGCCGCCGGCGACCTGGCCAAAATGGGCTATAAAGTCACCATTTTCGAGGCGCTGCACCTGGCGGGCGGCGTGCTGGTTTACGGCATCCCCGAATTCCGTCTGCCCAAGGTCATTGTCCAGAAGGAAATCGACAACCTGAAGGCCATCGGCGTGGACATTGAAACCAACATGGTCATCGGCAAGGTGCTGACCATCGACGAACTCTTTGAAATGGGCTACGAGGCCGTGTTCATCGGTTCCGGCGCGGGCCTGCCCCGGTTCATGAACATCCCCGGCGAAAGCCTCAAGGGCGTTTACTCCGCCAACGAGTACCTGACCCGCATCAACCTGATGAAAGCCTACAAGCCCGATTCCCACACCCCTATTAAGCATTCCAAAAATGTGGCGGTTGTGGGCGGCGGCAACGTGGCCATGGACGCGGCCCGCTGCGCCAAACGCCTGGGTGCGGAAAACGTATACATCGTTTACCGCCGGGGCATGGAGGAGCTTCCCGCCCGTAAAGAGGAAGTGGAGCACGCCATGGAGGAAGGCATCATCTTTAAGACCCTGACCAATCCCGTGGAAGTCCTGGGGGACGAAGACGGCATGGTCCGGGGCATGAAGTGCGTGGAGATGGAGCTGGGCGAGCCGGACGCTTCCGGACGCCGCCGCCCCATTGTCAAGGAAGGCAGCGAGTTTGAACTGGAGTGCGACACCATGATCATGTCCATCGGCACCAGCCCCAACCCCCTGATCCGGTCCACCACCCCCGGTCTGGACACCAACAAGCACGGCTGCATCATCACCGAAGAAGAAACCGGCCTCACCTCCCGGGAAGGCGTTTACGCCGGCGGCGACGCGGTAACCGGCGCGGCTACGGTAATTCTGGCCATGGGCGCGGGCAAGCAGGCTGCCAAGGCCATTGACGAGTACATCAAAAACAAATAGCGGCGAGCCGCCGCGGGCAATTTGTCCGTCTGATATTTCCGAAACCTTTTCGGGCTATAAAAACGGCTGTTATCCATTGGATAACGGCCGCCCTTTTTCTGAAAAAATTTTTGCGGATTCCTGTAAGATTCCCGCGTTTTCCGCGTCCTATAAAAGCAAGGGAGGTGATAAGGTGGACCGGCAAGAGTTTGAAGGGATTTATCAAGCCTATTTTCAGGATGTTTACCGGTACATCCTGAAGCTCTCCGGCAGCCCCGATATTGCCGGGGAAATTGCCAGTGATGCCTTTCTGAAGGCTATGGACGGGATTTCCAAATTCCGGAGTGACTGCGAATTGCGGGTCTGGCTCTGCCAAATCGCCAAGAACTGCTATTACTCCCACCTGCGGGCCCAGCGGAAAACCGTCCCCTTGGAGGATGCGGACGGGCAGTCCGGCGGCCTTTCCCCGGAGGAATTTCTGGACGAACGGGAAAGTTCCAGCCGGGCCTACGCCGCCCTGCACCGCCTGCCGGAGCCTTACAAGGAGGTTTTCCTGCTGCGGGCTTTGGGGGAGCTGAGTTTCCGGCAAATCGGGAACCTGTTCGGCAAAACGGAAAACTGGGCCTGCGTCACCTATCACCGGGCGCGGGCCAAGGTAAAAGCGGAAATGGAGGAATCGGAATGAAAGTACCCTGCGGCGTCATCCGGGATTTGCTGCCCTTATACGCGGAAAATCTGGCGGGAGAGGAGTCTAAGAAGCTGGTGGAAGAGCACCTTTCAGAATGCGAAACCTGCCAAAAAGAATTGGCAAACCTGAAAGGCGGCTCCATCCAGCCTGTGGAGAAGCTGCCTTTCAAACAGGTGGAGAAAAGCTTAAAAAAGCAGCGGCTCAAGCTGGCTGCGCTGATTTTATGCGCTACGGCGGCGGTTTTGCTGACGGTATTCAACTTTTTGACCATGCCCCAATACCTGCCTTTAGAGGATTCTGGTGTAAAAATCACAGAATATGAGGATGGAACGATTTCCGTTTCCTTAGGCGGTCTTATGACAGCGCACAGTGTAGAAACTCATGAGGACGACCAAGGAGGACAGATCCTGGACATTTACACCTGGCGGACGGATATGGACGCTTTGACCGGGTCGGGGCAGGCGGCGGCCTATTTTTCCCTGGATGATATTTCCGCTGTTTATTACTGCGTCCCGGGGGAAGAAAACCAGCTGATCTGGGCCAAAGACGGCTGGGAGCCGGAAGGCGGCGTAGCCACTCTGCCAAGGCTTACCCTCAATGCTTACCTGCTGATTGCAGGCGGGGCCGCCCTTCTGCTGGGGATTTGCTGGCTCGTATTCCGGAAAACCAAGGCGGGGCCGGTGTTTGCAGGGGCCTTTTTCCTGCCGGTGAGCTATATGGCCGCCCATTTCCTCATCAAAGGGCCAAACGGCGCCACCTGCACCCTTCTCCGGGACTTTCTGTTTATCATCCTCACCGGCCTGGCCCTTTACGGGGCCTGTCTGGGCCTCCTCTCCATGGCCCGGGAAAAGCTCAGAAAGTAGGCCGCCGGCAATTCCGTTGACAACCTTTTTCGGATATTATAAAATAGTAGTATCTGAAAAAGGAAAGGAAGAACCGCCATGGAAAAATCCAAGGTTTATTTTTGCGATATGCGGGCCAAGCCCGGCATGAGCCTGTTAGATAAGCTGAAAAAGCTTATGAACGCCGCCGGCATCGGCGAAATCGATATGGAAAAGAAATTCGTCGCCATTAAAATCCACTTCGGCGAACCCGGGAACCTCTCCTACCTGCGGCCCAACTTCGCCAAGGCCGTGGCGGAGGTGGTAAAAGCCCGGGGCGGGATGCCCTTCCTCACTGACTGCAACACCTTGTATGTGGGCCGGCGCAAAAACGCCCTGGACCACCTGGAGGCGGCCTGGGAAAACGGCTTTACGCCCCTCTCCTGCGGATGCCCGGTGATTATTGCCGACGGCTTAAAAGGCACCGACGAGGTCCTCGTCCCGGTGGAGGGCGGCGAATATGTGAAGGAAGCCAAAATCGGCCGGGCCGTCATGGACGCGGACGTAATTATTTCCCTAAACCATTTCAAGGGCCACGAGGCCACCGGCTTCGGCGGGGCTTTGAAGAATTTGGGCATGGGCTGCGGCTCCCGGGCCGGGAAGATGGAACAGCACAATTCCGGCAAACCCGACGTGGACAAGGATACCTGCCGGGGATGCCGGGTCTGCGCTAAAAACTGCGCCCACGACGCCATTTCCTTTGACGAAAACCGCAAAGCCTCCATTGACCACGGCAAATGCGTGGGCTGCGGCCGGTGCCTGGGGGCCTGCAATTTCGACGCCATTTACAATGAAAATTCTTCCGCCAACGACGAATTAAACTGCAAAATTGCAGAGTATTCCAAGGCGGTGGTCCAAGGGCGGCCCCAGTTCCACATCAACATTGTCATGGACGTTTCCCCCTACTGCGACTGCCACGCGGAAAACGACCTGCCCATTATCCCGGACGTGGGGATGTTCGCCTCCATGGACCCGGTGGCGGTGGATATGGCCTGCGCCGACGCCTGCAACGCCATGCCGGTCCAGGCGGGCAGCAAGCTGGCCGATGAGCTGGCCGCCCACGGCGACTGCCATCACGACCACTTCACCAACACCTTCCCCGTCACCAACTGGCGCTCCGGCATCGACCACGCCGTGAAAATCGGCCTGGGCAGCAAGGAGTATGAGCTGATTACCGTAAAATAATCAGGATTCTTTCTGCGCCCCGGCATCCCCGGGGCGCAGTTTTTTAGAAGCGGAGGGGATTTTATTGGAGCATAAACAGGGAAAATGGGCCGGTCAGATTCTGGACGCCCGGAATCCTGACGGACTGTGGGGAAATTTTCACACCCTGAGCCGTCCGGTCAGCGGAAAGGCAATTACAACGGAACAGGCTATCCGCCGTCTGCGGGTTCTGGGATTCACCAAAGAGGATGAACCCATCCGGACTGTCCTGGAACGGATGTGTCTTTGTGTAAGCGGCCGGGAGAAAATTGACGGCTATTCTGAGAAAACCCATGATTGGCCTTTGTTTGAAAAGCTCATGCTTTCCGCCTGGATCCGGCTTTTTGACCCAAACAATGAAATTGCCCTGGAAGTCGCCAGACAATGGGCGTTTCTGGCGGAACAAGCCTTTCAAAGCGGAAAGTATCGCCGTGAAGACGATGAAGCAGCCTTTCGTTCCCTTTTTGGAAGGAACCCCAAAAGCGCGTTTGAAAGAGGCTTTGGAATGTTTTACCATGCGGCGCTGCTGCAAGGCGTGGTAAAACCGGAAACGGAAAGTATGCTGCTGGACTACTATCTGGAAAAGCCGGACGGAATTTTCTACATTTACAGCGGACCGCTGAAAGAAGTTCCGGAAGATTTTGCTTCCCGGAAAACAGTAGATTACCTGGCGGCCATAGAGCTTTTGGCCCATTACCGCCAGGCCAAAGAAAAGCTGCGCTTTGTGACCCGGTGGCTGTTATCCAACCGGAAGGAATCCGGCCAGTGGGATTTGGGCCCCGGCGCTAAGGACGGGATTTATTTTCCTTTGTCGGATTCCTGGCGAAAACCGGAACTGCGAATGGCCGACTGCACCGAAAGGATTCAAGGCATTTTGCAAAAGATCGAATCCTGACCCTCCCGCACAATCCCTCTTTCCTGAAAAAACACTCCTAAAATCCCCCTTTCCCGCATAAACTGGATTGAAAGAACCAGGAAAGGTGTGGATAGGCTGTGAAATGGCTGGACTATATGGAAAAAGACCCGGCGGACGAGGAAGCCGCCTCCTCCGGCTATGCGGGATTGAGCCAAAAAGAAGCCGACCGGCGGCTTTCGGAGCATGGAAAAAACACCTTGCAGGAAACGAAAAAAATCCGGCCCTTCGCCATTTTTATCTGCCAATTTAAGGACTTTCTTACCATGGTGCTGTTGGCCTGCACCACCGTCACCCTGTTTTTAGGGGATTACATGGAGGCCATGACCATCGGCGTCATCGTCCTCTGCAACGGGCTCATGGGCTTTTTCCAGGAATTCCAGACGGAACGGACCTTAGAGGCCCTGCGGAAAATGGCCGCCCCCAAAGCCCGGGTTTACCGGGACGGGATTTTGACGGAAATCCCCGGGGAAGAGCTGGTTCCCGGGGACATTGTTTCCTTGGACACCGGCGACCGGGTCCCGGCGGACATCTGCCTCTTAGAAGCCGCCGCCCTTTCCGCCGATGAATCCATCCTCACCGGCGAATCGGTGCCGGTTTCCAAAAAGGCCGCGCCAACCGATGAAATCCCGGAAAACGCCCTCCACCAGCCGGAGTTGGTCTATATGGGAACCATCCTCACCGCCGGGCGGGGCGTCGGCCGGGTCATTGCCACCGGCATGGGCACCCAGATGGGCAAAATCGCCGGGATGATCGGCGAAATTGAGGAGGAACAGACCCCCCTTCAGAAAAAGCTGGACCAGCTGGGGAAATATATCGCCATCGGCTGTCTGATTATCTGCGCCATTGTGGCCGGGGCGGGGATCCTGCGGGGGGAACCCCTTTTGGATATGCTGCTGACCGGGGTGAGCCTGGCGGTGGCGGCGGTGCCGGAGGGACTGCCCGCCATTGTCACCATTTCTCTGGCATTAGCTGTGGGCCGGATGGTGAAGCAGCGTTCCTTAATCCGGCGGCTCCACGCCGTAGAAACATTAGGCTGCACCGACGTCATCTGTTCGGACAAAACCGGGACCCTCACCGAAAACAAAATGACGGTCCAGGAAATCTGGTGCGGCGGCGAGCGATTGACTGTCAGCGGCACCGGGTACCAGAAATCCGGGGATTTCAAGACGGAGGAGGGCCGTTTTGCCGACCCTGTCCGGTTTTCCCCGGCCAGGCGGCTGCTGGAAATCGGGGTGCTCTGCAATAACGCCTCTTTGGAAGCCTCCCCCAAAAGCCGGAGCGAGGGGGAGTTTGTGCCGGTCGGCGATCCCACGGAAATTGCCCTGCTGGTTGCCGGGGCAAAAGCCTCCCTTACCGTCAAAAGCCTTGCCGGGGAATACCGGCGGGTCCTGGAAATCCCCTTTGACAGCCAGAGCAAGCAGATGTCGGTGGTGGTGGAAGGGAAAGACGGCGGAAAGCTTTTGCTGGTCAAAGGCGGCTACGACGTGCTCCTGGACCGGTGCGCCGCCGTTCAGACAGAGGATGGGACCGTCCCCTTAACCGGCGCGTTCCGCAGGCGGATCGATGCGGAAAACCAACGGATGGCCGGGAAGGCCCTGCGGGTGCTGGGCTTTGCCTGGAAAGCGTTGCCCTCCGGCGCCCCCATCCTGGCGGAATCCCTGGCCAGGGAACGGGGCCTGATTTTTTCGGGCCTGGCGGGGATGATGGACCCGCCCCGAAAAGAAGCCAAGGAAGCCGTTTCCTTAAGCCGGAAGGCGGGCGTCAAAACGGTCATGATTACCGGCGACCACAAACTCACCGCCTGCGCCATCGCCCGGGAATTGGGCATCTGGCACGAAGGCGACCGGGTTCTGGCCGGAGAAGAGCTTTCGGCCATGACGGAGGAGCAGTTAAGCGGCGTCATTGAGGAAACCACCGTCTTTGCCCGGGTCAGCCCCAGCGACAAGCTGAAAATTGTCCGGGCCTTCCGGCGGCGGGGCCATATCACCGCCATGACCGGGGACGGGGTCAACGACGCGCCTGCCGTGAAGGAGGCGGACATTGGAGTGTCCATGGGCATTTCCGGCACGGATGTGACCAAGGAGGCCTCCGACCTGATTTTAATGGACGACAACTTCGCCACCCTGGTTTCGGCGGTGAAGGAGGGCCGGGTGATTTACCAGAATATCCGCAAGTTCATCCGGTATTTGCTGTCCTGCAACATCGGCGAGGTGCTGACCATGTTTTTGGGCATCCTCATGGGCCTGCCGGTGGTGCTCCTGCCCATCCATATCCTGCTCATCAACCTGGTGACCGACGGCCTGCCCGCCATCGCTTTGGGGCTGGACCCGGCGGAAAAGGATGTGATGAAGCGGCCGCCACGGCGGGCCTCCGACGGGATCTTCGCCGGAGGGCTCCTCACCACCATTTTGTTCCGGGGGGCCCTGATTGGCCTCACCACCCTGGCAGTATTCCTTCATTTTTACCAGACCGGCGACGTGGCTCTGGCCCGGACCGGGGCGTTTCTGGCCCTGGTGTTCGCCCAGCTCATCCATGTGTTTGAATGCCGCAGCGAAGAAAAGACCATCTTCGGCATCAATCCCTTCCGCAATGTGAAGCTGATTTTCGCCGTGCTGATTTCCGCATCCATTGCCCTGGCCGCCGTCTTTTTCCCGCCGGTCCGGCTGATTTTCCGCACCGTACCCTTAAACGGGGAGCAATTGCTGGCAGTGGCGGGGTATCTGGCCGCCGCGCCTATCCTTTCCGCCCTCTTGCAGAAAATTTTCCGGCATTCAGGCGGGAAAAAATCCAAATAGAACGGCCTATTCAAAAAACATGGGGCGGCATTCTCTTAAAATAGCAGGCGGCCAACGGCGGCCCCTACAAAAATTGAACGGGCGGATGCAAGCAAACATCCGCCCTTTTTCACTGATCTTTACACTTCAAACTGGATCAGCTGGCCGGGGTCCCCCTCCGCAAGGAAGGCCTTCCCTTCCCATTCCAGGTTTGCCTTGGGTTCAAAGCCCATGGCGACAGACAGGCTTTCCAGCTTGCCGTCCTTCCAGGAAACATTCACCGTGTGCCCGCCGGGGATTTTCACGCCGTTTAAGTGGCCGGTCCCCCATTCCGCCGGGATGCCCCGCAGCAGGTGGGCGGTATCGTCGTAGAAGCTCACAACCGCCTCAAGTCCGGCGGCCACCGCCCCCAGGTTGCCGTCAATCTGGAAAATGCGGGGCGGGTGCAGGTCCAAAAGGCTCACCGTGGCGAAATCCTTGATCAGGGCCGTGTAATGCTGGTAAAATTCCTCCTTGTTCCCCAATCTGGCCGACAGGCAGGATACCCAGGCCCGGCTCCAGCCGGTGTGGCCGCCGCCGTGGGACAGGCGGTGCTGCAAAGAACGGATTCCTGCCGCGTACTGTTCCGGCCGGGTGTCCGGGGTGAACAGGTCGGAGGGGTACATGCCGTACAGGTGGGACAAATGCCGGTGGCCCGGTTCACGCTCAGTGTATTCCTTCTGCCATTCCATGAGCCGATCATCGGAACCGATGGCAAAGGGCGGCAGGTTGTCCCGCAGTTCTTTCCAGCGGGCCGCCTTTTCCCCATCCACGCCTAAAATCTCCGCGGAACGGATGGCATAGGTCAGGGCGTCGCAGCACAGCTGGACGTCCATAGCGGAGGACTGGTCAATGAGCACCGGGAAACAGCCGATTTCCGAAGTGGCGTTTTCCGGGGACTGGCTGGGAAGGATCTGATAAACGCCTTTTTCATCTTTTTGCAGGTAATCCTCGTAAAATTCCGCCACAGCGGTGAAAAACTCGTAAGCTTCGTTTTTCAGGTATTCCAAATCGCCGGAATACCGGTAATGGTCCCAAAGGTGCCGGGCGATCCAGGGGGCCGCGCCAATCCAGGCCGCCCAGCCGTAGGATTCCGGAGTGGAGATCCCCCAGGCGTCCGTCTGAATAGGTAAAAAGATTCCGCGGCATCCATAGAGTTTTTTCGCCGCTTCCCGGCCAGATTCTAAGAAACTCCGGACATACCGGATCAAAGCCTTGGCGCACTCCGGCATCCCGGCAGGCTCGGCCATCCAGTAATTCATCTGAAGGTTGATGTCAAAATGGTAGTCGCTGTTCCAAGCCGGGGTCAGGCTGTCGTTCCATTTGCCCTGCAAATTGGCGGGCAGCTCCCCGCAGATGGAGGAGGACACCAGCAGGTACCGGCCGTAATCAAAATACAATTCCGAAATCCCGTTGTCCTTCTGCCCCTCTTTGACCCGGCGGATGCGCTCATCCGTAGGTAAAGAGGAAAGGCCTTCGTCTTCCTCCAGGGCAAAGTCCAGCCGGCCCATGACGTCCGAAAACCGGGCAATGTGCCGGGCCTTTGCCTGCTCATACTGGGCGGCGTCCAAATCGTAAGCGGCCAGCTCCCGTTCCAGATCCTCCCGGGAAGTGGCCATATTGATGACTATTTGGATATATTTTGCGTTTTGTACGGAAAGTTTCTCCCCTTGCACCGTCACAGCCCCGTCGGTGCAGACCTTGGCCTGGGCCGCGAACCGGATGCCGCCGGAAATGCTCCCATCCAGCCGGAGCAGGTTTTCCTTTGCGGTAATGGAAACCGCCGTGCCCTCCTCGGCCTCTCGGCTGATGGAAAGTTCTCCGGAAAAGGGCGTTTCGCTTTCCCACCGGGCGGACAGGCACTGGCCCGTGCAGTCGGCAAAAAACTCGCCCTTCACCAGGGCCTCCCCGCTTTTGCGCCACACCTTTGCAAGTCCGGTGCGGATGTCCAGCTCCCGGCTCACAAAGCCGCTTTCCCCGGTTAGCTGGAAAGTAAGCTCCCCGGCGGGCTGGTAATCGTCCACCTGTCCCGGGATGCCGGAAATGCCGCCTTTGCCTCCAAAAAAGCTGTTGGCCAGGGCCGTGGCTGTAAAATGCTCCCCGTTCCGGATAGCTTCCCGGACCAGGGGCAGCCCTTCCGCCGACTGCCGCACCTTCCGGCCCTTGTTGCGGCCGGTCCACAGCCATTCGTGATTCAAGGTCAGCCGGTCTTTGTCATCGCCCCAGACCATGGCGGCCAGCCGCCCGTTGCCGATGGGCAGGCCCTCCATCCACTCCTTGGGCGGGGTTTGGTAAACTAGCTTCTGCATGGGATTTCCTCCTGTAAAACGTTTCAGTTTTCTTCATTGTAGCATGGTTTCCCAGAAAAATCCAGGGGAATTTCTGTTGATTTTTTGTGTATTATACATTTCGTAATTTGTCGAAAGGAAGATTTTTCCGAAATGTGCAACAAAAAGCCGAAGGTGCGACACTGTATCATTGGATTGCAATTCCGTGCTCATTGAGACAAGGACAAAAGAAAGGCAGGAATCCCCTCATGATACGGGATAAAAAGGAACTGCGCCATTATTTGGAGCAGGATCGATTGGCTTTGCGGATCGCCGGGAAAAAGCGCCCGCAGCTGTTTGGAGATGAAATTTGGAAATTTACCATTGCCCTGCGGAAATGGGAGTATTATTCCGCCCGAGGCGGCGCTTGGCAGATCCCGGCGTTATACTACCGCTTCCGGGCCCACAATCTGGGGCTCAAATGCGGCGGCTTCACCATTCCCCGGGACGTTTTCGGGCCGGGGCTTTCCATCGCCCATCCCGGCAGCGTCACCGTGAACCACACCGCCCGGGTGGGAAAAAACTGCCGCATCCACGAAGGGGTCTGCATCGGCGCAACTAACGGCAGCGCCCAGGCGGCCGCCATCGGGGACAACGTGTTCATCGGCAGCGGCGCGAAGATTATCGGCCCGGTCACCATTGCAGACGACGTGGCCATTGGGGCGGGGGCCGTAGTGGTCCGTTCCATCAGCGAACCCGGCACCACCTGGGCGGGAGTCCCGGCCAGGAAGGTTTCCGACCGGAATTCCCACCGCAATTTAAGTCCTTACCTAAATTTGGAACCTTAACCCCTGCTTTCCCCCAACAGCAGCCGGGAAAGTTCCTCCGGCGTGGACACAGCGGCCGCGGCGCCGGCTGTTTCCAGCTCCTCCCGGCTGCCGTAGCCCCACAAAACGCCGATACATGGCATGGAAAACTCCGCCGCGCCCAGCACGTCGAATTTCCGGTCGCCGATCATCACAGCCTTTTCCGGGTCGATGCCGCTTTGCTCCAGCAGGTATTGGAGGACCGCGTGTTTCTCCGCCCGTTTCCCCTCCAAATCGCTGCCGGCAATTTGGGAAAATGGCTCCAGGATGGAAAAATGGTCCAAAATTTTCCGGCAGAAAACCTCCGGCTTGGAGCTGGCCAGGAAGTTCTGTTTCCCGGCGGCCTGAATCTGCCGGAGCAGCTCCGGGATGCCGGGATACACCCGGTTCTCAAACATCCCGGTTTTGGAAAAATATTCCCGGTAGTGCCGGATGGCTTCCTCACACTGTTTTTGGGAGAAGCCGAATTTCCCGGCAAAGGAATCGGCCAAAGGCGGGCCGATAAAGTCCAAAAGCTCCTCCCGGGAGGCGGACAACCCGAAATACCTGAGCGCCGCCTGCACCGAACGGGTGATGCCGTCGGCCGGGTCGGTGAGGGTGCCGTCCAAATCCCATATGATAAACTTCTTTTCCGAAAAATCCATAAAATGCTCCTTTCACTGGGCTTTTCCTCTATCATACCATAACTTGGGGCCGCACCGCCAGGTTTTTCCCAAAGAAACCTTCCGTTTGGGAAAGATTTGTGGTACAATAAGGGCAGAAAGGAAGGATCATTATGAGCGAAACCGTTTTGCAGAAATTTCTCCGCTATGCGGCGGTAGATACCGAGTCCGACCCCCATTCCGGGGCCCATCCCAGCACCCCCGGCCAGCTGGTCCTGGGGAAAATGGTGAAAGAGGAGCTGGAGGCCCTGGGTCTTGCCGACGCCCGGCAGGATGAGTTCGGCTATGTTTACGCCTCCATCCCGGCCACTCCCGGCAAGGAAAACTGCCCGGCCCTGGGCTTTATCGCCCACCTGGACACCTCCTGCGCCGTTTCCGGCAAGGATGTGCACCCGAAGATCACAGAAAACTATGACGGCGGGGATATTGTACTGGACCCTGTGGAAAACCTGGTCCTGTCCCCGAAAAAATTCCCCAGTTTGCTGGAATATGTGGGGAAAACCATTGTTTCCACCGACGGCTCCACCCTTCTTGGAGGCGACGACAAGGCCGGCGTGGCCGGGATCATGGGCTTTGTGGAGTATCTGACGGCCCATCCGGAGATCCCCCATGGGAAGATCTGCATCGGCTTCACCCCGGACGAGGAAATCGGCGAAGGGGCCGACCGTTTTGACGTCCCCGGCTTTGGGGCGCAGTTTGCCTATACCGTGGACGGCGGCGCTGTGGGCGAGCTGGAATATGAGAACTTCAACGCTTGCGACGCCCGGGCAGTGTTCCGCGGCCGGAGCATCCACCCTGGTTCCGCCAAGGGGCAGATGGTCAACTCCATCCTGCTGGCCATGGAATTTGAAGCCATGCTCCCGGCTTTTGAGAACCCGGCCTTTACCGAAGGACGGGAAGGGTTCCACCATCTGGACAGCATCACCGGCAATGTGGAACAGACGGAGTGCGAGTATATTATTCGGGACCACAATCGGGAACTCTTTGAAAAGAAAAAGGAGAATTTCAAAGACGCCGCCCAGTATCTGAACCGCAAATACGGGGAAGGCACGGTGGAACTGGTCTTGACGGATTCTTACTACAATATGGAGGAGCAGATCCTTCCCCATATCCACCTGATTGACAACGCCAAAGCGGTGATGGCGGAGCTTGGCATCGAGCCGAAAATCCTGCCGGTCCGGGGCGGCACCGACGGCGCACGGCTTTCCTACATGGGCCTGCCCTGTCCCAACCTCTTTACCGGCACCCACAACGGCCACGGCCGGTTCGAGTATGTGGTGGCGGAGCATTTGGAGCTGATCCCGCAGATGCTGCTGGGTCTTGCGAAGAAATATGCGGAATAGCCCTTTACAAAGGCCTTAAAATGTGATATAATTGGTTTGTTCTGAAAATCGGGAAGAAGCTCTCTTCCCGTATGCTGAAGTGGCTCAGTCGGTAGAGCAGCTGATTCGTAATCAGCA
This sequence comes from Candidatus Merdivicinus intestinigallinarum, assembly GCA_018713335.1. Taxonomy (GTDB): domain Bacteria; phylum Bacillota; class Clostridia; order Oscillospirales; family Ruminococcaceae; genus Merdivicinus; species Merdivicinus intestinigallinarum. The sequence continues at coordinate 6,745 of DVOW01000025.1, read as the reverse complement.
GGTCGTCGGTTCAAGTCCGATCTTCAGCTCCAAATAAACCCCGTAAACAAGGCGTTTGCGGGGTTCTTTCTTTTTTCTCATGGCTGAAAAAGCCGGTTTTTGTGTCTTATTTGTGTCTTATTGCCTTTAAAATTTACTGAAAATAACTGAAAAACAGCCGAAAATGCAAACGGCTGCTTTTGTTTTATGGGCTGGCTTATGTGTCCAGATCCTCCCGATACTGCTGCAAGCGGGAAAGCAGTTCAGGTTCTGTCAGGTCTTTCAGCCCCAAGTTCCTGATCTGCCGGATTCGCTCCTTTGTCCGGCCTGTTCGCTTTCCGGCTTCCTGCAAGGTGGTTCCATCATAGAATATCAGGCGCAAAACCTCCGCGCGGGCTGGCTTAATGGAGTTTAGGCAGCCTTCCATTTCTTCCCGCAATTCTTCTTTCAGAATATGGCTGTCTATATCCTCATAAAGGAACTGGCTGTCCGGGTCAAGAATGCAGTCTAACAGGTTCCCGTCCTCATTTTTTCCTACTGGTTTGTCCAGACTGTCGCAGCAGTTCAGCATATCTTCCGTTTTTCTGCGCCTGCCGCCGTGCAATGCGGCATAAAATTGCTGTTTCAAGTGGAATTTGAGGAAGGTTGTAAAGCGGTAGCCAGTTTCGGGCTTATAGTCCTTTACCGCCCCCACAACCGCCAGAAAGCCGCTTTGCGTCAAATCGTCATCCGTTACCCCATGACTGATACAAGCACTTTCATGCGCCGTATAGAAGCAGCGGGCGTACTTTATAACAAACGGCTCCACCTGCTTCCACAAATCGTTATAAAGGACAGTATTTCCCGCCTTGATTGCGCGCGCCAGTTCTTCATTGGTCATTGTAGACAGCCCCCAAACTATTGTAATTCTCTCTGTTCGCTCTTTGTTTACGTTGTAAAAACACAAGTTTTCCCTAGTACGAAGATATAGAGATCAATGATTTAGTTATATTATATCATAAAAATACATATAGTAAAATATGCGCTGTGGTTCCCATATTTTGAGGCATAAAAATTCCCCGCCGCAAAAGGCGAGGAATCATAACTGCCAAAATTTTTATTTAGAATTTCCTGCAAGGAAAACTAGCCGTGCGGTTTTCCGGCATAGGGTGATTTTTTCCCGCTTATACCCCCTGGGCTGCTGCATGCCTAATGAATTATGCCACAATAAACCGTCTGGTTTCGCTCTCAACGGTATAGCGGGCGGCGATTTCCGGCAGTTCTGCCTTGAGGCTCTTGCTGTCCAGCCGATGGGATTTTACCCGCTTCCAGGTCACTTTATAGCAGTCCACCCGCATTTCCTCTTGGTCGCCCAGCGTGGCTTTGATCTCGTCCCGGATAGCCTCGGCCTCTGCTTCGGCCTCTTCAATCAGAGCTTGCAGGCTCTTGAGTTCCTCGATTTTCTTTTTCATTTCCATAGTGCTCATAAAATTACCCCTTTTCTTTTTCTGTCTGATGTGGTATAATAGGGGTCAAGGGAGAGGCTTGAATCTTGGCTTTATTCCTATCGGCGGTTACTTGTTGGCGCAGGTAGCCGCTTTCTTTTTATTTTTGGCTTTGTGATCTTCAAAAGCCCGTTTCTTTTGATCTCTCGTGAGTTTCTGCCATTCCCTGAACTTCATTGTCGGCCACATCCTTTCGTTCTGGCCTCTCTCCCTTGACTGTCTTTATTATATAATACTTGCACACGTATATCAATTAGCAATATCAACAATCATGCACACGTATATTTATTGATTATTATACTTGTACACTTATAGATATTGTGATATAATATAGCCATACTGGAAGAATAAGCCCTTTTGACAGGAGGTGTTCTAAATGGCCAAAGCACAAACAAGGGCCAGCAATAAATATGCCGCAAAAGCCTATGATCGAATCGCATTACAGGTAAAAAAGGGGCAGAAGGACGTAATCAGAGCCTATGCTGAATCCTGTGGAGAATCTTTGAACGGCTTTATTAACCGCGCCATAGAAGAGGCCATGAAACACGACGATACAGGAGGTGAGCCGAATGAGTAACCGTGAAAAGGTGATCGCCCTGCTGGACAGCGTGCCGGATTATAAAATGGGCTATGTTCTGGCCTATGTCCAGGGAATCACTGCCGATGAGGAAGCGGACGACGCTTTCTGCGAGCGTATGGTGGAAAGCTATGAGAACGACCCGGATCCGGAAAAACACCATTCCTATTAGGGGCTTGGAAATCTTGGGATTAAATGTGAAAAATCCCCGCTATCATTGGGATAACGGGGAAGATAAGTGCTGTTTTTATGCCGTTTTGCGGGGCTGTTCGCTTATTTTGGGGGAGTTTGCTATGTATTCCATCAATTGTTTTTCCAGCTTCTGTTTATCAGGTAGAGTACCGATAAAGGCAGCCAGCTTGTAAATATTAGAGTATTGATTCACCACTTATGCCTCCTTCCAATCTGCCACACCTTCATATAAGCCCAACACAATGCATTTGCTGACTTTTTCACCAATCGACTAAGATTAGGGCCTATAGGTAACGCATCGGCGGCCCGCTTGATTTCTTCCGGACTGGCCTGTTCTGCCAGTTGGGGATAGATTGAACAGGGCTTTCCCGTTTTTCCTTCTATGTATGCTTTTCGCAGTTCTTTGCGAAAAAGGGGGTCTAAATATTCCACCTTGCTTTTTCCGTCCTTTCGTGGTAGACTAAAAGTGTGTTTTGAGGTTGGCGTCCGAACTGTTGCCGCAGTCGGATGCCTTTTCTTTTCAGTCGAAAACTTTCCGGTAGGCTTCACTGCATTCTTCGCAGTAGATACGTGTACCGTAAAAGCTGAAATCCGGGCTTTCCTGGATGATCTCTACAATATCATCAATCAGGTGCAGTTTCCCGCATTCCGGGCACTGGGCGTAAACTTCGCCGGTAAACCCGATAAAATTGTCGTGATTGTCTTTGATGTAGAACATAGTCTATACTTCCTTTCTTTAGTCGTGATAAATTTGCAGACCTTGTCTGTCGATGCTGTAAATAGATTCGCTTATCATCCTCATAGCGCACTGCCCGCTATTTCCAGAATACCCCGTACAGTACCAGGCGCACTGCTCACCAATGCAATAGGCCGGAGAATCCAGTTGGCTGGATGCTACCAAGGACAGCAGCGGACAGATCTTTTTTCCTTCATGTTCACGCTTCATTCCTGCTTCTCACCTCCTTTCGCGTGGGCGGTCAGGTGCTTCACATAATAGTAAATCAGATTCGTCCACCGTTCATTGTCCAGGCCGTTCACCATGTCAATGATCTGTTTTTTCAGTTCTTCCATTGCGATTTCCTCCTTTAGGGCTTTAAGTTTAAAGGCATCAAGCACAAATACATCGTACAAGGTGCCTATATCTTCATAGGCTATGTACTCACATCCGCCGCGATAAAGGTCAAATCCACACCCAATATCGTCGGCAAGATACCAACCGCGCCGCGGCAACCCGTCTTGGCGTGGTACAATATATACCGGTTCCCAGTGCAGATTCGTCAGTTTGACTTTTTTCATTCGCTTCATTCCTTTTAATTTTCCTATGTATAAAACACCGTTTCAACCGTTTGCCACCGTTCACTCCGTTTATTATATAAACGGTGTAAACGGTTATAAACGATGTGAACGGTATGAACGGTTACCAACGGTATGAACGATTATAAACGGTATAAACGGTAAATTCCTATAATAGGAGGAAATACAGTTTGTTCATATTTATCCGTTAACGCATAGTAAAACCGATGCTTTCCACCGCCGGTTCCTCGGCTTCCTCTTGTATGGACAATCTTGTCATAATCAAACAACGGCTTGTCCAGCGGAGCCAGTTTGCTGGTGAGGTCACGGGGACTGTTCGCAAGATAGACGGAAATCAGCACCTTTCCAGCGTCCAGCAATTCCGAAGAAGTTCCACTCCATCCTTCCGGATGCTGTTTCAGCAGCTTCTTGATGGTCTGCACGATGGGGTTATTTTGATAGGCTGCCCGCGCCCGTTCTTCCGCCAGCCAGCTTTCATCCCCCAGCAGTTTCCACCGGAATGCTTCCTTGTCAAATTCCAGAATCTGATCGCCGCCCTCAATATCCCGGCCCTGGTAGGAAAGTTTGGTCTGGGTATCCTCCCGCTTTTCACGGGAAAGAACCATTGCAACATCCGCCGCGCCAAAAATCGCGGCAGTGCCGGAAATTCGGTTGAATGGATCTCCGTCGTCCGCCATTTTGCGAAGATGGTGCACAAGCAGGATGCAGATTTTATGCTGGTCTGCAAAGGCTTTTAGAAGCCCCATTTCCCGGTAATCGGCGTTATAGGCGTTTTCTCTCCCGCCTGCCCCTCTGATCTTCTGCAAAGTGTCAATGATAATCAGGCGAGTATCCGGTTTTTCCTGCAAATAGTTGTCAAGCTGTTCCAGGAGCCCGTGGGACAGGTCAAGGCATTTGACAGCATATTCAAATCCTACGGGAGCCGCCGCACCCTTTAAAACCTTTTCCATCCGGTCTTTCAAGCGGTTCAAGCTGTCCTCTAAGGCCAGATACAAGCAGCCGCCGGGATTGGTAGAGCGTCCTAAAAAATGCGCGCCGGTCGTGACAGATAAACCCATATCCAGCACCATCCAGCTTTTCCCGTACTTTGGCGGAGATACCAGAAGCCCCAGCCCAACAGGAAGAAGGCCGTTTATAATGAACTGGACAGGCGGAAGCGGCATTTTTTGAAGCTCGGCGGCGGAAATGGATTCCAGCCTTTTTTCTGGCGGTTGTTGGGTGTATTCTGCCCGTCCAAAAACATCCGGTATAAATTCCGGCGTGTCATTCGTCAGCTTCAGCAGTGCCCGCAGCCCTTCTATCTGCCCCATTGCTTCCAGCATATCCGAAACATCGCCTTTTTCCGGAATCTCAGGCCAGACGCGGGACAAATCCAGCAGCTTCACCGACTTGGCTTTCCCGGTCAATGCCTGGGCAGTTTCCAGCGCAAAAGCCTTGCCGTTTTCGTCATTGTCCTGGATGATTGCCACTTCTTTGCCCTTTAGGGCTTCGGTGTACTGGGGAAGCCATTTCCCTTTTCCGGCCCCGTGCGCGCCGCTTACGGCGGGGAAATTTTGAGCCTTTAAGGTTTCCACATCCTTTTCTCCTTCGACGATGTACAGAAAATCCCGCTTTGTCGCGGGGAGATTATAGAGAACAGGCAGCCCCTTATGGCCTTTCCTCCATTGGCCCCCTTCTTTATGGCTCCATGTAAAGGTCTTGCCGTCTGGGGTCTGCCAGCGGGTTTTCTGGTTGAGGAAATTCCCGTCTATGTCAGTGTAATTATACGTTGCCACAATCTTTCGTTCCGGCTTTTTCGCCGGCTTCTTTTCCGGCGTCGGGAAAAGATCCTGCAAGGTTAGCCCCATAGCGGAAACAATATCCTTGGTACTGCATCCATAGTGGCACTTGACTAAAATTCTTCCGTCCTCTCCCTCCGACACGGAAAGGCTCTGATGCTTGTCCCCATGGGCGGGGCAAAGGGCGGTTCTTTGCTTGCCTTTGCCTTCTATTCCCTGTAAGTGGCTGCAAAATTCTTCAAAGGTCAATCGCTGTCAGCCCCTTTCCGGTACCTTCCGAATGGTCCCGTACCCGCTAGGGGCCTGTTCCCGTTCCGGGGGATTGGAGAGGTATTCTTCCAGTTTGTCCAGGTTCAGCAGATATTTCCTGCCAGCCATTACCGCCGGAATCGTCCCGTTTATAACCAGCTGCCGCAGATAATAGCGGGTCATGGCTGTTTCCGGGTCCTGTGCCTTCAAATACTCGAAAGCCTCGTAAATCGTCCGCATACGCGCCACATTATTCACCTTCCTTTGCAATCAGTTCGGACGGGTCCACACCCAGCCCTGCCGCCAGCTTTTTTGCTGTGCTTTCGCTGCAAGTCTTTCCAGTGCGTACAGATGTGATTGTCATTCTGGATACACCGGATAATTCAGCCAGTTTTAAAACTGTCAAATCTCGCCGTGCCATTTCGGAAATCAGTTTGATTCGGTCAATTCTCATATTTTCACCCCCCGCTAAATTAGCAAATGCTTGATTTATCACAAGTATATCATAAGCCTTTGCTAATGTCAAGGATTTTTCTTTATCTTTTGCTTGAATTTTTCCGCTAAATGCGGTAGAATACTTTTGAAAGGAAGTGATAAATATGTCTGTTGGTAATAAAATACAAGAAGCCAGAAAAGCCAAAAAATTGACACAAGCACAATTAGGAAAACTAATCGGTGTATCAGGATCTATGATAGGGCAATATGAAAACGGTTTAAGAAATCCAAAGTTTGAAACTATATCCAAAATTTCTAAAGCATTAGAAGTTTCAACAAGTTATTTTTTAGGACTTTCAATAGATGACAATTCGTCTATTGATGCTGCTCAGCAAATGTATTCTGATTTTATTAAAGGGCAAAGAATATCGGAAGCCCTTGAAATCATTTTAAAAACACTATATGGAGAACCACGAAAAATATCTGTGCAAGGTCAACATGCAAACAGTGCTATTATTGTATACGGTGACGATGATAATTCCATTTATATAGAAGAAGGCGTTTTTTTAGCTATCCGAAGCGCAATTGAAGGCGTTGTAACCTCTATTGTTAATACTTTAGGAGAAACTATAGACGAAGCAGTACAAAAGGAAAAGGCTTTATTAAATAGCGAAGCTACAGAAGATATTATGAGCATTTCAAAGAATAGCAAAACTTCCGGTAGTATGAATCGTCCT